>NZ_OZ251603.1:2785897-3441795 GCF_965243865.1 Hyphomicrobium sp. 1Nfss2.1 | reverse complement strand
TCGAAGGTCTGGGCTACGTGGTGCTCGAGGCAGAAAGTGGCCCGGCGGCAATTCGCATCCTGCAGAGCGGCGAGCATGTCGATCTCGTGTTGAGCGATATTGTCATGGCAGGTGGCATGTCGGGCTATGAGCTGGCACGCTGGATTGGCGAGCATGTGCCTGGGACGAGGGTCGTGCTGACGACCGGATATGCCGCGGAAGAGACGCGTCACGATCCGGCTGCTTACGGCGGCAACCCCATCCTACGCAAACCCTACAAGCGCGCGGAATTGGCGGTGTCCCTACACGATGCTTTGCATCGCGACACGTAGGGCCGCACCCTCGCCCCGTGTGCAGCGCTTATCGCCAGGGCGTCAGAGCTTCTTGGCCGATCCGGCGAACACGTAGCCGACGCCGCGCACGGTTTTCACCAGCATGGGGCGTTCGCTATCGGGCTCCAGCTTCTTGCGCAGGCGCGCAACGAGCGCGTCGATGGAGCGATCCATCGGCGTCCAGTCGTGACCTTTCAAGAGGTCCATGATCTCGTCGCGCGAGAGGACGCGGCCGGCTCTCTGCACGAGCAGCGCCAGCAGATTGAACTCGGCGGTGGTGAGGTCGCGCAGCTCGCCGGAGGGATCGCGCACTTCGCGGCGCAGCAAATCTACCTTCCAGCCATCAAACCCGTAACATTCCTCACCCTCAGAGGTAGCGCCACTTGCTGGCGCATTGCTGGCCGCATAGCGCCGCAGTACCGCACGCACGCGAGCGATCACCTCGCGCATGAGAAATGGCTTGGGGATGTAGTCGTCGGCGCCGAGCTCGAGACCCACCACGCGGTCGATGGCGTCGCTCTTGCCGGTGATCATGATAATCGGGACGTTCTTGACCACGCGCAGTTCGCGCGCGACCTTGAGGCCGTCCTCGCCGCCGAGCTTCAAATCCAGCGTCACGAGGCTGATCGGGACCCGCTCTATGAGGGTCACGGCCTGGCCTCCATCGGAGGCTTCAAGGACCGAAAATCCCTCGCCTTCCAGACCGGTGCGTAGAAGCGTGCGCACCTCGGGCTCGTCGTCGACGATGAGAATGGTCTGCCGTTCTGCTGCGGACATGGGGCGGGGGGCCGGCTGAGTAAGGTTCATTCCTGTTACATGCTGTCACACAAGCGCACAATCAGGTCAAACCCCGGCGACGCCTTGCCGCTAGGGTGTGGGTTAATTTCGTCCATCACGCGAGTGGTGCCCGGTGACCGAAGATCACATCGATGGTAATCCCAGCGCCTGCTGTGGCGGCTGCCAGAATGGCGCCAATCCGCGGCCCCGGCTGGTTATCGGCGTCTTCAACGACGCGGACTGCGCCAGCGGTGTAGCCAGGAAGCTGCGCGGCACGGCGCATGCGGTCTGCGTGCTTTCAAATGGTGAGCCGCTATTGGCGCAGGACTTCGATGGCCTGCCTCCCCTGTCCCTGATGGGCTGCGGTCGCCTCTATCAGCAGGTTGCAGCTCAACTTGAGCTCGGTGCGTCGATCGTTATTGTCGACGCGCTAAGCCCCGAGCAGCAACTGGGCTTTTCTCGGGTCCTTCTCGAGTGGAAGTGCGATCTGCTGCTGACGCACGACGGTAGCGGCTCCAAGCACAGCGACTGAAGCCTTTTGCGGCCTGTGCGGCACACGTCGCTATGGGTTGGGCTTCTCTACGTTTTCAGCCGCCCTCGATGCGTCGCCGGGCTCTTCATCCTGGATCGCGCGCCATCCAGCCCCTTCCAGATCCTCGAACTGGCCTGAACGCAGGGCCCATAAGAATGCCAGGAGCCCGAGCAGGCCGAGCGCGAGTGCACAGGGGATCAACCAGACGAGCGATGTCATCGTGCTGGTCCTTTGCCGAGAGTGAGCCTTCTGCCGCGCAGCCGCAGGGCGTTGCCCGTCACGGCGATCGACGATAGCGACATGGCGAGCGCTGCAATGAGCGGCGTGACGAAGCCGGCCATGGCCAGGGGTACCGAAACACAGTTGTAGGCGATGGCGATGGCGAAGTTCTCGATCGCCATGCGCTGAGATGCACGAGCTACGCTGAGCAGTTCGATGACAGGCGCGAGCGGTTCGCCCTGGAAAACGGCATCAGAGGCAGTCTGACTGACGTCGGCTGCGGTCGAGGGAGAGATCGATGCGTGGGCTGCGGCGAGCGCCGGCGCATCGTTGAGGCCGTCGCCGATCATGAGAACGCGGCGGCCTTCCGACTTCAGTGCTTCAAGGCGCGCGATCTTCCCGTCGGGCCGCACTTCGGCGAACCAATCACTGATACCAGCTCCTTCGGCGGCCGCGCGCACCGGGTCGATACGATCTCCGGAAAGCAGCACGATACGGAATCCGGCGTGCTTCAACGCGGCGATGACGCCTGGAGCGTCGGAGCGGAGGCTGTCCTCGAAGTGCAGCGCAATCGGTGCGTTGCCGCCCTCCCGGAACCAGAGGGAAGCGACATGGGCGTCGGAACTTTCGGCTGCGGGGATGCCGACCCAGCTTGCGGAACCGAGACGACGCTCGCCGCGAGGCGACGCAGCAATCAATCCGCTGCCGGGATGCTCGGTGACGCCTTCGGCGATCGCGAATGTGAGGCTGCGCTCGCGGGCCGTGCGCACGACGGCGCGCGAATAGGGGTGACGGCTGGCAATGGCGAGCGAGGCCGCTGCGGCCAGCGTTGCATCGTCGATGGCATCCGCATTGGCCAACGATGGCTCGCCGCGCGTAAGCGTACCCGTCTTGTCGAAGACGATCGTGTCGATGTCGGAGAGGCGTTCCAGTCCGTCTGCAGCCTTGACGATGATGCCCTTGGAGAAGAGCCGCCCCGCTGCTGCCACCTGAACCGCCGGCACCGCGAGGGCGAGCGCGCACGGGCAGGTGATGATGAGCACGGCGATGGCGTAGGTGAGCGACTGCTCGAAGGCGGCGCCGGCGACCAGCCATCCAATCAGGGTGACGGCGCCGAGAATGTGCACGGCCGGCGCGTAGAAGCGTGCGGCGCGATCGGCGAGGCGGACATAGTGTCCGCGGCCCTGCTCTGCCGATTGCACCAGACGGGCAATATCGGCCAGCAGCGTATTGTCGTCAGTGGCGGTCGCTTCGACGACGATGGCGCTGTCGATATTGACGGTGCCAGCGTGCACCATTTCACCAAAGGCCGCGCGGCGGGGCACGGTCTCACCGGTGATGAGGCTGGTGTCGACGTGCGTTGCGCCACTTAGGACGCGTCCGTCTACAGGGATGCGTTCGCCAGCCGCAACCTGGATGCGCATGCCCGGCTCGAGCGCGCGGGCGGCGAGTCGACGGACGGCACCATCCTCGCCGATGACGTTGGCGGACAGGGCCTTCAGTCCGAGGAGGTTTTCGGCGGCGCCGCGCGCGCGTACGCGCACCTTCTCATCGAGGTAGCGCCCAATGAGGAGGAAGAACGTCAGCATGATCGCGGCGTCGAAGTACACCTGATCAGTGCTACGCATCGTCTGATAGAGGCTCATTCCCGTGGCGAGCAGGATGCCGAGCGAAATCGGCACGTCCATGTTGAGATGGCGTGCGCGCAGGGCGGTGAGCGCGGAGCGGAAGAACGGCTGCCCGGAGTAGGCGATGGCCGGCATGGCGATCAGTGCCGACAGCCAATGGAACAGGTCGGCGGCGGACTGGTCCATGTCGCTGGCATGCCCGGCCCAGACCGAGACCGAGAGCAGCATGACATTGGCGGCGGCAAAGCCGGCGACGCCGAGTCGGCGCAGCAAATCATCGGCGCGGGCGGTCGCGCTCTCGTCGGCGCCACCGACGGATTCAGCGGCGCGGTAGCCGGTGCGGTCGAGGGCATCGATGAGCCTTTGCGGCTCGGTGGTCCGGTTATCGAAGGTGACGGCCACGCGCTTGGCGGTGAGGCTGGCGCGCGCAGAGGCGACACCGGGCGTTGCCTGCAGGGCGCGCTCAATGCGGCCCATGCAGCTTCCACACTGCATGTTCTCGACGATCAGCGAAACGGTCGTCGTCGGCGGCAGCGAATCGTCGGCGCTCGGGCGCGCCGATGCTGCACGCGGCAGTGTTACGGCTTGATCCATGCACGTCTCCGCGCCTGATATACGGGCTCGTTCGAGCTACCGGCATCGTAAGCGCTAAGATCGATGATCCAAGTGCCTTCCACGGCGCCCGGAAACGCTGCTTCGTAAAGGCCAGGGGCGGTCTCGGCGAGCGTGACCGTCACATCATGCCGATTGGTGGCTGGTCGACCGATCGTGGCAACGACGCGCTTACCGGCGACGGCGCTGTCCTCCTTGTCGCGAAGCGCCACCTGGAGCCGCTCGGGCGTGCTGGCGAACTTGGTGTCGTCGCGCCAGCCGAGCGCGGTCTGGCGCTCATCCTGGGCGATACTGGCGTTGTATTCGAGACCCTTGCGGTATGCGTCGGGCGTTTCGATGCCTCCGAAGGTGGAGACAGCCTGATAGATCATGAAGCCGTCGACGGCGAAGATGATGCCGAAGAAGCCGAGGAAGCACATCAGGACGTGCCGACCACTCATGCGGGACTTACGCGGCTTGCTAGCTACAGGCTCACTCATTGGCCGGCCCCCGGAATGTTGCATCATGATACACCGTTTCGCTCGCCGCCGGATCGATGATGGCGAAGCGGAACGGCGTGGCGCTACCCGACAGTTTAGCGCGCGAAGCAGCCGGAACGGTGACGAACACTTTCAGAGCACGCAGATTATCCGGTACGACCTCGATCGTTGGGCGCTCTCCTGGGAGGCCGACGATCTGCAGCTGGGCGCCATCTAGACCCGACAACTCAAGATGCAGGCGGCGCGGGTCGTGCTCCTTGTTCATGAGCTTGACCACGTAGCCATTGCGCAGGCTGCCGTCGGAGAGCTGCACGAACATAGGGTTGCGGTCGTGCAGGATGTTCACATCCAGGTCCGAGCGATTGGACCAGGCAAACATTATTACGCCGCTGACCAAGGCGATGAGCGCCGTATAGACCATGGTGCGCGGGCGAATGAGGCGGATCGGAACCCGCTCGGCGTGCGTAGATGCTTCGAGGTTCTTGAAGGTGTCGTAGGCAATGAGGCCGCGCGGACGGCCGACGCGATCCATGATCTCGTCGCAGGCATCGATGCAGAGTGCGCACTGGATGCACTCGAGCTGAGCGCCGTCGCGAATGTCGATACCCATCGGGCAGACAGTGACGCACGCGGTGCAGTCGACGCAGTCGCCGTGGCCTTCCCAGGACTGGCCCTTCTTGTGCGGGCCGCGTGGCTCGCCGCGCCAATCACGATAGGAGACAAGCAGCGAGTCGGCATCGAACATCGCTCCCTGAATGCGCGGCCAGGGACACATATAGATGCACACCTGCTCGCGGGCGATGCCTCCGAGAAGATAGGTCGACACGGTGAAGACGCCGAGAAAGACGTAAGCAACGGTGGGTGCGTCACCGGTAAGGAGCTCATGCGCAAGTGTTGGCGCATCGCGGAAATAGAAGACGAGCGCACCGCCGGTGGCCAAGCCGATCAGCAGCCACGTGGCGTGCGTGCCAGCCTTGCGCCAAATCTTGTTGAAGGACCAGCGCGCATTGTCGAGACGCATGCGGGCGTTGCGATCACCCTGCCAGATGCGCTCGACCGCGATCATGAGATCGGTCCAGACGGTCTGCGGGCAGGCATAACCGCACCACACACGTCCGGCGAGGGCCGTAACGAGGAAGAGCCCGAGCGCCGACAGAATGAGGATGCCGGTGATGTAATAAAGTTCCTGCGCCCAGATCTCGATAGGGCCGAAGAACAGGCGCTGATTAGCGAAATCGAGCAGAAACGCCTGATCGGGCAGGTTCGGCCCGCGGTCCCAGCGGAGCCAAGGCAGCAGGTAGTAGACGCCGAGTGTGGCGATCATCACCGCCCACTTCAGCTTGCGAAAATTGCCGTGCGCCAGCTTAGGGTAAATCTTCTGGCGCCCGGCATAACCCCCGACTGACGGTCCCGCGTCGACTTCTGTCGTTCTGTTCATCATATTCACGGCGAGTCCTCGCCAGTGGGGGTTCAGGTTTCTATTGGCCGCCACCAAGCGAGTGCACGTATGCGGCCAGCATCTTGATGGTTACGGGATCGAGGCGCCCGGTCCAGTAGGGCATGACGCCGCCCCGACCCGTCTCGATGGTTTTCTCAATGTCGGCGAGCTTGCCGCCATAGAGCCAAATGCCATCGGTGAGGTTCGGAGCGCCCATGTCCTGGTTGCCCTTGCCCTCCTCGCCATGACAGGCGACGCAGTTGTCGGCGAAGATCGTCTTGCCGCGCTCCGCAGCCGCTGCATCAGTCGAGTGTCCCGATAGAGACAGCACATACTGGGCAGTATCTGCTATTTCGGCAGGCTTAAGGACGCCGTCAAGACCGAAGCGGGGCATCGCCATGTCGCGGGCTTCCGGATCACCAGAGCGGATGCCGTGCGTAATGGTCTGCTGGATCGCTTCGGGCGTGCCGCCCCACAGCCAATCGTCATCGTTGAGGTTCGGGTAACCAACGGCACCGCCTCCGCCCTTGCCGTGGCACGGGCCGCACCTGTCACCAAACACTGCAGCGCCGCCAGCCATTACGAATGGAAGCAGTTCCTCGTTCTTGGTGATCTCGCCGACCGGCGTTGCAGCGATCTGCTCGAAGTATTTCGACTGTGCCGCTTTGGCTGCGGCGACTTCCTTGCTGACTTCGCCGCGCTGGCTGTAATCGAACATACCCTTGGTGTAGTCGCCGTTGACCACAGGCCAAGCTGGATAGAAGACCCAATAGCCAATCGACCAAACGATGCATGCGTAGAGAACGTACAGCCACCAGCGTGGCAGCGGCTTGTTCAACTCTCTAAGATCGCCATCCCAGACGTGACCGGTCGTTTCAACGCCGGTGACGCTGTCTACGTGCTTCTCCGTCATCGACCGTCTCCCTCCGGTTCGTCATTCTTGTCCTCAAGCGGCACCTGCGCCGCTTGATCAAACTTCTTCTTGTTTCCCGGCCAGAACGCATAGGCGACGATGGCCAGGAACAGACTTACGAAGAGCACCAGGGCTATGGTCTGCGAGAGAACCGTCGCAGCGTGATATGTCATGGCATGGCCTCAGCGTAGGTTGGGACCGGCTGCGTCGAACTTGGCGAAGTCGACGAGCGTTCCCAACATCTGAAGATAGGCGATCATTGCATCGAGCTCGGTCGGCTGATCTCCTTGGGCGCCGTCGAACTTGCGAACCTGCGCCTTCGGGTATCGCCCAAGCATCGCTTTGGATTCCGCGCTGTCGGGCGTGATCTGCGCGACCAGGTCGGCCTGCGCATTCTCGATCATCTCATCGGTGTAAGGTACGCCGGTGAGACGCAGCGTCTTCATGCGCTCGGCCATATCCGCATGGTCAAGCTTGCGCTTGGCAAGGAACGGATAGCCGGGCATGACCGACTCGGGAACGACGGAGCGCGGATCGTGCATGTGGTCGACGTGCCAGTTGTCGGAGTACTTGCCACCGACACGAGCAAGATCGGGCCCGGTGCGCTTCGATCCCCACTGGAACGGGTGATCGTACATGCTCTCGGCGGCGAGGCTGTAGTGCCCGTAGCGCTCAACCTCGTCACGCAGCGAGCGGATCATCTGCGAGTGGCAGTTATAGCAGCCTTCGCGAAGGTAGATGTCACGCCCTGCCAGCTCGAGCGGAGAATATGGCCGCATGCCCTGCACCTTCTCGATGGTCGAGTTGAGCAGGAATAGCGGGGCGATCTCCACCAGACCGCCGATCGACACCACAATCAGGATGCCGATCAGCAGCACCATCGAGTTCTTTTCGAAAAAATCGTGCTTCATGGTTCCCTCACTCGGCCGGCACGGCAGTCGCAGCGTGGCGCAGTTCAGGCGCGGCCGCGGATTCCGGCTGGTCGGCAATGTCAGATGAAACCTCACCGCGGATCGTGCGCCACACGTTGATGGCCATGAACACAGCACCGAGGAGGAACAAGAGACCACCAGTGGCGCGGATAACGTACGGCCAATGCATGACCTCAACCGTCTCGACGAACGAGTACTTGAGGAAGCCAAGCTTGTCGTAGGCGCGCCACATCAGACCCTGCGTGATGCCCGACACCCACATCGCGGAGATGTAGAGGACGATGCCCACAGTCGCGGTCCAGAAGTGCCACTCCACGAGGCGGATCGAATAGAGGCCACGACGCTTCCACAGCCAGGGAACGAGGCAGTAGATCGCGCCAAATGACACCATTCCGACCCAGCCCAGAGCACCGGAGTGCACGTGACCGATGGTCCAGTCGGTGTAGTGCGACAGCGAGTTGACCGACTTGATCGACATGAGCGGGCCTTCGAAGGTCGACATGCCGTAGAAGGCGACCGACACGACGAGCAGACGCACGACTGGATCAGTACGCAGGCGATCCCAGGCGCCCGACAGCGTCATCAGGCCGTTGATCATGCCGCCCCACGAGGGCATCCACAGCATGATCGAGAAGGTCATACCGAGTGTCTGCGTCCAGTCCGGAAGCGCGGTGTAGTGCAGATGGTGCGGACCCGCCCAAATGTAGAGGAAGATCAGCGACCAGAAGTGCACGATCGACAAGCGGTAGGAGTAGACCGGCCGCTCAACGCGCTTGGGGATGAAGTAGTACATGATGCCGAGGAAGCCGGCGGTCAGGAAGAAGCCGACGGCGTTATGGCCATACCACCACTGGGTCATGGCATCCTGGACACCCGAGAACAGCGAGTAGCTCTTGGACCCCAGGAACGAGACCGGGATGGAGAGGTTGTTGACGATGTGCAGCATCGCAATCGTCACGATGAACGCCAGGTAGAACCAGTTGGCCACGTAGATGTGCGGTTCCTTGCGCTTCCACAGCGTTCCCAGGAACACCAGCAGGTAAACAACCCACACCAGCGTCAGCCACAGGTCGATGTACCATTCCGGCTCGGCGTACTCGCGCCCCTCGGTCGCGCCGAGGACGTAGCTCGACGCTGCGAGAACGATGAAGAGCTGATAGCCCCAAATGACGAACCACGGCGACCAGTACCCGGCGATGCGGGCGCGGCTGGTGCGCTGGACGACATACAGCGACGTGGCAAGAAGAACGTTTCCGCCAAAGGCGAAAATCACTGCCGACGTATGCACCGGGCGCATGCGCCCGAAGTTGGTCCATGGCAGATCGAGGTTGAGGACGGGGAAGGCTAGCTGCCAGGCGATGATGTCGCCGACGAGAAACCCTACAATCCCCCAAAACACGGCGGCGATCGTCGCCACCTTGATCGGCCCATCCATGTAGTGGGCCTGCTCGTCGGCTCCCCCCTGACGCGGATGCGTCAGAACATAGTAGCCGCCAGCAGCTGCAGCCAGAAGGAAGAGCGCGCCGTGGAGGCGTATCACTTCGTCCTGACCGAATATTGCTAGCACGGCGCCGATGGCGCCTATGATTACTGCGACGATTGTCGCAGTCGCACCTGATAGTGCGATGACCTCTTCGCTGGTTGTTGCCTTCATCGTCAAACCTCGTCTCTCCCCGGACGGTAAACGATACGAGCCACAATGCCCGCCGCCCATTGACGGCGATCAAGTGTGCGACGAAAGGGTAGCTGATTTCTCGGCCATTTCTCTCGCATTGCATCGCTATCGTTTGGTTGCATCGAGTTAGGTGCCTGCTGCTTGAGGCTGATCAAATTGGCCTTGCGGCACGCTCGCACACAGGACGATTGCCACAGCTCAGTGTCGTGACCATCACAGCGTGGCTCGGTCGGTCGCGTCCTTCAAGCCTGACGCATTGCAGTGTCCGCGAGAAGAGGTGCGGGTCTCGGAAGCGGAATTGATCAGCATAAATGAATGCGGCGCCACCATCCCCGAAGCCGCATCCGGTCGGCGAATGCAGCTCGGGGCGGTGGCGCCGGCATATCCGGCCCACGGGACGAAGGCCTGGATAACTAGGCGTTCGTGAGCAACTACTCGTTCGCCAACTCGACGAGACGCGCCTGATCGAGCAACTGGACGCGCGAGCCGCCTTGCTCGATGTCGATCACACCCATGATGCGAAGCTTGGTCAGGGTGCGGCTGACGGTCTCAATGGTGAGGCCGAGCAGGTCGGCGATGTCGCTGCGGCGCATGGCGAGCTTGATGATCGAAGATCCGCTCGCGGCGGTGCGACGGTGCAGTGCAATAAGAAAGGCTGCGACGCGCTCGATGGCGCTACGCTGACCAACGGTAACGAGCAGGCTGCGCGTGGCGGCAAGTTCCTGACAGACCGACTTATAGAGCTTCAGCGCAAGGCTGGCGTCGCTTTCGGCCATCCGCTCGAGCGAGGCGGCAGAAAGGCAGCGGACGCGGGAGGGTACGGTCGCCTGGGCGCTCAGCACGTGCTCGCTGAGGACACCCAGCCCGATGAGATCTCCGGGGTAGGCGAAATCAATGATCTGGCGGCGGCCGTCGGGAAGGGTCTTGTAGACGGCAATGACACCATCCTCGACGCGAAAGACGTGCTGGCGATCGTCGCCCTCACAGAAGACGTGCTCCTTGGCTACCAAGCGCCGCATAACCGCGTGTGCCATGCGCTCATCCAGAGAACCCGCAAGACTACCTGCCGCAGCGTGAGAGACGTTCAGAACCTCGTCGGCCTGCATCGCTAGCATCGTCTTCTCCGTCCTTGGATCGTGGTGATCGTTAGAATGGATTAAAAGACAGGCTTGCCGCGCCGATATGCCGGGCTCGTGACGAATTGTAAGAGAGTGTAACAGCTGACCCCATCTGGCGCGGGATGATTTTTGTCAAAGCGCAGGTGCATCAGCTGACTAGTGTCCCTGCATGCATAGCTGTAGCGACATTAACGCACGTGTTCACGCGGATGCGGTGCTGCAAAGGGAGATCAGCCACGCCTTGGCGGCCCTGGCTGACACCCTTCCGGCAGGGGGCGATCTACGGATCGCCCGCATTCTCAGCCGTACCCTGGAGGGGAGCTGGAGCGAGCACGTCAGCTTTCAGGAAGGGGTCATCTTCCCGATTCTCACCGCGCGCCACGGAGAAGCCGTTGCGCAGCTCGTCTCTCAGCGGTGCGCCGACCACGCCAGCCTGTCGCAGCAGCACGCTCAAATCGGACGTCAGCTCGATAAGCTGGTGGGAGAACGTGATCCCATCGACGACAACCTCGCAGCTCTCCTAAGGCAAGCGCATTCGGCCCGCCTGTCGCACCTGTGTCTCGACGGCGAACTCGCGGCGCGGTTGCCGAAGTCCTATTCGGACGCAGAAAAGTCACTCTGCGATAAGTGGTGGAGCATGCGGCCTGTGCTCCGCTTCCCGCTCAACCTGCTCTGCAGCGGTGAGTTGTCGTTCCCTCACATCGGCAAGCAGGTTCACTAATGTGCTTGCCAATGTTCAGTCTGTCGCGTGGGGCGGAGCTGAGCCTTTGACCAGCATCAAGTGGTGCAGACGCGCGCGGCGGTAAATCTCGATCGTGCCGACGACGGCAAGCGGATTTGCACGGAATTTCCCATGAGCCTCGAACTCGCAAAGCGGTATTCCACCCCGGTGCCGCGGTACACCAGCTACCCCACTGCCCCGCATTTTTCGGCGGACGTCGGGGCTGCTACATATCGGGCGTGGCTCGCCGAGCTGAAGCCAGGCACGCGGCTGTCGCTCTACTCCCACATTCCATTCTGCGACGAGCTTTGCTGGTACTGCGGGTGCTGCACCAAGGCCGTGCGCCGCTACGAGCCGGTGAGCGAATATCTCACGTCGCTCTACGCGGAGATGGAACACGTCGCACAGATCTTTCCGGCCGAGCATGTGGTGATGCACAACCACTGGGGCGGGGGGTCGCCGAATATTCTCTCGGCTGAGGACATCCTCAAGCTGGCCTATCTGCAAAGGCGGCTGTTCCGCTGGGCGGACGATGCGGAGTTTGCCGTCGAGGTCGACCCGCGCGGGCTCGATGAGGATCGTGTCGTTGCTTTCGCACGGGCTGGCGTCAATCGCGTGTCGATCGGCATCCAGGATTTCGATCCGAAAGTGCAAGCGGCGATCAATCGGAAGCAGTCGTTCGAGCAGACGCAACGCGCAGTCGAAGCGTTCCGTGCGCACGGCATTCATTCTGTCAACGTCGATCTCGTGTACGGATTGCCGTATCAGGCGCGCTCCAGCCTGCAGAGCACATTGGATAGGGTGCTGGAGTTGCGACCTACGCGCATCGCTGCGTTCGGATACGCGCACCTGCCGGAGCGGCTCAAGCATCAGCGGCTCATTGCGACGGCGTCGTTGCCCGACTCGGTCGAGCGGTTCGGACAAGCGAGCCGGCTTGCTCGCGTTCTGACGCGCGCAGGTTATGTTCGCATCGGCCTCGACCATTTCGCTCTGCCGGACGATCCGCTCGCGCAGGGGCATCTGGCGCGCAACTTCCAGGGCTACACGACGGACGCGGCCGATGCTCTGATCGGCTTTGGCGCGTCGGCGATCGGGCGCCTGCCGCATGGGTATGTGCAGAACCATCCCGCGACGCCAGAGTATGCGCGACGTATCAGCGAGGATGGGCTGGCGACGGCGCGCGGAATTGCACTGACCGACAACGATCGCATGCGCGCTTTCGTGATCGAGCGGCTTATGTGCGACCTGACATTTCCGGCTCAGGAACTGCGCCAACGCTTTGGCGCACAGTCTGAGGAAATCCTGCAGGAGGCGCAGGCGCTGCTGGAGGCGGATCAGGATCAGCTGGTCGAGGGCGATGGCGAGGCATTCCGCGTCACCGATCGCGGTCGTCCATTCGTTCGCTCGATTGCCGCGTGCTTCGATTCCTACCTCGACAACTCAGCCGCCCGGCATGCTCCGGGTGTCTAGTTGAAGTCTCGGACGCCGTAGAGCTGCTTGCCGAGCTAGTCTTTGAGCGCGCTGGAGAGGCGCTTCCACGCGTCCTCGCTGCCGGGCAGGCCGAAGCGCAGCCATGTCGGCTGAGCCGCGAAGCGGCGGACGATAATGCCGTTACGGCCAAGCCGGTCAGCGATGATGGCGGCGTCGTCGTGCCGGACGAGGCGGAAGAGATGCGTTCCGCCGATGAGCGTTATACCTATCGCCTTCAGCATCGCATCGAGACGCTGGCAATCCTCTGTCAGCCGCGCCTTTGCTGCAGACAGCCAATCGACATCGGCGAGCGCCGCGCGGCCGATGGCAAGTGCCGGGCCAGAGACGGCCCAAGGGCCGATCTCGGCGCGAAGCTCTTCAGCCAGTGTCGGCTGGGCGATGGCAAATCCGGCGCGCACGCCGCCGAGGCCATAGGCCTTGCCCAGCGACCGCAGCACGATGCAGCGCTCAGGCAGGCGGGAGACGAGGCTCGCCTCGGGTGCGAAGTCTGCAAATGCTTCGTCGACGACGAGAAGACCGCGGCGCGTCTCGAGCGCTGACGCCAGTTCGCAAAGAGCATCGGTTGAGACAATGGCCCCGGTCGGATTGTTCGGGTTCACCACGACGACGACGCGGGCAGCACCGACGTCATCGATCGCGGAGCGCTCGCTGACCCGATGCCCGCATCGGGCCCAGGCGATGGCATGTTCTGCGTACGTCGGCGCGAGGACGGTCACGTCGGCCGGATCGATCAGGCGCGGGAGAACCTGGATCAGCGCCTGACTGCCGGGCGCCGAGACCACCATCTCCACGCCCGGGGCGCCGTAGCGATCCGCGGCAGCCTGCCTCAATGCCAACTCCGCCGAGCGCTGCGGCAGCTGCGTCCAGGCTTCCATTGGCGGCATCGTGAAGGGATATGGGCGGGGATTGATGCCGGTCGACAGATCGATCCATGGTAGCTGCGCCCCCGGATAGCGGCGGCGCGCGGTGTCGAGGTCACCCCCGTGATCGACAGGTTCTATGCGTCCCGCGGTCATGCTAGCACCATGCTCTTCTCGAGGGTCGGATCTCACCGCGCATGTTCTTCTTCACGTCGCTTGTCGCTCTGCTGCTGGACGCCGCCTGTGGCTATCCACAGTGGCTTTTTGCGCGCATCGGCCATCCGGTCACCTGGATCGGCCGGCTGATAGCATGGTGCGAGACGCGCTGGAACCTGCCGCGGTTCTCATTTGGGCGTCGGCGGGTCAACGGCACGGCCTGCCTCATCGTTGTTATGGCGGCCACGGCCGCGGCCTGTGTCGCCTTCGAGGCGGTCACCCGGCTGGTGCTGCCGTGGCCGTTCAGCGTGTTGGTGATCGGAGCGGCGGCCAGCATGCTGATCGCCCAGCGCAGCCTCTATGAGCACGTGACGGCGGTCGCCGAGGCGCTCGAGGACGGCGGCATCGACGCAGGACGCAAGGCGGTCGGCATGATCGTGGGGCGCGATACGGCCGACCTCGATGAGGCGGCCGTGAGCCGGGCTGCGATCGAGAGCCTTGCGGAGAATTACTCCGATGGCGTGGTGGCGCCGCTGTTCTGGCTGATCGTCGGTGGCCTGCCTGGAGCCGCGCTCTACAAGGCGGTGAATACGGCCGACAGCATGATCGGGCACAAGAGCGAACGCTATCACGCGTTCGGCTGGGCGGCGGCGCGTCTCGACGACCTGATCAACCTGCCCGCCTCGCGCCTTGCCGCGCTGTTGATCATCGCGGCGGCCGGGGTGCGAGCGGGCTTCGATGCGCGCGGTGGCATGCAGGCCGTGGTGCAAGGCGCTGGTCGGCATCGCTCGCCCAACGCGGGATGGCCGGAAGCAGCGATGGCGGGTGCGCTCGACATCCGCCTCGCGGGACCCAGAAGCTATGGCGGCGCGGTGGTGGAAGATGCGTGGATGGGATCTGGCCGCAGCGACCTTGGCGCGGCCGACATCCGGCGCGCTCTGAGCCTGTTCCGCACGGCCTGCGTGGTCCAGGCAGCAAGCGTGGCTCTGCTCGGCCTCGTCACGAGCATGCTTTTTTGATATGCGGCGGGCGTCTCGCGGGCCGAGGAGCAAACATGCGACGAATATGCGTCTTCTGCGGGTCGAGCCCTGGCCGGCACGCCGACTATAGAGATGCCGCGGTCACATTCGGGCGCGCTCTGGCGCGCGCGGGCATCGGGCTCGTCTATGGGGGTGCATCCATCGGATTGATGGGGGCCGTCGCGGATGCAGTGCGCGAGGGCGGCGGCGAGGTGATCGGCGTCATCCCGCGCAGTCTCGTCGACCTCGAAGTTGCGCATACCGGTCTCGACGATTTGCGGGTCGTCGACTCGATGCATGAGCGCAAGGCTCTGATGGCCGAACTATCCAACGCTTTCGTTGCCCTGCCTGGCGGCATCGGCACACTGGAGGAAATATTCGAGGTGTGGACCTGGGCACAGCTGGGCAGCCATGCGAAGCCATGCGCCTTCCTCAATGTGCGTGGCTTCTATGATGGGTTGCTGCAGTTCCTCGATCACGTCGTCGCGGAGGAATTCCTGAAACCGGTGCACCGGCACATGGTCCTCGTCGAGCGGGAGCCAGAAGCGCTGATCGATGCGGTCTGCAACTATCATGCACCGGCCGTTGCCAAACTGATCGGGCGCGAGCAACGCTAGAGATGCAGCAAGAGCCATCGCGCCACATGAATGCGCCATTGTCGATCCAGCTCAGCCCGCCGCTCATCGTCGTGTCGTTTACGGCCCCGCAGCGGGTGCTGAGCTGGTCGATGCTGCGTCCCGGATTCCAGGTCGTGGAGCGCGTCGCTTGGCTCGAAGTGCGCAACAAAGATCTGCCGCACGATGTCGATGCGGGCGACGTGATAAGGGCGCGCATTGCCGATGCCGGGCTCGATGACGCGGTCGTCCTGGTGACTTCGCGCGACGTGCGACGATATCGCTACGCCGAAGCGTGCGTCGAGGATATTGTCGCACGCTGTTTGACGACGGTCGGACTATCGAACAGCGAGCGGGTGGGCATGCGGCTGCATCAACCGCCACACTTTCCCGGCACCATCAACACTATGGTGCACGTGTCAAAGCCGCTCTCGGAAGCAGCGCTGATCGAAGCCATGTCGATTGCGACGGAAGCTCGCACGCTGGCGGTGCTGGAAGCCGGCGTGCAGCGCGGCGGCGTGACGATCACAGGGACCGGAACCGATTGCATCGCAGTCGCGGCTCCACTGCATGAGGATCAAGTCCTCTATGCGGGCAAGCACACCGCAGTTGGAGAAGCGGTCGGTGCCGCCGTTTACGATGCCATGTGCGAGGGCATTCGCGACTGGGAGAGCGACTGCGCCGCCGTTCAGCAAAGCCAATCCGGCACGATTGCCTGATCATCAGCATTCTAACTTGTGCCTCAACCATTCCGGCCGCCGCTTTCCGTTGGCGCCGCGCAGCGTTTGGCGCTAATGTGCCGATTGTATTCTGCTAGTTCTGGCCATCCAGCGAGCGTGCGAACCAATGCGTGAGCACGGACCCTTCGACGACGACGACGGACGCATTCCTCCGTTGCTGCGCTTTCTTGGCCTGCACCTCATTCTTGGTGCGGCTGTCGGTATCGCAATTGCATCACTCATCATCCTCATCAATCTCGCCGGATTGAAGGATCTGCTGGTCGAGACGCGCGAGCCCTTCATCGCGCTGCTGCTGCTCTACAGCTTCAACGTGATCACCTTCTCCAGCGTGTCGATGGGCATCGGTATCATGACGCTGCCGTTCGATCCGCCCGACTCCAGGATCGATGCCGAGAACCGCGAGCCCCCGCATCCGCGTCCGAGCGATCGCCCAGCGCGAAGGGATCGGCGCGGAGACCAGCGCTACGATTAGCGGCGGACGGTTCGCATTGCCGCACCCAATCTAAAGAACTCGGAAAACCCCTCTGGGGCACACTTCGCTCAGCCTTAGCCACTGGTTGACGATATGTGTTTCGGAGTCCCAGCTTGAGCCGCAATGAGAAGAACGTCCTAGTCCTTCAGGGTGGCGGAGCCCTAGGGGCTTATCAGGCCGGTGCCTACGAGGCGTTGGCGGAGGGTTCGTTGGCGCCCGATTGGGTGGCTGGCATCTCGATTGGCGCGCTCAACGCATCGATTATCGCAGGTAATCCGCCCGAGCGCCGCGTCGAGCGGCTGCGGCAATTCTGGGAGCTGGTATCTAGCCGACTGCTGATGCCGCCGATCTTGGAAGACGACATTTCGCGCCGCTTCTTTGTCGAAGCGAGCGCAGCTCTGGTTGCCTCTACCGGTGTTCCAGGTTTTTTCGAGCCGCGCGTGCCCTCCCCGCTGGTGCTGCCGCAGGCGGAGCCTGATGCCGTGAGCATCTACGACACGCGTCCGCTGCACGAGACGCTGCTGGATCTGGTCGACTTCGACTATCTGAACTCGGGTGCAACGCGATTCAGCGTCGGCGCGGTGGAAGTTCATACCGGCAATATGCGCTACTTCGACACCGGCAAGGGTGACACCATCACACCTGAGCACGTGATGGCCAGCGGTGCTCTGCCTCCGGGGCTGCCGGCCATCACTATCGAGGGCGAGCTCTACTGGGATGGCGGTCTGGTGTCGAACACGCCGCTGCAGTACGTGCTCGACTACGCTGGACCGCGCGAAGACATGTGCATCTTCCAGGTCGATCTGTTCAGCGCACGCGGCCCCCTACCCAAGACACTGCTGGATGTTGCCCAGCGCGAGAAGGACATCCGCTATTCGAGCCGGACGCGTCTCAACACCGACATGTTCCGGCGCATGCAGAGCGTCAGGCGCGCAATCCGCAGGCTCGATCGTACCCTTCCTGAAGACGTGAAGGCGACGCTCGACTGGAAGCTTTTGTCGGAACTTGGATGCGATGCGGCGATCACGATCGTGCATCTCATCCATCGTCGCGCAGCCTATTCGAGCCACTCCAACGATTACGAGTTCTCGCGCTATTCGGTCGATTCACATTGGCGCAACGGGCGCCTCGATGTCGAGAACACGCTGCGTCATCCAGAATGGATCAATCGCGAGCCGCCGAAGCAAGGCGTCAAGGTTCTCGACTGTACGCGGAACCTCGATGCTAGCGAAGTGAGGAAAAGCGCATGAAGATCGACGATGTCCGTAGAAGCGCGTTCGCCATGCCGCTGACGAGCCCTGCATATCCGCCGGGCCCATATCGCTTCGTCAATCGTGAGTTCCTGATCATCACGTATCGAACGGATCGCGAGGCGCTGGAGCGGGTGGTTCCCGAGCCGCTGACGTTCGATGAGCCGCTGGTGAAGTACGAGTTCATCCGCATGCCGGATTCGACCGGCTTCGGCGATTACTGCGAGACGGGGCAGGTGATCCCGGTGAAGTTCAACGGCGTCGAGGGGAGCTACTCGCACGCGATGTTTCTCAACGACGGGCCGCCGATCCTGGGCGGGCGCGAGTTGTGGGGCTTCCCAAAGAAGTATGCCAACCCGACGCTCGGCGTCGTCACCGACACGCTGATCGGCACGCTGGATTATGGGCCGATCCGCGTTGCGACCGGGACAATGGGCTACAAGCACAAGGCTCTCGATCTCGACGCGGTTGCCGCCTCACTGGTGAAGCCGAACTATCTTCTGAAAATCATCCCGCACGTCGATGGCAGCCCGCGCATCCTGGAGCTGGTCGACTATCGGCTGGAAGACGTGGCGGTGAAAGGTGCCTGGACCGGGCCTGCGGCGCTCGACCTTCGCCCGCATGCACTGGCGCCGGTGGCTGACCTGCCCGTGCGCGAGATCGTTTCCGCGACCCACATCGTCGCCGACCTCACGCTCGGGCTCGGCAAGGTTGTCTACGACTATCTGAAACCCTGATTGGAGCCATCCAATGAAGCTTGACGGCAAGATTGCGCTGATCACCGGCGCAGCGAGCGGAATCGGCAACGGCATTGCCAAGCGCTATGTCGAGGCGGGGGGCCGCGTCGTCATCGCCGACCTCAACCTCGATGCAGCAACGGCGGCGGCACGCGAACTCGGCAATGAGAAGACGGCTATTGCGGTTGCGATGGACGTCACCAAGGAGGACGAGGTCAACGCCGGCGTCGAAGCGACGGTGAAGGCATTCGGCGGCGTGGACATTCTCGTGTCGAACGCGGGCATCCAGATCGTGCATCCGATCGAGGACTTCCCGTTCTCCGACTGGAAGAAGCTACTTGCCATCCATCTCGACGGCGCGTTCCTGACGACGAAGGCGTGCGTCAAGCACATGTACAAGCAGGGTTCGGGCGCGCTCATCTACATGGGTTCAGTGCACAGCCATGAGGCCTCGCCGCTCAAGTCCGCTTACGTCGCCGCCAAGCACGGCATCTTGGGCTTTGCCCGGGTGATGGCGAAGGAAGGGGCGCAGCACGGCGTTCGTTCAAACGTCATCTGCCCGGGCTTCGTGCGCACGCCGCTGGTCGACAAGCAGATCCCAGAGCAGGCGCACGAACTCGGCATCACCGAGGAACGCGTGGTGAAGGAGGTGATGCTGGGCGAGACCGTCGACAAGCAGTTCACGATGGTGTCGGACATCGCCGAGGTGGCGCTGCTGCTGGCCGCGTTCAAGACCAACGCGTTGACCGGCGAGTCGATCATTGTCAGCCATGGCTGGCATATGAACTGAGCGGGCAGCCGTTACGCTGTCTGCGGGCGCAGCGAGATCGCGCAGCGTCCGCAGGACTTGTAGGTCTAGCGGGCGATGGCAGCGCGCCGCTTGGCTGTTGTGCGAGCGGCGCGCTTCTTGAACCAGATGACGACGCCGGTCGCCGAAAGGATGGCGACGACGATGCCCATGATGGACAGCACGACGCGACCTGGCAGGCCCGCTATGCGGCCGGAGTGAAGCGGGAATTGCATCTGCATGAAGATGTCAGCTGCGGTTCCCTCCCACGGAATGCGGCCGCCGACGATGGCACCGTCGTTTCCGTCGACGAACAGCATCTTCTGCATGCCGCCGTTGCCGTGCTCCTCGCCGGGGGCAAAGAATAGAATGGCGTATAGGCCGTACTGGGCACCATAAAATGCGCCGCCTGCGGGCTCCGTCCAATTGCGCTTCAAGGCTTCAGCGCGCGCCAAGTCGATGGCGGCCGCATACGACACCTTCGGGGTGATCGGCTCGTTCAGCGGCGCCGGCGTGCGGTCGTCGAAAGCGTCCGGCGTCAGTGAGGAGATGCTCCTCAAGATCGGGCGGACGACCTCGTTGCCCAGGTTCATCGACACCGACGTGAAGGCGACGATGAAAAGCATCAGCCACAGCCAAAGGCCGAAGGCACGGTGGACATCGAAATTGATGCGATAGGCGCTGGCGTTCAGTTTGATCTGCCAGGCCGGCTTCCATCGGTGCCACCATGAGCGCCGGCGTGGCCCTGCCTCCAGATCGTCGAGCGTCGCATCGCTGACGGCCGCGCCCGCGACGGAAACGTTGCGCCGACTGGCGCGCGGCAGCGTGAGGTAGAAGCCGACGAAGCAGTCGAACAGCCAGACGATGCCGACGATGCCCATGAACCAGACTCCCCAACGATCGATGTTGTTGAATTCCGGGATGTGCATGGAGTAGTGCAGCTTGTAGAGGAACGGCAGCAGATTTTCGGAATCGAGCGAGATCTGGCCCCAATAGCGTTTGCCCACGATCTCGCCGGTCGAGGGCTCGAGAAAGACCTGGTTGTAGTCGAGAGCGTGCAACTGCCCGGTAGCAGGATCGAGCCGCGGCTCGACCGAGAACTCGGCTGTGTGGCCTGGCTCAGTGGCCAGCGTGAAGTAAGTGACCTTGGCTTTCGGATCGACCGCCTCGAGTTTTTCGACCAGCTGCAGCGCCGGAAGCGGCTTGGCTTGCGGATCGGTGATGCGGGCGTCGAAGAGATGAGGGTTCAACCACTCGTCAAGCTCGTGATCCCACGAGATGACGGCGCCGGTCACGCCAGCGACGAACAGAAACACCGCCGTGAACAATCCCGCCCAACGATGAACAACGACGAATGCGTTGCGCATAGTCCCCCATATCAAGCTGGTGTCAGAGTCGAATAAACCTGACGGGAGTTATCCGGTTTTTGCGACTGCGTGCAACTGAGAAAAGGCCTTCCGCCACAGTCCAGCAGCGGAAGTCCTTATCGTGCGGATCAGTATTTGTAGGTGAGGCCGGTGATGATGGTGCGGGCTTGGCCGAGGAAGCAGTCGCCACGTGCAATACAGGTCGACTCGTACTCCTTATCCTCCAGATTGGAGCCGGTGATCTGCCAGCGCCAGTGCTCTGTGTCGTACGCGACCATAGCGTCGAACAGCGTGACGGCCGGAGTGCGAATCGTGTTGGTTTCGTCCCATGAGACGCCGATGTAGCGTATGCCCGCTCCCGCAGACCAACCTTTGAGATACGGCTGGTCGAACTCCCATACGCCCCACAGCGATGCTGTATGCAGGGGAATGGACTCGATCTGATTGCCGTCGAGCTCGCTGCCGTCTGCGTACTGCGCCTTAGTATAGGCGTAGCCGCCGACCACCTTGAGATTTTGCGTCAGCTTGCCGGTGAGTTCGAACTCGAAGCCCTTAATCGCGACGGGGCCGATCTGAACATTGTAATTGGGGTCCTGATCCGGGACGACGCGGTTGCTTTGCTCGATATCATAGATCGCACTGTTGATAGCGAAGTTTGCGCCAGTGGGCTGGTATTTGAAGCCCGCCTCGTACATGCGTCCAATTTGCGGTTTGAGCGGACCGTTGAGCGAGGGGGCGAGCGTCGGAACGAAAGATTCTCCATAGCTCACATAGGGCGTGAAGCCGGACGCGAACTCGTACATCAGGCCCGCGCGATACGAGACGGCATCGTCCTTCTGGCTGACGACCTGCGGGATCGTGTAATCGTTCCAATCGATGTCGAGCCAATCCTTGCGCACCCCGACGATGCCGATCCAGTTGCCGTAGCGCATCTGGTCCTGAGCATAGAGGCCGGTCTGCTTTGCGGCGGTGGTAACCGGGGAGCAGGCAACGTAAATGTCTCCTCCGCAGTCGAATGCAAGCCATTGGGCCTGTCCGTACTGGGGCGCATAGACGTTGAAGGGGTTAAGATCAACGGCCGAGTTGGAGGCTTGGGTCGCCTTAAAGTTCGAGTAGTCGACACCGCCGAGCACTTTGTGCTGCAGCATCCCTGTGGCGAACTTGGCCTCGAGGTTCGTGTCCTGGCTGTAGACGCGCGTATCAGTGATAGAATGCCACCGATAGCGGGTCATCGTCACTTGGTCAGCGTCGTAGCTTGTGCCATCGGGATATGTGCCCAGGTAGTAGTTGCTAATGTCGCTGTAGCGCGATGAGTGCTGCAACTTAAGCCATGGCGCAATTTTGTGCTCGACGAGCGCCGTGCCCGACGAGGCGTCGGTATTGTAGTAATCGTCCGGCTCGCCGACGAAGCGATCTTGTGAGATGCGGTATCCGCTCACATTGGGGTAGAGCGTGCCAACGTTCGGGTAGAACTGAGACACCGTCCCTGCCCGATCGCGACGGAAGTGACCGAGCACGGTAATCGTGGTGTTGCTGTCGGGGCGATAAGTGATCGCCGGTGCGATCGCATAGCGGTCGTCGTCGACATAGTCCACCTGAGTGCCAGCATCGCGCGCCTCGCCGACGAAGCGGTAGGACCATTTGCCATCGGAGGTGATCGGCCCCGTCAGGTCGAACTTGACCTGCTTGAAGTCGAAGGTGCCGTACTCGACGGTGATCTCGCCGCCTTGCTCAGTCTGCGGGCGCTTGGAGACGGAATTGACGATGCCCCCGACAGGAGCCTGGCCGTACAGCACCGACGCGGGACCGCGCAACACCTCGACGCGCTCCATGAAATAGGGATCGATGCGGTAATTGTAGGTGTAGTAGTCGAAGGTGCGCTTCATACCGTCGAGGAACTCTGCAGCCTCGGTACCGCGAATGAAGCTGCTGTCGGTGCGTCCGTCATTGCCGTACGCGTCGGCTATGACGCCGGGCACATAGCGCAATACCTCTTGCTGAGACTTGGCGCCCATGTCGCGGATTTGCTCGGCGCCGACGACGGAGATCGACTGCGGGACTTCCTTCAGCGGCGTGTCGGTCTTGGTGCCCGTCGCCGTGTTCTTGGCTGCGTAGTCGCGCACGGGGCCGTAGGCCGACTTATCGCTCGCGTTCGAGTTGCCGGGGCCCGTCGGCTGCTGCTGTTGCTGTTGCGGTGCCGACTGCGCCGGCTGTGCTGCCGCGGTGGCGGACTTGGATTTCTTCTTCGCCTTGGTCTTCGGCTTAGCGGCCTGTTGCGTCTCGACGACGACAGCCGGCAAGGGTGTCGCCTCGGCAATCGGTTCCGAAGGTGCCGGCGCCTCCTGGGCGACTGCTACCGAATCCAAAGCCGTTATTGCCGCAACCGCACAAGCTGCGGCGCACGCATACGCACACAAACGCATTTACGCCCCCAAACGCAAACCAAACCAACGCTTGCCCCCGTTCATAGATCACAAGTGACAGGGACTACGTGCTTAGTGCCACGAATGTGGATAGCGCTAGTATAGTTTTATTGTTTCTGAGCGCGTTTTGCGTCCAGTTGCTCGGCCACTGTAGCCTTCACGCTACAGCGCGGCGGTTGGCCTCTCCCAACAAGCAACTCTCGCGCGGCAAAATCTTGCAGCACGACTTCCCGCACTGCGCGATTGCGCGCATGGCTGAGGGCCACCGCAGGAAACTGAGAACGCCTCTGAAGTTTGACAGCGTGTCAGGCGGCTTCAGCTTCCGACTTCGCAGGAGCGGTTGCGCGGATGAGATAGTCGAAGGCGGCGAGCGAAGCCTTGGCGCCATCACCCATCGCAATCACGATCTGCTTATACGGCACCGTGGTGCAGTCGCCGGCGGCGAAGACGCCCTCTAGCGACGTCGCGCCGTGGTCGTTGACGATGACCTCGCCGCGCGATGTCAGATCGATCGTTCCCTTCAGCCAGTCTGTGTTCGGCAGGAGGCCGATCTGCACGAAGACGCCATCAACCGCGAGTTGGCGTTCCTTGCCGGTGGTGCGCTGCTTGACATTGAGGCCGGTGACGCGGCTGCCGTCGCCCGCCACCTCGGTGGTCTGGGCTGACACTGCGATATCCACGTTGCCGAGGCTCTTGAGCTTGCGCTGCAGCACGTCATCAGCGCGCAGGTTCGTCTCGAACTCGATCAGCGTGACGTGGCTGGCAATGCCGGCAAGATCGATGGCCGCTTCGACACCGGAGTTGCCGCCGCCGATTACGGCGACGCGCCTGCCCTTGAACAGCGGGCCGTCGCAGTGCGGGCAATAGGTGACGCCCTTGTTGCGATGCTCCTCCTCGCCGCGCACGTCCATCTGGCGCCAGCGCGCACCGGTGGAGAGTATCACGGAGCGCGCCTTCAGAGTGGCTCCGCTTTCCAGCGCGACCTCTACGTAGTCGCCCTTGCGCGTGAGTGCCTTCGCCTTCTGAAGGTTCATGATGTCGACGTCGTATTCGCGCACGTGCGCTTCGAGCGCCTGCACGAGCTTAGGGCCGTCGGTATGAGGGACGGAGATCAGGTTTTCGATCGACATGGTGTCGAGCACCTGGCCGCCGAAGCGCTCGGCGACGATGCCGGTGCGAATGCCTTTGCGCGCGGCGTAGATCGCCGCGGCGGCGCCGGCGGGTCCGCCGCCAACGACCAGAATGTCGAATATCCCTTTGGCGTCGAGACGGGCTGCTTCCTTCTCGGCTGCCGAGGTGTCGAGCTTTGCCAGAATCTCCTCAAGGCCCATGCGCCCCTGTCCGAACAACTGGCCGTTGAGGTAGATGGCCGGCACGCTCATGATCTGGCGCGCTTCGACCTCGTCCTGGAAGTCGGTGCCGTCGATAGCGACGTGGCGCACGGCCGGGTTCAGCACGGCCATGAGGTTGAGTGCCTGAACGACGTCGGGGCAGTTCTGGCATGACTGCGAGAAATAGGTCTCGAAGGAGAAGTCGCCCTTAAGGCTGCGGATCTGGTCGAGAACCGCCGGCTCTGCCTTCGGAGGATGACCGCCGACTTGCAGCAGTGCGAGGACGAGCGAGGTGAACTCGTGGCCCATGGGAAGGCCCGCGAAAGTGAGCCCGATCGTCTCGCCCGGGCTTGTCAACGAGAACGAGGGACGACGTGCGTCGCTGCCATCCTCTTTCAATGTGATTTTGTCGGACAGTTCGGCGATCTCGCGCAGAAGCTCGATCATCTCGGCCGACTTGGGCGTGTCGGACGGCGAGGCGGTGATGATGACAGGTCGGGTAAGACGCTCGAGGTAAGCCTTGAGCTGGGTCTTCAGAGATGCATCAAGCACGGGGAGCTTCCATCGCTAGTGGCTGGCGGATTCAGGGTCGGTGATCCCCGCGCCGCGATGAGCGCGGGGACCGGAAGCATGGCGTCAGATCTTGCCGACGAGCTCGAGTGAAGGCGCCAAGGTCTTCTCGCCTTCCTTCCACTTCGCCGGGCAGACCTCGCCAGGATGGCTGCGGACGTACTGGGCCGCCTTGATCTTGCGCACGAGTTCCAGGGCGTCACGGCCAACACCTTCGGCAGTGACCTCCATGATCTGAATGACGCCATCGGGGTCGACGACGAAGGTGCCGCGATCAGCAAGACCCTCGCCTTCGCGCATGACATCGAAGTTGCGCGTGATGGCGCCGGTGGGGTCGCCGATCATCGCGTACTTGATCTTGCCGATGGTCTCGGAGCTGTCGTGCCAAGCTTTGTGGGTGAAGTGCGTATCTGTCGAAACAGAGAACACCTCGACGCCCAGCTTTTTCAGCTCGGCATCATGATCGGCCAAGTCGCCAAGCTCGGTAGGGCAGACGAACGTGAAGTCGGCGGGATAGAAGAAGAAGACCGCCCATTTTCCCGCGATGTCGACGTCGGAGACGTCGATGAATTTGCCCTGCTTGTAGGCCTTCGCTTTGAACGGTTTGATCTTGGTATTGATGAGAGCCATGAATTTAGTCCCGATTGTGGAGTTCGTGCCTCGCGCCCGCCCGCCGAGACGGGGCCGACCACTGCGGTGCAACATAAATGCCGGAGGCCGGTAAAGCCCGGGCGTCATCTCGCCGCGCGACCACGGCTGCCGTTCTCGTTTTGCCGCCCTGCGCTCAGTGCAGAGAAGTCATGCAGAACTGCCGACGCAGAATCGGTTCGCCGGTGTGATCGCAAACGATGACGATGGCGCGCTCGGCGCCGAAGGTGCGTTGCCTCCCGGATGTCGAAGTGACGCGCGCAATGTCGGATTGCTGACAAATGCAACAATCGGCTGGAGCGATGCAATTTGCGTGCAAGCGATCGATGCTTAGTTGCATCTCCAAACGAAGCGGCGACCGTTGCCAGCGATTCCGCCGGACCTCAGCCTTCGGTCGCCGCGGGTACGAGCATGCTCGCCCGGGCTTCGCTGCGCTTCAGCGCCGGGATCGCCGTCAGCATGGCGATGAACGCCAGCACCGCCGTCAAAGCCCAGGCGAGAGGATCGACGATGCGTGCTGCCCAGGCTGTGAGATAGACGACAACCAAGAGCAGCAGCGCGAGCGCGCATGTCAGCCGGAGGATGCGGCCGGCCGCATGCATGTCGGCGGCGATCATCGCAACCAGCAGCGCGAGCGTGGCCGTCGCCAGATAGGCATAAAGAATGACGGCGTCACTGCCATAGAGCGCAGCTATTGCCGATACTGACAACGCCAATGGCTGGCCCCATCCGATGCCCATCCAGATTTTCTCCCAGCGCGGCACGGGCGTGCCCTTGTCGCGCTTGCGGGCCAGCCAGATGGTGACACCAGTAAAGGTGATGACACTGAGGGCGAGCCCCAAGAAGCCGTAGGCGAGCTTGATCGGCAGCCCGCCGAACCAGCCGAAGTGCAGGGGTTGCAGCAGGCCGAGGATCCGCTGGCCGATGCCGCCGCGTTCAAGACCGCCATCGCCGAGCGGTGTGCCATCACCCTTGAAGTAATAGGTGTTGGCCAATGCCAAGTGGCCCGGTGACCGCATCCCTAGGTGAACCACCTGCCCCGCTTCACCGACATGGTCGATGCGGGCGCTGGTGAATTGGGCGCCGGGCTGGCGCATCTCCACGCTGCGCATCATGGCGGCGACGTCGGGTACTGGCGCGGGTGTCTCGTCAGCACTTGCACGCGGGCCCAGGATGGCCGCGAAGGCCTTTTCAGAGTCGCCGTCATAGGCTGCCAGCGCCAGCACGCCGACGATCAGCACCGAAAGCCCGAGCAGCGCGCCGCTAAGAGAGACGACGAAATGAAACGGCAGTCCCCACACGCCAAGGCGATTATGCAGATCGGCTTCCTGCAATCGCCATGAACCGCCGCGGCGCAGATAGAAGGCGTCCTTTAGGATGCGGGGATGCGAGAGGATTCCCGAAATGAGCGAGGACAGCAGCGCGACGCCGGTCAGTCCGACGAGAAAGAAGCCCCAGGTGCGCGGCAGATGGAGACTGGTATGCAGCTCGGTGATGAACTCGGTCCACGGTGCGTGCGCGCGGGCGATGAGTTCGCCGGATGGGCTTGCGAGCCAGCGTCCCTCGGCTCCTGACTCATGGTCGTGGTAGTTGACCATGAGGCGATTGTGAGCGGCTCGCGGGCTCGGTCCCATGACGAACATATCGTGCGCTGCTTTGTCGGCAACCGCCTGAGCGTAGCCCGCATTGATGGCAGCCCCAACCTCATCAGCTGTCAGTGGCCGGTCGATCGGCGCGATATCGGGCTGCTCCCAACGCTGCAGCTCGAACATGAAGACGCTGACGGTGCCGGTGATACACACGATGTAGATGAGCGCCGCGAATGCGAGGCCGAGGGCCGAATGTCCAGCGAGCATCGCGCGCACGAACTGCGGGGGCAGGAACTGGCGCTTACGTGAGCGCGCATTTTCGAGCGGGGCATGCATCAGGCGAGCACCTTCGGCAGGAAGGCGACAGCGTAGCCGACGGCGGAGATACCGACGAGCAGCAGCGTGGCGCGCAGCAGCTTCGAATCGCTGAGTGTCCAGGCCATCCCCGCTCCCCAGAGCACGGGAACCAGTAGTCCACCGACAACGATGCGATCATGCGTCGCCAATGGCATGGCGACGGCGAAGGCGACGCCCACACCGATGGCGGCGATCCCAGCCAACACGATGGACAGCAGGGCCTTGGCTATCGCGCGGGGCCAATTGGTGGGGCGCTCTTCCGGCTCCAGTGCTGCTTCGCGCGCGCGCTGAACCTTGGGGGCGCGAATTTCCCGCCGCAGAATGATGATGCCGTAGGCCGCCAGAGCCAGAACGATCAACCCGTAGGCGATGCCGACTTCAACGTCCCAGGCTCGGAAAAATGCCCAGAAAGCGCCAGCGATCAGCATCCAACCGGAGATCAGGTACGGCAGGTTGCCCGGTCGCTTGCCGAGCCACGACAAGCGCAGCAGCGCGACGCCGCAGACAAAAAGCAAAACGCCCGCTGCGGTGGCAAGCGGGACCAAGTACGTTTCGAGCAGCTCCAAGGCGCGTGCTTCCCCCGTGAAGATAAGCCCAAGCGGCGCACGGCTTGGAGCAGCCGCCACTATACGGGCAGAGGTTGCATTGTCTACTGTCCCGGTATGGTATTTCTGCGGTGGAGAGCGGGCGACGCCAGTGCCGCGCACGACCACCTAATGCTCGGAGCGGTGATGGTGGATCTGCATCGACAGGCGGTCGCCGGGATTGCCGCGCTGAAGCTTCACCTGAGGAAGCGGTGATCGTCGCTGCAAATGACGATCGGCGCACTGCAGTCGACGTGATCGACGCGGCGGATGACCTGTCCCGATCGGCCGGAAACGGACGCTGCAATATTCCCATCACTGGAATTTGGGGTCGCACACCGCTGGTGTGCGGTGGCGGAGGGTGCCAAGAGACCCACGCGCTCACTGATACGCCCGCGCCACACCCAGCCGCAAAACTAACCTGCGATTGCCTCTTAGCTGCGAATGCCAACCTGCCGCCGTTCCTTAATAATTGACCGGCGCTCCGCACCCCATCTAACCTTACTTCGTATTTTGCATAACAGTGGTTTTTTGCGGCGCGGGGTCAGTTTAGGTGGGTCGGGGTTTGGGCGGTGCGCCGAGAGTTGCTCCCGGCGGCTACCATAGTTTCATCGATGGTCTTCGGGCTGTCTCGATCATAACGGTTGTCGCCTATCACGCCGGAGTTCCGGGCTTTGGCGGTGGCTTCATCGGGGTCGATGTCTTCTTCGTCATATCCGGATACCTGATCATTTCGCTCATTCAGCGCGATGTGGTGAGCGGACAATTCTCGTTTGCCGAGTTCTGGGCACGACGCATCCGGCGGATCGTTCCGGCATATCTCGCCATGCTGGCAGGCACGTCGCTTCTGGCGTGGAACGCGCTGCTATTTTCGGACGAACTCGTGAATTTCGCTAAATCGGCGCAGGCATCTGCGCTGATGGTGTCGAACCACTTCTTCTATAATCGTCAGGGCTACTTCGATGTCGCCTCAGACGCGCAGCCGATGCTGCACACGTGGTCATTGTCGGTGGAGGAGCAGTTCTACGTCATTGCTCCCGTGGTGATATTTTTCGGCTGGCGATATCTGCCGCGCAAATTCGCCATCGCGCTGGCTGGGCTGGCGGCGGCCGCTTCGCTGGCCGGGTGCATCGCCTTCGCGGCGCGCGATCAAAGCATGACATTCTTCATCATGCCGTTTCGAGCCTGGGAGTTCGTTGCCGGAGGAGCCGTCGGGTTCATTGCCGCGCGTCTTGCCTCCCAATCCAAAGTTCTGATTGCGAGCCTCGGCTTTTTGGGTGTGGCATTGATCGCTACAGCCGCGGTCTTTGTGAGCGAGCAGCCATATCCTTCGTACTTCGCTCTGCTGCCGGTGGTCGGGGCTGTGATGGCGCTCGCATCCGGGCTGGCCGATCCGCACGGACTTTATGCGCGCGTACTATCGCTGCGCCCACTCGCGGCGATCGGCGTGCTCTCTTACGGCTGGTACCTGTGGCACTGGCCGTTGATCTCGCTCGGTCGCATCACGCGGTCGGGCGAGGCCGACCTTGCACTCGACAGCTTGATGGCTGCGATCGGCCTTCTGCTGGCGGTGGCCAGCTACTTCCTGGTTGAAAGGCCGATCCGGAAGCGACAATGGCGTTTTCCCCTGGCACTTGTGCCGGTGGGAGCCGTGCTGGTCTTCAGCGTTTCGGCGAACTACACATTCAAAGGGCGCGCGAAATCTCCGGAGATCCAGGCGATGCAGGTCCGGCTGGTGGAACGTCCGGCTGAATGCGCGCGCCACGGCGAGAAAGGCATCACTGACGTACTCGGTGAATGCAGAGCCTCGGGTCGTGGATCGATGACGTTCATCGGCGATTCCTACGCGATGGTCGCCTATCCCCCCGCTGCCGCGTTTGCGCGCGCGCGGGGCTTCTCGCCGCAGTTGCTCTGGCACGCGGGCTGTCCACCCGTCGCCAACTCCGACATCCTCGATTACGGGCAGCAGGGCTGCGCGGCGTTCAGGAACGCCCTGTTCGCGTGGCTTGGCCAAACGGAGACCGTGGTGGATCGCGCTGTGGTGGTCGCGAACTGGCCGCAGTATCTCGACAAGATCGCGCCCCAGGGCGAAAGGTCACCAATTCCCGAGAAGGATGCGATCGCTCGAATAGCTCGCGAAGCGGACTTTGCGCTCGCGCAGATGCGCAGCCGAGGCGCGTCGAAGATTCTGCTGGTCGGCCCTCACCCCTCGTTCCGGCACCTCGTGGCTGAATGCGTCTATCGTGCGCGGGGTGCCAGCCGTTCTGATGCGGCGTGCGCTGAAGCCAACGAGCGATCCTTAGAGATTTCTGGCGCGGTGAGCGCTGCGCTGGAGAATGTCGCGGCCAAGCATCCATACGTACGCTTCGTCGATTCAATCGCGTTCGTGTGCCCTGGTGGGAAGTGTCAGATAACGAGGGATGAAAAGCCGCTCATCGTCGACAACGGGCATCTTTCCTGGAGCGGGGCGGAGGCGTTTCTGGAATTTCAGGCAGCAAGCTTCCTCTGGTTGCTCGAGGACGAGGCGCCCGGCGAGGTTAGCATCGAGACATCGAGCACCAGTGCGCCGGCCCCGTAAAGTTTGACGCCACGTGCTCTCATGGGTGGGCACGACGCTTCCCGCCCACGTCAGGACTAACCGGCGACACCTTTTAGGTGCGGGCGAGAGCGACGACCGGGTCGAGGCGAGACGCGTTGCGCGCGGGCAAATAGCCGAACACCACACCGATCAAACTGGAGCACAGCACCGCGACGATGATCGACGCGGGCGAGTATACCAGCGCAAAGTTGGTGGTGAGCGAGCTGAAGATGACACCGAAGCCCAACGCGAGCGCAATGCCCAGCAGTCCGCCCATGACGCACACGAGCACTGCCTCGATCAAGAATTGCTGCAGAATGTCTCCCTGACGCGCTCCGACAGCCATCCGCACCCCGATTTCGGGCACGCGCTCGGACACCGATACGAGCATGATGTTCATCACACCGATGCCGCCGACGATCAGCGAGATCACGGCGATGGCGGCCACCAGGAGGGTCATGGTCTGAGTGGTGCTGGTGATGGTCTGGCGGATGTCGTCGGTATTGATGATGAAGAAGTCTTTGGTGCCGTGCCGCTGCGTCAGGAATGCGGTGACTGCCTGTTCGGCCACATTGGGGGAGACGTCATCCTCAACGCGCAAGGTGATGCTGCGCAGCGACGTGGTGCCGAGAATGCGGGTCTGAACCGTCGTATAGGGCAAATAGAGTGAGAGATTCTGGCTAGAGCCAAAGCCACCCTGCTGAGGCCGGATCACGCCGATGATGCGGCAGGGAACCTGACCGATCAGGATTACCTCCCCTACTCCGCCGTTGGGGAAATCGGCGAACAGCGCTTTGCGCGTGTTGTCGTCGATGACAACCTCTTGTGCGCGGGTGCGCACACTATCGGCATCGAAAAGCCGTCCCATGGCGAGCTGAGCGCCACGGGCAGCGAAGTACGCCGCGCCGACGCCGTTCACCTGAGCTGACGATTCGTTCTCGGCGAAGCGGACCGTGCTTGACGTCGAGACCGTTGGTGTCACGGCGGCCGCGTACGGTTGCTTGGCAAGCTCGTCGGCGTCTTTCACTACCAGTGTCGTGATCTTTCCCGAGCGCGTGTCGCCGAAATTCCGGCCGGCGAATATCTCCAGCGTGTTGGTACCGAGGCTGCTGATGTTTTCCAGCACGCGCTGTTGCGATCCCGCACCCAAGGCCACGACGCATACGACGGATGCGATGCCGATGATGATGCCGAGCATCGTCAGCAGCGTACGCAGCCGGTGCGCCTGGAGGGCACGCATCGCCATGATAAACGCCTGGCGCAGCCGATTGGCAATTGCACCGACGCCCGCGCCACCACGTGTCTTGCGGTCTTGCGGCTCAGTTTTGACGGACGTTCGCACCTCTCCAGTGGGACCATCCGATACGACCTTGCCGTCGCTCAGCTCGATAATGCGCTCCGCGTTGCGCGCAACCGAGGGATCGTGCGTTACGATGATGACGGTGCGGCCCTCGTTGTGCAGCTTGCGCAGGATTTGCAGAACTTCCTTGCCGCTCTGACTGTCGAGTGCACCTGTCGGCTCGTCGGCGAGGATGACGTCGGCATCGTTGATCAGCGCGCGGGCGATAGAGACGCGTTGCTGTTGTCCGCCGGACAACTGGCCGGGACGGTGTTCCTCGCGCGCGGACATACCGAGCCGCCCGAGCAACCCCTTGGCGCGTGATCGGCGCTCGCTTTGTGCGACGCCGGCGTACACCGCCGGCACCTCGACGTTGCCAAGGGCGCTCAGCTCAGGCAGCAGGTGATAGCGCTGGAAGATGAAGCCGAAGTGCTCGCGGCGCAATGCCGCCAGCTCGTCTGCCTCGAGTGATGAGGTCTCGCGACCGGCAATGCGATAGCTGCCGGATGTCGGCCGGTCCAGGCAGCCGAGGACGTTCATCAGCGTCGACTTTCCGGACCCTGACGCGCCGATGATGGCCACCAGTTCGCCCGGCGCGATGGTGATGGAGACGTCGCTCAGCGCGGCGATGACGGTGTCGCCCGAGATATATTCCCGGCTGACACCGTGCAAAGCGATGATTGGCTCGGCGCTCATTAGAATCCCATCGGTGGCCCGGGCGGGCGAGATGATGTGGAGGAAGACGCCTGCGCGCTGGCTTCGGCGATGACGACGCGCTCGCCTCCTTCGAGACCCGACGTCACCTCGGCGGTGACCTTGTTGTTGAGGCCGATCTCGACGAGGCGCTCCGAAATGGTACCCGCGTGATCGACGACGCGCACCGCGTAGCGCCCCTCACCGTTCTTGCGACCGAGCGCGGCAGACGACACTGTGAGCACGTTGGTGGCCTCGCCGAGGATAATATGCACCTCCGCCGTCATGTAGGTCCGCAGACGATGACCAGGGTTGGGAACATTGAACACGCCGATATAGTAGATCGCTGAACTGCTGGACGACGTGGTCGACGAGCTGCTGCTCGACGAACTGAAACTGCTATCGCTCTTGATCGTTTCTGGCGCGGGCTCGATCTGCTCCAGGCTCGCCTCGTAGCGAGAGTCCGGGTCACCAATGATGGTGAAGAAGATGCGTTGTCCAGCTTTCACCTTGACGATGTCGGCTTCGGAGATCTCTGCGCGGACAGTCATCGTTTCCAGCTCACCGAGGATGATGATCGTCGGTGCCGATTGTACGGCGTTGACGGTCTGGCCCTCTTGCGTGACGACCGACAGAACCGTGCCATCGATGGGGGCAGTGATCTTGGTGTAACCGAGGTTGGCTTGCGCCGTGGCAACTGCCACCTCCGCGGCGATGATCTGCGCGGCGAGCGCGTCGATCTGCGCTCTGGTGGTCGCCACCGTTGCCTCGGCGCTCTCGTAGTCTGCCTGCGAAACAGCCCGCTGGGCGATCATGTTCTTCTGTCTCGTATAGGTGCGGATGGCCAAGTCGAGGCTGGCTTCCTTTTCCTCCTTCTGCGCCTTGACGTTGGCGAGGGTCGCTTTAGCGGTGCGCAGAGCGTTCTCCTGAGTGATGGAATCGATCTCGGCGACGAGCTCTCCGCTGGTGACCTGCTGACCGGGCTTCACCTTGACGGAGGTGACGCGGCCGGACACCTGCGCGCCAACGGCGACCAGCTTGACCGGCTTCAAGGTGCCGGTGGCGAGAACGGTCATCTCGACGTCTCCACGCGTCACCGCCGCTGTCGAGAGCGAGCGGGAAGCGGGCGATGAACGGGCGCCGAAGTAAAAATAGCCCGCAGCACCTAGCACGACGACGAAGAGGCTGAGGCGCACGATCCACCGCCAGATGGGAGCACGATAAGACTTAGACATTTACGCGCCCCCTGCCGGACGCCAAAAGTGCGGGCCGGTGTTGGCGTCGACGACTGTGGGATGCCCAGCATCAACCTCGCCGTCCCAGCCGCCGCCAAGAGCCTTCATCAGTGCGATGTAGTCAGTGGCGATTGCAGCGCGGCTGACGAGAAGAGCATCCTCGGCCGAATAAGCCGAGCGTTCAGCATCGAGCACGTCGAGAAAATCCGACGAGCCACCCTGGTAGAGTTGCTGCGACAGTTTGGACGCTTCGCGATACGACGCCGCGGCCGATGCGAGCTTACGGTTCCTCTGACGCTCACGACCCAGCGCGACAGCCGAGTTCTCGACGTCTTCCAGCGCCTCGAGCACTACGGAATGGTAGGCGAGGAAGTACTGATCGCGTTGCGCCCTCGCGATGTCGACGGCGGCGCGAAGCTGTCCGCCCTGGAATATCGGAACAGAAAGCGACGGGCCGAACGACCAGCCGATGGTGGAGGCTTTGCCTATGTCACCGATACTAAGTGCTGTAGTCGCGATATTGCCGGTGAGGCTGACGCCAGGGTAGCGTGCGGCTTCCGCCTGACCGATCTTGGCCGTCGCTTGCGCGTACTGGCGCTCGGCGAGGCGGACATCGGGACGCGTGATGAGCACGTCGGCGGGAACGCCAGCGGATGGTAGTGCCTTGGGTTGCGGTATTTCGCGGGCCTGTTTCAAGCGGCCGGCAAGAGCGCCGGGCGCGCGGCCCGTCAGCACGCTGAGGCGATGGACGGTCTCGGCGTAGGATGTTTCGAGGGCGGGGACGTTGGCCTCAGTGGAGGCCGCAAGACCGACAGCGCGGGCGACGTCAACCGACGATGCGCTTCCAGCGTCAAGCTGGCGCTGCGTCAGAGCTGCCGTTTCCCTCTGCGAGGCGGCCGTGCGGCGCGCCAGGGCTATGCGGGTCTGATAGCCGCGCAAGGCGATGTAGTTAGAGGCGATGTCACCGATGAGCGTGAGCTGGGTGGCGCGCAGGTCTTCCTTGGAGGCATCGAGGCCGTAGGCCGCGGCTTCGATGGCGCGCTTGTTGGCGCCGAAGATGTCGGCTTCCCAGCTCGCGTCAAAGCCCGCCTGATACTGCGTATAATATTGCGCTCCGCCTGAGCTCGATCCGGATGCCGACTTGGAGCGCGTTACTTCGCCGCCGGCGTCGGCAAATGGAAGCAGGCCGCCCACCGCCTGACGATAGGTCGCGCGGGCCTCGCGGATGCGCGCCTTCGCGGCCGCCACGTCAAGGTTGTGGTTGATGCCCTCTTCAATCAACGCATTCAGGAGAGGGTCGCCGAAGCGCCGCCACCAGTGCGACAACTCGGGTGGGCGCGCGGGACCCTGAGTGGTCGCCCATTGATTCGGCAGCGGCATGGCCGGCTGCATGTAGTCAGGGCCGACGACACAGCCGCCCAGCGCCATACAGCCCGCCACCAGGGCGAGGCCGACTCCAAACACACGTACGCAGTACACTAGACGAACTCCCACCTACCGAACTCTTGCAACGCCCGGCTCCCCCTTCTCCCGTCGCTCGTTCCTGATCCGCGCAGGGATACCAGCGACGGAGTTGCTTCTGGGCCACGCCCAGTGCGGCGAAGAGGAGCGGAATGATTGATCCACAGCATCGCTCGAGGGGCTGCGCAGGGGAGCTTTTGTCCGCCCCGCAGGGTTGTGTCCCCCAGCCAACTCGCTCAACATGAAGCCTAGAGATTCGCGTTGGTTTTGGGCCAGCGCAGCTTCTTCTGTACGGAGGTCCGATCCGCTGTTCGGCGTGGCGTAACAAATTTTGGCACCACATCCGAAAGCGAAGCTTTGAGAGCCGTTACCAAACTTGTTCCGTTGCTCGGTATCTGTGGCGCCCTGGTGTCGTGCTCCGCGGGTGCGGCCATTGCCGACGTGCTCGATCTGCCGTTCCTGTCGAATTCCGATTCCGATGCCGTCGGCGCGCTGAAGTATCAGGTGAGCGTCGCCGTCGACGGGGAAGACGAGGCGCTGAAAACGCTGCTCTCGTCGATCTCAGTACTGGTCAGCCAGACGAAGCAGGGCGCTGCGGACGGTGCGGCGTTGCTGGCGCGTGCGCGCGGCGATGTCGACCGAGTCATCGGAGGCCTCTACTCGGAGGCCTACTATGGTGGCGAGGTGGATATCCGCGTCGCCGGTAAGCCACTGGATCAGGTGCGGCCCGAGGAACTGCCATCAGCGCCGGGTGGCGCGCCAATCGATGTTTCGGTGCATGTGAAGCCAGGGCCTCGCTTCAGCTTCGGCAACGTGAGCGTCGGCCAGACGACGCAAACCGTGGACGCACCGGCGACACAACCGGAGCAGTATGCGCTGGTGGCGGGCAAGCCAGCGAAAGCGGAACTGATCACGAGCGCCATCGACAAGCTGGTCGAGGCGTGGCGCGCCAGCGGCTATCCGCTCGCTGAGATCGCCGAAAAGGAGATCGTCGCCGACCATGCGCGCTCAGTGGTCGATGTCCGGTTGGTGGTGGCGCCGGGATCGCCTGCGGTCTACGGCTGGATCAACGTGACCGGCACCTCGACGTTGGAAACCGGCAGTATTGCGCGGCAGACGGCGCTGCAGCCGGGTCAGCGCTTCAGCACTTCAGACTTGAAGACTACGCGCGATCGCCTGCGCAAGATCGAGAGTATCGAAAGCGTGCGCATCGTCGAAGGCGATGCGGTGGATGATGACGGCGGCATACCGATCACCGTCGAGGTGACGGAGCGCAAGCCGCGCTTTTTCGGCGCGACAGTGTCCGCCTCAACGGTCGATGGCGCCGAAGTGCAAGCCTATTGGGGCCATCGCAATCTATTCGGCGAGGGCGAGCGGCTGAAGATCGACGCGACGGTGTCGCAGATCGGTGGCGATGGACTGGAGCAGGTTCAGTTCGATGCGGGGGCAGTGCTGACCAAGCCGGGCGTGCTCGACATCGACACCGATTTCTTCGGCGAGCTGCGCATCATTCGCGAACGTCCCGACACGTACGAGAGCCTCGGCGGCAATGGCAAGATCGGATTGGCACACCGGTTTGATCGCAGTCTTTCCGGATCGCTGGCGCTGTCAGGTTCGCAGTCGCGCATTGAGGATGCATTCGGTGACGCCAATTACACGCTGCTGAGCCTGCCGGGCGAACTCGCCTACGATACACGCGACAACCGGATGGATCCGAGCCACGGCGTCAACGCACTCATGCAGTTCGATCCGGTGGCGGAGCTGTCGGATGGCTCGGCGTTTGGCGCGGCTAACCTTCGCATCGCAAGCTATGCTCCGCTGGACGAGGATGGGCGGTTCGTGCTCGCGGGGCGCATCATCGCCGGCAGCGACTTCGGCACCTCGCTGGAAGGCACCCCGGCGACGTATCGCTATTTTGCCGGCGGCGGCGGCTCCGTTCGCGGCTACGAGTATCGGAGCCTTGGCCCGACCTATAACGGGTCGGTCGTGGGCGGTCTGTCCATGCTCGGTGCATCAGCAGAACTGCGCATGCGGCTGTTCGAGAGCTTCGGCCTCGTGCCATTCGTCGACATGGCGACGGTCTCGCCCGACAGCCTGCCGGGCTTCAACGACAACGTCTACATCGGCGCGGGGCTGGGGCTGCGTTACTACACATCGCTAGGTCCGATCCGCATCGACGTCGCGGCGCCGACGACGCACACGCAAGGGCAACCGAAAGTCGGCGTCTATCTCGGATTGGGGCAGGCCTTTTGATGCGGCGCGCGCGCAAATGGCTGGCGAGGAGCGGACTGGCACTGCTGGTTGTCTTCTTGGCCACGACCGGCCTGCTGGCGACGTCCGCCGGCCAACGCCTTGCGCTGTCGCTGGCGAGCTATGTTGCGTCCGACGCAGACAGCCGGCTGGAGATCGGTTCGCTCGAAGGATCACTATTCGGCGATGGCCGCATCGATCGTATCGTGCTGAGCGACCGCAACGGGTCATGGCTGGAGATGCACGCGCTGCATATTTCATGGCAGCCCGCGCAGTTGCTCGTGGGGCGCGTCGCGGTGGACACCATCGACATCGGCACGGTGCGCGTGCTGAGACAGCCGGTGAGCAGCAGCGCCAGTGCCGACAGTGGGGATGCGGGCGGTGGTGCGCCGACGCTCATTCCGGTGACGCTCGGGCGCGCGGAGGTGCGCGAACTGATCATCGAGGAGCCAGTGGCCGGAATGACGGCGCGGCTGCGCGTGACGGCCAGCGCCGATCTCGCCGATCCTGTGCGCGGGCTTTCTGCGCAACTGGCCGTGCTACGGCTTGACCAACCGGGCGCTCGGCTTCAGGCCCGGTTCGGATACCACCCTGATAGCGATGTTGTCGATCTCGTCATCGACGGGCAGGAGCCGGCCGATGGATTGATCGCGCATGTGTTAGAAGTTCCAGACCGACCGCCGATGGGCGTGCACTTCTCCGGCTCGGGACCGCGCGATAGATGGCGGGCGGAGTGGGCGCTTCTTGCGTCGGAGCAGCGCTTCGCCGCCGGCACGGTCAGCGTCGACCGCGTAGCGGACGGGCACAAGCTCACATCGCACCTCGAAGGGTATCTGGCACGCGTGGTGCCGGCGACGCTGGCCGGCGTTCTCGATGGCAAGACTGTCGGCACTTTGAGAGGCGTGTGGTCTGAGAACGATCGCTTCCGGCTCGACGAGTTCACACTGTCGAGCGCGGCTATTGCTGTGTCGGCCAGCGGCGCGATTGATCTGGCGCGGCCGTATGTGCATGGGCGAGCCGCGGTGCAGCTGGCGCGGCAGGACGGCGCGCCGGTGGAATTCGCGCTCGGCGATGCGCACGTTACGTTGCGCAGTCTCGCGGCCAAGATTGTTGCGCCTGATGCGGAAAGCCGCGTAGTGCACGCCGAAGTCGATGCTGAGGGCCTGGGAGGGTCGGTCGGTTCGGTTGCTTCGCTGAAGCTGTCGGCGCGCGCCGAGCAAACGGACGCGGCTGGCCGAATGGCGTTCGATGCAGCAAAGATCGAAGGGTCGGCGACGGCCGAGGGTGTGTTGCCGCCGGGAGGCAGCGACACGCCGACAACGGCGGCGCTGACGCTGTTGGGGCAAGCGAAGTCGGGCGTGCTGACGATTGCGAAGCTCCGCGCAGCGCTAGCGGGAGCTATCGTCGATGCCAGCGCAACGGTGAGTGGCCGGCGCATCGCTGGCTCAGCCGATCTCAACGTTGCCGACCTTGGCTCGCTGGCGTCGCTGGCGGGACGTCCATTGGCTGGTGCTGTGGCGCTGCGCGCATCGGGGGAGGCGGGATTTGACGGTGATGACTTTGCGCTCGTCATCGAGGGCAGCAGCCGCGATCTAAAGTTGGGAGCGGACGCCGCCGACCGGCTACTGGCGGGCACGGCGCGGATCAACGGCCGGCTGGCGCGCGTGAAGGGCGGCGATATCCAGGTCGACGATCTCGCCTTCAAGGCCGATGCGGCGGATGCGCTGGTGCGCGCGCGCTTCAGTGGCTCGTCGCTGGCGCTGGCGGTGCGCGCGAACGTGCGCGACCTTGCAAAAGTTGCCGATGCTCTCGGCGGCTCGGCGGCGTTGCAAATCGATGTTTCCGGTGCGGGAGATAACCTCATCTCCAAGGTTTCGATCAGCGGCGATGATGTGCGCGTCAACGGCGCGAAGCTCAATGCGCCGAGGCTGACGTTCTCCGGGCGCGGTCCGCTCGACGCTCACGCGGGCCGGCTCGATATTGGCGGCGATGTCGGCGGCAAGCCGATCGATGGCGGCGCTGCGATTGCCTTCGCCGAGGCAAGTGGGCTGAAAATCGACGATTTGAAACTGACGCTGGCATCGGCCCAGGTGGGCGGTAGTTTGCATTTGCCGCCCAATGGCGCTCCGAACGGACGCCTTGTCATCTCCGTGCCGCGGCTTGGTGACCTCGCGCCGCTCGCCGGTGTGCCGATGGCGGGGAGCGCCAAGGCCGACGTTGAGCTGACGGACAATGGCGGCGTTGCGGTCGCCACGTTGCAGGCGGAGGCGCCGGCTCTGCGCATCGCCGAGAAGAAGCTGCAGGGTCTCTCCGCGCGCGCTACGCTGGTCGATTACATGCAGGCCTTGCGCATTACGGGACAGGTGCGGCTAGCCAGCTTCGACGACGCGGGCATTAAGTTGCGCGATGCACAGATTGATGCGGTGCCCGCGAAGGATGGCACCGCGATCAAAGCGTCGGCGCGGGTGAATGACTTCGCGGCAACGGTGAGTGCAGAGGCTGCGCGCAAAGAGTCGACACTCACGGTGAGCGTGGCGTCGGCTAGCCTGCGCAAGGAAGGCCTTTCCGCGCTGATCGATCAGCGCGCAACGGTGACGATGGCTAACGACGCAGTGAAGATCGACCGGCTCGTAATCAAGACGGACAAGGGGCGCACCGAGATCGCGGGCACAATTGCACCGGACGCGATGGATCTATCGATTGCGCTGAAGCAGCTACCAGCCGGGCTCGCAAATGCTTTCGATTCCACACTTGGACTCGAGGGGCACATCGACGGCACCGTCAAGATCGGTGGATCCTTCAAGACACCGAAGGCTGACGCGGCCGTTGCCTGGACCGGGGCATCGGCTGCCGCAATGCGTGCGCAAAGCCTTCCGCCGCTGAGGGTCGATGCACGGGCGCGCCTCGCTGGTGAGGACGCTACCGGCGAAGTCACGGTCAGCGGGGCGGGAGGGCTGTCGGCGAAAGCAGTGGGGCGCGCGGGGATCGGCGCCAAGGGTGCCATTGCCGTCAAAGTCAACGGCACCATTCCGCTCGTGCTTGCCAATGGCGCGCTCGGTGACCGGGCTGCGAGCGCCAGCGGGACGGCTTACGTTGCAGCCGATGTCACCGGTGCGCTCGCCGATCCGCGGGTTGCCGGGACGATACGCATAGAGAATGCCGCGTTGAACGATCCGGGCGGCGGGCTGAAACTTGCGGCCATCAACGGCGCGGCGAATTTCACGCGCAACGGGCTGACGATCGAGCGCTTGCAGGGTACGAGCGTGCGCGGTGGCACATTCACCAGCGGTGGCAGCGTGCTGATCGGCCAGAATGGCGCCATCACCACAGATCTAGAACTGAAACTCGTCGGGTTGAAGTTCGACGATCAGCAGCTCATATCGGGCGAACTCGACGCCGATCTTGCCGTGAGTGGGCCTCTGGATGCGCTGCTCGCCCGAGGGAACATCGGACTGAAGCGCCTCGACGTGACGGTTCCCAGCCAGCTGCCGGGCTCGATCACCTCACTCGACATCAAGCACGTAAATGCGCCCGCCGGCAGCTATGCCGCGCGGGCGGCCAGCAAGGCACAAGAGCAGCGCAGCGCACCGGCGGTGAACGGGCGGCTCGATGTGCGCCTCGATGCGGCCAACCGCATCTTCGTACGTGGCCGCGGTCTCGACGCGCAACTGGGCGGCGCGCTGCACGTGCAGGGTACGACCAACGCGCCGCGCGCCGACGGCGCATTCGTGATGGAGCGCGGGCGCCTGTCGATCCTCGGCCGCGAACTCGATTTCAAGCGCGGGCGCATCTACTTCAACGGCAGCGTGCAGCCGATGCTCGACATGGAAGCAGCGGCCGATGCCGACGGCTACACCATAACCGTCACGATTTCGGGACCGGCAGCCAAGCCGACCTTCACGTTCTCGTCCGATCCCGCGTTGCCTGAAGACGAGGTGATCGCGCGGCTGCTGTTCAACAAGTCTTTGGCGAAGCTGTCAGCGGTGCAGCTGGCGCAGCTTGCCGGCGAGATCGACAAGATCGGCGGGTTGTCGAGCGGACCCAGCACGCTGGATCGCTTGAAGAGTGCCGCCGGTATCGACGTGTTCGATGTCTCGACGGACGATGCGAACAATCCCGTCGTCTCCGCGGGCAGCTATGTCAACGAGAGCACTTATGTGGGCGTTAAGCAGGGCACAAGCGCCAGCTCAAGCCGCGTAGTGATCGACCACGATCTCACCAAGACGCTGAAGGCGCGCGGCGAGCTTGGTGCCGATGGGAACAGCAAGATCGGTGTTGGTGTCGAGTGGGACTATTGAGCATGGGGGTGGCTGTGTGCCGTCGCGGCGAGAGCCTTCTCGATTGACGTCGAAGCGCCCCCTCACCCGAAGCTCATTTGCATTCGCTCCGGCCTCTCCCCGCCGGGGAGAGGCTAAGTAGAGTTTAGCCCGAGCGGGTGGCGCGGCCGTGCATCGTATCGGTTTCTGCGAGCAGCTTGACCAGCTCAACGGCGCTGCGCACGCCGAGCTTCTCGAAGATGCGCGCGCGGTGCACCTCGACGGTGCGGATGGCAATGGACAGCTCGTCGGCAATGACTTTGTTCGGCTTGCCGGCCACAAGGAGTTGCATCACCTCCGCCTCGCGGTCCGACAACGTTGCCAGGCGGTCGGTGTGGGAGCGGCGCGCGGCGTCCTGCTCGGCGCGTGCGTCGTCGTCGGCCATGGCGGCGATGAGCTTATCGACGAGATCGTTGGCGTCGAACGGCTTTTCGATGAAGTCGCGCACGCCCTTCTTCAAGGCTTCGACGGCCATCGGCACGTCGCCGTGCCCGGTGAGGACGATGCAGGGCAAACGCGATCCGGCTTCCCGCAGGCGCGAGAACAGCTCCAATCCCGAGATGCCGCCCATGCGGATGTCGGTTAGCACGCAGCCGCGCAAGCCGGGGTTGAAGAATTCGAGGAACTCCTCGCCGGAAGAGAAGGTCGATGTGCTCACGCGACGCGACGACAGCAGAAACGTCAGCGCGTCACGCAGTGTGGCATCATCATCGACGACGTAGACGCGTGACTGGCTCATGTCGGCCTCAGTGCGAGAGTGGCAGGGTGAAAGAGAAGCAGGCGCCGCCGCCGGGCTGGTGCTCATACTTTATTCCGCCTCCGTGCAGCTCGATGATCGACCGGCAAATCGTCAGTCCCATGCCCATGCCGCCCTCCTTGGTGGAGACGAACGGCGAGAAAAGCTGACTTGTAAGGTGCTCGGGCACGCCGCTGCCGTGATCGAGTACGCGCAGCTCGATAGCGCCGCCGTTGAGCGTGCCGGCGAGGGTTATGCCGCGTGAAGAGCGCGGCAGATCCCTGCAGGCGTCCATGCTGTTGCGAATGAGATTGACCAGCACCTGTTCGATCAGAACGCGGTCGGCACGCACGCGCGGCAGGCCGGCATCCAGGAGTATGTCGACCGAGCAGTGTCCCCTGGTCAGCTCCGGTTCGAGCAGTGCAACCGTTTCCTTCGTCACCTCGGCGAGATCGATCGGCTCGAGGCGCGGCTCGCTCTTCTTCACGAAGTTATGGACGCGGCGGATCATCAGGCCAGCGCGCTCGACGGATTTGCCGATCGCATCGAGGGCGGGCGTGACGTCCGAGGGATTGGCGCCGCCGCTCGACAGCATGTTCTTCAGGCCGGTCTGGTAACTGCGGATCGCCGCGAGCGGCTGGTTGAGGTCGTGGGCGAGAAACGATGCCATCTCGCCCATGGTGACGAGGCGTGAGGTATGCTGCATCTTCTCGGCCTGCGTGCGTGCTAATTCCTCGGATGCCTTGCGGTCGGAGATGTCGAGCACTGAGCCGATCCAGCCTTGCTGCTGTCCTTGTGCATCGATCAGCGGCGCCTCGTAGATCAGCACGTCGAAGCGCGTGCCGTCGCGGCGCTGGAACAGCACTTCGATGCCTTGCCCGGTGGCGGCGCCGGCGAGGATGGCATCATGCAGGCGCTGCGTGCGGTCCTGCTCCTCGGGTGCCCAGTAGGGCATGGGCGCGGCGCGTCCAATCAGTTCCGCTTCCGAATAGCCGACCATCTTGCAGAAGGCCTGGTTCACGTAGAGCAGGCGCCCTTCCATGTCGCGGGCGCGGATGCCGACGCGGAGCGATTCCTCCATGCTGCGGCGGAAGGCGTATTCCTCATCGCGTGCAGCTTCGGCGAGCTTGCGGCCGCGCAGCTGGCGCTCGCGCGCAATGAGGGCGGCCGCGGTGAGGAAGCTCAGGACGATCATCGCTACGACGAGGCTGTTCTGTACGAGGCTCGAGCGGTTTCGATAGCTCGTGAGCGTGAGCCAGAGGTTCGACAGTGGCGGGCCGATCTCGACGGTGTAGCTGAGTGCGCCTTTGTCGGGGTCCACCTTGGACCGGCTCGCGGCGATCTGCTCATCGCTGCGCTTGATCTGCACGGCGCGCTTTTCGGCGATCCACCAGGGCACGTGCTGAGCGAGGAAGCGGCCCAACGAAATCTCGGCGTGCAGCAGAGCGACGACGTTGCCGTCCTTGACGATGGGCGCGACGTAGGAAACGTGGTCGGAGCTATCTCCGCGCGAATAGGGAGGCGTGAATAGGCCCCGACCCGTTCGGCGTGCGATCTCGACGGCGGAAAGGACGACCGGATTGAGCGGCGTTTCCGCGTCGGCCGAGTTTGGGACCGAGGCTTGCACCTGGAGATTACCGTCGAGCCAGCTCAGGCCCCAGAGTTCGCGCTCGATGTGGACCAACGGACCGGCCTGCACAGCGAATGCCTCTTTCAGGGAATCCGCCTTGCCGAGCTCATAGGCCATGCGTGACAGGCGCGTTTCGATGGTGCTGAAGCGGAACTGGAGTGTGTGCTCGACCCAGAGGGCGTCGCGGATGATCTCCTCGCGGCGTGCCTCGCGCTCATCGCCGTCGAGCAGCCAGAGCAAGAGGCCCAGCACCAGGAATATACCGGCAAGCGACAGCAGCGAGCTGAGCATGAGCGCGGGTGCCGACCAGGCCGGACGGAACCGGTCGCCAGCGTCGCCGGCAGTCCGCCAGCCCATGCGCGCCTGTATGTCCGCCACCATCGGGGAGCCGTTCCGCTTACTCAACTTCGAACCCGACCTTATCTATCCGTCCCCGTGCCCGTCGCGTTGCGGATAACCACAATAGAGGCCGCCCACCCTTTCCCCCATACTTGGGGATCGGGGAAAGGCCCGTTGCGCTTTCAGGCTGCGCCGCAAGTGCGGCGGCAGCGCGAAGATACGCGATGAGTTGGGCCGGGGGCGGGCTTAGTGTGAGTAAGATGAAGAGCCTTGCAGCGCTGATTATTGCCACGCTGGGGTTATTGCTCGCCGGCCAGAGCCGGGCGGAGGAAGCCATCGTTCTGCGCTTCAGCCATGTGGTGGCTCCCGATACGCCGAAGGGGCTGGGGGCCGAGAAATTCAAGGAGCTTGCAGAGCGTTACACCCAGGGCCGGGTGAGGGTGGAGGTCTATCCGCTGGCGCAGCTTTATCGCGACCAGGAGGAACTGGAGGCGGTGCAGCTTGGCGCCGTCGAGATGGTGGCTCCCTCTCTCGCCAAATTCGGGCCGCTCGGCATCAAGGAGTTCGAGGTTTTCGACCTTCCCTACCTGTTCCCCGGGTGGGCGGCGCTGCACGCAGTGACCCAGGGCGCGATCGGCAAAGAGCTGCTCGCAGGCCTCGACAGCAAGGGCATCCGTGGCCTCGCCTTCTGGGACAACGGCTTCAAGATCATGAGCGCGAACCGGCCGATCCACATGCCGCAGGATCTGGCGGGCCTTCGCATGCGCATCCAGCCATCGCGCGTTCTGCAGGCGCAGATGAAGACTCTCGGCGTCGTTCCGCAGATCATTCCGCTGCCGGCGGTGCATCAGGCGCTGGAAATGGGCGTAACCGACGGCACGGAAAATCCGCCCTCCAACATGCTGGTGCAGCGCCTGAGCGGGGTGCAGCCGCACGCGACGCTCTCGAACCACGGCTATCTGGGTTACGCGGTGATCGTCAACAAGGCGTTCTGGGATGGGTTGCCGCGCGATATCCGCAGCGCGCTGGAGCGGGCGATGAGCGAGGCGACCCAGTACACCAACAGGATCGCCGAAACCGCCAATGCCGAGGCGCTCGCGAAAATGAAGGCGGCCGGATCGACGCTGTTTCATGAGCAGACAGCAGCCGAGCGCGAAGCGTGGATCAAGGCGCTGGAACCCGTTTACGCCGACGTTGCCGCGCGGATCGGCAAAGACCGCATCGATGCGATACGCGCAGCGACGGGGCCGACGCAATGAACCTTGCGACCTCAGCTTCGGGAGGCGCGAACCCAGGCCAGGCGCCACTTGCGAGGGGTGAATCGCATGCACTCTCGAGCGATGAGACGACGGAGGCGGCCGGGCGGCCCACCCTCCGGCACAGAGACACACCAGGGCGCCGGGCCTGCAATATGAACTTCAAATCACTGCGCGCCTTTCAGCTGGCGGCGGAGCGCGGATCGCTTTCGGCGGCTGCAAGTGAACTGTGCCTGAGCCAACCGGCCGTCAGCCGGCTGATTGCGCTTCTGGAAGCCGATCTCGATCTGAAGCTATTCGATCGCACCGGGCGCGGCCTTAGCCTGACGCGCGATGGAAAGCTGTTCTACGACACCACCAAGCATATTCTGGCCGGGGTCGAGGAAATTCCGCGAATTGCGCGCAACATCCGCACCGGTGACCAGCAGTTCAATATCCTCACCACCCCGCGAGTAGCGCAGGCTGTCGTCTCGCCGGCCCTTTCGCTGCTGCGCAAATCGAACGAACGGCTTTCGTGCAGCATCGACTTGCGCGCGCGTTTCGAACTCGACAGTGCGATCGCGTCAACCCGCTTTGATCTTGTGCTTGCCTCGTTGCCGCTGAACCCGTCGCACGTTCCGATCGAAACCAAGCCGCTGTTCAAGGTTCGTATCGAGGCAGTCGTACCAAACGATCACCCTTTTGCGACGCGCTGCTGCCTCACCGCTGACGACCTTGCGGGCGAGACGTTGATCGGACCGTGGCGCAACCCGGCTTGGCGTCAGCAGATGGGTGATGCCTTGCCGGCGATCGATTTCTCACCGAGCTACGCGCTCGAAACCCACTCATCGCTGATGGCGTACCAGATGGCGAGCGATGGTGCGGGTATTGCGTTCTTCGACCGACTGAGTGCGCGCGGCCTCAATACAGTAGCGGTGAAGTTTGTCCCGCTTTCACCTGCCAAATGGATCACGTTCGGCTACATTCACCCGGCGGGAAAGCCGCTCTCGGCGAATGCGCTGAACTTCATTGATGCCATACGTCAGACCATTCTCGATTTCCGCCTCGTAAGCGATGACAATGCAAACGCTGTGCATCTTGCATAACGCCCCTATTTTCTCCGCTCAAACCGCGCTCCATTTCCCGTAATATCAATATTCAATACGCCTCTCGCCACAACCGTGGTGGCTGTACCGTTTGCTGTCGCGAGATACATTGCGCGATTAACCAAGTGCGGCACAGCTCCCGATTGTCCCATAGATGCTCCGCCGCCACATACGCGCAAAAACGAGCCGAACTGGCGCCGCTTTAGGCACAGCTAGCTTGTTGATTCTGCGGGCGTTCCACTAGTCTGCTTGCATATTGCTGATGAGGCCATCCAATCATTCGAATGGTCGCTCCAGCGGGCTTTTCGCATAATTTTTTCAACTAAAAAAAGTGGGTTGGAAAGCTTGTTGGAGTGTGCGTTGTGTGTGGTGGTGTGCGTATTCCCCTATGGGGAAATAACCGGCGCTGGTTCTATGCCCGCAATTTTGCAGGCGGTGTTACTGTAGCTTTCTCCGCATTTCTCCTCCTGACCGCTGCGTCGCAAGACGCGCGTGCCGCGGGCGACGGCGATACGGAGTCCGCTGCGGATTACGGCGAAGGTGGTGGCGGCTCCGATGAGCCCACCGGCGCGAGCATCGCGAAAACCGGTGGACGGGCCCCCGGAGGCTTTACGGTCGAGGGCCTCGTGCTTTGGCGCAAGGGACTAGCGGCGGTTCCGTTCACCGAGGTTGGCGACTCTCCGAGCGCGCCACCGACGTCCGACTCCTACACCAAATTCAACTCATCCGAGCTGGAAGGCGACGATTATGCTCCGGGCCTGCGGATGACCTTGCAGGCGGGCGTGTTCGATCAGCCAATCGAGCTTTCCGCGTTCTTTTTAAGTCCGATCAGCTTCGAAGCGCAGAAGCTCGGCATGAGCATCACCGGCGTGACAAATACCGACACGGTCTACGCTAACCTGGCTTCTCAGGACGTCGGCAACCTGCTCAATTCCGACAACATCTATGGTCTCAGCATTCACCACGAGACCAAGCTCTATGGCGCCGAAGCGAACCTCGTCCGGCCATTCGGAATTCCCGGCCTCAGCGTTGGTGCACGCGGTATCTCGTTCGGTGAGACGCTCAGCTCATCGACCATGGACACTATGGCATCGGTGCCGGGCCTCGGCACCGACAGCGTGCGCGATCACGTCTCGATCCGTACCGACAACCGGCTCGTCGGCGTGCAGCTCGGCCTGGAGCACATGTTCGACGTCGGCGACTCTCTGCGCATCGGCGGCAGCATCAAGGGCGGGCTCTATAACAACTTCGTCGATCGCAACCGCACGTTCGTCTCCGAGAATGCAACTCATCAGCGCAGCTACGAGACGACGGACCATGAGAACGTCTTCTCGCAGGCAGTCGAGTTCAACCCGCGCATCGAGTTCAAACTGGCGGAGGGCACCTATCTTACCGCGTCGGGCCAGTTCCTCTGGATGAACAATGTCAGCACCGCGCTGTCGCACTATGCGACGGTGTCAGATCTCAATGGCGACAAGGACGTGCGCGCCAACGATGACGTCTACTTCTATGGCGGCTCGCTAGGGCTAACGATGCTGCTGGATGAGTCCTCGCCGATCAGCAACAGTCTGCCTGGGTTCGCGTTCGATCCGTCAATCGGCCATGTCACTGACAGCGAAGACATCGACGAACGCGTCGCCATCCTGGAAGAAGAGAGCGCGCGCAAGGGTAACAGCAAGGTCTCGCTTACCGTTTCGGGCTGGATCAACCGCATGGTGATGTTCTGGGACGACGGCGCCAAGAAAGACGCCTACATCGTCGACAATGTCGCCTCGCGCAGCCGTATCAATTTCGAAGGATCGGCAAAGATCGCTCGCGGCTGGAGTGCCGGCTATCTGATGTCCATCGGACTCGACGATACCGCATCGAACGACGTCGACCAGCTGACGGCGGATGGAGAAAACCAGATAGAGCTGCGCCAGTCCGCGTGGTGGATCCGCAGCAATCTCCTCGGCACGGTCACGGTGGGCCACACCTCGACCGCCACCGACAACATCATCCTGAAGGATGTCGGTGGCATCATGCCAGGAGCGGCGAACATCGCCACGATCGGCGGCAGCTTGATGCTGCGACACGCCGACTGGTACGAACAGGGCAACGGCGGCCTGATCAGATCGTCGTCGGGCAATGTCAATACGACGCTGAACGACATTTCCGGCGGCGGCAGCGTCGACACGTTGCGCCGTGACGCAATTCGCTACGACGCGCCGCGCTGGTCTAGCCGGTTCGGCAACGTCGATGCTTCCGTGGCGTGGGGCGAGGACGACTTTTACGACGCTGCCGTCGAGTATGGCGTCAACTATAACAACTTCAAGTTCAGGTTTGGCGCGGGTTACCTGCGCGATACCACCGAAGGGCGCATCGTCGACGACCATCCCGAGTATTTTCGTGATCGCCGGGAATACAAGGGATCGGCAAGCATCCTGCACATACCGACCGGCTTGTTCGCGACCGCTGCGTACGTGCACCGCACGTTCCACGGCCTCGAAGCGTACGGGACCACCGGTACGCCCGGCGCCGTCTACGGCGAGAATACCACCGGCCTCGTGACCACGCCTGGCACCAATCGTCCGCCGCTCGACTACCTCTACACCGCATTCGGACTTCGCCGTCAGTATTGGGAGATCGGCGATACGTCCGTCTATGGCGAATATGCGCAGGTCGACGACGCGATCACAGGCTTACGCGAAGCCGATCTGGCAGAAGTCACCGACAGCAGCCTGATGATGCTGGGCGCGGCTGTGAACCAGAAGATCGACAACGCGGGAATGGACGTCTACGCCGGCTTCCGCATCTTCAAGTTCGACACCGAAGGCGTGCAGTACCGCTCGTCGACCGGCGTTACCGGCCCCAGCCCCGTTCCGCTTACCGATCTTTTCATCGGTTACGCCGGCACGCGGATAAAGTTCTGAGCTCGAGGATCAGTGAAATGAAGAGCTTCATCGAAAGCCAAATCCTCCGCCGCCGCAACGCACGACGCGAAGGTGCTGCCATGATTTCGCACGTGGTTTCCGCTTTGGCGTTTCTCGTGTTGACGGTAACTGCCGCGGCTGCGACCGAGACGCGGTTCGATCCTGCAACGCAAAGGATGCCCGTCGGCGATGGCGCGTTCGACGTCGACAACGTCTCGCGCGGGCCGGTGACGATCTATACATACCGGCCAGCCGGCATTTCGAGCGACAGTCCGATCTGGGTCATCATGCCGGGCACCCGGCGCGATGCTGCGCGCCATCTCGCCTTCGACTACTACGACACGTGGCGCCCGCTGGCGGACAGATATGGCGCCATTCTCCTGGTACCTGAATTCACCGCCGAGAAGTGGCCGGGCGCTGCGTCCTATAACCTTGGCAACGTGCGCAGCCGGCGGCTGGAAGCAAAGCCGTGGCAGCAGACCAGCTTCTATGTCGTCGAGGAAGCATTCCGCATGGCCGCGCACAGCCTCGGAACGCACCGGCGCAAGTTCAGCATGTTCGGCCATGGGGCTGGTGCGCAGTTCATTCAGCGCTACGTGCTGCACTCGGGTTGCCGCATGATCGACCGGGCGGCAGCCGCCAATCCGGGGTGGTATCTCGTGCCAGACTATGAGTTCCAGTTTCCCTACGGGCTGCGCGGCTCGCCAATTCCGGAGGCTCGGCTACGCAGCGCGTTCGGTTGCAACTTCACCCTGCTGCTCGGCACAGCCGATGTGAACTATGCCGGTATGCGCAATGACCCGGGCGCGGTTGCTCAGGGCCGGACGCGCTATGAGCGCGGGCTGTTCTACTTTCCGCGAGCGCGTGCGATCGCTGCGCGCATGGGTGCGCCATTCTCCTGGCGGATGAGAAAAGTCGAAGGCGTGGGACACGAGGCTTCGCGCATGGCACCTGCTGGCGCTGCCGTGCTCGCCGGCACCGGGATCGCAACATCGGAGTGAACGTGCGCGTGAAGGCCGATCACCGCACCGTTCCGCGGATACGATGGGGATGATCGGCGAAGCGAGTAGCGTCACGGGGGAATGATGCACTTTGTTCGATATTGCGGCGGACTTGCGCTCGCTGTTGCTTTCGCGTTTGCCGGAGGCGTGCTTCCGGCGCGCGCAGACAGCGAGCCTGCGAGCGTCGCCGACGTCTTCGACGATGAGCAGACCAACCAGTACGTGCTCGAGATCGAAGCGGCGATGGCCCGCGCGCAGGCGGCGCATGGCGCCATTCCGCAGGAGGCGGCGGACGCCATCACACGCAAGGCGCACATTCGCTTTGCGACCGCCGCGGACATCGAGAAGGAACGCCACCTGGTTCAGCATCGCATGGTGGCGCTAATCAACGTTTGGCGGCGTTCGATAGACCCGGATGCGCGCCAGTACGTGCACTACGGTGCGACCACGGTCGATATCTACGACACGGCGATCGTCCTGCAGCTGCGACGCTCAACGCTTTTGTTGATCGAGCAGCTGCGCGAGATCGAGGCCATCCTCATAGATCTGGCGCAAACGCACCAGGACACGGTGATGGCTGGCCGGACGCTGGGTCAGCACGCGCTGCCGATCACGTTCGGTAAGAAGGTGAGCGGCTGGATCGGCGAGAACCGGCGCGACATCGAGCGTATGAAGGCGATCCTGGGGGAGCTGAACCGATCCGCCATTTTGAAAGGCGCGGTCGGCACCTACGCGGGGCTTGGGGCCAAGGCGATGGACGTCGAGCGGTCGTTCGCGCAGGAACTCGGCCTCGCGGCGCCCTACCCGGACGACTGGCACGGCACGCGCGATGTGTTCGCGTCATATGCCCTGTCGCTGGCGCTGGTGAGCAAGCTCTACGGCGCGATCGGGCAGGAGCTGTTCCTATTGCAGATGACCGACATTGGGGAGACGAGCGAAACGCGCTCTTCCACCTCGGTCAGCAGCAGCTCGATGGCGCAAAAGGTGAACCCCAGCAAATCCGAGGTGCTCATTCACGCGTCGCGCACGATCCCGCGGCTCGCGGAGGTGATCCTCGACGATGTGGTCAACTTTTTCGAGCGTGACAGCACGGTTGGTCCCGACATGGCGCTGAAGGACATCTCGGTGCAAACGGAGAAGACGCTGAAAACCGCGCGCAGCCTTCTCGCCAAGTTGCAGGTCAACTCCGGTGCCATGGCCGACAACCTCGGCAGGACGAAGGGTTTCATCATGGCGCAGCGGGTGGCCTTTGCGCTCGCTCCGCAGATGGGCAAGGACGAAGCCGACGCGCATCTGCATGACGTGATCCATCAGGCGCTGGAGGAGAAGATCGACTTCAGGACGGCACTCCTGAAGGATGCGAAGGTGGCGAAAATGCTGACGTCGAAACAGGTGGACGAACTGCTGGATCCGCGCGGCTACCTCGGCATGGCCCGTGAGGAGGTCGCCGCGGTGATCGCGCAGGCGAAGGCACTTCGCAAGGGCGATCCACAGGTCGAGGGACGTCATGTGCAAACGACGGGCGGCATCCGCTAGCGGTTTCCCACAATTGCCGCGCATCGGCCTGGCGACTTAGATCGAGAAAAAGTCGCGTTAGGGGGTAACGCCATGCAGTCCGTGGGTGCAGCAGGCAAGGAACGCAAGCCTTTCTACCGGCTTCTCTACGTGCAGGTTCTCGTTGCGATCCTGCTCGGCTTCCTGCTCGGTTGGCTGGCCCCAGGGATTGCCGAAAGTGAATGGGTGAAGGCCCTCGGCGACGGCTTCATCAAGCTCATCAAGATGGCGATCGCGCCCATCATTTTCTGCACCGTGGTGTCGGGCATCTCGCACATCGAAGATGCGAGCAAGGTGGGGCGTGTCGGCGTCAAGGCGCTCATCTATTTCGAGATCATATCGACGCTGGCGCTGAGCATCGGTCTCGTCGTCGGGCATCTGGTGCGACCGGGCGAAGGGTTCACGGGGTCGGTCGATGCCGGTGCGGTCGCGCAATACGCTGAGCGCGCGGCGCATCAATCGAGCGTGGAATTCATCCTGCACATCATACCCAACAGCCTCGTCGGGGCATTTGCCGACGGCAACATTCTGCAGGTGCTGCTGATCTCGATACTGTTCGGTTTTGCGCTGATGGTGCTTGGGGAGCGCGGCCGTACAGTGCGCACACTCGTCGACGACATGGGGCACGCATTCTTCGGCGTGATCGCCGTCATCATGAAGGCGGCGCCGCTCGGTGCGTTCGGTGCCATGGCCTATACGATCGGGAAGTACGGCCCTTCGACACTGGGCAATCTCGCGGGGCTCATTGCAACGTTCTACATCACGTCCGCGCTGTTCATCGTCGTGGTGCTGGGCATCGTCGCGCGGCTCGCGGGCTTTTCGCTGTTTCGCTTCCTCGCCTACATCAAGGACGAGCTGCTGCTCGTGCTGGGCACATCTTCGTCAGAGAGCGCGCTGCCGCAGCTCATGGAGAAGCTGGAGCGGCTCGGCTGCTCGAAGCCGGTTGTGGGGCTCGTCGTGCCGACGGGGTATTCGTTCAATCTCGATGGCACCAACATTTATCTGACGCTGGCGACGCTGTTCATTGCGCAGGCGCTCGACGTGCATCTATCGCTGCACGACCAGCTCGTGATCATCGGCGTTGCCATGCTGACGTCGAAAGGCGCGAGCGGCGTGACGGGTGCTGGCTTCGTGACGCTTGCGGCGACGCTGGCCGTCGTCAGCCCAGCGCTGGTGCCGGGGATGGCCATCGTTCTGGGCATCGACAAATTCATGAGCGAGTGCCGGGCGCTGACGAACTTCATCGGCAACGGCGTGGCGACGATTGTCGTCTCGGCGTGGGAGGGCGAACTCGACCGCTCCGCGCTGACGCAGGGCCTTAACCGCTCGGTGGACACCTCGGACATCGAAGAGGCCGTCACGACAGGCTAAACCGCTGTTTGGCCGAGACTAAGTCGACCCGGCGCGGCCGCCGACGGCTAGCAACACGCAAATTCTGAATAAGCTGCGCAGTTCTTCTTGGTTCGGCGGATAATCCCGCCTCGCTAGTTCTCTTGGCTGGGACCTCGACAGAGGTTGCGGACAGAGAGGATACTGCGATGAAGCTCAATTTCACCAAGCGCCAGGCGCTCGTGCTCGCCCTGGCAGCTGCGGTTTCAGCCGGCGCGCACTCTGCGCAGGCCGGCTCGACGCTGCTGAACGTCTCCTACGATCCCACGCGCGAATTCTATCAGGCCTACAATGCCGCGTTCGCCAAGCATTGGAAGGAGACGACGGGCGAGGACGTGACGCTCAACCAGTCACACGGTGGCTCGGGCAAACAGACACGCGCCGTGATCGACGGGCTCGAGGCGGACGTGGTGACGCTAGCGCTGGCCGGAGACGTGGACCAGCTCGCGAAGAAGGGCGGGCTCATTCCGGCAGACTGGCAGAAGCGCCTGCCGCAGAACTCGTCGCCCTACACCTCGACCATCGTGTTCCTGGTGCGCAAGGGCAACCCCAAGGCCATCAAGGACTGGTCCGACCTTGCCAAGGACGGCGTCGCCGTAATCACGCCCAACCCGAAGACTTCGGGCGGCGCGCGGTGGAATTATCTTGCCGCCTGGGGTTACGCGCTGAAGCAGCCCGGTGGCAGCGACGACACGGCGAAGGAGCTGGTGGGCAAGATCTATAAGAACACGAAGGTGCTCGACACTGGCGCACGCGGTTCGACGACGACGTTCGTCGAGCGCGGGATCGGCGATGTGTTGATCGCCTGGGAAAACGAGGCGCATCTGGCAATCAAGGAGCTGGGCCCCGACAAGTTCGAGATCGTCGTGCCCTCGATTTCGATTCTCGCTGAGCCGCCGGTGACTGTCGTGGACAAGGTCGTCGACAAGCATGGCACGCGCAAGCTGGCCGAGGCTTATCTCAACTACCTCTATTCGCCGGAAGCGCAGGATATCGCCGGCAAGAACTACTACCGCCCGCGCGATCCGAAGGTCGCCGAGAAATACAAGGCCGAGTTCGCGCCGGTGCAGCTCTTCACCATCGACGAGGTGTTCGGCGGCTGGGCGAAGGCCCAGAAGACCCACTTCGACGACGGTGGAATCTTCGACCAGATCTACGCCAGCAAGAGCTGATCCACAGAAGAGGCTTGCGTCGCCGCTTTGCAAGCGACGCGTGCCGTCCCCACCGAAGCTGCTCGCGCGGTGTGGGACGGCACGCTCGGCATCGCGGCAGGCCGACCGAGGAGGCCATACCATGGACACGGTCCTTCTTGTGCCCGGCCTGAATGGCAGTGGTCCTGATCATTGGCAGTCGTGGTTCGAACGTGAAATCCCCGGTGCCGTCCGCGTCATCCAGCGCGATTGGAAAGATGCAAACGTCGCGCACTGGTCGACGCGCGTCGGTCGCGATTTGAACCGGGTGCCTGGGCAGGTGTTCATCGTCGCGCACAGTTTCGGCTGCCTCGCCGCGGTGCGCGCATTGGCTAGCTGGGGTAGCCGGGTGAGCGGTTTGATGCTCGTCGCTCCCGCCGACCCGGAGAAGTTTGGCTCATCGTGCATCGTGCCCGAAACTCCATTGGGCGTGCCTGCCGTGCTCGTCGCCAGCACCAACGATCCGTGGATGCGTTTTGCTCGCGCCGTAGAACTTGCGGAAGCGTGGGGCGCGCAGCTCGTCAACCTGGGGGCCGTCGGCCACATCAATCCGGCATCCGGCTTCGGGGCATGGCCGCAGGGACTCGCCATGCTGGAGGGGTTGCGCCGCGAGGCCAACACCTGGTCGGAACGGCGCCCTGCGGAAGAGAACTTCATCGAGCTAGGGAGGATCTGAACTCAGTCGAAGTCTGCGTTGTAGTTGCGTCGCGTTTTTTTGGTAGCGTAGGAGTGAGTTATGTACGGGGGAGTACGGTCGAGGACCAACTTGGCGTTGGTCCTCGCGGGGTTGGGTTTGGCGTCGATAAGTGCGCCTGCCGCGTGGGGCGCCGATCTGGGCGGCAATTGCTGCTCTGACCTGGAGGAACGCATCGCCGACCTGGAGGCGACGACTGCCCGAAAGGGGAACCGCAAGGTCTCGCTGGAGGTCTCAGGTCAGGTCAACGAGGCGGTGCTGTTCTGGGACGACGGCGCGGAGCGCAATGCATATGTCGTCACGAACGACAACAGCCGCACACGGTTTCGCTTCAAAGGCAAAGCCAAGATCGACGCCCAGTGGGAGGCCGGTTACCAGATCGAAATCGGCGTGCGCGCCGCAAACTCGAAGCGCTTCACGCAGGATGATTCAGACGGCGCCGACAGCGATAACGGCTTCGATCTGCGTGACAGCTACTGGTACCTGAAGAGCAATCGGCTAGGTCGCTTTTCGTTGGGTCAGCAGGCAACGGCCACGGACACCATCACCGAAATCAACCTGACGCAGACATCCGTGTTCGCGAAGTATTCGGACGTTGAGGATTCGGGGCTCGGCCTGATCCTGCGGTCAGCAAATAACGGTAACCTGACAGGAAGCGGCATTACGTGGCGGCGTCTCATCGGTGATGGCGGCGATCAGCCGGGCGAGGGTGAACGGCGCTTCAACGTGGCCAAGTACGTCTCGCCGGATATCTCCGGTTTCAGCGTGTCGGCGGCGTGGGGTGAAGACGATTACTGGGACGTCGCGCTCAACTACGAAGGTGAGATCGGGGCGTTCAAGGTTGCCGCTGGTATCGGTTATGGCGAGATCACCGATGGCGGGCAGACTTCGACGGTTTGCGCGGCCGCCCAGACCACCGGAGATGACACCTCGTGCCATCAGCTCGGCGGTTCGGTGAGCGTCCTGCATCAGCCGACAGGATTGTTCGTCAACGTTGGCGCCGGCCAGAAGGTCGACGACCTGATCGAAGGCACGACGCGTTTCGCCGGCACTGGCGTTGATGACGAGCAGAAGTTCTGGGCCGTGCAGGCGGGCATCGAGAATAAATTCTTCGATCTCGGCAAGACCACGGTCTACGGCGAGTACTACGACTACGACGGCGGTGGCGCGACGCGGCGCACCGTCGGCTCCAGCGATGCGCTCAATCCGACCGGAGCGGGAAGCTGGGCGGTGTGGGGATCGGGCGTCAACGTGATCGGTGCGGGTATCGCGCAGGGCATCGATAAGGCGGGAATGATCCTCTATCTTTCGTATCGCCACGTCGAGGGCGACCTTGCGTTGCGTCAGCTCAACGGCAGCGTTGCCAGTGGCGCCATTGCAGATGCGTCGCTGGAGGATCTCGACGTCGTTCTGTCGGGCGCATTGATCAAGTTCTGACGCGAGCGTGTTTGCAGGGGGGATGGGGAGCGGTTCCAGGATCGCTCCCCATTGCTTTGCCCTTATGAACTGCCCGTTCCCGCCTTAGCAGCAATTGGAATATAGAAAGAAGAACTTCGTGGTTCGCGCATGATCCCAGCGCCGATAGCGTTCGCTCGCCAAGCAAAGGGATTGTTAAACATGCAGACCGATCGAATGCTGTCGTTGACCGGGCTGCTCGTGTCCCTGGCCTTCATCACCTTCATCGTCTTCACTTAAGTCGCAAGTGTCTGCGGGGGACGATTCATGGCCACGCCACGGCGACATCGCGTGCTGCCCGGATTCGGGTTATCGCTCGGGCTAACGATCAGCTATCTATCATTGATCGTGCTCATTCCACTCGCGGCGGTGTTTGCGAAGAGCGCCGAACTCGACCCCGCGCAGTTCTGGCATGTCGTCACGGCGCCGCGGGTTGTCGCTTCTTACCGGTTGAGCTTCGGCGCTGCATTGCTGGCAGCGCTCATCAACGTCGTTTTTGGTCTGCCGCTGGCGTGGGCCCTGGTGCGCTATGACTTCCCCGGCAAGCGTATCGTCGATGCGCTCGTCGATTTGCCATTCGCACTGCCCACGGCGGTCGCGGGCATCGCGCTGACGGCGGTGTACGCCGGCAATGGCTGGCTGGGGCAATATCTGGAGCCGCTCGGCATCACGGTGGCCTATACGCCGCTCGGTGTACTGGTGGCGCTCATCTTCATCGGGGTACCGTTCGTGGTGCGCACAGTGCAGCCTGTGCTCGAGGATCTCGACATCGAATTCGAGGAGGCAGCGGCGTCTCTAGGCGCAACGCGGGCGCAAACGATCCGCCGCGTGGTGCTGCCGATGCTGACTCCGGCTCTTTTGACCGGCTTTGCGCTCGCATTCGCCCGGGCGGTGGGAGAATACGGATCGGTGATCTTCATCGCCGGCAATCTGCCGATGGTGTCGGAGATCACGCCCCTCATCATCATCACCAAGCTCGAGCAGTACGACTATGCCGGAGCAACCGCGGTCGCGGCCGTCATGCTCGTCGTTTCGTTCGTTCTGCTGCTCGTCATCAACCTGCTGCAGGCGTGGACGATGCGTTCCAATGAGAGAGCGCACGCATGAGCACTGCATCTTCAACCGCGCCTTGGAACCGTTCGGCGCGCTTCACATCGAACCCGGCTGCGCGCGAGCCCCGCGCCATCAGGTGGGCGGTGATTGGCGTAGCGCTCACCTTCTTCGCCGTCTTCCTGTTGCTCCCGCTGTTGGCCGTGTTCGCCGAAGCGCTTCGCAAAGGGTGGGCGGCATATCTGACTGCGATATCGGCGCCCGACGCGCTCAGCGCCATGCGGTTGACCCTGCTGGCCGCCGCCGTTGCCGTGCCGCTCAATCTGGTGTTCGGCATCGCCGCGGCGTGGGCCATCGCCAAGCACGACTTTCGCGGCAAGAACGTGTTGATCACGCTGATCGATCTCCCGTTCTCTGTATCTCCGGTGATCGCCGGGTTGTGCTACGTGCTGGTGTTCGGCGCGCAAGGGTGGTTCGGCCCATGGCTTGCCGAACACGGCATCAAAATCGTGTTTGCGGTTCCGGGCATCATCCTCGCCACCATCTTCGTGACAGTCCCATTCATCGCGCGCGAGCTCATTCCGCTGATGCAGGCGCAGGGGCGCGACGAGGAGGAAGCAGCCCTCGTCCTCGGGGCGTCCGGCTGGCAGACGTTCGCCCGCGTCACTCTGCCCAACGTCAAATGGGGACTGCTCTACGGGGTGATCCTATGTAACGCCCGCGCCATGGGCGAGTTTGGGGCGGTCTCGGTCGTCTCTGGACACATCCGCGGCCAGACCAACACCATGCCGTTGCAGGTTGAGATCCTTTACAACGAGTACAGCTTTGCGGCGGCCTTTGCCGTGGCGTCGCTGCTCGCCCTTCTGGCCCTCGTGACGCTGGTGATCAAGACGATCATCGAGTGGCGCGCTGGAGCTGATCTTTGGCCCGACGAGGCACCATGAGCATCGCAGTTCGCAATATCGGCAAGTCCTTCGGCAGCTTCGTCGCCCTCGACAATGTCAGTCTCGAGTTCCCCACCGGAAAGCTGGTGGCGCTGCTCGGGCCATCGGGCTGCGGCAAGACCACGCTGCTTCGCATCATTGCCGGGCTGGAGTATGCTGATCGCGGTGAGGTCATCCTTGACGGAGAGGATGCGTCCGACCGGCATGTTCGCGAGCGCCAGGTGGGGTTCGTGTTCCAGCACTACGCGCTATTCCGGCACATGAGCATCTTTGAGAACGTCGCGTTCGGGTTGCGCGTAAAACCGCGGTCGCAGCGTCCTCCAGAAAGGGAAATCCGGCGCAGGGTGATGGAGCTGCTGGAACTGGTGCAGCTCGGCTGGGTCGCTGATCGCTACCCCGCGCAGCTTTCCGGCGGCCAGAGGCAACGCATTGCGCTGGCGCGGGCGCTCGCCGTCGGCCCGCGGGTGTTGTTGCTGGACGAACCGTTCGGCGCGCTCGACGCGAAGGTACGCAAAGAATTACGCCGCTGGCTGCGCAATCTGCACGACGAACTCCACATTACATCGATCTTCGTGACACATGATCAAGACGAGGCGATCGAGCTGGCGGACCGACTGGTGGTGATGAACAAGGGCAAGGTCGAGCAGACCGGCACGCCGCGCGAGGTTTACGCGGCGCCGGCAACGCCGTTCGTCTACGGATTCCTGGGGGCCGTGAACGAGTTTCGTGGCTCGATCGACGGTGACTACCTGCGCGTTGGGGCAAGTGCTCTGCCGATCGTTAGCGGCGACGTCGCTAGGGGGCAGTCCGCCGTCGCCTTCGCCCGGCCGCATGAACTCGAAATCATTACCGACGGCGGTAGTGGACAGGCAGGCATCGGCGCTACCATAAAGCGCATAGTCGATATCGGCTCTATCGCCCGGGTCGAGCTTTCTGGGGCTGCCTCTGAGGAACCACACCTTTACGAGGTGGAGCTACCATCGCAACGGCTTGCCGAGCTCAACCTCGCAGCAGGACAACCGGTGCGGCTCGTCAGCTCGCGGTTACGCGCATTCGCGCAAGGAGAACGTTCGTGAACTTCCAGCAGCTTCGCATCATCGCCGAGACAGTGAAGCGCAACTTCAACCTGACAGAGGTTGCGAACGCGCTGTTCACCTCGCAGTCCGGCGTCTCCAAGCACATCAAAGACCTCGAGGACGAACTTGGCGTCGAATTGTTCGTGCGCCGCGGCAAGCGTTTGACGGGCTTGACCGACCCCGGCAAGGAGCTGGTAGGCATCGTCCAGCGCATGCTTCTGGATGCCAAGAACATAAAGCGACTGGCGGAGCAGTTTTCGCAGAGCGATTGCGGCGACCTGACGGTCGCTGCCACGCATACGCAGGCGCGCTATGCGCTGCCGCCAGCCGTGATGAAGTTCAGGAAGGAATTTCCGAAGGTGCGTCTGATACTGCATCAGGCGAGCCCAAAAGAAACGCTCTCGATGCTGCTCGACGGCAGCGCCGACATCGGCGTTGCGACCGAGGGCCTCGAAGCGAATCTCGAAGTGGTGGCCTTCCCCTATTATTCCTGGGAGCACGCCGTCATTGTTCCGACGGGGCATGAGCTGGCGCAGGTGAACCCACTGACGCTTGCCGCACTCGCCGAGTGGCCTATCATTACCTACGATCAGGGCTTCACCGGACGACCGCGCATCGACCAGGCGTTTGCGGCGGCCAAGCTGGAGCCCGACATCATCATGACGGCGCTCGATGCGGACGTGATCAAGGCTTATGTCGAGTTGGGGCTTGGCGTCGGTATCGTCGCGTCGATGGCTTATGACGCCAAGCGCGATCCCGGCTTGACGCTGCTCGATGCCAGCGGACTGTTTGCGCGCAACACTTCGCGCATAGCGGTGCGGCAGGGCCGGTATCTGCGCGGCTACGCCTATCGCTTCATGGAGCTGTGCGCGCCTGATCTCACCGAGTCGGTCGTGCGATCGAGCATTGCCCCCAAGGGCGACGAGACGGGCTGAGTGCGCCGATGCGTCGCCACCGGCGACAGCCGACCGGCGTCGTCGTGGGGGTACGCCTCGAGCGCCGCGGTATTTCGATTGCGATCACGATATAAACGGGTTGCAGTTGCCTTGATCTGTCCGGGCCCCAGCTGGGCCAGTTCCGTGAGCCGCAATACGATATCTGCAAGCTCCCGCCTCGGCTCTTCGTTTTCCGGCTTCGTGAGATCGAGCGCCTTGCAAGCATCGTCAAACGATCTCGAAAGGGTGTCCAGCTCTTCGGGCTCATAGAACTCTTTACGCGTGTGCATTTTTGCATACTCCCAATACACAACCATACGCGCCTGGCCAGCGGCCTCAATCCGCGAAAGTCATTGTCTGGGTACAATGCGACGTGGCCGGACACGCAGTAAGGAACTAATTTCCAGCCAAAGTAGTTCGTTACTCACTCAAGCCGAAAGGAGGTGCCTGATGAACGGCTTGGCGCGAGAGACGAGGCTACAAATCATGCTTAGTAGCGAAGAGCTTGCCGCCCTTGACGACTGGCGCTTTACTCAGCGCATGCCGAGCCGCGCAGCGGCAATCCGTCACCTCCTCCGGCTTGGGCTCGAGGCCGCGATTAGCAGCGATTCCAACCGACCGACGCGCTCGCAAGATTTCGGCGTCGTGCGCGACGCCGACGAAGAGCGGAGCTAGCCAATGTTCGTTGGGGCAATTGAACTGGCTTCAGAGCAAACGGTCGTCCGCCGGCCGGCCGCCGCGCCTCGGTCGGGGCAGCAAAAGGCTTCCGCTTCGAGACGCGCGGTTCTCCGATGCCAAGATGCCACCCAAAACCATTCGCTCAATACCTGACGCTGCCCTTCAGCGCGACCGACTGGATGCGGGTCGTCTCGCCGAATTGACCGTCGTAGGTGACGTGCAGCACCGTCTCTTGTGCCGTGATCATGTCGAGCCCGACTCCGACGATACCCATCGCGTCATCGGAGCGATTGCCGAACAAAAGTCTCCAGAGGTCGGTCCTTGCAGTCGGCGACATCTCGCTCTACCCCAGCAAGCAGAAGTTGATCGTGACTGGATTTGCAGAAGCCGTTACATCGGCACGCACCGGCTGCGAGCGCATCTTTCCGGACCGTCCGTTCCACTTCCTACATTCTACAGATCGCGGCGCGCCGCAGCTTCAACCTGTCCCTTAGAGAGACCGATGAACATCCTCGTACTTCAGCACTTGGCCGTCGAACATCCCGGGATATTCCGCGATTTCCTCCGGGCCGACGGCATCACTTGGACGACGGTCGAGCTCGACGCTGGCGAGGTGATCCCCGACGTCGACGCGTTCGATCTCATGCTCGTCATGGGTGGACCGCAAGACGTCTGGCAGGAGAGCGAGCATCCTTGGCTGCGCGAAGAGAAGGCTGCGATCCGCAGGTTCGTTGTTGAACTGAAGCGGCCATACCTCGGCATCTGCCTGGGCCATCAACTGCTGGCGGAAAGCATCGGGGGGCGCGTGGCACCTGCGGCGTGCGCCGAGGTCGGCATGATGAGCCTATTGCGCACAGACGAAGGTTTTCGTGATCCGCTGCTGGCTGGATTCGACGAGCCCATGACAGTTCTGCAATGGCACGGCGCGGAGGTCGCCGGTCTGCCTGAAGGTGCCACCATCCTAGCAAGCTCAGAGGCCTGTCGCGTACAGGCGTTTCGCTGGGGCGCGCACGCGTACGGATTGCAGTTTCACATCGAGGCGACGGCCGACACAGTCGCAGAGTGGGCGGCCATCCCGACCTATGCCGCCTCATTGGAGGCGGCACTTGGAGCAGATGCCGCTGAACGCTTGAAGAGTGACGTTGACCTGCACTTGCCGCACCTCAATCGGGAGGCGAGCAAGGTCTACACGGCGCTGATGACGCTGGCGCGAACTGCATTATCGGTCGAGACCTGATCTGAGCTGCGAATGGAGAGCCAAACGTGATTTCGCTTGTGGCCCTCGATGCAGATGGCATCTCGCGCACGATAGGGGCGAAGCCGGGGACGGCGATGGAGGCCCTACGCGGTGCCGGACTGCCGCTGAAGCGGCATGCGGCGGCTCTCTCGCCTCGCAACCTGTCACGTCATCATTGCTGATAAGGACTTCGATCGGGTCGGGGCGCCGTCGGAAGACGAGGAGATGCGCGTGCGCGGTTTCCCTCTCGCCACCCAACGCGGCTACATCCGCGGCGTCAAGATGCTCGCGGCCTCCCCGGGCCGCTTCCAACGCCATAATCGACCGGTGGCGTGGGCGATGCCGCACCTAGCGCTCGAAGACCCGCCCGCGCTGCCCTCTCCACGCCGTCCTACGCCCCTCGGTGAGCTTGTTGCGTCCGCACCGCTAACGCTCTTGCCATCACTTCTTGATTTGGAAGCGGATGGGGAGGGCGAAGTTGAACTCGGTGTTGGTGAGGTCGGAGGGCGGGCGCGGGAACGGGCTGGCGCGGTTCAGCACCTCGACGGCCTCTTTGTCGAGCATGGTGTGGCCGCAGCTTCGCTGCAGCTTGCCGGTGATGACCTTGCCGGAGCGGTCGATGGAGAACCACACCACGGCGACGCCCTCTTCCTTGTGGTCGCGCGCCTCTGACGGATAGCGCTTGTGCTTGTTGAGGTGCAGCGCCACCGCCTTTTCCCAGGTGATCTGCGATTGAGACGGCTTCGATGAGACGCCCTGCCTGGGTGCGACAGCCTTCTCCGCCGGCGGAGCCTCGACAGGTGGCGGCGCTTTTGCCTCCTGCGGAGCAGACGTTGCCTGCAGCACCGCCTCCTGCTTGGGACGCGGGTCTTCCTGCTCGACTTTCTCCTCGGGCTTGTCGACGTGCTCCTGCTTCTTCTCCACCACCACCTCGGGCGTCGGAGCGAGCGGGCTCTCCGCCACGTTCGGCGTTTCGACGTCGGACTTTTCCTTCACCTCTTCCATCGGCGCCACCGAGGTCGATGCCGGCGTCTCCTCCTGCGCCGGCCCGATGGCGAGGTTCACCTTCTCGGTCGGCGGCGCCATGGCGACCGGCGCCAGCTCGAGCATGAACGAGCCCGCCGTCTCCTCGGCTGTATCGTCCTCCTCCGTCCAGTCGGCGAGCGCCAGCGCGCCCGCCGCCGCGTGCATCGACACCATCACGGCACCGGCGAGAACCCAGCGGCGCAGCCGCGCCGCCGACACTTCAAGCAACTCCAGATGCGCGATCATGGGATGACGCTCCAGGCTAAGGTGAAGGGAGAGAGGGTGAAGGCGGAGTGGACGCAGGAACGACGGGTTGTGGAGATGCTGCGGCTGGAGATGGTGCAGCCCCCGCCGACGCGGGCGGGCCCTCGAGGCCGACGAGCGCAACTTTGAGGTAGCCGGCGGCTCTCAGCGTATCCATCAGCCGGATCAGCTCGCCGTACGGCACCGTCTTGTCGGCACGCAGGAACAAGCGCTTGCCCCGATCGCTTTGCGTCTGCGCGTCGAGCGCGGAGCCGAGAGAAGTCCACAGCACCATGTCGTTGCCGACGGCGAGCGACAAGTCGCTCTTCAAGGTGACGAACAGCGGCTTATCGGGCTTCTTCGCCGGCGCCGCCTGCGACACGGGAAGCTCGACCGGCACATCGACCGTCGACAGCGGCGCGACCACCATGAAGATGATAAGCAGCACCAGCATCACGTCGATGAACGGCGTGACGTTGATCTCGTGGTTCTCAGTTGCCTCTTCGCTGTCCGAAAGCTTGCCGGCCATGACGCTTACTCCGCAGCTCTCAGCTCAGGGCGCACGCCGCGATCGAAGTCGCGCGAGGCAAGGCCCAGCACCAGCACCGAGGCATCGCCGACCAGCGCCTTGTAGCCGCCGATCGAGCGCGAGAAGTGATTGTAGATGATCACCGCGGGGATCGCCGCGACGAGACCGAACGCCGTCGCCAGCAGCGCCTCGGCGATGCCGGGAGCGACGATGGCGAGGTTTGTCGTCTGCGCCTCCGAGATGCCGATGAACGAGTTCATGATGCCCCACACGGTACCGAACAGGCCGATGAACGGCGACGTCGAGCCGATGGTGGCGAGAATGCCGGTGCCGCGGTTGATGTCGCGGCCGGCAGCGAGATCGACGCGGTCGAGGCGCGCAGAAATGCGCTCCTTGATGGCGTGCCGATCGGCGATGTCCCAGGAGGCACGCGTCTCGGCGAGTGCTGCCTGCAGCATCGCCGGCACGGCGCCGCGGGTGGATGAGATGAGGTTCACCGCCTCGAGCAGCGAGTTGGCGGCGGCGAGCTTCTTCAGCTGATGGCGCAGCCGCCGCTTGGCGACGGAGAGCTCGATGGTCTTGGCCAGCCACACCGTCCAGCAGACGAGTGACGCCGACAGAAGGCCGAGCATCACCCCTTTGACGACGATGTCCGCCTGCAGGAACATCCCCCACGGGGAGAGGTCGTGCGGCTTGTTCGGGTTGTGCGCGGGCGCCGCCGTCGCAACCGGCGTCGCCGTCGCGACAGGGACCTGCTGCTCGGGCGTTGCTGCCGCTGGCCCGGCGACACCATGGAAAGCCGGTGCGGCTGGTGCGGGCGATGCAGCCGGCGCTTGCGCGCCTGCACTTGATGGTGACGCTTCCAAAGATGGCGCCGGTGCTGCGAGGTCCGAAGGCGGTGTCGCGACCGGAACGGTTGCTGCCGGGCCAGCTTGCGTAACCGCAGCGGCCGGCGCCGCCGCTTCCTGCGCGTGCGCAACGAAGCAGCCGGCCAGCGATAGCGCTGCAACCAACAGCAATCGAGGATGGCAGATAAGGCGAGGTTGGCTCATGGCATCCTTCATGTCTTTACGCTTGCGCACCTACGAATAATCATCACGCCGCCGACGCCGATGCTTGCGGAGCGACGTGCTCCGCACCCAGCGACGGCTTACCGACGACTGTGACGATAAGGTTCTCCGGCCGCAGCAACTGCGCCGCGACACGCTTAACGTCGGCGAGCGTGACTGCCGCGACCATCGCGTTGCGGTTCGCCACGTACTCAGGCCCGAAGCCATCGAGGCGCAGGCTCAAGAGCTGGTCGGCGATCTTGGCGCTGGCATCGAAGGCGAGAGGATAGGAGCCGATGATCGCGCTCTTCGCCTTGGCGACCTCGTCCTCTCCGATATCGCCCGCGGCCATCTTCGCGAACTCGGCGCCGATCACCTCTAACGAGGTGCCGATCAGGTGATTGCGCGTCGCCACCGAACCTTTGAGGATCGAGGCGCAGCGCAGCGGCATGATCGCGGTAGAAACCCCGTAGGTGAGGCCCCGCTTGACGCGCACTTCCTCCATCAAACGGGACGAGAAAGAGCCCCCGCCGCCGATGAAGTTCAGCACCACCGACGCCATGTAGTCGGGGTCCTTGCGCGCCAGCGCGGTCATGCCGAATACGGCGACCGACTGCGGCACGTCCATCTCGATGATCGAGCGGCGCCCTGCCGGCAGCACGCCGACAGCACCCAGCGTCGGGAGCTGTGTATCGTCCGGCAAACCACCGAAGATCTCATCGAGCAGTTGCCCGAGCTCCTGTGGTGTGATGTCGCCGACTGCCGTGACCTTGAGCGTTCGCTTGGCGAGTACGCGGCGACGGTAGAACTCCATGTCGTCGGCCATGATGGCGTCGACGCTTTGCAGCGTACCCCCGGCCGGCCGGGCATAGGGATGTCCCGCGAAGGCCACCGCCTCCCATTCGGCCGCTGCCACCTTATCGGGTTCACGCGCCGCACGAGCAATGCCGACCTTGAGGCGTTGACGCGTCCGTTCGACGGACTCCGCGTCGAAACGCGGCTCCATGAGCGCCAGCCGCAGCAGCGCTGCCGCCTCGGCGCGGCTCTCGGTCAGCACTTCGATATTGCCGAAGAGCGCATCCTTGCCCGCGCGGAAACCAATGCGCAGGGCGATGTCCTTCACCCGCTCCTGGAAGGCGGTGGACGTGAGATCACCCGCACCCTCGACGAGCATCTGCGTCAGGAAATTGGCGGTGCCTTCCTTGCCGACCGGGTCCTGCGCGCTGCCGCCGTCGAAGGCGAAGCGCAGCGCCAGGATCGGCACGGCGTGCTCCTCGACCAGCCAGGCTTCGATCCCCCCGGGGCTCTTTATCGTTTCTATCTTCATGGTGCCGGAACCTGCCTGGGCTGAGCGCTGCGCCCGTTTGTGATCTCCGGCAGCAGATGGCCGGTCACCGAGCGCCGCATGTCGAGATACGTGTTGGCGGCGGCCTTGACGTCGTCCGTCGTCACCTGGCTGATTGCCGCTGGCCATCCTTCGATCTCGTCGATGGTGCGGCCTACCGACTGCGCTCGGCCGTAACGCTCCGCGAGCCTTTCCTGCTCATCGCTTTCGAAAGTGTATGCCGCCCTGAGCGAGCGTTTGGCGCGATTGAGCTCAAGCTCGCTCACGCCATTTTCGCGCACCTCGTCGAGCACCGCGTCGACCGCTGCCTCGAGGCTACCGAGATCCCGGTGCGGCAGTGCCACTGCCTGCATGTGGATGATGCCGGAATCGAAGCCGCCTCCGTAGTAGCCGGCCCCTGCCGACGCCGCCAATTTGTCTTCTAGAACCAAGCGGCGATAGAGACGGCCCGTCGAGCCGTCGCCGATGATCGTCATCAGGACGCTCAACGCCTCGGCCGTTCCCGGCTCGGCGGTGGCATAGCTCGGCGTCAGATAAGTGCGCTGCAGGGTTGCGTTCGCGACGCGCTTGTCCTGCAGCGTGATGCGGCGCGCCACCTCGTGCGGCGGCTCCTTCGCGCGATCCCGGCTCGCAACTGCCGGATTGGCCGGTATCTTGCCGTACCTCGCCACCGCAAGATCGCGAACCTCATCCGGCGTCACGTCGCCCGCAACGACAAGGATGGCGTTGTTGGGCGCGTAGTAGCGCTTGTAGAAGGCGAGCGCGTCCTCGCGCGACAGCTGTGCAATATCGTGCGCCCAGCCGATCACCGGCAGCCGGTAGGGATGCGCGATGTAAAGCGCCGCGCTCATCTGCTCGCTGAGCCGCGCGTTGGGGCTGTTGTCGTAGCGCGAGGCGCGTTCCTCGATGATCACGTTGCGCTCGGTTGCGACTTCCTCATCGGTGAGCCGGAGATTGACCATGCGGTCCGCCTCCATCGCCATCATCTCGCCGAGGTGCTCCCTGGCGATGCGCTCGTGGTAGACGGTGACGTCCTGGCTGGTGAAGGCGTTGAGCTGTCCTCCCAGTTCCATGACGATCTTCGGGAAGGCACCGTCGGCGATTTTCTCCGTCGACTTGAACATCAGGTGTTCGAGGAAGTGCGCCAGACCCGAGCGGTGGCTCGGTCCGTCCGCCGCGCCGACGCGGTACCACACCATGTGCGTCACGACCGGCGCGCGGTGATCAGGGATGACGACCGCTTCCATCCCGTTCGCGAGCTTGAACTGCACAGCGCGGCGTTCGGGAGTAACTCCCTGGGGTGTAGGAGCGAGCATCTCAGACCACCTTTTCAAGCTGCGCGTCCTGCGCGGCGACCGCTTCGGGAAGCAGCCAACCGGTCACCGAGCGGCGCCTATCGAGATAGACGTTGGCGACGCGCTTAATATCCTCGGCCGTCACCTTGGCGAGCGCGGCCGGCCAGCCCTCGAGTTCCTCGAGCGAGCGGCCGATGGCCACGGCAGTGCCGTAGCGCTCCGCAAGCACCTCATTATTGTCGACGCGATAGATGTCTTTGGCGGGCGTCAGCGCCTGCTTGGCGCGCTGCAGCTCAGCCTCGCTTACGCCATTGGCGCGGATATCGTCCAACACCGCATCGACTGCGTCCTCTACCGCCTGGAGGTCCCCGGTGATTTCGCCAAGGACTGCGATGTAGAGCCCGCCGGAATCGGTCGCCGAGCCGGAGTAATCACAGCGGATCCTAGGCGCCAACTTGCCTTCGGCAAGCTGCCTATGGGACCGGCCGGTCTTGGAATCCCTGAGGATCTGTGCCAGCAGCTCCAATGCCTGCGCCTCGCCGGGCTTTGCCGTGACGTAGCTAGCCACACTGTAGGTGCGCCAAAACTCAGGATTGCGGACCCGCTCATCCTTCACCGTGATACGGGGCACACCGACGTCGAGCGGCAACGGCGGTCGCGAACGCTCACCGACTTCGGGACCCGCCGGAACCTGGCCGTACGTCTCTTCGGCCAGTCGCGCCACCCCCTCCGGCGTGACATCGCCGGCGATGACCAGAACGGCGTTGTTGGGCGCGTAGTAGCGCTGGTAGAACAGCATCGCGTCCGCGCCCGACAGATTGGCGAGGTCGTTCGCCCGGCCGTACAGCGGGTTGCCGTACGGGTGCGCGCCGTAGAGCGCGACTTTCATCTCATTACTGAGGAGCACCGACGGACCGCTGCGGGTGTAGCCCTCGATAACGACTTGTCGCTCTGCTGCAACCTCGTCGTCGGTGGGCCGCAGCTGGGTCATGCGGCGTGCTTCCATCTGCATCAGCGACTTGAGCTGATCCTTGGCGATACGACGATGGTAGGCGGTGACGTCATGGGTGGAGGCGATCTTCGCGAATTCGCCAACGGCGCTTTCCTCGCAAGACTTGAGCATCAAGTGCTCGAGTAGGGTCGCGACACCGGAGAACCCCGGCGGCGCGTCTGCGTTGCCAACCCTGTAGAAGATCATATGGGTGACGACAGGCGCGCGGTGATCGGGAATGACGACGACGTCCATGCCGTTCGCGAGCTTGAACCTGGTGGCGCGGGGCTCCGCAGCCCCGGTCGCCGACACGACGGCGAGCAAGGCATCAATCTGCGCTTCGAGCTTCGACTTCACCGGCAGGCTACCCATGTGCTTCCCCACCGGCTTGCCGTCCCTGAACAATATGAGCGTCGGCATCCCGCGGATCGCGTACTTTTCCTTGACGGCGGGGTTCTGGTCGACGTTGAGCTTCACCACCTTGAGCTGGGCCCTCCTCTCCGCGGCCACCTGGTCAAGCGCCGGCGCCATGGCTTTGCAAGGACCGCACCACTCGGCAAAGAAATCGACGAGCACCGGTTCGGTTGATTGCAGAACTTCGCTCTCGAACGTTGCGTCGGAAACTGCACTTGCGGTCATCTGCTTTGCCTTCGATGGTGAAGAGCTGAAACTGAAATCTAGACGGCGGACCGCTGCGATGGCGGCGTGTCCGACGTGTGTGCAAGGTAGCGTTCGATTGACATGACCTCGCCGGTGCCGTCGGTCCGCAGGTCGAGGACAAAGTCGTGATAGCCGTACAACGAAGCGCGGTGACCGACGCTGATAAGGGTTATGCGACGCGACAGGAGCTGCGCGTAGAGCCGGCGTTCCGTCTTGACGTCGACGGCGCTTGTCGCCTCGTCGAGGAAGACGAATTCGGCACCGCTCAAGTAAGCGCGCGCAAAGCCGATGCGCTGCTGCTCGCCAAGGGAAAGGATGCGCCCCCAGTCGGCTTCCGCGGAGAGATCCGGATGCCGTTGCACCAATTCTTCCAGGCATGCCTCGCGAAGAGCGTGGACGACATCCTCATCGCTTGGCGCAACCTGCGCATTACACGGATAGAGCAGCTGCTGCCGTAGAGACCCAAGCACCATGTAAGGGCGTTGCGGGAGGTAGACCGTCTTGTCCTCGGGCGGCGAATGAACCGTCCCGTGCCCAACGTTCCATAGGCCCGCTATAGCGCGCAGCACCGAACTCTTGCCTGTGCCGGTCGGGCCGCTGATCAACAGGCTGGTACCCTTGCGGACCTCCACGCTCAAGTTGGAGAAGAGGGTTCTCTCGCCGCCCGGTGTGCTCAAGCTGAAGCTGTCGAAGCCGATCACGTCGTCCCGCACCTTGCGGCTGAGATGACCGATATGCTGGGCCTGGCTGTAGGTGCCGATGGTGGCATACTTCTCGCGGATCTCCGCCACGCGCACCACATGCGGGACGGCCTTGATCATCATGGGGATGAATTCAATGAAGCTGCTGACCGATACATTGATCATCATCGCCGCACTGGTTGCGGCAGCGATGACACCAAATTCGATCTGCCCAGAAAAATACAGCGGCACGACCAGAAGTGCAGGCAACAGGCGCCACACCAGACCGACCGAGCTTGTCGCCACGGATACGACCGCCTGGTAGCGAAGTAATGCCCACTGCGTAGCGATGGCGCGCGCAAGCCTTTGGGTCAGATGTACACGCTCGCCGTTCTCACCGCGATAGAAGGCGATGGTCTCGGCATTGGTGCGCACGCTGAGCAGCCCGAAGCGCAGGTCGGCCTCGGCGACGGTCGAATCCCAGTTCTGCTTGATGGTCGGCTTGTTGATGAAGTACGTGAGGACGGCATTGACGGTGCAATAAGCGAGAGTGGCAATAAGCAGCGGCATCGCAATGGTCGCCAGAATCGCCACCTGAACAGTGACGTTCATCGAGGTATTCAAGATATTGCTCGGAATGCCCGTGAACGCGTCGATGACGGGCTTTACCTCCTCCTGGATGCGCTGATCGGGATTGTCGATGTCGCCGTCGAGCGTAATCGCATAGTAGGTGCGATGCCCCAGATATTCGTCCATTAGGCGCGCCGTCATCCAACGCCGCCAGTCAGTCTTGAGATAGCCTTCTACGAAAGTGGCGAGAATCGTTGCGGCGAGAACAGCACCACCCAGCCCAATATACTTAAGCGTCAAGCCCCAATAGCCCGCCGCATCCTTTGCGACGACCGCGTTGTTGATCTCTTTATAGAGCAGCGTCGTCATCCCGCCGGCTGCCGTCGCGGCGAGGCCGAGGCCAATCAACAGGGCCAGGAGCACGTAGGATCTGCTGCCGCCTTTGCGCGTCCAATAAGGACGGCAGAAATCCCAGATCCGACGGAAAAACAGGCGGTCGAGTCTGCGCGATCTGGGATCGCTTTTCACGCCCGACGCCAGGGAACCGTGACCTGCCGGATGCTGCGGATCATCGGATGTCATACGATCCCCCACATTAGTCGTCCTCGCACCGGAATATCCTGACCTGTTCCGTCTCTCGTATGACTTTGGCGAGCCCGCTCAGGAAGCACCTGGGACGGGCTCGCCATTTGGCACGGGGAGCCAAATCAATCAGGACGCCACGAACAATTATCGCGCCCCGGATTCAGACATCAGAACCTCAGCGCCGAGCCGAGCCAATAACTCCGGCCAAGCACCCATGGAGCGTCTTGCGCCGTTACCGTCTGCTGGGTGCTGTTGGTGATATTGTTGATGCTGAACTGAATCGCCGCCTGATCGGTGATATTGATCTGGCCATTCACATCGAGCTTGAGCGACGCCGAATACTTTCTGTCCTCGTAGATATAGCAACCATTGTCACATACCGCGGAGACCTCGTGCCCATCGACGATGTCGCCGGTGGAGACGACCTCGTTTGTGTCGTAGACACCTTGGAAGCCGAGATTGACACCGGCACTGAAGTTCAACTCCAGGAGATCGTTGAACCAGACAGTGGAGAGCGTGGCGCCAAACCGGACGGGAATGTCCAGATTGCCGGTGACCGAAGTAAACTGCTCGGAGCGATATTCGTGTCCGTTATAAAACATCCCGTCTTCCTGGTAACCATCCCCGTTAGCATCCGACGAAAGGAGATAATTGTCCTGGGATGTGCGCTGCTTGGACCAGGTTACATTGCCCGTAATCGCAGCAGCATTGAGATTGTAGGAATTGCGCAGCCCGCTCCACTGTTTCGTGTACTCCGCCGACGCCGATTGATAAAAACTTTCGCCGTCGTTGGTCGCTATATAACCAGTGCAGCTAGAATCGCATTCGGTAGTTCCAAACTGGTCGCGGCCATAGCGCTCGAGATACCTGAAGCGCCACTGTCCGTGAAATAGAGGATCGGCTACGCCTACAGAACCAGTGAACTCGTCCGTATAGGGCGTATTCAAGCCGGTTACCCTGTAGGTTTCACCACCATAAGTCTCGGTCGGCGTTGTTGGGAATGCACCCGGCGTTGTTCCGGAATTCGCTTCGCGTACGAACCGCTCAGCACTCGGCATCTGATCCCGGACGGCGTAGTACAAGGTCTCGCCGATATAATAGCGGTTATAGCCAGCCGTGAAGCTAAGCCCCTCGAGCGGGGTAAGGGTGCCCACCAGTCGGGGCGCGAAATTATTATTCTTCAGGTAGTCATCATAGTCGTGGCGAACACCCGCGCGGACGTTGAACCAATTCCAGGTTTGGTCGAGTTCCACGAATGTATGCGCTGCGTTGACAGTGGCGGAGATGTCTCGCGCCGCGTAAACGGTATAGCTACTAATGTACTGGCTCGGATCGCACAGATACTCCGGCTCTCCTTCAGCGCAAGTGAACGGACCAGTGCTGACCGACGCAGTCTTGACCGACGTGGCGTTCGTGAAATCGCCAAGTTGTGCGTTGCGCCCGTTGTATTGCTTAATCTCGGTTCCCACCTTGAAGGTTCCAAGCAGAACATCCCCCGATAAAGCTAGTTGGGCCCCATAATCGGTTTGGCTCTGAAGCGAGTTACCGAATCCTCCGTAATAGCAACCGAATACCGTTTGGGTGCCTGTATACGTCGCGGGGTCAACGCCGGGGCACCCATCAATAGGATCGCTGCTATGAAACGTCTCCTGCCATGTACCTGTATCAGGGTCGAATGCCCCTTGTTGCACACGTTTCAACCGCCGCGCGTTGCCCGATGAATTATTCTCGGTAACGCTGGTGTTGTAAAATGCGCGGCTTTTCAGATTGAGATTCCCAAGGCCAATAGTGTCGATTTTCACCCCGGCAATGCTTGTTTCGTGCTCAAGCTTGGTAGACTGCGACTTTGTATTTACGTCGATGTAGATATCACTGGCCTGTGCCCATTCCCAGTGCTGAAAGTACTCGGTGCGCGATGTGTCCAATGTAAACTTGCCGATATCCGTTCGCGCCGTCGCCGCAAAACGAAAGAATATATTGTCGGAATATTCTTCCGCGTCGACATTACCGTACTGAATGTATTTCGGCATGCTGGACTCAGCTTGCTTGCGGCTCGCCTGCGCAATGAATGCAAAGTCGCTGGTAATTGGAGCGCCCACCGAAACCGCAAGGGTAGACTTCTCGTAGGAAGGAGCGGCCCGGTGGTTAGGATTGGTGCCATCCGGAGTCGCCAGGATATAGTTGGCGAAATCGCTGGTATCACGGCTGGCGGAGACCGAAGCGTGATAGCGGTCGGTCGGTGGGGCCAAAAGATCATAAACGACCACGCCGCCTTGGAACTGGCCGTATTCCGCAGAGGCATTGCTATCGACGACCGTAGCCGTGCCGATGAACTCCGCTGGCACATAGATGTTTTGCGGGCTCATGCCAAAGACGGCAGTGCTTCCGGGGGTCGGGCCATACTCATCCAGATTGCCAGCATCGCTATTTTGGGGGCCGGTAATGTTGGTGATTGATACCCCGTTGAGGATGAAGTTGTTCTCATACGTGCGGCCGCCGCTGATCGACAGCAGTGCCGGTTTCGTATCGACGGTTTTGGTTGAAGTCGCGCCAGGATTATAGTCGTTACTGTTCTGGTACTGAACGTTCGGCAGGTTGCGCATGAACGTGTTGGCGTCACCGCCGCCGTCGGTCCGCATCTGCACGTTGTTGGCGTCGAAGGTCGTGGTGCCCGTGTCGCTCGTCGCCGCCGTCCCCAACGTGACGCCGGGAGGCGGCGCTTCCGATTGTACCGGCGCGCTGTCCGACGCGGTCGTTACGGCGGCTTTGTCCTTGGCCTTTGCCTTCGCCGGTTTCTTCGTTTCTCCGTCAACCACCAGCTCCGGCAAGGTCGAGGTCCCCGGCTCGGAAGCCGCATTTGGTGGTGACGACGTCGGCTCGGCAGGCGTCACGGCTTCCGTTCCCGTTTCCGGAGTGGGCGACTGACTTGAATTCTCAGGAGATTGTTCCGTCGGCGCCTGCTGCGCGGCAGCGTCCGCCACCCCAAGCGCCAGGACGCACGCCACCACACGCGCCCCCCGGCGCGCGTACGCATACCCACTCATTACTGTCCCCCAACTCAAACGCTACGCAGACGCCGCGACGCGGCTTCTGACTGGGACTTTAAGGAGCGGACAGCTTCGCCCTAAACGATGGAAACGTCATAAGGCGTTCATGAACAAGGTGAGTAAGCTTAGTGAATGGCGCCGGCAGAAACGTTTCTGATCGATCCATGGCCATTGCTGCATAAATTTTAGGCAACATCTCCGCTTTGGACCCCCAAAGAGCCGTGGTGCGCCAAGTCGTCGCACCTAGCCGATTAGGCGTTTCGCGGCGGCTGCAAAGTTGGGGTGCCAGCGATGGATATGATGAGGTTATCAGGGTCGAGCAGATGTTTTGCCACGCGCTTCAGATCGCCGAGGCTGACTGCTGCGATCGCGGCCTTACGGGTTTCGAAAAAGCCGGGGCCGAACCCAACAATTGAATGATCAAGCAGCTGCGCGGCAATCTTACTATGAGAGCCGAACGTCAGAGGATAGGATACAGTGAGGTAGCTCTTGGCATCGTCCAGCTCCTCCTGGCTGAGGCGACCATCCGACATCTTCTGCATTTCATCGCGAACGATTTGCAGCGATTGACTCACCGTATCGTTGCGCGTCGCCATCCTGCCTCGGAAGACCGCGGCATGCTGGCGACGCTCCAGCCAAGTGCTGGCAAAATGCACGAGGCCACGCTTGACGCGCAGCTCCCTGATGAGCCTGGATGAGAAGCCGTCACCACCAAAAATGTGGCTCAGCACGAGTGCCGGAATGTAGTCCGGGCTATCGTACGACACCGCTCCCATGCCGAACGTCACGACCGACTGCGGCACATCCATTTCCGCGACGCGTAGCCGGCCGCCCGTCACCGGACTGACTTTCGAGACCTCCACGAGATCCGCATTGGCAGGCAGGTCGCCGAACAACCGATCCAGGAACACTCCGAGCTCATCGACAGTGATGTCACCCACAGCGACGACCTTTAGTCTATCCTTGGCAAAGACGCGCCTGCAGTAGCTCCGCAGGTCCTCGGGAGTGATCCGGCTGACCGACGCCTCGTTGCCATAGATCTCCCGTCCGTAGGGATGGCCTGCGAAGGCCACGGCGTTCCATTGTGCGTTCGCGACGAGATGCGGTGCACGAGCCTCGCCCCCATGGAAGCCGAGCAGCCGCCTGCGCGCGCGCTCAACGGTTTCCACATCGAAACGCGGCCTCGTCAGAGCAAGGCTGACAAGCTCTGCGGCCTCGCTGCGCGTCTCACTGAGCGCCTCGATGCTTCCGGTGACGGCATCAACACCCGGCACGAACTCGACACGTATGGCGAGGTCCTCGACCCGCTGCTGAAACTCAACCGCCGTCAAGTCCCCGGCCCCCTGCTCAAGCATGAGGGCGACAAAATTCGTGAGCCCTTCCTTTCCAATGGGGTCCTGGGCAGCTCCGCCCTTGAACGCATAGTGCAGCACGAACATCGGCGCGGCGTAGTCTTCGACGAGCCACGCCTCGATGCCGCCGGGGCTCGTTATGGTCTGAACGTCCATTGTCTTAGGCCAACACCAGATCGCGACTCAAAGCAGCCGGGCTTGACATCAAAGATGCCTTCGCACAGCTGCCGATGCTTGAATTGGACGAGCGTTCCTGCCTTTTCGCCTGCAAGACAACCAGCCCGTCACTGAGCGTCGCGCGATGAGGTATTTCTTGGCAACCTTCGCGACGTCGGCAGCGGAAACCCTCGAAATGGCGGCTGGCCGTTCCTCGATGTCCTTAATGGTCAGACCGAGCGCTGCCGCCCACCCGTAGCGTTGCGATAGATTGAATTGGTCAGCGCTGCCGTAGATGTAACCGGCCACCAAACTTCTTTTGGCGCACACGAGCTCTTCCTGTGTGACTCCGTTCTTGCGGATGTCCTCGATTTCGTCGTCGACCCCAGCCTCGATCGCGCTCAAGTCACCGTCAGTTGCCAACGCCATTAGCTCAAGCTCGCCGGCCTCGAGCGTGTTGCCGAGGTAGTTACCCGTAACTGAGGTTGAAATCTTGTCCCCGATGACAAGCCTGCGATAGAGCCGGGATGTGATGCCGCGGGCAAGAATTTTGGCAAGCACCTCCAGCGCCTCCGTTTCGCCGCGCGCTGCCGTTGCGGAGCCTGGTAGAGAATAGGTTCGGTAAAATCGCGCCGTTGTTGAATGCGGAGCCTCGAGTGCCACGCGGCGGGCGGCAATCTGCGAGGGTTCTTTTAGCCGAGGACGTTGCGCAACGTTGGGATTTGCCGGGATCCTGCCAAAAGTCTCGTGCGCAAGCTGTTTCACTTCTTCGGGCGTCACGTCGCCCGAAACCACAAGAATGGCCTTGTTAGGCGCGTAGTGAAGCTTATGAAAGCGCTGCACGTCCTCGCGCGAAAGCCGGGCGAGCTCGCTAGGCAAACCGATGACCGGCCGACCGTAAGGATGGGCTCGATAGAGCGCCGCATTCATCTCGTGGACAAGACGAGCACCGGGATCATTGGCCATCTCAGAGCGGCGCTGCTCCAATATCACTTCACGCTCGCTCGCCACCTCGTCATCGGTGACGTGTAGGTTGATCATGCGATCAACTTCCGACTCCATAGCCATCTTCAGCTGATCTCCGGGAACAGACTGCCAAAACACAGTCGCATCCCGGTAGATGAACGCGTCTGCCTGTCCACCGAGCCGCAAGATGGTCTTTGAGAAGTCACCATCGGTGATCCTGTCCAGTGACGTGAACGTCAGGTGCTCGACTAAGCGGGAGATTCCCGAGAAATCCTTCGGATCGTCGGCAGCGCCTACTCTGAACCAGACCATGTGTGTGACGACCGGAGCGCGATGGTCGGGAATCACCACAACCTCCATGCCGTTCGCCATCTTGAATTGGGTGGCGGATCGGACGGTGGAGATTCTCCGCGTTGCCAACGCGAGAATGAGCGCGCCGGCGACCCATTCCCTGAGTTCTGCCTTCGACGACAGACCTCCGAGCCTGCGCGATACGGGCTTGCCGAACTTGAATAGAATATGCGTCGGCAGCCCGCGCACCCCATACTCATCTTTCAACGTAGGGTGCTGGCCCACGTCGACTCTCACGACTTTGATCGTGCCCGCCATTTCGTTGGAGAGGTCGTCCAACGCCGCGTGGGACGGGGCATGCTCAGCAGAGAATTCTACCAGGACGGGTATCGCGGCTCCCAGCACCTCCCGTCCGAACGTCTTTTCGGATACGGCAGCTAGCGGCATTGACTCTCCTCTTAGGCCTACCCCGGCCCGTCTCGCCATGCAGAGTACGCACATTGTAAGCACAAATACGGCGCTACCCACGCCTAGGGCAGTGCGCTCGGTCGGGACTGACGCAGCGACGGGGAGAATTTCTCGCGAGCGTTAACGATCGGCGGGCGCCCGTTGAGGTCGGTCACTTCTTCTTGCAAGCCGAGCCTCACTGACATTCCTGTCTGCCTCACCGCCTCATCGGCACGGTCGAGTTCGAGGAGATACTTGTCTATCGCCGTATCGATCTCTCCAAGGCGCCGCTTGAGCTTTTCGCGCGTGAAGCTCTTCGTCTTCGCATTGACGGCTTTGATGTTCGCCGTCAGGGCGTACCGGACGGATCGAGCTGATTGCGTAAGAGAGGATCACCGGTTCATCGTAACTCCGAGGAGGGACACGATGAGACAGCGAGATACCAAGAAGTTCCGCATCGTCCTCGAAGGCCTGCGCGGCGAGGACAGAATCGCCGAACTCTGCCGCAAGGAAGGCATCGCCCAGATCCGCTATTATAGTTGGTCCAAGGAGTTTCTCGAGGCCGGCTAGAAGCGGCTCGCTGGCTCGCGGAGGCAAGCTTGCGGAGTCGGGCTGCTCGGCAAATGAAATCGCCGCCATCACCGGCCGCGCGAGCCTCGAGGAGGTCGCGCGCTACGCCAAGGCTTCCGAGCAGAAGAAGTTGGCGCGTTCTGCCATGGACCGACTGGCGCGTGAAAGGCCTAGCACCCCGGGGGTGGCAGGACAGCCGGAAGGTCTGGGAATGGGTGGGTGCGGGTTTGGGAAAATGAACCCAAAAACCCCATATAACGTCAATGACTTACAGATTGGTTGGCGCCCCGTAGGGGACGCATAGTAGAGCGAACGGCCGTGGACGTGATCGAGATTCATGCTTCCCTTGCCGCCCTTTCAGAGTCTTCACTGAGACTCGGGATGAACGCCTGTCGATGGCAAGCAGGCGACGGTGTGGGTACCGGTGTGGGTACCGCACCCGTGGGGGAACCGGGGATGGGTCGGGGGATCAATCATCTTACCGCGCGGCAGGTCCAGTCAGCCAGCGCGCCAGGTAAGATATCAGACGGCGGCGGGCTCTACCTGTTCGTCCGCAAGCGCGGGCAGGAACTGGAGCGCCTTTGGCTGTTCCGCTACAAGCGCGGTGAGCGGGGGGCAGAGCGCGAGCGAACGTTGAGCCTTGGGCCGGCACGCGACGTGACGCTGGCTGCTGCCAGGACGCTGGCTGCACGCTGCCGGGAGGCCCTGTCCAGGGGAGAAGACCCCAAGCGCGCGATCGAGACGCCAGCGCTAGCCAGACTTACCTTCGGCGAGGTGGCGGACGCCTACATGGACGCCATCGAGAACAGCTTTAAAAGCGACGACACACGCGCCAGTTGGAGGCGCACGCTCGGGGACCGGTACTGCGCCAAGCTGCGCCGGCGCCTGATCGGAGAGGTATCGACCGAGGATATCGTCGAGGTGCTGAAGGACGTGTGGCAGGTGAAGCCTGAGACGGCCCGCAAGGTCAGAGCGCGCATCGAAACCGTGCTCGATGCGGCCAAGGTCAGAGGGCTGCGGACGGGAGAGAATCCGGCGCGCTGGCGCGGGCACCTGAAGCACCTGCTGGGAAAGCAACGGGCCAAGAAAGGCCACCACCGGGCTCTGCCATATAAGCAAATGCCTGCGTTCATAGTGGCTCTGAGACGCTTGGACAGCGTGTCCGCCATGGCGCTGGAATGGACCATCCTGACGGCCGCCAGAACGAGCGAGACGATCCTTGCCCCGCGTTCGGAGGTCGATCGCGATAGCCGCGTGTGGGTGGTTCCGCCGGAGCGGATGAAGGAAGGTCGCGAGCACCGCGTCCCGTTAACGCCCCGATGCATCGCAATTTACGACGCTATGGAATCCTACCCGAGCGACTGGCTGTTTCCTGGGCGAAACCCGAAAGAACCTCTGTCGGAGATGGCGATGTCGATGTGCCTGCGTGGTATAACACCGGATGCCACGGTGCACGGGTTCCGCTCCACGTTTCGGGACTGGGTTGGCGACTGTACGACCTTCCCGCGGGAGATCGCCGAGGCCGCCCTTTCGCACCTCATTGGTGACGAAGCAGAACAGGCCTACCGGAGAAGCGACGCGCTGGAGCGCCGGCGGAAGCTGATGCTGTCGTGGGAGAAATACTGCGTGAGCCGGATCAATGGCTCAACGAACCAGGGAGCACTTCGTAGATGAGCGACAGCATTTCACACCTCGTGGGCGCGTGGCTCCGCCGTATCGAGACTGAAGAAACGAACATCCGAAAGGCCTTCTCGGCATACGTGACGGACAGCGATTGGCTGACGAGCTTCAATCGAGCCGCTAACAAATTTGTCTTCAAGTTCCCTTGCCGGCCGGACAACGTCCTGACGGACTTCGGCGCCCAGCTGCTAACCAGGGGTTTATTTCGCCTACCTGATGGTTATGGTTCCCGGTGTCGCCAAATGGCAGTCGCTCGAAAACTTCGTGTGGGGGCCGCAAGTCCCCGCCTACAAGAGCGCATAAAAGGAGAGGCACTTGGATTTCGACGCAGACGGCAAGCCGACAACCACCCGCATATTGAAGCAAGATGCCTATGCTCGGGCGGCGCGCGAAGGCGGCGACGTGGAGCGCACGCCGGAATGGCAACGCGCCGTCGAGATTGAAATGCAGGACGCCGTAGACGACGAGGTGATCCGGCAAATTCTCGCAACGTCTGACGCTGACGCGCTGGCGGGCAACTGGCCGCCGCTCGTCAAGAGCGCAACTGAGAAATAGGAGGCCCGGATGGCCAGCATCGAGAAACGACTACCCGGCATCACTCGCGCGTATCTCGCGATGGAACGATGCAACGGCGGAATCAACCGCTACCGCGGCGAGCGTAGCGCGCTCAACTATCTAGAGCAGTGCATCGTCAAGGACGGCCTCGACGTGGCGATGGACCTTCCGGCTATCAGCGCCTACTTCGCCGGTCTGACCGACGACGAACTGCTGTTGGTGGTCGATGGTGAGTATGACGAGGCGCACGCTTTTATGAGATCCGCACCGGCTGGCGCAGACGCCTTCCTAGAAGCCATGTTCGACCGCGCGGATTGATCCACGCAAAGGAGCCGACCGTGCGCGAGCGTGAACCTAGACGATCATGGGAGACGCGCGGCGGCGTCGATAGCCTCGTGTGGCTCGTGGTGCGCTACGCCGAGGCAGAAGCTGCGCGAAAGAGGGAGACGCAAGTGCTGACGGATGACGAACGCGCCAAGCTGGCGGCCGAGATACTTTTCGACATGGAACGCTTCGGCGACATGAAGGTGTTTGACCCCGACCGTGGCTTTCTCATCACCAACATCATGGGGCGCATCGCCAACGCTGAACGCGATCATTTGCAGAACAACCCCGAGTCCACATAGGAGGCCGCAGTGAGCCAGTGGCTACAGTCCGACAATGAAATCCTAAAGAGGCAACTCGGCCGCGCGCTTGAGCACATCGAAATGGTGTGCGCCGCAGATTGGGATACTGGAGATTGCGACGAAAGCGACAAGGCCCAATCGTTCGTCCGTCACATCCGAGGGCTGCGGCCAGATTTGCCGCGCTTCATTCCATCATAAGGAGAAGCAGATGGACCTATCACCACTAGAGCAAGACGTTCTCGCCGTGTGTGGCGGGCTCGTGCGCAAGCTGCCCTACGACGAAGCCCAAATCGCAGCGACCAAGCGGCTAGAGAAACTCGGCCTTGTGCATTTCGTCATGGACGATGACCAGCCGACACACATCACCACCGACGCTGGCGATGACATCTTGCGTCAAGCACTGTGGGCCGCTTCCGATACGCAGGCGAAGCGGGCGTGTTGACCGAGGCGCAATCCACCGTCCTGAAGATCATTCGCAAGCACACAGCGAAGCACGGGTACGCGCCTACGCTCACCGAGCTTTGCGAGTTCACCCGAACGACTTCGCCGGGGTCGATGACGAAGCACCTAAACGCATTGGTCACTGGTGGTTTCATCGAGCGCCGCCCCGGCGGCTGGCGTCAGACGCGACTTAAGGATGTCTGTCCGTGCTGCGGCCAGACGATGAAGAATTGACCCACGCAAAGGAGCGTCCCGAGTTTAGGGACATAGAGAAGTTTACGAACGTAGGGAGAGGCAGATGGGTTTGGGGAGCTTGCGCGGCGTGATGTGGGCCGGCGTCATGGATGGCCACGTTGCGACCGATGACCGTAGCACTGACGAGTACACGCCGCTGACGGTCGCCCTGTTTAAGACGAAGGCGGAGGCACAGCAACGCTACGAGCGCGTCGTCAAAGTGGACGTAGACGCGCTGCTCCGGATCGAAGACAAATAAGGAGAGCCAAGTGACCAAGAACGTAGCCGGTGAAGGCGAGGAGTGGCGCGAGTTCTACAACCAGCATCGCGGCGGGGCCGGGAACGTCATTCTCGTGTCCGTCTTTGGCGGGGGCGATCTCGACCGAGTGGCGATGTTCGGAAGCATCGAGCGCGCTGAAGAATGGGCGGCGTCACTCGGCGATGAAGTTCAGGTCGTGTTCTCGCCGCACGTCGTTGATGAGCCCGATTTTGGGAATGCTCGAAAGAACTGAAGGAGCCGCAGTGATCGTCGGAAACTACGTCAAGCGGTTCAAAGACGCGAACCTGGGGATGCTCGAAGGCGCCAGCCTCAACGCTCCGTATGAGTTCCATTGGCTGTGGATCACCGCCGTTCTCGACAATGAAATTGTCTGCCAGACACGCGAGCGCGGCGGGCGTGAAATGCGTCTACCGTTTAAGCGTGGGCGCGTTGCCGACAGCGCTGAGGTTACGGTGAGCGATCCAATATTCGGGCCGACCAAATTTAAGCTGGCGCCATTCAAGGCGACCGACAAATAGGAGCCCTACACCATCCAGCTGACGACACAGACGACAATGGTCAATGGCATGAAGACCAGCAACCCTATCTCCCGCTTGCCCCGAGGAAGGCGCCAAGCTCGTTCCACTTTCCTGCCAGGGCCAGGATTAGAATTATTGCCCCCGTTAGCCAGCCGGACAGATCCTTGAGCCGGTCCAGCGCTGACCCCTTGGCTTCGAGCGTATCCAAACGCGTGGTCAAAGTTTGCATGCCGATCCTGGTTTCGTGACGGTGCTCGATCACATCCCTCTGGATACTGTCGAGTTTCAGGATGACTAATGCGGTAGACCCGTTCAGAGTTTCTCGCTCGTATTCCTGGCGCATGTGTCATGGCAGCCTTCATGAGATTGTGAGGAGCAATGGTGGATTTGACACAGACGCGACTTCGCGATCTCGTGACTTACGATCCAGAAACTGGCGTAATGCGATGGCGCATTCCTAGGCGGCGTGCGAGGCCCGGCGATATAATCGGAACAAGAAATGAGCAAGGGTACTTGCGGGTAGAAATAAACGGCAGGTGCTATCGAGTGCACCGCCTCATCTGGCTCTATGTCTACGGGGAGTGGCCCCCAAACGAGATTGACCACATCAACCACGTCCGCGACGACAATCGCCTTATAAACCTGAGGCTTGCTTCGCCCAGCCAGAACCAAGCCAACAAGGGGCCGACGCAAAGAAATACGTCTGGGTACAAAGGCGTTAGTTGGCACTCTCAGTGTAAGAAGTGGAATGCTTACATAACCGTTCGGGGGCGCAGAAAAAGCCTTGGCCTATACCCAGATAAAGAGCAGGCCTCGGCAGCTTATAAAGCTGCCGCTAGGTTTCATTTCGGCGAATACGCGTATCACACCGAAGGTGAAAACGAGTGAAATCTACTTCAACGGCGGCAGTCCCTTATCCTTCTCCGGCTTCACGATAGGCTTCAACCCATCTGACCAGATAGACTTATCGAGTTCTGATACTGCTTGATCCATTTCCTTCTCGATGGCGAGAGAGCGGGTGCAGGCAGAGATTGAGACAGCAAGAAGCAGTGCGAGCAAGATGCGCATGGTGGTTCTCCTGAGGTGATGAAGATGAGCGAAAAACTGGCGGTTAGACTCGACGGGAAAGCCCTGTGGTGGCTACGCAATGAGGACGGGAGCGGCCCTCTAGCGCCATTGCACCACTGTGATGCAACCGGAGAACTCGAGTTTGAGGCTATCTTCGAGGATTCATACGCGCACGTGATGCGCGACGGGAGCATCCTGCGCTACCACAGGCAGATCGGAACGCGAGATGATTTGGAGATAGTGGCCGCTAACCCACCGGCACCGGAGGCGCCGTCTTCTTGAGCGGCACCGGCTTTGCCTTCCACACCGTTTCTTTTCCGGTGAGGTTCGATGCATGCACCGAGTTGTGTGCCGAAATCGCCTGCTGAACCTGCATCGGGCACTGCGTCGAATTGGGGATGTACTGATACGCCTGGGCGACTGCTGGGCTAGTCGATGTAGTTGGGGTCAACTGTGCCCCGCACCCCGGGAGAGATAGACTTAGTGCGCACGCGATTAGCGCGCCCGATGACAGCCGCATTGGCCTTCTCCGTCCTGGCGATCTGTTGCTCTGCTCCCTTGCTACGCTGGGTGAAATTGTTGAACTGCCACGCCCCGAAGGCGATGAGGGCCGCTCCGGCGATGACGGCGAAGGTTCCGAATGGACCTGCCAGATAGGCGATCAAACCTCCCATCCGAGCCTCTTTGCGATGCGCGGGCCAAACAGCAGAATAGCCACCGTCAGCGCGAGCGCGCCAAACAGGTATGGTTGCGACTGGGCGAAGTCGATGAACGACATTGCCGTCTGTCCGGCGCCCTTCCACTCCCCTGCCCTGCTGAGGTTTTCAGTGACGTGCAGCGGCGGGCTTGGGAGAGTCGCCAGAGGCGTTGGGTCAATGACTGGCGTAGGGGTAGCGGCCACCTTCTCCGCGGCCTCCTGTGCGCCAACCACGGCGCCGCCAGCTGCGCCCGTGAGCACGACCCGGTTCGCAGCCACCTTCGCAGCCGTTTCGAGCACGCGCGTCGTGGTGCCGACACCGTTGGATGGATAGCTGCGCTTGTCGAGTTCGAAGTGCGGGGTATCCCGCTGCTTCCAGTCCCCGCCCCACACCAGGGGAATACCAAGCTCTTTGCTGGCGCCGAGCATGGCATCGTGTATCTTGGTCATGTCGGGGATGTCGTACTTGAAGTCGTCGGCATCCACCAAATCGACGGCATGGCCGGTGAGGTGCCTGGAATTGAGCGTCCAGCTCTTCCCCGCCGCTTTCAACTGCTTTTGCCGGTCGAGCGTGCGCAGACCTTCCGTGACGACGAAGGGAACGGTGGTGATCTCCTGGGCCCTTTCGACCACCTGCACCAGGTGGGGATGCACGCCGATGAGATTCTTGCGCGTGCGCTCCTTCTGCTTTTCGGTGAGTTCGATGCTCATTGCTTCCCCCACCGTTCTGCCAGATTGACGAGGATGTCCTGGATCTTTGTCACCTGCTGTTCAAGGGCGGTGATCCTCTCGCTGTCAGAGCGTGAGATCGCCTCGAATGCCTCTGTCGCCTGCTGGATCACTTCCGACACCCGTGCATCGTGCTCGGCAAGGCGTGCGGTCATCTCTGGGGCAACTGGTTTTCCGGCTGCAACCGTTTGCAATGGAACCACGTTACCGTTGAGGATAGCTTCCTCCAGCGCATCGAGACGGGCACAGGTGCGTGGATCCAGTGTTGGATCATGGTGGTGTTCTTCAGCCATCGGCCTAGCCTCTGCGGATGATGACGCGGGTGTAGATTTCCTGCTTGCTGTCGACGTCCGAATAAGCGCCGCCAGCACCAGAGCCTCTGGCCTGGATGGAGAAGGTTTTCGATCCTGATATCGTCACCCGGGCAATGCCCGTCGACTGGTACCAGGTCGAGCCCGTGCCGCCCGTCCACCGGCCCTGCGAGCCGATCTCCACTTCCGAAGCATCGGAGACGTTGTAGAGACGGGATTTTGCGGCTCCGCCGAAGAACGGGGACTCCCAGAAGATTTCGTAGGTTCCGGCCTCGGAAATCGTGAACTGGTTGGACGAGATCGATAGAATGCTCAGCCGGTCGTAGCGCTCGGAGTTGAGGTTGCGGTCTGCCCACGAACTGCCGATGCTCTGCGGGTCGGTTCCTGCTGTCTTGCGGTCTTCCAGGACGCCTAGCAGGCACCCCGGCAGATAGGCAAAGTTCGCCGGCACAAGAGCCTTGTTGGCGGCGCTGCCTGCCGCAGCCTCAGTGTTGGTGGCGTATGCTGCCTGCCATGCGGAACCGATGAACTGATAGTTCTGGTCCTCGTCCTGAACGTAGGCCATCCACCCGCAGTCGGTTGGCGGGGTGATCTTGAACCAGCCCGTGGAAGCCTTCTCCACGATGTCGTGTTCGGCATATGTCGACCAATCGCCGGAAGGGGTCGTGGTGAGGATGTAGCGTGCCCCAGTGGCCGGGCTTACCGGAGGCGCAGACAGACGATCGGCAATGCGGATAATGCCAATCGTGTTGAACAGGGACGGGGAGGACTGCTCCACCTTGAACCCGGTTCCATCACAGGTAATGGTAGCTACCGCGCCGCGATCGGTGAGAGAGAACGAGGTAACGCCGGCATGGTTGCCGATCTTCTGCACATCCGAGCCGTTGGCGACGATCACCACGGCATTGGCCGTGCCGTCATGGCGGACCTTGATGTACCAGCCGTTGTCTAGGGTGCTCGCTGCCGGCAGGTTGATGGCCACCGTCCCGCCCGAACAGTTGACGTTGTAGTAGGCGGCGGCGTCTTCAGAGGTTGGCGAAGTGTCGACGGAGATATTGGTGACAGGGGTTTGCGGTGTCAGCTCACCCGAGGTGAGGAAGCCGGAGGTATCGAGGGCGCCAACGATGTTGTCGTGCGACCAGATAGTGGAGCCGCCGGAGTCCTTCAGGGTCAGCTTGTAGGCGGTGTTCCCGGTGTACAGTTCCACCTTGGCGCTGCCATCGGATGTGGGGTACCCGCCGGAATCGCACGTCACCGTCGTTCCAAGGGCGGTCGACAGGCCCTTGTCGGAATAGATTGTTCTAGGGGTCGTCGTGTTGGCGTCGTAGCAATAGATGACGGCGCCGGATAGAACATCGCCGCTGGCGTCGAAGGCACGCCAGCCGGGTTTTAGAATCTGGATGACGTCCGTCATTGCTCAGCCTTGATTGTGTTGTAGGGGGAAGGAATGGACGCTGCCACGCTGTATACGATCGTCACCCTGCTCGATGGCCGAGAGCACATCGGGCGCAAGGAGTTTGCCTCTGTCGCGTCTTGCGAGCAGATGCGCCGGCAGTTGGATGGCGTGTCAGTGAAGGGTATGCCGACGCGCTACACGTGCGAACGGCATGTCAAAGTCAGCCCCGCCAGGGGATCGGAATAGGGCTCGGTATTTCATCCCAGGCCGGCGGCAACGGCACCTCGCGGTGAATGTCGTCGATGGTCTGCTGAACGTGGATGTCAGAGGGCCATACTTCTGGGTTCATCCGCCGCAACGCGTTCCCAGCCTGCTGTTGCACAGCAACATCCGGCAAGCCATCCCCATCGAGATCGACCAGCATCTTATCTAGCGCAGCAAGACGGCCGTCGAAGCTATCCTTAGCGACGAACCTCCCCCCTTCTCCCCGCGGCTGTGCACGTGAATGGTGCTCGCTCGAGCTGACCGCCGCGGGCGCCGCTGATCCACCCGATTGCAGCGTCGGTGAACTCATAGCCCACTCGGAATCCGGGTTCATCACGTCATGCAGGCCATAGGCATAGGCGTTGTATCGGGCTGGGTCCTGCGAGAACGCCTGATCTCCTACCGATCGTGACACGGCGAACCTGTCTAGGTTGCTGTCGATCATTCCTTGAAGCTCTGGAATAGACTGCGGAGCATCGGGGATGGAACGGGCCGGAGCGCTCTCTGCCGCTTTCATGCGGTCCAGGTTGGAGGTGGCGAGAAGACCAGCAGGAGCTGCTTCCTTGGGGTTAGCAGCGAACCTTGCCGCTCCGCTCTCTACCGCCCTTGCTCCTAGTCCTCCAAACCCACTCCCTGCCATAGCCAGTCCTGCGAGCACGGCGTCTTGAGGCTGTGGTGCTTCTCCACGCTGAAAACGCATCAAGGCATTGCCAGCGTCCACGGCAGACTGAGGCCATGCTGGTCCGACCGAGCCATCGTCATAGTTACCGATGGGGAGCATAGAGGCGCGGTTGGTCACCTGAGGATCGGGGTTGAGCGCGTTCTCGACCTTCCCGACGCCTGGGTAGCCAGCGAGGGCGTTCTTGACGCCATAGGCTGTCGCTTCCGGGGTATCGTCACCGAGTAGAGATGCGAGCTTGCTCAGGGCTGTTTCGAAGGGAGAGGGCATGCGCTACCATCGCAATTGCGGGGTTGAGGGGAGACGCATGGACAACAATGATGACGAGATAAGACTTCGCGACAAGATCATCGGCTACGCTTGGTTCTACGTGCCCCAGGCGCTGATCTTGTTACTGGTTTGGTATGCGCTGCGCTCTTTCTACGGTGATTAGCGCAGCGGATTCCCGTTCTCATCGAACAGCGGGCGATACGGTGTCTGCCCTTGCAGGCCGTACTCCTGGCTGATCTGCGGGGCCACGAGGGCGTTCACCGCCACCGGCGGGCGGCCGGCCATGTATCCGGCGGCCAGCTGGTTTGAGAGGTAGTTCTGGATCGGACGAGACATCAGAGCGCGCGCAAAAGCGCCTTGCAGAGCGATTGGCGCGAAGGCGCCCGCTACAGCACCAGGGACATTACCGACTGCACCGCCGGCCGCTGCGCCGATGCCGCTCATAACGCTTTGCGCAGCCGTACGCGGACCGGTGCCGGACTGCGGTAGCTCCTTCATGATCGCTTCGCCAGCCCTGCCCAGGTTTGCCAATTCGTCCGTGCCACGCGAATACGCTCGCTTGTTCTGGTTCTTCGCTGCGGTGCGAAGCTGAGACGGAGACAACAGACCTTGCGCGGTTAGTTCGCCAGCACCGCCCATCGCCTTCTCGATGGTCAGCAGATGACGGTATTGAGTGCGCGCTGTCCGCCACGCCTGGGCATCGGGCCGGCTGATTGACCGCTCCATGGCGTCGTCGAGCGCATCTCGCAAATCTGCGAGTGTGCGCGACATCTGTGGATCATTGATCGACTGCCGGCGCATCCGCTCGAAACGCGAGCGAAAGGCCTGGTATACGTCGCCCGGAAGCTGACGCCCGCCGTTGTCGCGAACGGCCGTGCGAATATCGTCGATCGCGTTCTCTATTACCGGCGCTCGCAGAGATTCTGGCACAAGACTACGATATTCGTCCACGGTATTGACGAGGTCATCCCGCAGACGTCGGTCAGCGCGCATTACGTTCCGCTGAGCAAGCGCTCCGAACTCATTGCCGAGGCGGGTGAATGCTCCGTCAATTACATCAGGGGTAGCCCGTGGCGCATTCTCTCCAGCCCGGCGCAGAGCAGCGCGAGTAAACTGCTCTTTCTGCGTCGCCATGCGCTCGGCCGCACGACCTCCGCTCAAAGGCGTGTCCTGCGTTACCGACTCCATCCAGCGAAGCGGCTTGGAGCCTGTGCGTTGGCCGGCCGTCAGCGCCGTTACGCCTTCGTTGTCTAGCTGCTGCACCAGAGCGTTACGCGTCGCGTCTACTGGATTAGGCGACACCGCGCGCGGGACGATTCCACCAGCAAGGCCGCCTGCAGCACGTGCCCACGGCTCCATCGCCGTGCCCTTGGTCACCTGCCCCGCAGTCTCGCTCACCAGGGCTGGCGCCAGCACGTTGGCTGCTCGCGCGGCAAGACCGCCGCCGCCTGTAGCAGCCATCGGCGCAAACTCGCCGATGGTGCGCGCGTATTCGCCAAGTGTCGTCTTCGGCTTGTAGAACTCTCCGGTGTAACCCTCGATCGCACCCTTGGCGTCCTGGTAGGTGGGCAGGAAGGCATCGTTGGAGACGATGTCGTTACCGCCAAGCCCGCGGGAAGCCGCGTTGATCCCCAGGCGCCCCAGCTGCTCGACGTTTCCCGGCAGTGTGGCGAGGCCGATCCCACCTTGAGCTACACCGATGCCGAGCGACTTGCCGACGTCAGCCGCCGTCTCACCGACCGACAAATCCGGCTGCGCGGCCTGCTGCGGCTGCGCCGCGCGCGGGTCGATCATTGCCGTGCGATGGCCGCGCACCTGATCCAGCGTCGCGCCTTCGGAGGCGATGTACTGGTCGATGTCGGTCTCGGGAGCGTTCTGCTCCACCATCTTTCCGACGTTGCGCTTGATGCGATCGAGGTCCATCGGCCTGCCTTTGCTGCGTGTTCACGAAAATGTGATTAGACAACGCCGAATCATTACTACGTCTGTGCTTGCCTCTACTCAGCTAATACTTTACTTTAACTTTGTTCCCCAAGACATCGCCAAATAAAGCGGCCTCAAACAGTGCGCTAACACTGAATGAGGCCTTGGCAATCCTTCCTCTGTTCCAGAAAGGACTACCCAATGCAGAATACCCGTTTTGCGCGTGGCCTTGCAACGATCGCCGGTCTCGCAGTGTTCTCGGTGGCCGGCTACATCAACGTCCACCACACGGCCGATCCCGACATGAAACTCGTGGTTGGCACTCTGGCAGCGGCAGCCGCCGTTGCAGCTTTCGTCATGAAGTGCGCGGCCAGCCGCGGTTCCTACGGCATCGCGTTTCTCGCACTTCTCGGCGTCATCGGTGGCGAGAGCTTCGGCTTCATCACCACCATGGAACGACTGCTCTCTGCCCGCGCTGACCTGGCACAGAGCGTTGCGACGCAGAACGCGCCCTATGGGCAGGCGAAAGCCGCCGTAGAATACGCCGAAAGCGCCGCAAAAACCGAGTGCAGCTCTGGTCGCGGCCGCAAGTGCAAAGAGGCCGAGGCGAAGCTGGATCAGGCCCGCAAGACGCTGGCGGAAACGCCCGCCCCCAAGGCCTCGAACCACATCGCCACTGTCACGGGGATTGATCCCCTGATCGTCGACCTTGCCCCTTCCCTCGCGGGTACGCTGGCACTCACACTGCTCGGCTTCGTGTTCCTATGGTTCGGACACGAGACGGTGGCGGTTCCAGACCCGGAACCAATGCGGGAGCCCGAGCACACACGAGAGGGCAAGGTGGTCTCCTGGGTGCGCGCCTATCAGGCAAAGCATGGAGTTCCACCGAGTTTCACGGCGGTTCGGAACGAGTTCCAGCTGCCGAAAGCCACCGCCCACCGCTACCGGATGCGGGCTCTAGTCTGAAACTATACTACCGAATACTTGGAACCCCTCGGAACTTGTTTCCGGGGGGTTTTCTATTCGAGGCCGTACTTCTGCTTCAGCGGGTTGACGGCCGGTGCCGCCGCGCCTCCGCCTGCCGCCCGCGCTTGGTCAGCCTGCCACTGCTGTGCCTTCAGAGCCTTCAATTGCGCCACGCTCTCGCGCACGACGCTCAGGTTCTCGGCGAGGTTCTGCCCTGCGTTGAGCTGATCCAGCGAGCCGCGGATCGACTGCAAGAGCCTGTTTTCCTGCTCCGACACCTGACCCAATGCACCGCCCGTCGGCGAGGCATCGCGCATCGCCTGCAGTTCCTCAAAGCCGACGTTGGCCTTGATGGTGTCGAGGTCGGTCGACAGTGCCCGCGCCTCGGTGCCCGGGATCGACGACATCAGACCGCCCCAACCGGTAGTGTTGGGGCCAATGCGGGTAATGGCGCGGTCGATCACCGACAGCAACCGGTCCGACTTGTTGTTGAAGTTCTGGAAGCCCATTTCCAGCTTCGGCAGCGCTACCGCCGTCTCGCCAGCAGCCTTGCCCTCGACCTTGGCGCGTTCCTCGCCCGCCACGTTCTTCGGCACGGTGGAGATGTTTTCTCCTGGTGCGATCGGGTTGGGGCGGGTGAACTCCGTACCGGTGTCGAGATACTTCTCCGCCCGCTTCATCGTGAGGTACTGCTGCTTTTCGTCGGGGGGGAGCTTGTTGAAATACTCGTACTCGCGCACGTTGGATGGTGCGGTGTTCTTCATCGGGTCGACATAACCGCGCGCGCGGCCCATGACCAGCTTACCCACGGCGACGTGGTCGTTTGGATCCACGCCCATGGCCTGCAAGTCGGCATCGAAATCAGGGATGCGCTGACGTAGGCGGGAGTACATCGGCTGCACCCGGCCGTAGAGTGCGGCGCGTTCCGTCTCTGGCGCCTGATCGATCATCTGATAGACGCCGGCAAGCTCGTTCAACGCTTCCTGCCCGCGCTTGTCGTCAAACATGGTCTGTGCCCGGTTCTCCTGGTTCTGCTGGATTCCCATCAATGCGTTCTGGCGCTGGTTCTGGACGGCGTCCTGCTCTTGCTTGTAGCCCATGAGGGCGTTCTGCTGGCGGCGCTCGCCCCAGTTGTTCACCGCCTGATTGAGACCGGAGAAGTCGAGGGCATTGCCGACGTTGTAAGCTGGCAGGGGGTTGAAAGCCATGTGCTTGTCCTCAGGCCGTCTTCTTCAGTCCGCTGCCCATGCCGCCCGTGTAGGCCGACACAGCGAGACCACCAAGATTGAGCAGGTTGTTCACGCCTGTGCTTCGGCTCTGCGCGAGAGCGTTTCCGTAGTTGACCGCGTTGCCCGCCTTGGTGCCGTAGTAGTTCGTCGTCATGTCGCCACGAGACTGCAATGCATTCGACTGTGCGTTCGTTGCCGACAACCCCTGCTGGCTCAAGCCGGAATAGAGGTTGGCGAAGTTGAGCGCGTTGCCTTGCAGCACACGTTGCGCTGCGAGCTGCGCCTTTCCGCCCCCGGATGATCCTTGCGCGTTGAGCGTGCGCGAGACGGCGTTACTGTCGGATGCCAGCTGTCCTGAGAACAGCGGGTTGCTCGATAGCGTCGACCATGCGCTGTTGGCCGCGTCGCTGCCGTTGAGCGAAAGCAGGTTCGCATAGAACTCGTTCGCCTGCTGTCCAGACTGGGTATACGGCGAGTAGTTGTCGACCGCCGTAGAATAGTCGCCATAGGCGGAGTTGTACCCCGTATCGAGGTACTTGTTCGCCTGCTTGTTGGCGCTCTGGATGTCCTTCCTCTGGTCGTTACCGAGGAATGAGCCGATCAAACCCATTGTTCTATCGTCCTATCTAAAGCTCGCCGCAACGCAGTCGGCCTTGAAGGGCCCGCCGAAACTGTTGGAGAAGCTGAGACGCACAGCCATCGGGCTCGCCGCGCTCAATTGGCTGCCGGAAAGGCCGGCCATCTGGTGATCGGTGCTGACGTCTTGCTCGGGAAGAAAGCTCAGTGCCGCGTCGCTGCCGGACAATGACCACGTGGTGACGCGTGATGACGACAGCTTGGCCAACCCGAGTACGAACCCGCCGCCCTTGACGTTGACGTCGACAACCGCAGAGCCACTGCCACCCGTCACATCTGAAGCTGTATCGTGAGCTGCCGCGTTACGCTGGTAGTAGCTCGACAGACAGAACACGCCAGCGCCGTCCATGTCGCCACTTCCGGCTCTGGTCCAGAAGATGGTGCCTGTGGTCCCGGTAGGAACAAGAGCGGAGAAGATGCCGAGTGTCTGTGCCGGTGAGCCAGTGGCCTGCGCTTGCACATGCTGCGTTGCTGTAACCCCGCCGATGGTAACGCCGCTGATGGATGATCCTTCCGCCATGCCAACGCCGATCATAGCGAACACCCGGCGGCTCGAATGCTCGTCACCGAACGGGACACTGTTGACGGTGACGGAGGTGAGGTTCTGCCCGAGGTCGGACAGAAGATCGTTGTAGACCAGCACCGGCTTTGCCCCGCCGATGATCCCCGTTCCCAAGATCATGGGTCGAGCGTCACCGTTCCGGCGATATCCACCGTCAGCATCTCGGCACTCGACGTGCTCGAAACCACAATCGCCACCGTGTCACCCGCTGCCACTGCATTGGCAGATGAATGGGCCTGGCTCTGCTCCGTCGTAGAAGCGCTGTTGGCCGTGCCGCCGAGGTTGGTGCCGTTGATGGTGATCGTCACCGTAGCCGTTCCCGCGGTGCAGCGCGTCGTCACTTCGGTGATGGTGAAGGCCTGCGAAGCCTTCTGAATGACGGCGTATGTCTTGTCTTCCGGCGCCTCTAACAGCCAATGGCCGGATGCTGTCTGCTCGAGCCCGGCCTTGGAGCTGGTGAGCCCTGATTTCGTTCCCGTCAGCGTGCGCATGACGCTGTTGATCTTTTGCAGGAACGTGGTTGTCGGCATGCCCGTTTTCGGGTCGACGATGGCGACCGACTGGATAAACTCGGAATCCGACATCAGCCCACCGCCAACTGCTCTATATCGGCCTGCATCGACAGAACGATACGCTTCACCGCCGCCGAAACCCTGATGCGGAAGATCACCCCCTTAGACCCGAACCGCCCCATTCTGGTCAGCGGCTGAACCCGGCGCCCGGTCTGGCCGAGGCGATGCAGCTTTACCTCACGCGGCGATGACCAGGATTCCCCGCCATCCTTCGACCAGTCTATGGTCGCAACAGGGTCCAGGTTCTGCGGCGCGGTGGTGTTGAGGCCGACACCAGACACGATATCGGGATATAGCGCGTTGATGATCCCGCCATATGGGAACATGTGCACCGGCGGCGTGATGATCTCCATCACGATGGGTTGCCCGGCCTCGTCGTAGAGATCGTCCCGCATGCGGTAGAGCTGGCCGGTAGTGGCATCCCCGGCGATCAGCATGCCGGCGAACGAGATCACCTTGCCGATATTCCACCGGTCCTGAAGATAGCTCGCGCGCTCGTGCCAGTAGCCGGTCTTGCTGTCGTAGACCCGAGTCCACGTATCCGACGACAACTCGTAGAACGAGCGGCCGCCCCAGGACCATGACGTTGCCTCGATCTCGTCCAGGCGGCGGCTTTCGGCCATCTGGCGTATCAGGTCGTCGATTTCTCCCGTCGACACGATCGCTGTAGAATACCCCATCAGCAGGCGGACCGTGTGATCGTGGGCAATGAACATCAGCGCCTTGCCGTTCGGCGTATCGACCGGCCACACACTGCCCTTGGCAGCGCATCCAACGTCAATCACCTGCGAGCGCGTAAACGGGAAATCTTCATCTCCCGTGTTCTGGTGCGCTTCCGTCGTCTTGGTGCCGAAGTGATAGACCTCGCGCCCGAGCTCGTGGCTCACCACGATAGGATCAGGGTCTGCTTCTGCGGTGCCTTCGTCCAAGCCATCGATCGCCGTAAAGTCGTCAATGGCGGTAATCATGTAGTGGCCGTTGGTGTTCACACCCGGCAGAATGCCGTAGCCGTCGAGGTAGGCGAGTGCCGCAGGGGCTGGAAGGTCAGGATCGGATATTTCCGTCAGCACATCGTCTTCACACACGGCGTAATAGCTGTCCGAGACGATACCGATCTGCACCGGGTCGGCGCGGTTGCGGCGCATGTAGACAGGGCCAGTGGTGGGAATCGGGCCGATGGTCTCGAAGTTGCCCGCCTTGTCGACCTTGAGCAGGTATTGCCCGGCGACGACGTAGAGGAAGTTCCCCACCTCCAGCGCGCCGCGTACCGCACCGGTGCCCATGCTGACGCCGAACGTCTCCAAACCAGCGCATGCGGTAATGACCCACTGCGTCTTGCCTTCCTCGCCGATTTCCTCGGCAAAGCAGTTGATCAGCCGGGCATTGCCTGCCTGCTTGGCGTGACGGGAAGGATTGGAGCGGACGCCGAGTGAGATCGGGACGAGGGCCATTAGAAGTAGCTATCGTCTGCGCCAACGGGTAGACCCGAGGCAGGCTTGACCACACGCTTTCTCAGCCGGCGCTTTGCGCCATCCAGCGCGTTGTTGAAGTCTTCACCTTCCGCCAGTTTGGGCTTGCCGAACGACGGCCCGACGATCAGCGACATGAGACCGACCACGGCCTCGAATGCCTCATAGGGGATGGCATCGTCGGACCAATAGACGATGTTCTCATCGCGCATCTCGGCGAGCATGTTCTGATAGCGCCGGGTGATCATGGCGCGGTCGGCAGCCGAAGGATCTTCCCCGTCTCCTGTATTGATCAGGGCAAGGTCCTCCATAACTGCGCTGGCAAGATCTGCCTGGGTGCGGGTCGCCATTATTCGGCAGCCTCGGGCTCGGCAGGCTTCGGAGCCTTGCCCTTGCTGGGCTTCTCAGGCTTGGCGGCTGCTTCGACGGCTTCGAACAGCGTTGGATTGTTGGTCAGCTTCTGAATGGAATAGGCGTCGGTATAGTCGTGGATCGAGCCTTTGCTCCAGTCGTTGCCAAGGAGGTTTTCTAAGGGCGTGTCGCCCTTGTAGCGGAATTTCATGTCATGCCCTCATGAGAGAAACGGGCCGGGAGTGATCCCGGCCCGAATGGTCTTAGGAGGCGACGAGCGCCGTGGTGTCGAAGCCGGTGTCGAAGAAGCCTTCGAGTTCAACCTTGAGCGTGCCTGCTGCCGGCGTGCCGGAAGCAGCCGTCTGGATGAAGGCACGCACCTGCGTATCGGCGGCGAACTTGTACAGATGGCCTGCCGGAGCGAGGGCCGCGCTCAGCGTCCCCGCCTGGCCGACCGTTGCCGCCGCGACAAACAGGGCTTCCGTCCCGACGATGCCGATGTCGATGGCAAGGCCGGTCGAGGAGTCCATGTCGGTTGCCGAGACGGTAGCGCCGGTCACGACAAAGCCCTTCGGGGCAGTGAACAGCCCCACCTCGTCGTTGGCGTTGTCGATCATGGCCGTGGTCATGGCGACGATAGCCACGAGTGAGTGCTTGGCACGAGCGATGCCCGGGCCGACGACCTTGCCGAAGCTGCGCGAGAGGTCGGTTTGATAAACTGCCATTGTTCAGTCCTCCCGATTAGGCCACAGCGGCCGTGTAGACAGTGACGATGCCGACGTCCTTCACGGTCCCGGCATTGTTGGGCGTGCCGGCGTTGTTCCAGCGCAGCTTCGAGTAATTGTGCGCCATCTCGATGCCGACGCCCTTGATGAAGCCGTAGTCGTCCTCCGACTTCACAGTCGGCATCGGTGCCTGCTTCATCACCTTGCCAAGCGCCTGCGCACCGCACAGGAAGTTGGCGCCGCACTGGATCGGTGTCGTGTTGTTGAATGTCGTTTCCGGGTTCGGAGCTGTCGATGTCGCTCCGACGCGAGGCTGGTAGAACTCGGGGATCTCACGGAAGATGATTCCGTCGTAGATCAGGTCACCGTCCTGGAAGAGCGGGTTGTTGCTCACGTCGCGCGGGCGCGCGTCGCGGTTGGCGGCGGTCATCGCCGTGTCGCGCTTCAGATCGCGGAACGCGAGCGGATGGCAGAACATCACGTAGAACTCGCGCCCGTCCTCGGTCTTGTAAGGACGGATGTGCGGGTTCGCCGTGCGCGCCATCAAACGCGCCTGCGAAGCCAGCGTCGTGGTCAACTTGTCGTCGGTGTTGTCGACAAGGGCGAGAGCCGTTGCGTGGACACCGGAGACAGCATTCGCCACCGTTGCGCCGAACAGAACGCGATCGGCGTTGTTGTTCATCCAAAGGTTGCGTGCCGTGGCATCGGAAGCGGAGAACAGGAGCCCGCCCGACGTCGTGTGCAGGCAATCGATGATCTGGTACTTATGCTTTTCCGCTGCCCAGTTGCGCAGCGATGGGCGGAACTGCCCGACGAGATCGACCGCCGACTTCTCCTGGTCGTACTTGGAGACCGTCATGGCGTGACGATAGAAGTCCCAGGCGATGTCCTGGTAGTACTGGTCCAGCTGCTCTTCGTTACCCGAGAGCGGTGCGTTTCCAGACACGCCCTGGCCCTGCAGTCGGCCGACCAGCGGGATGCGGATCGTAAAACCCGACGTCTGCAAGTCCATCTTGACGTGGATGATGTCGTCTTCGGAAGTGCCCATATAGGGCTCGAAACCCGACTTCCTGATGTATTCGGTCAGGAACTTCGGCGACCATTTGGTAAGGTCGAGACCGGCTAGTACGGCAGTGGAGGCCATTGCTTTTTTCCTCGTGTCAGGGATGGATCACGAGGCTGCGGGCACGCGTTACCGGCGCATCCCCCTCGCCTTTCGGTCGGGGGCAAATACGTCTGAAGTTGCAGCCTCAAGGTTTTTGGTGATCTGACCGGTCGCGCCCTGCTGCGTTGCCGAAGCGAGCGTTCCCGGGAACTGTTGCGGCGCCCCTGCCGTGGGTCCATTGCCCGCCTTCAGTTCTGCGAGAACCTTGGCGCGCTCTTCTTCCCTGATCCTGTTGGCGTAGGCATCCGGATCGGAGCCGATTGTCTGCAAAGCCTTCTGCTGCTTGAACCACTCCACCATCGCGCCCCAAGGGTGACGCTGCTGGAGAAGTGGGCTCTGCGGGCCGACAAGGCCGGCCGCCTGAGCCGCTTGAAAGGCTTCATTGACGGTATCGTCGCCGTACTTGTCGCGTGCCCGGTCCTCAGATGCGTTCAGCCGCTCGTCGAAAACTTGCTGCTGTGCCGTCTGGTGAACGAAGCGCGCGTAGGCTTCCGGATCTGTTACGGGATCGGGGATGTGGACTGGCTGACGCTGGGGTGCCTGCGGCGGCGGCTGACGACGGGCCGCGTCGATCTGCTCCTGGTAGACCTTGGCGCGAGCCTCAGCTTCCATGCGCAGACGCCGCTCTTCATCGCGCTCACCTTTGAGCTTCTTGCGCTCGTTGGTAAGCTCGGCGAGCGGAACCATGCGACCAGTGTTTGGATCGACGGCCTCGGGAGAGACGGGCGGCGGCGTTGCTTCGGCTGCGGGTGGTGGTGCAGCAGGCTCGGCCGGTGGCTGGGTCTCAGGCGGCGCGGAATTGCCACCTCTGTCGCGTCCTGGTGAGAATACGTCGGTCAGGGCAGCATCAAGCGATGCCGACTGGTCAGTCGTCATGGGTCATCTCTCCGCAATGTCGTTTGCTGGTCACGAGGAACGTCTGAAGCGCTCAGACGAGGCGATGGGCAGATGACGCGCTGCCCGCGCGAGACGCACGGCTTACAAAAACGGTATCAGTCGGCGCCCTTGTCTGGGTCGACCTTCAGATAATCGGAGAACGGCTTGTCGAAGGTGCCGTCCTTGCCGACTGCCTTGGCGATGGGTGCGCGCGACTCAGGTGCATCGGGGTGCGCTTCCGATGCATGGATAGCGGCACGGATTACCAATTCGATTGCACGCAGCCGCGCACCCCGGCCGCCTGAGTGATGCTGGGCGAATAGATCTTCGATGTGCTGGGCACAGTCACGGACGATCTCATCACGCTCCAACGGGCATTCCTCCTGGCATCGGCTGTCCTTGTTCCGGCATCATGCCGGGTGGTCCCATCAATGCGTTGCCTTGCCCTTGCATGGGTGGCCCGCCTTCCTGTGCTTCCTGCAGCTGCCCGCCATCCATGGGACTTTGTGGCATCTGCGGCTGCATCGCTTCCTGCTGATCCTGCTGTCCGATTGTCGGGTTCGGATACGTCAGCGGAAATGCCTGCATGGCTGCGAGGGCGGCGTTGATATCCGGCGGCGGCGCTGCGGGTAGCTGCGTCACCTGTCCCGTCAGCTTGTCCTCGTGCGTCTGAGGGGCTTGCGGTGTGAACGCGGTCAACAGCTTGGCGATGGTGTCGGCGCGCTTGGATTCCACGCCTGCGATCTTCTCGTCCACCGCAGCCGACTGCAACAGTTCTTCCAGCTTTGCCATCTTGGCGGCAAGCTGTGCCTGCTCTGGTGGTGGCGCCATGGCCTCGTCGATCATCTTGATCAGCTGATCCTTGCGGTTCACCTGGGAAAGCTCGATGAATACCTTCCAAAGCTGCGGCGGCGTGTTGCCGAGCTGAGAAAGCGTCTGCATCAGCTCTTCCTGCATCACGACCGTATCAGGGCCCTCGTCGAGAATGATATCGACGTCGATCTGAGCCACCACGTTCTGCGATGAAATGCGCGGTTGCCCGGTCTGTGGGTCCATTACCATCTGATACTGGTTGATGGGCAGATGCTGGACGTCCGATTCCTCATCGGTGATCGAGATCCAGCGCTCCGCAGTCCATGCCTGCCGAATGCGCGCCCAGATCGCCCGATAGACCCTGAGCTTCCAATTGCGCTGGCGCTCGAATACGGGGGAAAGCTCGGTCATGCCCGAGTCCCGCTGTGCGAGAATAGCGCGGCCCGACTGATCGGCTACACCGCCACCCTGCCCGATAAGACCTGGGTTTGGTCCATAGTTCTCCATGCGCTGGATCGACTGCTGCAACATCTCCAACTGGCCTTTGAGCTGGTTGGTCCGGTCGATGAAGCCCACGTCCTTGCCGTACTCGCCGGCATTGAACTCGAGATGCCCCTCGGGATTGTCGCGCTCTTTCTTGAACGCCTCGATATCCTCGATTGCGCCGGGGCGGTTGGAGAACGTCTGCCGGTGGTTCAACTCATAGAGCGCGCGGGAGCGGCGATGGTTCACCTCGTCCTGCATGGTCTGCATCGTGCGGATGAGGCCGTAGCGGATGCCCATCTCGTCGATGTACGGGCTCCACGCCTCATATGGGCACGTCGGTTCGCCGTACTCGTTCTGATAGGGCGAGATCATCGACTGCAGCACGACGTCGCCTGAGAACTTGCAGTAATACCAGACCGACTTCATCATCGGCGGCTGGATGCGCTTTTCGTAGAGTTCCACGATGCGGACCCGGCGTGCGTCAAGGTCGGTCCACTGCAGCTCCTGATCATAATCCGCCGGGATCGAAATGCGGCTGGAAGGGCTGGCAGAGCCATCTGTCATTTTCTCGATGGCGTCGGCCTTGTCGGGATGGGCTTCCGTGACCTCATCTACATCCTGCCAGATCTGCACGCCCATATAGCGTGCATCGGAGAAGTCCGGCTTGATGGAGCGCGGGTCATAGAAGAACCGGCCGGGGTCGCAGATCTCAAGCGCCACATCGTTGCCGTTGGGTCCAGGCTTGATTCCGATCCAGATGGCGCCCTTGCCCTGCGTCAAGCCGTCGTGCATGCCCTCGGATGACAGGTTATCCCAGCGGTTCTGGTCGCACACGTACCGAATGCCGGCCGTTGCGACGTCGGCGTCCTGCTCATGCTTTGGGGTGCGAGGATAGGCGTGCGGGTCGCGGCGCATGCGCTGCTCGACACCCACCAGGAAGTCGACCTTGCGCTTGACGAGGTTGTCGACGACCTCGGGCTGCTTGCGCTTCTTGAGCTTGGCCTTTTCAGCGTCGGTCCACTGCTTGTCGTGGTAATACTTCGAGTGTGTGGCGCCTTCGTCGAGTTCGGGCTTCTTGGCCGTCTCGAAGCCGCGCAGATAGCGCCAGTAACGGCGCACGTCGGCCGGCGTCGCCTGACCCTGAGGCGCAACTGCAGTTGCCTGCAGGCCGGTCTTATCGACCGATTGGGCGGCGTCAGCTAGCATGGCTTCCCTCCCTTCGTCATCGCCAACTGTCCCCGTCCTCTCTGGCTGCTTTGTAGTCGTTCGGCTTCTTCGGCGGTGGTGCCTTTGGCACTTGGCCAGACGCCATTTCATCGAGCATGCGGCCGATCAGGCCCAACATATCGACCTCGTCATCCCGTTTGCCGGCCGGGAACGACATGAGCACGCCAAGCAAATCGGAGAGCCATGGTGCGTTGCGTGGCAGGTAGACCTTGCCCATCGCACAGCGGGCCTGGAATGCACGCGAGCGGGTCGGCTTATCGACGGCCGAGGTGAATTGCTCGCGGCGCCCGTAGACCTTGCGCTCGCGCATGCGCTTGTCTATGAACGGCCCAAGCGACTTGAGGATCTGGCCTTGCTCTTCCGCCCAGGTGAGCGGCTTCCACTTGGCCAGAAGATCGATGAACACCTCGATCCAGACGTTGCTTTCGGTCTGCTCGCTCCAAAGGTCGGCCACGTAGAGGTTATCGTCAGGATCGACGCCGACGACGCCGTGAACCGTGTGGTCGCCGCCATCGGCCGTCACCGCATAGTCGGAAGCGCCATAGAACCGCAGATGCTTTGGCAGTTCGTCGTAGTAGCGGAACCACTCACGCTTGAAATACAGGCCCTCGTCAGGCGCTGGACGCTGTTGGTAGAGCGCGCTCCAGTCGCGTGTGCCAATAACGGTTCGGATCGCTTCGAGGCGCTCCAGGGGATACTTGGCAGGCCATAGCGCGCGCCCGTCTGCAAGAATCGCGGGAAGGTCGAGCACGTCCCACTTCTCGCCGCCGCGCTTCTCTTCCTGCTCCAGTCTGCCGTCTAGGTCGTCCTCGTGCCAACGAGTATTGATGAGGACGATGGCGCCCTCGAAGGGCTCTGCTCGCCCCGCATCAATGTCGGCGCGCAACTCGTTCCAAAGATCATCGTCCTCGGCAACGTCACCATCTTTCAGGTCGGCTTCTAGCCGCGTGTAGGCCGTCGAAGTGTACCAGCGCCAGACCTTCTCGCGGTGGTTCTCGCTGTCGGCCTCTTCGCGGTCCTTGAATGGGTCGTCTATCAGCAGGACGTGCGCGCCACGCCCCGTGACGGCCGTGCCGATACCTGCAGCCACGTACATGCCGCCCTGATCGGTGTGCCAGCGGTTGGCCGCCGTGGAATCCTGCGACAGGCTCACATCGAACAGCGCCCGGTATCGAGCCGAGCCGACGATGTTGCGCACCTCGCGGCCAAAGTCCGTGGCCAAGTCAGAGTTGTAGCTGGCCGCAATGATGTTGCGGTAAGGACTGCCACCCAGAAACCAAGCTGGAAAACGCTTAGATGCCAGCTCCGACTTGCCGTGTCGCGGTGGCATCCTGATCTTGAGGCGCTGTATTTTGCCAGCTGCTACGGCCTCGAGCTTTTCGGCGATGAGTTCGTGATGGGGTGCCGGACGGTAGTCGTTGTGGGTGTACCTAGTGAACGCGATTAGACTTTTTCTTGCCGCTCTCCGTCTTAGCAACTCCCGGGCTGCCTGATCTGGCGAGAGCAGCAAGTTCGTCGTCGCTGATGTCTGCAACATCACGCACCCTTTTCACCTCTTTCTTGTCGACGATCAGCCCGTGCAATTTGCCGAGCGCCATAACAGCCGACACGGCTGCGGCGGGGGCCTGCACTGACTCTTTCATCGCTAAATCGAAGGCCTTGCGGGCCATATCGGTAAGGGTGTCGATGGAAATCCCATGCTTTTCAGCCGCTTCTTCCTGAAGCTCCTGCAACCTTACCTGAACCTCATCCTCTTTGAGCATTTCGGATGCTTTGACATGGACAACCTGAGGCTTCCATTTCGCAGCATGAGGCTTGGCTTTGCGGAGCGCTTCTGAAGCGTTGCCAGTGGCGTGAAACTCCTGGACGAATGCCTCTCTGACGGGGTCAAGCATCACACATAGTCCTCGTAGCAATCCTCGTAGAATGGGGAGGTGAGGACAATGAAGCTGTCCTCAGTGGCGAATACCGGGCCGGTTGTTTGCCAGCGGAATTTCCAGCGCCCTGCCTTGTCGGGGGTGATCTCAGCGACGTAGACGCCGGCAGAAGAACGGGTGACTTCGCTGTCGGTGCCGTAGGTGTAGGTAACCTTCCGATCCCATGGGTCGTAGGTTTTGAAGGTGACCGTGTCTGGGTCGACGGCTGTCCCGTTCTCATCGACGAGGGTTACCGTGAGCTGCATCGGGTTGCCGGGGTAGGTGCGGCCGTTCTTGAGCATCCTAGAAGCCTCTGATCTTTGAGCCGCCGCGGGATAGAGCCAATAAGGCTTGAGCGCCTGCAATAGCTGAAACGGACGGGCTCCCGCCGATCACCGGCATGGATGCTTGCCGCCCACCGATAACAGCCAGATCAGGCGCACCGCCAATTGCCCCAGTGACGCGCCGCCGTCTGTAGGAGAACTGGATGTTCTGACCACCAGCTATCAGCACGTTGCCAGGAAGCACGTGGAGCACATAGGCCGGTCGCAGAAACACCGATTGGCCCTGGACGGATACGTTTGCCGCAGAAGCGTGAAGCTGGCGATCTGCCTTTAAGTGTACCGTCTGGCCCTGGATAGAGACGTTGGCCGTGCTGGTGACGAGATAGCGCGTGTACCAGAGGCTTACGCTGTTGCCCTGAACCGTGACGGTGCCAGTCGATACGTGAAGCTGGTAGGCAGCGCGAAGGGCTACGGACTGGCCTGCAACAGCTACGTTGGCTGCCGTGACAGCAAGGCGGCGGTTGAGGTTGAGGCTTACACTCTGGCCTGCAATCGCGACATTGGCCGCCACGGCCGCGAGGCGCCGCGCCGCGCGCAAGCCGACAGACTGCCCGGCTATAGCGACGTTGCCAACCTGAGCGTGCAGCATCGACGCCTTGACGGTGACGACGCTGTATCCGTCGATCTGGACGTTTGCACCGGTTACCGCAAGCTGGTGTGCCGCCCTAAGAGCTACCGATTGACCAGCAACAGAGACGTTCGCCGCGGATGCGTGAAGCTGGCGGGCGGCCGTGATGGATACGCTTTGGCCGGTGATCGTGACGCCACCAACGGTGACGTTGAGCGTATAGCTCGCAACGAACGCTTGCTCTTGAGCCTGTCCGGCACCCGTATAGTGCCAGAACGGAAAGGCGAAGCTCACGCGACCTTCCTAATCGACCAGGCTATCGAGCGATCGGTGCCCGCTGTGCGCTGTACCGTGATGTCCCATCCGTGCATCAACTGCAGGTGCGGAGATACCCAGATCGGATCGGATTGAGCTCCGGTGAGCGTCCACGACTGGCACACGCGCTGCGTTGCTGCACCATAGCACTTTTCGTAAATGCGGATGACGTAGGTGTCACCCGAGGCCATGTTGCTGAAGTCGATGAAGGCCTGATAGAGGCCGTCGTCGGTCTGCGTCGCAACGGTCGTTGAATCGTTGGTGAGCGAATATTCCGTGGTCGAGATCGACGTGCCTGAGTTGACGTAGGCTTCGGAGAGGGCCATTAGGCGTACTGGCCTCCGGTTGCCGTTGCGCCAGCGCTGTTACCAGGGAAAAAGTTGGCGCCGCTGCCGCCGGTATAGATGATGGAATTTAGCGACACGGAATATCGTTGCCCTGTGGCTGACCCAGAGAATGTCGGGATGCTGTTGGTGATGATGAGGCCAGCGCGATCGCACAGAGCAAAGATGCCGAACGCTGGTGTTCCAGTAAGCGTGACAGTGATCGTGCCACTGTAGCTGATGGAACCAGTTGCCTCGGCGTACAGATGCCGACCAGAGGTAATGCCGCCAGTTATCGAATAACTGCCCGTGAATCTGACGCTAGACCCACTAAACGAGGTAACGTGCGCGTACCCAGTGGCGCACGTTCCAAAGGCACAATTCTGCACTTCGATATATGTCGGCGTGCCAGATGCGTTTATCCCGTGACCGGCCGAAGTCGTGCTGATGGTTACACCGCGAATTCGCCACGTCCCAGAAACAGAAGAGGCAGTGAAGCACGAGTTAGACGTTACCGATATGGCGACATTGGACGGCGTGCTTTCGTCACCAACAATAGTGATTGGACCGACGCCAACGTATCCCTTCAGGACGTTGGCTCCAGTAAATGTGCCAGCGCCGGCCTGGATGGTGATGGCGTAGATGGACAGGTCACAAGACACCGCTGCATCTATCGCCTTTTGAATCGTTAGAAATGCCCCACCTGACGAGTTTACTAGCCCGGTGTTGCTATCGCTCCCATCCGTACGCACATAGTACGTGCGATCTGCCGTCAGCACCTCACGCGGCGTATAGCCAGCGCTCTTGATCTTCTTTCCGGTTGTGCCGTCAAAGACGGCAGCCTGCCCGTCAGTAGATGACGTTGGGCCGTCTACACCGATGACAGCGAGGCTCACGCCGCCGTCCCCGTCTTCCCGCCGAGCGCCCGGCACAGAAACGCCATCTCTTCCTTCACTGGTGGGAGAGGTTCTTCGATGGCTCTGATCTGTGCGTCGAGTTCGGCCACTTTTGCCTTGGCTTCCGCTTCGATCCGGTCGCGCTCTGCCCGAATGGGCGCCGACTGCTCACGGATGGAATCGCGCTGGCCTTTGAGTTCGTGAAAGCGCGCCTGGGCCGAAGCCGTGTCGAATTTGAAGGTCATACCGTCACCGTCATCAGGCCAGCGGATGCATCGAAGTCCAGTGTCAGGCTTTCAGTGTCAGCCAGAGTGAGAGCCGAGCCGTAGTCGAGATACCCAATCAAGGCATCAGCCGGAGAAGACGCGCTGTCGTTGTAGATTACCGCATAGCGGAACGGCCCAACGCTGGCGCCGGATGCCGTGATCACCTCATCTGTGACGGTGAGCTTGGTGACATTGGACGATTGCGTCCACGTTACACCATCGAGGGCATAGCCACCGCCGGCCCCAGACGTGTAGCCACCGCCGGTGGATATCTGCGTGATGTCAGACAGAGCCGCCCCGGTCGATGCCGTGGGGGCCGTATTGGTCAGCGCCACCTTGAACGTGTGCGAAGAGAAGTCATGAACCGATTTTCCGAGTTGCTCGGAGAAGTCGTAAAAAAATACGAATGTCGAACTTGGCATGTCCTAGCCCCTACTTCGCCAGCTTGCCGGCAGCACAGGCCACAGCGGTGCAACACCGCCAGAACCGATTGGGCCGCAAGTAGCGGTGCCGCCAGCGGATGAGATGGAAATGCCGATGACGTCGCCTGGGCAGCACTTCGCCGCGGGATCACCCAGGCGATACGTTGCCACCGTCTTGCCCGCCTCGTTCATGACGTAGAACGTGCCGAAGCTTCCCAACGGGATGGTGTCGCCCTTTGGATTGTCGATGAACACGCAGGCAGCAATGTCGTCTGAAGATTCAGCCGTGTTGCCGAAACTGTATGCTTCCCCATCTGCCCGCATGCGCGGCTGGTAAGCGACGCGGGTGGCGTCGTAGATGGTCTCGTGTCCCGTAACTTCGATGTGCTTGACGGTGAGCATCTGCGTTCTCCTAGGTTCTGTGTGCTGCTTCTGGTGGTGGTGAATACTTCCCATCACGTGCGATGCAGAAATTGCGCGCTTCTCTGGTGGAGAGGCGGTGTGTGGCTGTGCCGAGAGCGCTGGCTGGTAACCGCGGGCGCCGTGTGGGAATGGGGGAAATGGAAAAGGCCACCCGAGCTGTTGGCTGAGTGACCTTTGGACCCCTGGTAGCGGGGTGACGCAATTAGCGCCTCGCGCGTAGTTTTATCCGCTTCGTCCGGACGTTGACAGCTGTTTTCGTCCGTATCCTGTGAATTTAATTCGCATGTTGCTCGCAGGACTCATTTCCAAGGTAGTGCTCGCCGATTGAATCCAGCAAACACCCGATCTTCGCAATTGCCGATGCGATAGCCATCGACTTGTCTTCGTACCCGAACATGGCACGGCCAAAGTCGGCGAGTGAGGGGCGCTGCTTCTCCCGAGCGGTGATCAGATATTCGAGCGTGCGCCGCTCGTGGTGCCACAGCTTGTCGAGGATGGCTTGGGCGTTGACGTGGGCCTGGGTCCAGCCCGCGAGATGCCCTCCGGGTTTCCTCGAGCTGTCGACGCGCTCGCCGTAGCCGCCGGTGCCGGTGGATCCGTGATAGGCTGTGAGGTCACGCAGGAACATCTCGGCAGCTCTGACTTGGCGCGGCGTGATCCGCCCCTTGCGGTAGAGGTCAGAGACTATGGAGGCGAAGGCGCCGCCGGACTCCTGGCAGGTGAAGGGCTCGGCCTTGCGCTTGATGCGGGGGCGGGGTGGGAGGTGCTCTGCGAGGCTCATCGTTTGTCTTCCTTGGCTTCGACGCGCACTCGTTTCTTTCGCTTGTACGGCTTCGGAGGCTGTGAGTGGGCCGGAGCCGTAACTGCCAGCTCCGGGTCCCATCCGTAAAATCGTATCCTTCGCTTTGCGGTGTTTGCCTTCACGCCATGAGCGGCGGCCGCATCGGCTATCGACATCAACTTACCGCGAATGACCAGTTTGAAGGCGTCAGTGCGATTTCTCTGCTGTTCTGACTGCGTGGCCCATCGGCAATTGCCAAGCTCGTAGTCCCCATCAACGTCGATACGATCTAGCGAGTGCTTGTCGCTGGGACGCGGCCCCATGTCTTCATAGAAATTTTCGAATTTCTCCCACCTCTCGCACACGGTGATGCCGCGGTCGCGCCAATGGCGATATTGCTCTTTTGGGTTTGAGCAGCGGTTGCGCATGGCTGCCCAAGCGCGATACTCAGCGATGCTTTCGCCTCTGGTCTTTCCGTGTTTCAGTCTTCGCGCACTCAGCATATCGTTACGCAGACAGCCGCAAGACCTAGATGCTCCCCTCCTGAGTTCCCAGGACGCTACGTTCTTTCGGCGACCGCATTCGCACTCACATACCCACGCAGCTTGTCCGCGGATGCTCCCCGACCTTTCGATGACTAGCCACCTGCCAAATTTCTTCCCGGTGATGTCGATCACTGCTTCACCTTTTTTACGACTTTGACCTTGCGGCTGCGTCTCTCAGCTATTCTCTGAGAGACGGACTTACGCTTTGGGCCTGATTTCCATTGCTTTGTCGTTAGATGGATGCGCATCAGGCCTCCACGAGGTTGCGTGCTTCCTGCTCCGTCTCCGTATCGTCAGCGACAGAGCGCAGCTTGTAGCGAGTGATCAGCGCGTGTGTGCCGAACTCATCGACCATTTCCCAGTTTGGCATTGCGAACTCGATGGCCGATATCGTCCCCTCTTGGATGTAAAGGTGGCCATGCCGATCCTTCAGCTCAACGAGGATGTGCGTGCCGATCGGCATCCGCTGCCCAGGCACGTGGTTGATCCAGTCTGTCCATTGATGCTTCACGCTTCATCTCCCGGTATCTGATCAGCGCTTCGACGACTTCTGCTTCCCTGATCCCATGACCTTTTGCGATGTCGTAGGTGTCTATCCCTTTGGTGAAGAGGGCGTGGGCTAGGGAGGGGTTCATTCTGCGGCCTCGCCCGTTATGCGCTTGCTGGTCTCTGTGAGACCGCGCCTCAGGTTTGGGTTGGCTGGAATATCACCTACCGGCTTGCGCAAGTTCTGCTTCGCCAACTCGACAAGGCTCCGCACGCGGGCTTTGCTTTCCTCGCTCGGCGCCGGCCATTTCTCGGCTTGCTTGTCGAGCTCAGCTTGCGTCGGAACTGGCTTCGGCATCAGCTGCGCCACGTACTCGGCAGCCTTGCGGCACTCGCCCGGTGTCGGCCAAGCCTTGAACACCTGGTCGTCGATGACGCGGTTCGCAGCGCGGCGCAGCACCTCGGCGGGGAAGTGGCCAAGAGCGCGCTCGTATTCGTCGAAGAACGCTTCGAGATTGTCCGTCTTTGGCTCGTTGTAGAGCGTCAGAAATCGCGACAGAACGTGATCTTGAACTGCACTCATGGGTGAACCTCACGGGCTTTACGGGCTTCGAGAACGGCACGGGCTGCGGATGGCCTGGGGCCGGCGGCGAGGCGGGGCGAAAAGTCACCCGGTGGCGGCAGGCCCTTCTCGCGCCTCGCCTTCTGCGTCGACACGGGACCGGCGAAGTAGCTCCACGTGCGGATCGAGCCCTTCGGGGCGCGGTGGCCGATGTCGCGGATGACGGGAAGAATATCCAGATCGAGGTCGGCGCCCTGCCGGATCCACATCAGCGGCTCGGCAACGGCGTGCAGGCCTATCGCTAGCGGGTACAGCGATCCGTTCGCCGCTTCGGTGAGCTTGTCGTACAGCTCGTGGCAATCAATCGATCGCGCACGCGTATCATCAGCAGTATTTGTATAACTGGTATCCTTGGTACTAATCTGGTTAGGCTCTGGTTGGACACTGGTTAGGCTCTGGTTAGAAGCTTGGTCTTTGACGTTTTCTGCCGACTGGTATTTCTCGTAATTGCAGATCGTTATGACGTTGGCGAAGTGGCCGTTGCTCTGGTTGATTTCGACCATTCCATTTGTGACAAGCGCTTTTAGGAATGTGCGTAACTCTTGCTCGCCCCATCCGAACTTTTCAGCGAGGAATGCGCGGGCGCCCAGAAGCTGGCCACGCTTGAGGGTGATCGGGCGGCCCTTGTGATTTACCCGGCGCTCTTTCCAGGCTGCATTGGTGATCAACCAGAGCCATGCCGAACGGCGGTCATAGCGGCCCATGTCGAGTATCTCGTGGTCGAAAGTTTCCACTGAAACTCGGACCCATCTGGCCTTGTTTTCGACAGCTTCTTCAGGTAGATTTCCCATCATCGAACTCCGATTTGGTGGTGACGCGTTGGTTCGGTTTTCGAATGGCCCCTAAGCCAATAATTGAACGCCCCGCTCATCCCCGAGCGGGGCGTTTTCAGTTTCAGGCCGCCTTCAGCTGACGTGCTTCTTCAACCAGTTGTGAGAGGGCGTCGTAGGCTTGCTTTGCGCGTGGATCGTCTTCCTTCACCACCATCAGTTCTTTGGTGTGCGTGGATGGGGAGGAAACGGGGGCTACAGGGCGGCGCTGCATTTTCTCGACCATGTCACGCAGGGCAGAGACTTGAGCGTCTGCGGTCGAATACGGGGCGCTGGCGATGGGCGTTTTGAGAGGATCGGGCTGCGACGGGCGCGTACCAGATCCACGTCCCCAATGGCCGTAGTAGTTCGCACCCATGCCACCGAAGGCGAGCATGAAGGCGAGGCCCCAGGCGACCCAACGCTCCGTCCACTGCTTGGCGGTTTCGGTGGGCTCAAGCGAAGCCGTGAACAGCGATGCGAACGATGCGTTCTGCCACAGCGCGCCATTGGCGCCCTTCTCGACGGTGGCCTCTTCCATGCGGAGTTTGGCCAGTGCCTCGATGGTGGCGGCAAGCATTGCGCGGTCCTGCTCATGCGCAAGGGCCACGGCCTTGTTGCCTTCCAGCTCGGCAAGCTTCTGCTTCTCGGCAAGGCAGCGGGCCTTGCAACCGCCGCGCTTGCTCTCGACCTCGACGGCAAGCTTCTGCGCCTCGATGTCGCCGTCGTAGGCAGCTGAAGGCTTCATGCCGGTCCAGCCCTCGGTCGCTTCGAGCTTAGACATGCGCCCTTCCAAGATCGCTTTCTTGGATTCCAGGTCGGCGATGTTCTTGCGGCCGTCGTCGTGACGGACGTTCTGCATCTCCGCCGCCTGGCTGGACATGCCGCGGGTGAAACCAACGGAACCGAAGTTGGAAGCGAGGTTGAAGACGTTGCAGAACAGCGCAAAGACAATGCCTGCAATGACAGAAGGCGCCCAACGGCTACCGACTTCCTGCTGCTGATGGGTGACCAGCGGCCAGATGTAGTCGGACATGATCGAGATGGCGCCGAGAAACAGGGCCATGCCGATAGCGACGAGAAAGTAGGGCGACTGCTGCCAGCCGAACCACGCGGACATGCCGCAAGAGATAACGGTGAGGGTGTACCCGACGTATCGGGCCACCTTGCGAAGGTCAGTCATTGGAGGTTGTCTCCGTTTGCGTTTGAGGGTGACGCGACGGGACGCCGACTAAGGTGGGACGCGAACTCGCCGAAATACTTCTCTGCGGCGCGCTCGTAAGCTTCCTTGGCCGCTAACTTGTCGTGAAAGCAGCCTAGGTGGCGATAGACGCTGTTGACTTTGATGCGAGCGATCCAGCGCCGCTTTTGCGGTATCCAACGGACGCCTGGGAGGCCGCTCGTGTTGTCGGATCTGAGACAGATGTTGCGTCGCTGCTGGGCAACTGTGGCAGGGCGCAGATTGACGATCCGATTATCGTCTCGCACACCGTTGATGTGATCGATCGACAAAGAAGGCCACTCGCCGTGCACGTAGAGCCACGCCAAGCGGTGCAACATGTAGGTGCGCCTGTCGACGGTGATCTGGAGATAACCATCGGTCGCCGAGTATCCAGCAATATTTCCCGGCTTAATCTTTCCCCTGCGGCTCACGCGCCAGCGCATCACACCAGTCTCCGGGTCGTAGGTCACGAGTTCGCGCAAGCGCTCAGCGGTCAGCATCTGGCGTCTCCGCAACAAAACGGTCGTCGACCCGCAGTGGCAGGCCGAAGTTCATGATGGTGATGAACGGGATTGGCTTGCGCTCTTTGCCCAGCAGAATGCGGCGCAGCTCTTGGTCTGCGTTGAAGAGGTTTGCTTCGGGGGAGAAGGCATCAAGCATGGGATGCCTCGACTTTTCTGTGGCGATAGCTCCGCATATACGACAGATAGTATTCGCGGTTTTCTTGCTGCCAGCGCTTTGTGTGCGCCTTACGCTTGGCGCGGAACTCCGGATCGGACCGGTAACGCGCCCTGTAGGTCTTTTGGTAGTATCTCGCGTCGTGTACCGACTGCTTCCCCGGTGCCCGCTGACGCAGTGTGACGCGGACATAAGCGGCTAGGCACCCGACGCGCGCACCGATCTCAGCAGTGCTCAGTTCTGGATATGCCTTTGCGATTGCCCTGATCCGCTCTGCCTTCGTCATCGTGCGCTCCGAGAAAAAGGCCCGGACGCTCACGCGGGGGCGCTAACGCCCGGGCTCAGTCGATGAGGGACGCCCTCAAGGAGGGCTGAGAACGCAGAAGGGAACGCTACGGGTACGGAAGGTGGGTCAGACAGCTGATCGGGCTTCGGCCCGACGACTAGGGCGCGCTGGCGGGGCGTCCGTGACGCTGTTTTCCTTGATCCCAAATAATCCAGGCGCTACAGAAAGTTCACGGGTCCGGCATTCTAGGTAGAGTTGCAAATGCCAGCCCGGAGGTATCCGGTCGTGTTCCTTCCAGTTGCTGACAGTGCTCGGTACGACGTCCAGCCAATTGGCAAGGGCGGTCGTTCCCCCGAGGGCGGTCACGAGCTGGGCCACGGTCTCGATGCGTTTGGGCATGTGTTTGCTCATATGAAGATTATTCATGCTGCATGAAGTTGTGTCAAGCGGCAGGGCCGGGTTATCCAGGGGGAGGGATCAACCGTGACCAAGGAGGGTAAGTCTGCGCTCGACGCGGGGGTGTCGAAGCGGCGGATGAAGTCTGAGGGGAGGTCGAACGAGGCGATTGCCGAGCGGCTTGAGATAATCAGAGCCGTGAAGGGGCTATCGCAGAAGGAGTTCGCCAACGCCGCTGGCGTGAATGAGAGCACGTACTCGCAGTACAAAAAGGGCATCCAAGCACCCAATTTGGAGCAAGCGAACAAACTCTGCGATACGTGGGGGCTAACCCTCGATTGGATCTATCGCGGCGACAACAGTGGCCTGGATGGGGACCTCCGCGACGCCATTAAAGTCATTCGTCAAGCCCGCAGCACAAAACCCAGAAAAAGCAGCGTTAATTAACACTGTGTGTTAACTAGAACATACATAGTTAGAACGTGGTTGCTAGGGCAATTCGATTGTGCGCTGCGGGTTTCGATAGGGTCAGCGAGTCAGTCGACTTCAACCTCGCTGACGGTATAGGCCCACGTCCAATCGCCCGGCGCCAATGTTGGAAGCCCGCGGAAGAACAGCGTTTGACTGAATGACCGCTTCTGCTTGGCCGGGATTCCTAGAAAGACCGTGGTCGTCTCATCTCCGACAATGTTACATCCAGGCCTCGTGAAGAACGGGCAGTCGTAAACCAGCAGTCTCACACTGAAATTCTTCACACTGAGCGTTGACGAGACGTTCGTTACTGACCCTGCGAAGGACGATGAATACGGCCCGAGCGCCAGTGTAGGTCGATCCGGGAACGTCAGTATTCCCGTGCGCTCGGGCGACGCAGCTCGTCGGCGCGCTTCTTTGTATTTCGCGTCCTGCCTTTCGCTTTCAGCGTAAACGTACAGCGCCACACCAGCGACGGCGATCAGCACAAAAGCGCCGAAGCCCGGAAATCTCAACATAAGAAAAAGCAGTACTAGACCGACAACAACCCAAACCATCGTCTCCCCCGATCCACCCCGGGGATGAGCTTAGCGCGGCGCACGTTTTCCACAATCCACCGAAACTTCATGCGGCGTGAAGTTTGCGCTTGACGACTTCATGCAGCGTGAACTAACTTCATGGCTGTCACCGCCTGAGACCGGTGGCGCCGCTCCCGGGGCGACCCACCCCCTCATCACGGCGCCGCCCTCATCCCTCGGGGTTCTCCTGGCCGGTTCTTTGGCGGTGACCACTTGGATCAGACCAATGGGGAATGCAGCTATGTCAGAAAAGACCGTCATCGAGATCAACGGCGTCAAGCTGGAAGTCGATATGCGCTACGCGCGTCGCATCGAAGAGATGCAGATCGGCCAGCGCGTGAAGGTGCTCAAGAAGGAATACGGCGACAGCCACAAGGTTCTGCCAGGTGTCATCATTGGCTTCGAGCCATTCATCAACTTGCCCACCATTGTGGTCGCCTACGTCGAGGCTGGATGGGACAAGGCCGACGTCAAGTTCATGCACTTCAACAAGGCGAGCAAGGACTGTGAGCTTGTTGCTGCTGCCGACCCAGACTTCGAACTGGACCGCGAACGCATAGGGAAGCTATTCGACCGGCAGGTCGCTACCAAGCAGCGCGAGATCGAAGAGATCGAAGAGCGCCGCAAATACTTCGAGACCAACTTTAAGGCGTACTGGCAGGCCATCGCGCCCGCGCCGACTTCTGAGCAAGTAGGCTGAGGGAGGCGATCATGCACGCCATGACCATGAAGCCCCGCTTCCACTCGTTCCGCTCCTTCTTCTGGAACGTCCGTGTGCTGGGTGTGTGTGCGTGGACACGATGCGCCATCGAGAACGCCCGTAACGCCATCCTCCGACGCTTCCGAGATCCCTAACACCCATCGGCTGCTCACCGGGTTCGTTTCCTCCGTCCCCTGAGCAGTCATGACGCCGCTTCTCTCAAGTGCCGCTTGTCGCGGGGTTGGGGGCACTGAAGCGAGAAGCGGAGAGGGCGAGCCGGGAGAGGTCAGTTTCCAATGCGGCGCTTCTCCCGGCTCAATCCTTCAACATCAGCAAAGGTTCCGTGTGATGCAGCAACAAGCACCAGAGCAGCTTTCCATTCTCTGCGCCCGCCTCAAGAACCGAGGCCAGGACATGATCTCCGCAGCGCATGAACTCTACATCATGCATGGCGACAAGCACCTCTTCAATTACCGCATGCAGCGCCTTCGCAATCTGCGTGATGAGATCGACGGCTTCCTGCGTGAGTACGAGCGCGAGGCAGCTGCGCCGGCACCAGCCGACGATCACCAGCAAGACATAGCAGCCGGTGTAGCCGATTTCATGGCGCACCAAGCTAAGCAGACGGAGCGCGTGTGATGGACGGTGCTCCGTTACCGCCGCCGCCTCCGTCGACCGGAAGCAAGGCACTCGATGCAGCGCTCGCACAATTCGCGAGCGAAGAGCACCAGCAGTATTTGCGTGAGCGCGAAGCGCGCCTGTCAAAGCGCACGCCCGTCAAGGGCATCGGCTTCACTGACTTCAGGATGCGCGCTGCATACGGAACATATTGGGGGAAGCCGTAATGATCGAGACGACCGCACACATGGCCGTGTTCCTTCTCATCTGCTTCGCTGTGTTTCTCGTCCTAGCGATTGTTGGCGGGAGGTTCATTGAGAAGGTGGGGCAGTCGCTCAGGGGATGGTTGGGATGATCGACCGCCTCTTCCCCTACGTCCTCTTATTCATCGGCGTATCCATCATCGCCTTGGGTTTGATGTCCTGCGAGCGGATAGAGCCAAACCAGAAGCGTAAGGCCAGCTACGTGATGCTGGCGGGAGTTTGAACAGATGGCACTGCCACAGCCCTTCGAACGCACGAGGACGCGCACGATGCAGCATACCAATGGCAACGGTGTTGTCGAGGCTGCGCAGCCGCTCACCGCTGGCCAGATCATGGAACAGGTGCTCATCAAGGGCGACCTGAAGAACCTCTCCGAAGCAGAGCGCGCCCGCTACTACACCCGTGTGTGTGAGAGCGTCGGATTGAACCCTCTCACCCGGCCGCTGGAGTATATCACGCTCAACGGCAAGCTCACACTCTATGCGCGCAAAGACTGCACCGATCAGCTGCGCAAGATCCATGGGATTTCGGTCGAAGAGATCACCATCGAAGAGCTTGGCGAAATTTACGTGTTCGTCGGCAAGTTCCGCGACAAGACGGGCCGCACAGACGTTGCCCGCGGTGCCGTGAGCATCGGCGGATTGAAGGGCGAAGCACTGGCCAACGCCATCATGAAGGGCGAGACCAAGTGCAAGCGACGCGGCACGCTGTCGATCGCCGGTCTAGGTCTGCTCGATGAGTCCGAAATCGAAGACGTAGCGCCCAAGCGCAAGTCGTCATCGGCCGCGAAGAAAGACGGCACCAACGATCTGTTCAACGAGATCAGCGCTCACATCGAGCACGCCTCGAACACAGAGACACTGGAAGCCTTGCGCGACTCCTACGCTCAGGAACTCGCCGATATGCCGCTCCGCTGGGCGATCATGCTCAGTCAGCAATTCGAGCACCGCTGGATTGACCTTGGTGGCGCTGCTGACGAGTGCCCGTATCCGGCGATGGAAGACCAGGGTTGAAGCAGCGGAGTGATCCCCATGACAGACACAATGGAACAGGGTGAAGGGTGGTGGGTAGAGAAGCGCGACGGTGCGTGGCAAGTCCACTATGCCCACCGTGGTCCTGGATCGAATATATGCGTGGCTCAGATCAACCATTGGGCTGACCAGCCCGAACTCGTGGCGCACCGCTTCGCTGCGTCGTCAGAGCTGTATGAGGCTCTATGGAAGCTGGCGAACGAGTGCGATGGCTTACGCGCCTTTGAAGACGAAATCCGCGACGCCATAGGCAACACCAACTGGAACGTCTTGCGCCTTCGCGTCGATGAAGCCCGTGCAGCCCTCCTCAAAGCATCAGGAGGGAAGGATGTCTGACCTAAAGTCACTTCTGGAAAGAGTGGAGAAGGCTACGGGGCCTGATCATCCTGAGCTTGATGCGGACGATCTCGACACCATCCTCATCATCGCACGCAATGGGCAGAGCGGGCGCATCACTCCGAGCGAAGTCGAAGCGCTGGTGGAAGGTTACCGTGCCCTCATAGCACAGCAGGAAGCCAAGGAGGGGACCCCCTCAACCAACAGCGATGAGGGTGGGAGATGAGTACCCGGCCAAGACAGCGGTTTCTCAGACTGCGCTCTAGAGCCTACCGGGGCCGGTGCAAACTCAACAGTTTTGGATCACGCAGACGGCGCCTCAGCGGCGACCGTCGAGATAGTCAACCAACCCGAATAGCGGAGGCAGAAATGAGCGAAGAAATCGACGTGATGAACAAGTTCGGCGTCTCGGTGGGCGGCGGTGGAATCGCATTGCTGGTGCCCCCGCGCACGCCGATGACCAAGGACGAAGCTCTCGTCTTGGCGGCATGGCTCGTCGCCCTGGCGGACCCGCTTGGCGAGCGGTTCGAGAAAGTCCTGGATGCCGTGTTGAGCACATAGCGATGACCGCACCGACGCCAGCGGGAGCACGCCCTATGCGTGAACCAAATCTAACTTCCGTCACCAACCCTATCCCTTCAGTAGATGATGGGAGGGGGTGATGCCTGCATTCGTTGTTGAAGATGGTGATCCATATGAGCCGGGTGCGGTCATTGTTTTTGCACCGTCAGACATCGTGGCCCGGCGCAAAGCTGCGTCACAGTTAGATCATGACGAGATCGGCGGGCTGTCGTGCCGTAGGCTCAAGTGGGCTGATGAATACGAGGAAGCGAAGGCCGTACCGGCAACGGCCATGCTCGCGCATGGGTGGCAGCTAACGTGCTGCGGCTGTGAGCAGCTGATCTATGACGGCGGAGTTGTCGCGCGATACGACGAGAACGGTGAAGAATACGAAGAGGACGTTGACCCAGTCGGCACGCAGCACAGCTGCTATTGCACAGCAGCCTGTCAGAAGCGTGACGAAGACGAACAAGCGAGACGCAAACGGGGCGAGCGTAGATTTTGGAACGCGCTAGCGCGTGAGGCGATGTGCAAGCTCCCAGGCATCACTATCGAGCCCGAAAAGACAGAGGGCGTCTGGTCTGGCCACCACCACAGATACTTTGGTGCACACTCCAAGAGCGGGCGCGACCGGGCGCTGTGTTTCGTGGTGCGCTTCACCTTCCCAGGATCGAAGTACGGCGGCAGCTATCGCTACGACCTCGGCTACGAGGCGACGAAGGGCGAGCGACAAATCCTAATCGCCAACGGCGATATGGCGGCATGGGAAGCATTTCGCGACAACTCCACCCCTACCCATACCGACAAGAGCGAGGGTGCGAAGCCATGAACAAGCCTGCTCAATTGAAGCTCATCGAACTACCGGCGAGACCCAGGATCGCGCGCGCGCACGTCACCAACGCCGGTAATGGTCCGGGGCCTGGGCATTGGGCTGAGTTCACGTGTGCACGATGCGGCTGGCAATCCGAGTGGATGCAAATCAGCGGCGTCACCGAAGGCAAACGCGGAATTCCATGCCCACAGTGCAACACAACGACACACTCTGCAGACACACCAGTAACACCGGCCATGATGAAGGCCGCTCTTGAGGGCCTTAACGTTGATGCAACGCCAGAAGGCATCATGCGGTCTGAGCGTGAAGGCCAGCAGGCTCTAGTGGCATCAACCGACATGCCTAAGGAAATGCGCCCGAGCCGCGAAGCGTTTGAGAAGGTGGGGTTCGTTTTCGGCGAAGATGTGGACGAGCTGTTCGTTAGGGCCAAGCTGCCCCCAGGGTGGACGCGCGCCGGAACGTCCCATGCGATGCACTCAGACATCATCGATGAGCAAGGCCGCAAGCGTGTCGGCGTATTCTACAAGGCCGCCTTCTATGACCGAAGAGCCAATGCTGGCCTCATCACACGCTATCAAGCGCGGTGGTTGTTCCCGAGCGAAGAAAACTCAGGGCTTCAGAAGGACCAGCGCGCATGGATCGTAACAGACGCTGACCGCGAAATATTCCGTACGGAGCCGTTCAAGAACGATGACTATCCCGCCGACGATGCCGCAAAGGCCGTGGCACACGCTTGGCTAAACGAGCGGTTCCCAGACGCATCCGATCCAACGGCCTACTGGTGATAGACCGATGACCCACACCACCCGCCTCACAGTCGTAGAGCAGGAGCCATGAACACTCAGCGCGCAGATCTAATCCCATTCCCACAACGTCTATGGTCACGCAAAGCACGGCGGATGGAACGGGCTGCGCTCACGGCAAGAGCAATAGCCGATGCCTCGTGGAGGATTGTTGATGCGTTGGATGATCTCCCCATCGAAGCGCAAGAAATAGCCGTAAGGCAAGCGCTGGAGATTCTAGATGCAGCACAAGGGCTGGAGAAGACAGAATGAGCCAGCTCGTCCTATCACTGTTCCCAGGCATCGGCCTTCTCGACATGGCATTCGAGGAAGAGGGCTTCTGCGTCGTGCGCGGGCCAGATCTGCTGTGGGGTGGTGACATTCGCCGCTTCAACCCGCCGGCGGGGAAGTTTGACGGGGTGATCGGCGGGCCGCCGTGCCAGGCGCACTCTACACTGGCGGCTTTGGTTGAGCACAACGGCCTAGCGAAGAAGCCTTGCCGCATAGGAGAATACGAGCGGTGTGTTGCTGAGGCGTCTCCAGACTGGTTCGTCATGGAGAACGTGCGCGACGCGCCGCTGCCAAAAGTGGTCGGGTTCTCGATCGATGCGCATCTGATCCGTGACCATTGGTGCGGGGGAGAGACGATGCGCCACCGACGCTTCAGCTTCGGGACGCGCGACGGGCGACGACTGCTGTTCGATTGGCCGGCGCTATATCGCCCCGACCCGGAGCCCGCTGCGCTGGCATCTGGGTCTGCGTGGGACTACGTGCATCAACGTCCAGCCGGCACAAAGTCACGGGAGACGTTCGAGAACCACAAGCGCCTACAGGGGCTTCCGGCAGATTTCGACATTCCTCCGTTCACGGTAGCTGCCAAGGTGGCAGCGGTCGGCAACGGCGTTCCGCTCCCCATGGGTCGAGCTGTAGCTCGAGCGGTGAAGAAAGCCATAGGCTTGCAGAGAGAGGTGGCAGCATGAGCCGCGCTCTGATCGTCGTTAGCAGTGACTACGACCGCGAGCGTGCAGCTTCGTTCGCTCTGCAAGCGCCGCACGGGACACGCATCGAGTTCAAAGCCGCGCGCCGGTCAGTCGACCAAAATTCTCTTCTCTGGGCACGTTTGACGGATATCGCCACTCAGGTGGTCTGGCACGGCGAGAAGCTCACGCCTGAAGACTGGAAAGACCTCTTCACCGCTTCGCTCAGACGCATGCGGCTGGTGCCCGGCATAGACCCAGGGACGTTCGTCCCCGTTGGCATGCGCACGTCTGACATGGGCAAGGCAGAGTTCAGCGACCTGCTCGAATTGATTGCTGCCTTCGGTGCCGAACGCGGCGTGAAGTTCCATGATGATAAAGGAGAAGCAGCGTGAGCAGGATCGTCTACTGGCTCTCCGAACCATCAATGCTCGAACTAACTCGTTGGCAGCGAGCATATATCGCTGCATGCGTGGTCTACGTAAACGTCTTGGCGCTCCTGAAACTGATTGAAATGGTGCGGTCATGACCGATCGCCCCCAGGAAATCCGCCGCGCTCGCGTGCTCGGCAACTTCCGCCAACCGCGCGAAGCCAAGAAGCAGCTTTCCTCCGGTCAACGCCGAGACGGCAACGACAAGAAGCACCTGGAGTTCATCCGCTCGCTGCCGTGCTGCGTGTGCATGGCGCACGGCCCTTCCGATCCTCACCACCTGAAGGGAGGCCCAGCTGCCGGCCCGGGAGAGCGGTGCATGTTCCGCAGATCCACGGACCAATGGGCCATACCTATCTGCCGGGTCCATCACGAGGTGGTGCAGCCGGTGCACGGGCAATCGGAGCGGTCGCTGTTCCGGGAGCTTGGAATCCACGACGTCTACGGCATGGCCTCGGCACTCTACAAGGCACCGAAAAAAGACCCGGAAGCCGGACGGAGGATCATCGTGGCGAACCGGATGGAGGTGATTTGCGATGACTGAGGTCAAGCCCCTGCTGATCCCCATCGCCGATGCCGCGCGGATGCTCAACTGCTGCCGGGAAACTCTCTATCACATGGAGAAGCGCGGCGAGCTGCGGATGGTGCGTCCGTTCAAGCGGACGATGGTTCCCGTGAGCGAGATCGAACGCATCGTGCGGGGTGAACCGCTGTCTGGCGAGGTGGGAGAACCAGTGGGGGAACCAGCCCCGAGGGAAATTAAAAAACTTAAGCTATTTCCGATGGTTACGCAGTAGAAATGGCGCCCCGTAGGGGACTCGAACCCCTGTTCCCAACGTGAGAGGCTGGTGTCCTAGGCCACTAGACGAACGGGACAGCGCTGGAAGCGCTCGTATATGGGCAGAGGCCCCTATCAATCAAGCCATTTCTTCGGCCTGCGGCGTCGCGGGGCAGCAAAGTGCTGGAAAGGTCTAGTTTGTGGGGGCCCCGCGCTCTATTCCCACGCGCGCCAGCGGCTTTCCGGTCTTCAGGTCGAGCACCGCGATGCCCTCGCGGCCGGCGGCGATGTAGTGCACGGCGAGGCGATCGCCCGACAGCGAGATCGAGCGCACCTCGGCACCGGCGGGGAGTTGCATAGTCTGCTCGGCGCTCAGCGCTTCCACGACGGCGACGGGCGGTTGCACCGGCTGGCGCGACGCGAGATAGATGATGCGGCCGATGATTACGGCAAGCCCGGCGAAGAGCAGGACGCCCAGCGCGATCACGATGATCTTGAGATTGCGCTGCAGGCGCAGCTCATCCGCAGACGGTGCCTCTGCCTCAACTCTTTCCTGCATCAATCCCTCCCTCATCGCGGAGGCCAACGGATACCCATTGCGCCCCATGAGCGATCGTCTCGAAGAACACCACGCGGGCCTCGTCGAGCTCCAGGTGGGTGAAGCGGAAGCCGGCAGCCGCCTCGATAAACTGCTCGCCCAGCGCGTCACGACGTTGAGCCGCGCGCGGATTCAGGCGCTGATCCGGTCTGGCAACGTGGCCGGCCCGGGCGGGGGGACCATAGGAGACGGCTCCTACAGGGTCAAACCGGGGGAAACGTTCACCATCAACGTCCCGGAAGCGGAACCGGCGGAGCCTGAAGGCGAGGATATTGCGCTCGATGTCGTCTATGAGGATGGCGACGTGATCGTCATCAACAAGCCGGCGCATCTGGTGGTGCATCCCGCCGCCGGCCACAGCAGCGGCACCTTGGTGAACGCGCTGATCGCGCATTGCGGTGCGAGCCTGTCGGGCATTGGCGGCGTGAAGCGGCCGGGCATCGTACATCGGCTCGACAAGGGCACGTCGGGGCTGCTCGTCGTCGCCAAGAACGATGCCGCGCACAAGGCCCTGAGCGAACAGTTCGCCGCGCACGGCGCCGACGACAAGATGCACCGCGCGTATCTGGCGCTGGTGTGGGGGAAACCGTTGCGTCCGCGCGGCGTTATCTCGGCACGGCTCGACCGCAGCCGTTCCAACCGCACGAAGATCGCGGTGGTGACGGGCGAGAGCGGGCGGCACGCGGTGACGCACTACGAAGTGCTGAAGACATTCAATACTCCGGCGGGTGAGGTGTCACTGCTCCGCCTGGAACTAGAAACGGGGCGCACGCATCAGATTCGCGTGCATCTTGCGCACATCGGACATCCGGTGCTCGGCGATGCGACCTACGGCAGCGGCTTCAAGGCGAAGACGACTAAGTTGAGCGAAAAGGCGCTTGCAGCTCTGGTTGCGCTGCATCGGCAAGCGTTGCACGCCGCCGAACTCGGGTTCGAGCACCCAAGAACGAAGAAGCCGATGGCGTTCGAGGCGCCGTTGCCGGGAGATATGGAGGCGCTACTCGAAGCGCTCTCGTGCGATTAGCGGCAAATCGTGCGGACCGGCAAAAGCTCACGTTAGCGTCTGGCAGGGTTTGTATGTCCCGGCCAAAAGGCGCGTTAGCAGATGAGCCGCTATTCTCGGGGCCGTGCTCCGGGCAGAATGGGAACGCGTCCCCAGGTCACGATAACGTGAGCAACCGTGTCCACATTACTGGACTGCAAGTGCGACATAGGTCGAATGCAACAATGTTGCTTTCAACCGCGTATAAGCTGACAGAGAGGCCCAGAGGCCACTATCGACGGAAATTTGGGTAGCTGGGCGTTTGGGTTTCAAGGGCACGCAACGATATATGTGCCCTGCGCATATGTGCCCTGCGCGGCCATGCCGCGTAGTTTCGAGGGACCGCCCACGGGCACTGGGGCGGGCAGGTGATGAATATGGCGACTACGAAGCTTCCGACGATCGCACAAGGCTCGCTGGGTCTTTCGCGGTATCTCGAAGAGATCCGCAAGTTCCCCATGCTCGAGCCGGGCGAGGAATTCATGCTGGCCAAGCGCTGGCAGCAACACGCCGACCAGGACGCGGCTGAAAAGCTCGTGACGTCGCATCTGCGACTGGTCGCGCGCATCGCCATGGGCTACCGCGGCTACGGCCTGCCGATCGGCGAGGTCATCTCCGAGGGCAACGTGGGCCTGATGCAGGCGGTAAAGCGGTTCGATCCCGACAAGGGCTTCCGCCTCGCGACGTACGCGATGTGGTGGATCCGCGCGTCGATCCAGGAATACATCCTGCGCTCGTGGAGCCTCGTGAAGATGGGCACCACGGCGGCACAGAAAAAGCTGTTCTTCAACCTGCGGCGCGCCAAGAGCCAGCTGCAGGCGCTGGACGAGGGCGATCTTCGCCCTGACCAGGTGAAGACGATCGCGCACAAGTTCGGCGTGAGCGAAGCCGACGTGGTGTCGATGAACCGGCGCCTTGGCGGTGACGCATCGCTCAACGCGCCGGTGCGCAACGACATGGAAGCGGGCGAGTGGCAGGACTGGCTTGCCGACGATCAGCCGACGCAAGAGGAAGTGCTTGGCGAGGAGCAGGAACTCGATCAGCGCAAGAGCTACCTGACGAGTGCACTGTCTTCGCTCAACGACCGCGAGCGGCGCATCTTTGAAGCGCGGCGTCTGACAGAGCAGCCAGCAACGCTGGAAGATCTGTCGACCGAGTTCGGCGTTTCGCGCGAGCGCATCCGGCAGATCGAGGTACGCGCGTTCGAGAAGGTGCAGAAGGCGGTGCAATCCGCGGCTATGGCCGACGAGACCGAGCGCCAGCTGCACATCAGCTGATTGATAGGTGGCGGCGCCGTTACTGCGGCGCCGTCACCTTCAGGTCGCTGATCGTCCAGGTATCACCCTTTTTCGTGTCAGCGGACGCGGCTAGCATGCCGATGTAGCTGGCGCCGACCGGCGGATCGCCGTGGAAGGTCGCCGCGGGCTTGCCGTTGATGGCGATTTCGGCCTCGGAACCTTTGATCGTCACGCGCAGCGCGTTGCGCTCCTTCGAGCCGGTTTTGACGGCAGGGACCTTCGTCCATGCAACGGGGCGCTTGGCGACAACCTTTCCATCGACAATGCGTGCGACGGTGAAATAGCCGTTGGGCGCGATGACCGCCTGGTAGTAATTGCGGCTGTCCTGAACCCAGAACAGCAGGCCGGCGTAGCTCGCCGTTGGATTGGCCGTGTTGTTGGCGGGCCGCACGGTGAGACAAGCATCCATATCGGAGAAGACGAAGGCGCGGTTCCAGCGCAACGTGGATGTGCCGGGGTTGGGATTGAATTCGGCCTCGCCGCCGGAGAATGTAACTTCTCCGTCCTTGGCGCCCCACATCGGGTCGTGGTCAGTGAACTTGCCCTCGAAGAACAGGCGCCCGGTGCCGCAGTTATTTTCCGCTACGGCCGGAACTGCGCCGGTCGTTTCTTCCGCTGGGGACGACGGTGTGGCCATCGCTGCAGCCGCAGCGGCGGGCGAGCCTAGTTTGAATTCGGTGAAGCGCCAAGTGTCGACGGCGGCGGGTGCCGACGACGCGATGAGGCCGATGTGGCTCGCGCCTTCGGGCGCTTGACCGCGGAAGCGCGCGACCTCGGTGTCGTTGATGCGCACGGCGACATTCTCTCCGTCGACGGTGATGCGCAGGTTATTCGTTGCGTCGGCGCCGGTCTTGATGGCGCTGCTCGGCGTCCAGTGGACGAGCGGGGCATTGAGAATGCGACCGCCGACTTTACGCGCCACCGTCACCATGCCGTTGCGCGAGATGACGGCCTGATAAAAGTTATCCTTGTCGACGCCCCAAAACAGCAAGCCGGCGTAACCGCGAGAGGCGTCGGCGGTGGTGTCCGGCATTTCGATGGTGACGCAGACGTCGGCATCAGTCAGTGACTTGCCGGCGTTCCAACGCGCCGTCTGCGTGCCGACCTCGGGTGCAAGGATCGCTGCGTTGTTCTCGATGCGGAACTGCGGGTCGGCGTCGCCCCAGCCCGCTTCGCCGGTCTGAAAGGGTTCGGGTGCCGCTGCCGGATCACATGCCCAGACGGGTGTCGCCAGAAGATAGGCAGCCAGGGCAAATGGGGCAAAGCGCATCGGAAAACCTCGCGAGTGATTCGAGTTGATGAAAGTATGCCGCAGAAAAAGGCGAGAATGACGCCTTATGGCCCGTTTTTGGCCTCGCCCCGCAAGTGGTCCGCGCATGCAACATTAATTTGCTGCGGTGCACCCCTCGGATATCGGGCCGAATCACATACTCTTATGCGTGAGGGGGCCGATCCTCTCGCGACTCCCGCTTGGAGCCGTATCGAGTGCGCGTCGGAGAAGGAGGGGCCTACGCCCTTGTTATCTCTGAGCCAGAACTGTCGAAAGACAGGCAGCATTTGCCGGATGGATGCGTGGCGGGCATGGATGGGGCCGCCCCAGGGAGCATCTGTCGGTTCTGATTGTCGGCCTCTGCCGAGCCCTATCCGCTACCGCCGCATTCCTCCGCAATCACCGATGATCGCCGTTCGGCTACCGCGCCCTTCCTGGCCGGTGCGTCGATGCATGGTGCTTATCGGCCGTTTGGTTTCCGATTGCCGCTCGAGGCTACGGCACTTACTGGAAGATGGAGTGGACAATGCTGAAGCGCCTTCAATCTTCGAAGGTCCCACACACCGTATCTTCTCCCACGCGTGTCGTTCGTTCGCTTCGGCTCCAATTGGAATGGTATCGGATACTGCTCTGGCGCCACAGACAAATGCGTCCTCCAAGTATGATTTGACGGGGGCTTAGCCGGGAGGGCGTGCGAACCCAACCCCGGCCACGAGATAAAAGGCCGGTCCTGCGGGACCGGCCTTTGTTGTTTTTGGTGACACGAGTTCGAAGCGCGCGTTTCGGCGTCTGACGCAGAGCAAGCTTAGGGCCGGCGCTTGCGCCGGGCGCCCTTGGCGCCTTGCCGCTGCGCGGCGGAGTGCGGAGCGCAATCGTTTGCCTCCGCTCTACGTCATCCCGGCGAAGGCCGGAACTAGAGCGGGAGCTGGGCGACCTGGTTGGTGAAGTAGTTCTCGATCGCGTCCTGGATGGAGTTGGCGACCTTATTGCGCCAGCTGTCGGACATCAGGTTCGCCGCGTCCTTCTTGTTGGTGACGTAGGCAAGCTCGATCAACACCGAAGGAAACTGCGCTGTCTTCAGCACGCGGAAGCCGGCCTGCTGATCGGGCTTGGCGCGCATCGTCGTGCTGGCGCCCATGGTTTCGATCACGGTCTTGGCGAACACGTTGGTGCGGTCGTGAGTTGCATCGACTTCACGCGCGGCGAGGTCGGCGAGAATGTCTTTGACGAGGCTGGTGTCGCCACTGCTGCTGGAGTCGACTTTCTCGACCTTATCGACCTCCGACTTCGACAGCACGTTGCGACGCGTCGAGCGACGCAGGCTGTCGGCGGTTGAGTCACGCAGCGAATAGATCGTGGCGCCACTCGCCGTGCTGCCGGTGTCGGCGTAGTCGCAGTGCACGGCGATGAACAGGCTGGCCTTGTTCTTCTCGCCAAACTCGACGCGATCGCCGAGAGGAATGAACACGTCCTCGTTGCGCGTGAGCAGAACGCGATAGCGTCCCGTCGCCTCGAGCTTCTTGGCGAGGATCTTGCTGAACGCGAGCGTGATGTCCTTCTCGACGGCGCCGTTCTTCATGGCGCCGGAGTCGTGGCCGCCGTGGCCGGGGTCGATCACGATGACGGGCTTGAAGGCGCGCTGCGCCAGGACGTCAGGTGGTGTTGCCGGACGCGGGAGCGGCGGCTGAATGGTTGCGGCGCCGAGCGAATAGGTCGGCGGCGCGATCGTCGACTTGGGCTTCTGCAGGCTGGCCGTCATAGCGACAAAGGGCGAGATCTCGACGACGAGATGCTGGCTGCGCCCGTCCTTGGCCTTCTCGATACGGGCGCCCTGCACGATCACCGGCTCGGTGACGTGGATGATGATGCGCGAGCGGTCGCTGCCGGCAAGGCCAGCCTGGAACGACTTGATGAGGCCGACCGGCGCGTTGACCGGCTGCTCAGGCAGACGCAGCTTGGTCTCCGCGACCTGGACGACGACGCGGTTGGGATTGGAAAGCGAGAAGACCTCGAACTCAGTCTTCTTCGGAAGGCCGATGACGAAACGCGTGCGCGGCAGCGGCGCCGGAGCCGACGTCGAGGCGGTCTTGCTGGGTGAACCGGTGAAGAGGGTCTCTGCTGCGTCGAACAGACTTTGAGCCTGCAGCGGTTGGGTCGCGCAGAGTAAGGTAAACGCAATGAGTATCCCGCGGCTGATGCGCCACGGATTGCCGTGAACCATGACGTCTGACCCCCGTCGTACGCGGAACAAATTTCAAGTGGCAAGGACAGTCAGGGTTGCCTGAGATGATGGCGTTTTGCAGTCCGCCTTCAGACATTGTTAGGGTTATCGCACATCAACCCTTAAAAATTCGCTAATGCGTTGAACATGCAATTAAAGGCTTGGATTTCCGTCAGCGCCAGCGGTCGGCTGCATCGTCGTCTTCGGTGCGGGATTCGACCCACGTGCTCGCGCCGTCGGCGCCGGTTTCCTTTTTCCAGAATGGCGCCCGCGTCTTGAGGTAATCCATGAGGAAACTCGCGGCCTCGAAAGCGGCCTGGCGATGCGCGGACGCCGCGATCACCAGCACGATATTGTCGCCGGCTTTTAGCTCGCCCACGCGATGCAGCATCAGCACCGCCTGCAGCGGCCAGCGTTGCATCGCCTCCTGCTCGATGCGGGCCATCTCGGCTTCCGTCATCTCGGGATAGTGCTCGAGGGTCAGCGTGGAGACTTCGCGTCCGTCGTCGTCGCCGCGCACCTTGCCGGTGAACGTGACGATCGCGCCGACGTCGCGGCGCCCGCCGATGAGCCTTTCGGTTTCAGCGGAGAGGTCGAAATCCTCGGTCTGGACGCGCACCGGCATGGCGATCAGCCCCCGGTTACCGGTGGGAAGAAGGCGATTTCACGCGCGGCGCCGATGGGCGCGGAAGGCTTCACGTGCACCTTGTCGAGGGCGGCGCGAACGACCTGCGGGCGCGCGAACGCCTCGCCGTAACCCTCCCCGCGCTGCTTCAGCCAGGCGACCAGCGCCTCCACTGTGGCAACGTCGGGCGGCAGATCGACGTCCTCGGTGGCGAGGCCGATTTTCTCGCGCACCCAGGCGAAATACAGGAGCCGCACGCGGCGGGTCGCGTCTGCGCTCATCAGAGCCTCATCAAATGCGGAGCCCTAATGCTCCATGGCGTGGACGATGCCGGCTTTCAGATAGTCATAGCCGGTCCACAATGTGAGCAGGGCGGCGATCCAAAGGATCACGATGCCGCCGGTCATGATGCCGGGGACGATTTTCTCGGCCGCGGGACCCGCAAGCAGAACCGCAAGCGCGATCATCTGCATCGTCGTCTTCCACTTGGCGAGCTGGGTGACGTGGATCTTGACGTTGAGCTCAGCCAGGAACTCGCGCAGCCCCGAGACCAGTATCTCGCGGCAGAGGATGATGACGGCCGCCCAGATCGACCAGCCGCCGATGGTGTTGTCGTGAACGAGCATCATCAGGACGGCGCCGACGAGAAGCTTGTCGGCGATGGGGTCGAGCATGCGCCCGAGGGTCGACTGCTGCTCCCAGATGCGGGCGAGATAGCCGTCGAGCCAATCGGTGACGCTGGCGAATACGAACAGCGAAAAAGCCGACCAGCGGGCGACGTCTCCCTTGAGGAAGAACAGACAGGCGACGAGCGCGGGCACCGCCGCAATGCGAACGTACGTCAGCACGTTCGGCAAGCTCATCATCATTGCGCGCGAATTGGCAACCTGGTCCATCGGCCCTTGGTACAGCATCCGGCCGACGGTCCGTCAATGGCCCGTCGCGCAAAGCAGGTTTACGGCCCCCACTGGGGCGTCAATGGCACACAGTTGCGTGGCTCTTGCGCTCCTTCATGTCGAGGTGGAAGTGGTCGCGGTGGGCTTCGTTCGTCTCCGGGCCGAGGACGGTCGTAAACAAGGCGCACGAGCCCTGATGGACGCGCTTCAGGAAGCCGGCCTCCTTGGTATTTGACGGCGCAAGCGGCGAGACGACGGGCGGCAACGCGGCCTGCTTTGTCTCCGCATCCCGTTTGAAGTTGGCCTTTTCGACCTTGCCTTTGCTTTTGCCTTCGGCCTTCTTTCCGGCATCGGCGATGGACGGCGCTGCGGCGGCGGGTGGCGCTGTTTCCTTCGCGCTCGCAGCCGGCTTGTCGGTGTCCTTGGAGCCTTTCGCCAGCTTGGCGGCGGCTTTCTTTTGCGCGGCGGCGATGTCGCGCGTCGTCGGCCCCCATGCCTTGGCGACCGAGATGGCGCGGCCGTCAGCCGTGATGAAGCCCGCAATATCAATGGCGTTGCCGGTGGCGTGCTCGCTGAGTGTCAATTTTGGGTTGTTGTAGATGTTGCGGCACGAATAGGACGAGGCGCCGACGATGCGCTTGATGCGCGAGCCCAGCACTTGCTGCGCAGCGGGCTGTAGAACCTTCTCGACCCAGGTGGCGAGCGAAGCAGCGAGGCGGCAATTCATCGTAGGCGCCGGGGTGAAGTCGACCTTGTCGGTCGTGCCGACGCTGTGAAGGGCCAAGGGGGCGGTGGTGCCGCACTGGCCCTTCTTCATCGGCTCTTCCAACTCGACCTCGGCGGCAGCAGGGGCCAGGAGTTGAATGCACTGGCGCAGGCCGGCGTTGACCTGCTCCGGCGTCCAGACGTCGGCTGGCGGCGGGGATGGCGTTGCGGCAGCGGAGGCCGCTGGCACCGCGGCGGGTCCGACCGGCGCGACCGCGGGGGCGGTGACCTTTGCCGAGGCGGGCGCGGCGGGCGTCGACACCGTCGGAACAGGTGCCGCCGCCTTGGGCGACACTGCGGCGGGCGGGGGTAGAGAAGCGCGCGGTGGCAGATAAGCCAGCGCCACAATCCCCACGAACGCCACATAGGACATCCACGAAGACGCGCGGCTCAACGAGCCATCGACGGTCGGAACAATCGCCATGCCTTCCCCCCGGATGGCTCTACGCAACGCATTTTGGTGCTTGTCGGCGAATTACTACCGCAGGCAAACGGCGAAAATGGGATTCTGGCGCTTAGCTTAAGGTGGCCCTCGATGTCGGGCGCAGCAACGCACGTGGAGGAGCAAACCGATGGACAGTTTCGACAGCGATCGTCGCAGCCTTGCGGCAAAGGCGGACTTCGATAGGAGAGAAATGCTCATGTCGAGCCTCGCGACGGGTTTCGCGCTCGCCGCTCAGCCGGTCGCGGCCGAGAGCATCATTCATACGGATGCCGAGGGGCTCGAAGCCGGGATGGTCGAAGTGCCGGTGGCAGACGGCGTTCTACCGGCCTATCGCGCGATGCCGGCGGCGGCGGGTACGTTCCCGGTCATTCTCGTGGTGCAGGAGATCTTCGGGGTGCACGAGCACATCCGCGACCTGTGCCGGCGCCTCGCCAAAGACGGCTATTTCGCAATCGCGCCAGAGCTGTACTTCCGCCAAGGGAGCGTGGCGGGGATGGGCGACATCAAGGAGATCATTTCCAGGGTGGTGTCCAAGGTGCCGGACGCGCAGGTGATGAGCGATCTCGACGCCACCGTCGCCTACGCGAAGGCTAAAGGCCATGGCGATGTCGGAAAGCTCGGCATCACTGGCTTCTGCTGGGGCGGAAGGATCGTTTGGCTTTACGCGGCGCACAGTGCAGCGTTGAAGGCGGGCGTTGCATGGTACGGCAAGCTGGTCGGCGACAGCACGACTAGCACGCCCCGCCACCCCGTTGATATCGCATCGGAACTGAAGGCGCCGGTGCTGGGTCTATACGGCGGTGCGGACCAGGGCATCCCCATCGAGACGGTCGACCGCATGCGGGAAGCCTGCAAGGCAGCAGGCAAGACGTGCGAGATCGTCGTCTATCCCGATACGCCGCATGCGTTCAACGCGGACTATCGGCCGAGCTACCGGCCGGATGCGGCCAAGGATGGGTGGGCGCGCATGCTGAGCTGGTTCAAGGCGCACGGCGTCGCCTAGTCGCAGGCCCGCTTTCAGTCTGCCACGCAATCGTACCGTCATGGGGCGGTGGTAATACCCGCCGGCGGTTGAAGCTGCGCGGCCTTGCATGTGGGAGCGCGTTGGCAGAAACTGCGCGCGCGCAAAAGCGCAATCAAGCAGCCCATAAAAACAGGGCTTTTAAGGGGGAGTCGTACGCATGGAACATCTGCCGTTCGACTTGGCGACCGTCGACTGGGTCATGGTCGCCATCTACTCGGGTATCGCCTTCGTCGCAGCAGTCATCGGCAATGCGATTGCAGGGAACCGCCTTCTCGGCGCGCTTCTCGGCGCGATCCTTTTCGCCGTGTTGTTCGTCTGTTGGTACTACTGGCTGGCCGCGATCGCCATGCCGGCAGTCACCGCTGCGCCACCCGTCTAGAAGTACACGCTCGACGCCAAAGCGCCATCTCGGCCGGGATCTCAATCCTGGTCGCGATGGTGTTTGCGTTTCGCCTATTGGCGTCGTTCGTGGAAGTGATCGTAGATGCGCTGCGCCATCTCGGCGGAAATGCCATCGACCGCTTTGAGATCCTCGACGCCCGCGCGCGATATCGCTTTCGCCGAACCGAAATGGCCCATGAGTGCGCGGCGCCGACGCGGACCGATGCCTTCGATCTCGTCGAGCGGGCTTGCGTTCATTGCCATCGAGCGACGGGTGCGGTGCGAACCGATGGCGAAACGATGCGCCTCATCGCGCAGCCGCTGCACGAAGTAGAGCACAGGATCGCGCGGCTCGAGCATGACTGAGCGCTCGCGGCCGGGGATGTGGAAGTGCTCACGGCCGGCGTCGCGGTCGGGGCCCTTGGCGACGCCGACGAGGCAGATGTCGCTGATGCCGAGATCGGCCATCACCTCGCGCGCAACGGCGAGCTGACCGGCACCGCCGTCGATAAGGACGAGATCGGGGCGATCGGGAAAGCGATCGACTTCCTCGTCTTCGAGCTGCTCTGGTGAGATGTCGGCGGCGATGGCAGCTTGCGCCAGCAGAGTGCTGGCTTCTTCCTCGGCGATGGCGGCGGCAGCGCCCTTGGCGGCTTCCTTCTTGTTGGTTTCGAGGACGAGGCGCTTGAAGCGCCGTGTCAGCACCTCGCGCATCATGCCGTAGTCATCGCCCGGGGTGACGTTCTGAGACTTGATGTTGAACTTGCGGTACTGGCCTTTGACGAAACCTTCGCGGCCGGCAACGATCATGGCGCCGACGGCATTGGTGCCCTGAATGTGGCTGTTGTCGTAGACCTCGATGCGCTTCGGGACGCTCGGCAATTCGAACCGCTCGGCCAGCGCTTCGAGCAGACGACGCTGCGATGATCCTTCGGCGAGCTTGCGGCCCAGCGCCTCGCGCGCGTTGGAGAGCGCGTGATCGACAATGCCAGATTTGGTGCCGCGCTGCGGGACACGCAGCTCGATCTTATGATCGGCCTTGATGCACAGCGCCTCGGTGAGCAGCTCGCGGTTCGGCACATCGTGCGACAGCAAGATGAGCCGCGGCACGGGTTTGTCGTCGTAGAACTGGGCGATGAAGCTATCGAGCACTTCCTCCACCGGCAGGGCACGATCCGCCTTGGGGAAATAGGCCCGGTTGCCCCAGTTCTGGCCAGTGCGGAAGAAGAACACCTCGATGCAGGTTTGACCGCCTTCTTGCGCGGCGGCGAACACGTCGGCTTCCTCGATGCCTTCCGGATTGATCGACTGATCGGCGGTGACGTGCGCAAGGGCTGCGAGGCGATCGCGGAAGCGGGCGGCGCGCTCGAACTCGAGCTGCGAGGACGCTTCCTCCATGAGCTTCTGATACATGCGGCGCACGTTCTGGCTCTCGCCACGCAGGAAGCTCACGGCCTCATCGACGAGACGACCATAATCGTCGAGCGATATCTCACCCGTGCATGGTGCTGCGCAGCGCTTGATCTGATGCAACAGGCACGGACGCGTGCGGCTCTCGTAGACGCTGTCGGAGCACGAGCGCAGAAGGAAGGCGCGTTCCAGCATGTTGATGGTGCGGCCGACGGCGCCCGCTGAAGCGAACGGTCCGAAGTAGTCGCCTTTGCGGTTGCGCGCGCCGCGGTGCTTCATGATCTGCGGGGCGGACGTGTCGCGGGCGATCAGGATATAGGGGAACGACTTGTCATCGCGCATCAACACGTTGAAGCGCGGGCGGAAACGCTTGATGAGGTTTGCTTCGAGCAGCAGCGCCTCGGCCTCGGTGCGGACGGTGACGAACTCCATGTTCGCAGTGGTGGCGATCATGCGCGCGATGCGATTGGTGTGGCCGCCGAGGCGCGTGTAGTTCGAAACGCGGGCTTTGAGGCTGCGCGCCTTGCCGACGTAGATGACGTTGCCTTCCGCATCGAGCATGCGATAGACGCCCGGCGAGGCCGGCAGCATCTTGATGTAGCTGGAGATGACCTCGGGCCCGCTGACGCGCGGCGGCTCGGGCGTCGCTGCGGGCGGTGAGGCCTCCAGCGCCGAATCCTGCGGCGAAGCTGCTTGCGTGTCTTTGTCGGGCATCGGCGATAGATCGGCCCAGCGGCCGATCACGTCAAGCGGACGCGCTCGCTTTACCAGGCGAGCTTGGCCATGGCGGCCACGGGCCGGGGCGCGCCAGCAGGAAACAGCTCCTCGACCGCCTCTTCGAGGCCGCCTTTGACGTGGACACCGCTGGCCACGAACACCGAGCGAAGGCCAGCGGCGGCGGCGCCGGCAATATCGGTTGCAACGCCATCACCGATGGCCAGCAAGCGCGATTTATCGGAAGCGCCGGGCTTCAGGCCTTCGAGAGTTTCGAACGCGAGATCGTAGATCGGCAGGTATGGCTTGCCGGCGTAGGCCACCTCGCCACCTGCGCCTTCGTAGGCGCGGGCGATGGCTCCGGCGCAGTAGATCATGCGGCCGCCACGCTCGACCATGATATCGGGGTTGGCGCAAATCATCGGCAGACCGCGCGGCAGACATGCCGAGAGGATCTCGGTGTAGTCGTCGGGCGATTCATGCTCGTCGTTGAAGAGGCCGGTGCAGACGATGGCCTCCGCCTCCTCCGGCGCGACGCGTGCGATGTCGAGGCCGGCAAAAACGCCGAGGTCGCGCTCGGGGCCGATGTGCAGCACCGGGCGACCGGCAAGCTTGGTGACGAGGGTGCGGGCGACGTCGCCGGAGGTGACGACGGCGTCATACGTGGTGCGCGGGACGCCGATGCCATCGAGCTGGGCGATGACGCTGTCGTGCGGGCGTGGCGAGTTGGAGACGAGTACCACGAGGCCGCCGGCTTCGCGATAGCGGGCGCAGGCGGCGCAGGCATCGCGGAATGGCGTCACGCCGTTGTGGATCACGCCCCAAATGTCGACCAGCCAAGCGGTGGTCTCTCCGGCGAAGGGGGCGACCGAGGAAACGATGGGCAGGGCGGGGCTGGAAATGGATGCGGGCGGCATAGGCGCTTGCCTATCGTCCGCCCGCATAAATCTCAAGCGTCTGCCTATCAGGCAGCAGCGTCATCGGCTGCGGCAAAAGCGTTGCCTGCCACGGTGGTCGAGCCACCGAACAGGGCGCCCTGGCCCAGCGGAACACCAATCGCCAGCACCTTATCGCGGGTCGCCTCGTCGTCGATATTGGTGACGATGAGGGTGAGGCCCAGCTCGCTCAGGTTGCGGCATACATCCTCGGCGCCCATGCTGCCGCTCGGGGCCGCGAGGCCGGCGAGCAGAGTTGCGGCGTCGATCTTGACGAAGGCGAAGCCGGCAGCGCAGAGCGCGGTGAACTCATAGTCGAAGTCGGTTACGTCCTCGACGCCGAAGCGGAAACCAAGGTCGCGCATGTCGGTCAATGCGCTCCACTCCGAGCCACCGAACGTGCGCACATCGGCCTGGGCGAAGGTGAGCACCAGCTCGTTGGCCAACTCCTCGCGATCGCGATAGGCGTCGGCCAACTCGTCGAGGTAGCTGTCGTTGGCGAGCGACACAGCCGTTGCCGGGGCAAACAGAGAGGTCTCGCGACCCTCTTCGGCGAAGTTGCGAGCAACCTGAGCCGTCTGGCGAAGACGCGCACCGTCCAGCAGCGGAAGCAGGCCGGCGATGGCAAGCTGCGGATCGCGTGCCGTGGTCGACAGCACCGTTCCACGCTCATCGCGCGGGCAGACGACGACCTCGTAGTAGTGAAGCTGGTGATCGGCGAGACCGACGATCGGCGACAGCGTGACGTCGACGCGGCCGCTGGCGACTGCCTCGGCGAGCGCTGCAAGGCGCGCGTGCGAGGGCATGATTGGCGGCGGTATCGGTGCGCCGGGCCGCGCCGGAGAAGCAGGCGGGAGACCATCCTTCTTCTTGGTGGTGCGCATGGCGGTTGCGGTGGTCTGCAACGCATTGAGAGAGGCGCGCAACACGCTTTCCTGGCGCTGCGGCGGCAGGCCGTCGAACGTCGGCTCGGCGATGTTCACCTCATCGGCAAGACGCTTGATCATGCCGTGCACGGCGTCGAGGTCGGTTTCACGCTCGAGCTGCAGTGATGGAGGCTCGGAGCGCGGTGAGTCCGGCAACGTCGGCTTGGAAGAACTCGGCCAATAGTCGTGCGACTTGCGCTCCGCTGACGGCGACGGCATGGCACCGGGCGCGGACCAATCGGGCAAGGTCGGGATCGGAGGCATATCCGGATGCCTGGCCTCGGTGCGCAGATTGAGCTTCGGCTCTGCGGTCTCGTCTGGCAACGGGGCCGAGAGCGAAGGCTCAGGGCGCTGTGCCGTCAACGGTGGCTCGCCGGCATCGGCCTCGAAGCCAGGGCGATCCTCAAAACCAGGACGATCCAGGCCAGGACGGTGTGCTGAGATGCGCGGCTCGCGCGTCGAAGCGACTTCGCTCGCTGCACGGAAGATGCGCGGCGGCTTGGTCGATGCGGCGGGGAGCGACGGCGGTTCCATCGCGGGAGGCGGCATTGGAGGTGCCGACATCGCTGGCGCTTGCATCGCCGGTTCCATGCGCGCGTCCCTTGCGGCTGGAGCGGCAGGCGGGACGCCGAGGTTGCCCGAGGGGCGCCCCATCTTGGGCAGCCGGCTGGCAACGGCCGGTGCCTCAGGCGCCGGCGCCACTTTGATGCGGGCGATCTCGTCCTCGAGGCGGTTCACCTCGTAGGTGAGCTGACTTTCCCGCTCGGATCGTCGCTTCAGCGCGTGCACCATGAGAAGGATCGTATAAACCGATCCCGCCCCGATGAGCGCCGCCCAGAACGACATCTGAAGCTGAAGATATGCGCCGACGAAGAAAGCCGCCGTTATCAGAACGACGGCCCCCTTCACGATGAGATCGGCCATGCCGCTGTGGCGCGGCGCGCCGCTCTCTGTGTTTTCGATGCTCGTCATGGAAGAGTGACGACGCCCCCTTGCCGATTCGTTGATCATGCGAGCTTTTCGCTCGTGCCCCCGCCGCGCAATGACAGTGCGGCCACTTTCACCAGCTTTCTCAACAGCAAGCCGATTCGTGTTCGGCGAATGGCGACAGGCCAAAAAGACAAGGCGCGCGCGGGCACCAGTCCAGCGTTTGTCCACAGGAGATGCCGCCGCCGGGGAACCTGGTTGATGCCCGTGGATTGCCATCGCGCGCCTCAGTGACGCCGCAGACCGGCCTCCGGCCGAACGGAATCGGGGCGCTGTTTAGAAGTCGTTAGTCGAATCGACGTGGTATCAGTTGTGTCGGGGCGTTCCCTTGCTGTCCCGGCGTAAAAAGGGGGAATGCTCATGCTGATGACGGTGATGGGTCGTAATTCTGCTGCGTCTTACTACGGAGAGCTTGCCGGCGTTCGCGTGCTCATAACGGGCCTTTCGCCCGAGTGCGGCGTCGATATCGCGCGCAAGTTCGCCGATCATCGCGGCCGGCTGGTGTTGCACACCACAGAGAACTCGCCCGAGCTCGATGCCGTCACCACGATCCTGGCGGAGACGGCCAGCGAGGTGAAGCTGTTCACCGACGCGTGCCGGGACTCAGATTCCTCGATCCGCTTTGCTCAGACGGCTGCGCAGGCCTTCGGTGGTCTCGATGTCGTCGTCAATCTCGTCCCCATCAACATGAACGAGTTGCAGGGGCGCGCCGGCATGAGCGCGGTGGAGGATCTCGTCGCGGAGAAGCTGATGCTGCCCGTGCACGTTACCCGCATCGTCGCCAATCGCATGCGGACGATGCTGAATGAGGGCCTGGTGCTGAACGTGATGACCATGCCTGTGCCAAGCACGGCGGCGGAAGCGGCGTTTGCCGGCATCGCCCGCTCGGCGCTGGCTGCGGTGACCCGCGGAGAGGCGCAGCAGTGGGCGCAGCAAGGCATTCGCGTCAATGCGATTGCCCCTTCGGCGACGATGGCTGACGACGGCGGCGTGGTGGCCAGCGAGCCGGATATCGCCGCGCTGACGCTCTATCTCGCCTCGCGTCCGGGCAGAAAGCTGACCGGCCAGATCTTCGATGCCGCGGGGATCGCGCGCAAGGGTTGCTGATCCCCCATTCCTACCTCCAAAGGCTCTTCAGGCGTCGCCAGAGGGGGTAGGTGGAGCCGGCAAAGGCGGAAAGCTCGGGTATGCGCTCGGCCAGATCGCGCAAGTTGAGGCGCAGCTGACCGAGGGCAAAGTCGAACGCCATCAAGCGAATGGCTTCGTCCATGGTGAGGACACGCATCTCACCGCGGGCGCGCATTTCTTCGATGTCGTGCTCGATGGCTGCGAGGGCGGTCTCGGTGGCTGAAAGGTCGGGAGCTGCATAGGCGCTGGCAGGCGATGTCAGTTGTTGTGCGAGCCCCTTCAGGGCGTCGCGTAACGCTTCGATCTGCGGCGCAAGCTTGTCGATCGCCGGCTTCGGCAACGGCAGGGAAGTTGAACGCATCAGCATGATCTGCGTGTGCCAGAGCCTGCGGAGCGTGCGCAGCTCGGCATCGGGATCGGGTGAATCGGCGATGTAGCCCGCCACTTCGAGGCGAGCTTCCTTGGCCAGAGTGTCACCAGTGGCCAGCGCCGTGCGAACGCGCGCCGCCTGCTCGCTCACGGCATTGGCATCGAGGGGCGTTCCGAGGGCTGCTGCGAGGATCTCGTCCAGGAGCTGGAACAACGGCTGAAGCGTCCGTGTGACGTGCTGGGCAAACGCCAATCCTGCGCGCGAAGGAAACACGATCAGCGTCGTCGTTATGGCAACGATGGTGCCGATCGCGACCTCGATCATGCGATTTTCGGCCGATGCGATGGGAGGGCCAAGGGCGGGGTCGCCGAGTATGACGATGGCGGCGGTGACGCTGGCGATGCGCAAGGCCGGACGCTTGGCCGCAAAGAATGCAAGCACCAGCACCGTTACCGCCAGGCCGGCGAACCGCAACTCATGAGCATCGGCGAGGGCCACGGCGACGGCGCCACCGACGAGAACGCCGACCAAACTGCCGACGAGGCGGTCGAAGGCCAGGCCCAGCGAGGCCCCGACATTGGCCTGGGTGACCAAGATGGCCGTCATCACGGCCCAGAAGCCCTGCGACAGGCCAAATGCCTCGACAATGAAATAGGCCGCGCAGGCGGCAATCGTCGTCTGGATCGCCTGGCGCAGGCGCGGCCAGGCACGCGTTGAGAGGCTGGTCACGGACGACAGGTCCATCATGGGGCGGCCCAGCAGCAATCGTTGCCACCCGGGACGACAGCGATTAACCCGGCGTTCTCACTCTCCCCGCTAATCGGGGGCTTTGAGTGGCGGATAAGGCTTTCTTGACAGTCCTCCCCCGCCACGCGTATCACCTCGGCACGCTTGGCACTCTCAGTGTCATAGTGCCAGCGAGCCCCTTCAATACATGCCGGCCGGAGCCGGCCGAGCCCGCCATCTGGAGCGAAAATTCTCATGAAATTCCGTCCTTTGCACGATCGTGTCGTCGTTAAGCGCGTCGAGAGCGAGACCAAGACGTCGGGCGGCATCATCATCCCCGACACCGCAACCGAGAAGCCGCAGCAGGGCGAAGTCGTCGCCGTCGGTCCGGGCAGCCGCGATGAAGCCGGCAAGCTGGTCCCGATCGATCTGAAGAAGGGCGACAAGGTTCTGTTCGGCAAGTGGAGCGGCACCGAGGTCAAGATCGATGGGCAGGAGCTGCTCATCATGAAGGAAAGCGACGTCATGGGCGTGCTGGAGAAGTAAGCAGCGGCCAAGGAGCAGTGGGCCGTAGAGCCCGACTGTACCGCACCAACAGCTGCCTACTGCCTAACGCCTTCCCCTATCCCCAATTCGCAGGAACCATTCAATGGCCGCCAAAGACGTACGCTTTTCCGCCGATGCCCGCGAGCGACTGCTCCGGGGTGTCGACACGCTTGCCAATGCCGTCAAGGTCACCCTCGGCCCCAAGGGTCGTAACGTGGTGATCGAGAGATCCTTCGGCGCTCCGCGCACCACGAAGGACGGCGTCACCGTCGCCAAGGAGATCGAACTCGAGGACAAGTTCGAGAACATGGGCGCACAGATGGTGCGCGAAGTCGCCCAGAAGACCAACGACCTCGCCGGTGACGGCACCACGACCGCAACGGTTCTCGCCCAGGCGATCGTGCGCGAAGGCCTCAAGGCCGTTGCCGCCGGCATGAACCCGATGGATCTGAAGCGCGGCATCGACAAGGCCGTGCTGCAGGTCGTCGAGGAGATCGGCAAGAAGGCCAAGAAGGTGAAAAACTCGGGCGAGATCGCCCAGGTCGGCACCATTTCGGCGAACGGCGAGAAAGAGATCGGCGAGATGATCGCCGAGGCGATGCAGAAGGTCGGCAACGAGGGCGTCATCACGGTTGAAGAGGCCAAGAGCCTCGACACCGAGCTGGAAGTCGTCGAGGGCATGCAGTTCGACCGCGGCTACCTCTCGCCCTACTTCGTGACCAACGCCGAGAAGATGGTCGCCGAGCTCGAGGACCCGTACATCCTCATCCACGAGAAGAAGCTGTCGAACCTGCAGCAGCTGCTGCCGGTGCTGGAAGCCGTGGTGCAGACAGGCCGTCCGCTGCTGATCATCGCGGAAGAGGTCGAGGGCGAGGCGCTTGCCACGCTCGTCGTCAACAAGCTGCGCGGCGGCCTCAAGGTTGCCGCTGTCAAGGCTCCGGGCTTCGGTGACCGCCGCAAGGCCATGCTGGAGGACATCGCTGTTCTCACCGGCGGCCAGACGGTCTCGGAAGATCTCGGCATCAAGCTGGAGAGCGTGACGCTGGAGATGCTCGGCCGCGCCAAGCGCGTGACGATCACCAAGGAAGACACGACGATCGTCGATGGCGCCGGCAAGAAGAAAGACATCGAAGCCCGCGTCAACCAGATCAAGGCGCAGATCGAGGAGACCACCTCGGACTACGACCGCGAGAAGCTGCAGGAGCGTCTGGCGAAGCTCGCCGGTGGCGTTGCTGTGATTCGCGTCGGCGGCGTCACCGAGATCGAAGTGAAGGAGCGCAAGGACCGCGTCGACGACGCGCTCAATGCGACCCGTGCAGCGGTCGAGGAAGGCGTGGTTCCGGGCGGCGGCGTGATGCTGCTGAAGGCCGGTAACGCCCTGACCGTCAAGGGTGACAACCCCGATCAGGAAGCGGGCATCGCCATCGTGCGCCGCGCGCTGCAGGCTCCGATCCGCCAGATTGCCGCGAATGCCGGCGTCGAGGGCTCGATCGTGGTCGGCAAGATCCTGGAGACCAAGGGCGCCGGCTTCGGCTACGACGCACAGAACGACGAGTACGGCGACATGCTCGAGAAGGGCATCATCGATCCGGCCAAAGTCGTGCGCGTGGCGCTGCAGGATGCAGCTTCGATCGCTGGCCTGCTGGTCACCACCGAGGCTGCCGTTGCGGAAACGCCGAAGAGCGACGACGGCCATTCGCATGGCGGCGGCGGTATGGGTGGCATGGGCGGAATGGGTGGCATGGGCATGTAAGCCCGTCGCTATCTGCCGAAAGAAAACAGCCGCTCGCAAGGTCTCTTGCGGGCGGCTTCTCTTTTGGGCGCGCTGAAAAGTCGCCGGGGGTCAGTTCGGTTGGGAGCCCCAGCCGAACGCACGCAGCTCGGTCGGCATCATGATGTTCTGATCCGGCTGGGTCGGGTTGGTCGATACCGCGAGGGAGTAGCTCTCGCGCGTCGACGCCTTGGGCGTGGCGGGACGCGCCTCGGCTGGCGCTCGCGTTGCAGCTGCCGCGCGTTTGGCTGCCTTGGCAGGCTTGGCCGCCATCTCCTCGATAACGGGCGCCGCGGAATTCGCCGTGGGCTCGTCGACGATCGGCGGGCCGCCAAGCATGCTGACGGGGGCGGCGATGCTGGCGGTGGCCGGCGGATCGATCTGCGCAGAGACTTGCGTGACGCGCGCCTCTGTATCGGCGTCCGCGGCAGCAGCGGCCGGCACGCCGGTAGCTGATCCTGTTTCGGCAGGAGCCGTTGCGGCTGGGGTTACGGTGGCGACAACCTCGTCGGCAGCTCGAGTTGCAGCAGCGGCGGCAGCTGCCGTTTCGGCCTCGGCCGCGAAGCGGCGGCTCAATTCCTCGGCACGATCGCGCACAGCAGCGGCAGTGACGCTCATCTGCTCGGCGCGGGAGAGCGTCGCGCGCGCCTTGTCGATGGTGGTGTCTTCAGGATCACGGATGGGCCGTGCCGCTGCCACGGAGGCAGACGCGAAGCGACCGCGCCAAGCGGCCTCGAAGTCTGCCGCGCGGGCAGCGTCGAGGAAAGCAGGCAGCGTGATTGCCGGCACGTTTTCCGAAACGGGAGACGATTGCTGAGCAGTCTCCTGCGCGCAGGAGATTGGCGCCGCGATCACGGAGACAAAGAGGCTTACGAAGCATGAGCTTGCGTGGGCATTCATACGCTATACCCCGGGCCCTCACGGGCCGTATTGGCGACCACAAGGTGCGCCTACTGACTACCACCACGGGACATTGACGTCCCGCCCACCCATAGTTTGCCCGCAGTTTTTTTATCGGCTCTTGCGCCTAGCTGGGCTCGATGCGTGCCGCCCTGGGGAGTTCACCCCGTCCCCGTGCAGCTGGTTGCTGCGAAGGCGTGCCGCGCTCGTGGGGAAATATTAAACGGGTCCAAGGCAACAACATGGCGTTGGAAATGCGGGCACAATTACCTTCCTGAGCCATCAGTTGATGATTATGTTAGCGGTGAGGCTCGCAAGTGCGAGCCCTCCCCCAGGACGCGAGCCCGGCTAGGGCTGCGCACACCTGCCTCGGGAGGGGCACGATGGACATCCGACAGCTTCAGTATCTGGCGGCACTCGCGCGCGAGAAGCATTTCACGCGCGCTGCGACGGCCTGCAACGTGACCCAGCCGACGCTGTCCGGGCGCATACGGCAGCTCGAGCTAGAGCTGGGCATTCCCATCGTCGAGCGCGGGCAGCGCTACCAGGGGCTGACGCCCGAGGGTGAGAAGGTGCTCAAGTGGGCACAGGTCATTCTCAAGAACTGGCAGTCGATGCAGGAGGAGCTCGGGCACCTCAAGGATCACGACGTCGGGCTGACGGGGCGACTGGTGCTGGGCGGCATCCCGTCGGCATTGCCGATGATCCCACTGCTCACGAAGAAGATCCGCAAGATCCATCCCGGGATCGACTTCACCGTGCTGTCGCAGAGCTCGGAGGAGATCCTGCGCGGGATCGTGGACTTCTCGGTCGACGTCGGCATCACATATCTCGACAGCGAGCCGATCGAGGGCATGCTGGCCACTCCGCTCTACATCGAGCGGTACTGCCTTTTTGTGCCTGAAGGGCATCCGCTTGCGGAGCGCAAGTCAGTTACGTGGCGCGAGGCGGCCAACGAGCCGCTCTGCCTTCTAACCAACAACATGCAGAACCGGCGCATCATCGATCGCGCGTTCGAGAAGGCGAAGTGTCATCCGAGCCCGCGGCTGGAGACAAACTCGGTCATAAATTTGTGTTCAAATGTTCGCTTGATGGGTCTGGCGAGCATCATGCCCCAATATATATTGGATGTGTTGGGAAACATGTCGGGCGTAAAGGCCATTCCGCTCGATGAACCGACGGTCGAACACAGCGTTGGATTGGTGGTGGCGGCGCGCGATCCGCTCTCGCCACTCATCGAGGCAATGCGTGAAACCGCGGCCCTGCTCGCTCCGGTGAGCTTCAGCGAAAGGGTCGGGGCTTAAGCCCAGCTTTATTGTGCGTCGCAGCATTGGCGGGCTCGATCAGCACATCGAGAGGGCCAATTTGATCCGCCGCGAGCAAGTTGAGACAAGTCACCCTTCCAGCAAGAGCCGTAAAGGCACCAGGTGAATGACTAAGTATACTCCAGAAGTAGTGATTGAGCCACCCCTCGGTGCGGAGGAGCTTGCGCTGACCATTTGCGCTGCTCATGACAACCGCCCGGACGAACTGCTCGAGATCTTCCACGAGCTTCAGCATGAGCTTGGATATGTGCCTGAGCAGGTGCTGCCGGCCATCGCCAACGTGCTTAATCGCTCGCGCGCCGAAATCTATGGCGTGCTGACGTTCTATCACGAGTTCCGCCGCACACCGGGCGGGCGCCACAACATCAAAATCTGCCGCGCCGAAGCCTGCCAGGCGATGCATACGCAGAACCTGTGCCGTCACGCCGAGGAAAAGCTGCGCATCAAGTTCGGCGAGACCACCGCCGACGGCCAGTTCAGCCTCGAGGCCGTGTACTGCCTCGGTAACTGCGCGCTCTCGCCGGCCATGATGATCGATGGCGATCTCTACGGCTGCGTCGACAAGGAGCGCTTCGACAGCATTCTTTCCGACCTTGACCGCGGGGGCTCGGCATGACCACCCGGATTTTCGTTCCGCGCGATGCCGCCGCCCTGTCGATGGGCGCCGATGCCGTCGCCAAGGCCATTGTCGCCGAAGCCAAGAAGCGCAACGCGAAAGTGGAGATCGTCCGCAACGGCTCGCGCGGTATGCTGTGGCTGGAGCCGCTGGTCGAGGTGGAAACCCCCGAGGGCCGCGTTGCTTACGGCCCCGTCAAGCCGGCGGATGTTCCCAGCCTGTTCAAGGGCGGCTTCCTCAAGGGCGAGAAGCACAAACTTACGCACGGGCTTACGGAAGAGATCCCCTACTTCAAGAACCAGGAGCGTCTGACGTTCGCGCGCTGCGGCATCACCGATCCGTTGTCGATCGAGGATTATCGCGCGCACGGCGGCTTTGAAGGTCTTTCCAAGGCGTTGACGATGGCGCCGCTCGACATCGTCACCGAAGTGACGAACTCGGGCCTGCGCGGACGCGGCGGCGCTGCGTTCCCCACGGGCATCAAGTGGAAGACGGTGCACGACGCGAAGGCGGAGCAGAAGTACATCTGCTGCAACGCCGACGAAGGCGATAGCGGCACCTTTGCCGACCGCATGCTGATGGAAGGCGATCCTTACTGCCTGATCGAGGGCATGACGATCGCCGGCATCGCTGTCGGTGCCACCAAGGGCTACATCTACGTCCGCTCCGAATATCCGCACGCCGTTGCCACGTTGCGCGAGGCGATCCGCATCGCCACGGCCGCCAACTGGCTGGGCCGCACGATACAGGGTTCGCCGCACACGTTCGAATTGCACGTGCGCATGGGCGCCGGCGCCTACGTATGCGGCGAGGAAACCTCGATGCTGGAAAGCCTCGAGGGACGTCGCGGTCTGGTGCGCTACAAGCCGCCGCTTCCGGCGATCGAGGGCCTGTTCGGCCTGCCGACCGTGATCAACAACGTGCTGAGCCTCGCCTCGGTGCCGATCATCCTCGCCAAGGGCGGCGACTATTATCGCGACTTCGGCGTCGGCAAATCGCGCGGCACGCTGGCGTTCCAGCTGGCCGGCAACATCAAGCAGGGCGGCCTCGTCGAGAAGGCGTTCGGCGTTACCGCGCGCGAGCTGATCGAGGGGTACGGCGGCGGCACGCTGTCGGGACGTCCGCTGCGCGCCGTGCAGTTCGGCGGTCCGCTGGGCGCCTATCTGCCGAATGACAAGCTCGACACGCCGATGGACTACGAAGCGTTCATGAAAGTGGATGCGATGGTGGGCCATGGCGGCATCGTGGTGTTCGACGACACCGTCGACATGGCGGAGATGGCGCGTTTCGCGATGGAGTTCTGCACGATCGAATCGTGCGGCAAGTGCACGCCGTGCCGCATCGGTTCGGTGCGCGGCGTCGAAACCATGGATCGCATCATTGCCGGAATCGAGCGCGAGAAGAACCTCGAGGTTCTGAAGGATCTCTGCGAGACGATGACGGACGGTTCGCTTTGCGCAATGGGTGGCCTGACGCCGCTGCCCGTGATGAGCGCACTGCGCCACTTCCCAGAAGACTTCCACCGCCCGGTGCGGGCCGAGGCGGCTGAATGAACAAAGCGAGAGGCAACGCCATGACGAGCGCGAACGAGACGCTTACGCTCATCAAGGAGAAGGACTTCGGTACGCCGGCAGTCCATGCGCTGAACAACAAGACTGTCACGCTCGAGATCGACGGACGCGAGATCACCGTGCCCGAGGGCACGTCGATCATGCGCGCGGCGGCCGATCTCGGCATCATGGTGCCGAAGCTGTGCGCCACGGATCATCTCGATCCGTTCGGGTCGTGCCGGCTTTGTCTGGTCGAGATCGAGGGGCGCCGTGGCACCCCGGCCTCGTGCACCACACCGGTTGCGCCCGGCATCAAGGTGACGACACAGAACGACCGTCTCGCCAAGATCCGCAAGGGCGTGATGGAGCTTTATATCTCCGACCATCCGCTCGACTGCCTCACCTGCGCTGCCAACGGCGACTGCGAATTGCAGGACATGGCCGGCGAAGTCGGCCTGCGCGAAGTGCGCTATGGCTATGATGGCAAGAACCACGTGTTCGCCCGCCAGAACGGCGAAGCGAACCCGATGTGGCAGGCGAAGGACCGCTCGAACCCCTACTTCCAGTTCGAGCCCTCGAAGTGCATCGTCTGCTCGCGCTGCGTGCGCGCCTGCGAAGAAGTGCAGGGCACATTCGCGCTGACGATCGACGGCCGCGGTTTTGCCTCGCACGTTTCCGCGGGCATGGACGAGGATTTCCTGAGTTCGGAGTGCGTCTCGTGTGGCGCCTGCGTTCAGGCCTGCCCGACCGCGACGCTGATCGAGAAGTCGGTTGTCGACCACGGCCAGCCTGAGCATTCCATCGTGACGACCTGCGCCTACTGCGGCGTCGGTTGCTCGTTCAAGACGGAGATGCAGGGCGAGCGCGTCGTGCGCATGGTGCCTTACAAGGACGGCGGCGCGAACGAGGGCCATAGCTGCGTGAAGGGCCGCTTCGCTTTCGGCTATGCCACGCACAAGGACCGCGTCCTCAACCCGATGATCCGCGAGAAGATCACTGATCCCTGGCGCGAGGTTTCGTGGGAAGAGGCCATCGCCTATGCCGCGGAGCGCCTCAAGGCAACGCAGGCAAAGTACGGCAAGGGCTCGATCGGCGGCATCACCTCGTCGCGTACGACCAACGAGGAAGTCTATGCCGTGCAGCGCATGATCCGCGCCGCGTTCGGCAACAACAACGTCGACACCTGCGCCCGCGTCTGTCATTCGCCGACCGGCTATGGCCTGAAGCAGACGTTCGGCGAGTCGGCTGGTACGCAGGACTTCAAGAGCGTCGACAAGTCCGACGTGATCATGGTGGTCGGCGCTAACCCGACTGACGCGCATCCGGTGTTCGGCTCGCGCATGAAGAAGCGCCTGCGCGAGGGTGCGAAGCTGATCGTCGTCGATCCGCGCCGCATCGATCTCGTCAAGAGCGCGCACGTCGCCGCGGACCATCATCTGCAGCTGCGCCCCTCGACGAACGTCGCCGTGCTGAACGCTCTGAGCCACGTCGTCGTCACCGAGGGCCTCGTCGACCGCAGCTTCATCGCTGCGCGTTGCGACAAGGAAGCGTTCGCACGCTGGGAGAAGTTCATCTCCGATCCGAAGCACTCGCCGGAATCGACGGAAGCCATCACCGGCGTTCCTGCCGAAGAGATCCGCGGTGCGGCCCGCCTGTTCGCGACCGGCGGCAACGCGGCCATCTACTACGGTCTCGGTGTGACGGAGCACAGCCAGGGTTCGACCACCGTCATGGCGATTGCCAACCTTGCCATGGCGACCGGCAACATCGGCCGCGAAGGCGTGGGCGTGAACCCGCTGCGTGGCCAGAACAACGTGCAGGGCTCTTGCGACATGGGCTCGTTCCCGCACGAGTTCCCCGGCTATCGTCACGTCTCCGACGACGCAACGCGCCGCCTGTTTGAAAAGCAGTGGGGCGTGAAGCTCGACGGCGAGCCGGGCCTGCGCATCCCCAACATGTTCGACGAAGCTTCGTCGGGCACCTTCAAGGGCCTGTTCGTGCACGGTGAGGACATCGTGCAGTCCGACCCGAACACGAACCACGTCACGCACGCGATGGAGTCGATGGAAATCGTCATCGTGCAGGACCTGTTCCTGAACGAGACGGCTGCCTTCGCCCACGTCTTCTTCCCCGGCACGTCGTTCCTCGAGAAGGACGGCACCTTCACCAACGCCGAGCGCCGCGTTAACCGCGTGCGTCCGGTGATGAAGGAGAAGCAGGGCATGGCCGAGTGGGAGATCGTGTGCCGCCTCGCGACGGCCATGGGCTACCCGATGATGTACACGTCGGCTGCTGCCATCATGGACGAGATCGCCGCGGTGACGCCGACCTTCAAGAACATCTCGTTCAAGAGGCTCGACGAGCTGGGCAGCGTGCAGTGGCCGTGCAACGACGAGGCGCCGGAAGGCACCCCGGTGATGCACATCGACGAGTTCACGCGCGGCAAGGGCCGGTTCATGCTGACCGAGTTCGTGCCGACGCCGGAGCGCTCCAACTCGCGGTTCCCGCTCATTCTCACCACGGGCCGCATCCTCAGCCAGTACAATGTCGGCGCGCAGACGCGGCGCACAGACAACAACGTCTGGTACCAGGAGGACATCCTCGAGATGCACGTGAGCGATGCCGAGGTGCGCGGTCTGCGTGACGGCCAGCTGGCATCGGTGACGAGCCGGACGGGTGGAACGACACTGCGCGTCAAGATCAGCGATCGCGTGCCGCCGGGCGTGGTGCACACTACGTTCCACTTCCCGGTGAGCGGTGCCAACGTCATCACGACCGAGAACTCGGACTGGGCGACCAACTGCCCCGAGTACAAGGTGACGGCGGTGCAGGTGAACCCGTCCAACCGTCCTTCCGAATGGCAGGGCGAGTGGGAGGAGCGCGAGCGCGAGAACAAGCGGATCGAGAAGCCTCTCGTCGCAGCCGAGTAACGGGCGGGCACGCAAGGAGCATGAATTTGCGGGAGCCTTGCGTGCCATGTACCCTGCCGCGGCACATTCGTTGATCGTTCCGCGATGACCGTGATGGACAAGATCTCAATTGCAGCCGAGACCGGCGCCGCGCCTTTGTGCTCGGTGCCGGCGAAGGGTGTCAGCGTCGATGGCTCCGGCCAGGAGACGCCGATCATCTGGCAGCTTCCAGAGGAAGCGGCTGTCGCGGTGCAGATCAACACCGAGCCCTACACGGTGATGATGGCGACGCCGTCGGATCTCACCGACTTCGGGCGCGGCTTCGTGCTGGCAGAAGGGATCGTGCCCAACCGTTCGGACATCCTTGGCGTCATTGCCATGCCGGTGGAGAACGGCTGGGCCGTGGACGTTGCCATCGAAGAGGAGGCGCTGGCCGAAGCACGCATGCCGCGCCGCTCGATCGAGGGACGCTCGGGATGCGGCCTATGCGGGGTCGAGAACATTGCCGATGTCGTGCGGGTGCAGAACCCCGGCGCGCGGACGGTGCGGCCTTCGGCGGAGGCGATATTGAAAGCAGCACGCGAATTGCCCAAGCGGCAAGTTATGAACCGCTTCAATCGCACGGTGCATGGCGCGGCCTGGGTGAGCCTCGATGGCGAAATTCTCTACGTGCGCGAGGACGTCGGGCGGCACAATGCGCTGGACAAGCTCATTGGCGTGCTGGCCGACGAAGGTGTCGATCTCGATACCGGCTTCGCGCTCATGACGAGCCGCTGCAGCTTCGAGCTGGTGCAGAAATCGGCAACGTTCGGCATCGGAGCGCTGGTCACCGTATCGGCGCCGACGGCGCTGGCACTCGACATTGCCCGCAAGGCTCGTCTATTCGTCGCGTCGCTCGCTGGCGACAGCGTCGTCATCCTCAATTCTTGAAACGAACTCGGAAAGTACCGTCTGCATGGAAAACCGCGACATGATCCGCATGGCCAACCAGATCGCGGCCTATTTCGAAGCGTACCCGCGCACCGAGGCGCTGAGCGGCATCGCTCATCACATCACGAGCTTCTGGAATCCGCGCATGCGCAAGCAGCTTGCCCAATACATCGATGGCGGCGCGGAAGGGTTGTCGCCGCTGGTGACGGCCGCGATTTCTCCGCCGGCAAAAGCAAAGGCGAGTTCCTAAAGGTCGGCGCGAAGCTGCGCAAAAGTCGAGCTTGCGTGAAATCGTTGGTTAGCTAAACGCGAGTTCCCTGCGCATCTGTGCGCTTGCGAGCCTCCGGCTTGGGGCATAGTCTCATCTTCAGCGCTGCCGGCACGTACCGGCGCTAGAGAGGCGCAGCCGGCGAATATGGCAGGAGGATAGCCATGGGTATCGCATTGACGCTGCAGGAATACCTCGACGACAAGCACGTTCCCTACGATGTCATGCGCCACAAGCGCACCCACTGTTCTTTTGATACCGCACGCGCCTCGCACGTCCCGGGCGACCGGATGGCGAAGGGTGTCGTGCTGACCCGCGAGGGCGGTTTCGTCGTTGCGGTGGTACCAGCCACGGCGCGCGTTCGGCTCGACGTCATCGAGAAGATGCTGCGCTGTCCGGTGGATCTCGCGACCGAGGATGAGATCGGCGAGCTGTTTCCTGATTGCGATGTCGGCGCGGTGCCAGCGCTGGCCGACGCTTATGCGGTCGACGCGTTCATCGACGAGAGCTTCGATAAGCAGCCAGACATCTATCTCGAGGGCGGCGACCATCGCAGTCTCGTGCACATGACGGGCGAAGCGTTTCGCAACATCATGCGCGATGCCCGGCGGGCGCGGATCGCGGATTTGGCATAGGCAGTAGGTAGTCGGGCAGTCGCATTTGCTGCCGACTGCTCATTGCCAGTGCTAGACCGATGCGGTCTTGTCGAGGTGGGCGGCGATCAGCGGGTAGACGTCGCGCGCGGCGTCCTTGCCGAAGATGCAGTCGATGTGGCCGTAGCCAGGGATCACCTTACGCTCGTAAAGCTGACGGCCGTTTACCGCGGCGAGGCGCTCCAATGTGCGCTCGGTACTTTCAGGTTTGAAGCAGGCGTTGTCGGCGCCGTGGATGAACAGGATCGGCAGCGCCATGCGGTCGATGTGGGGCAAGTACACGTCCTGGCCATCGGCGTCGACGAGCTGGCCTTTGCGCGCGAACAGCGCGAGCTGTTGGAACGCTTCGATATTCGCTTCCCCGAACATTTCCGCCAGCCCGGACGTGACGGTCGCGTTGTTGATCTGGGCAATGTTGTAGAGGCGGCCGTATAGCGCGGTGATGCGGGTGCTGGTTGCGTCGTGGGTACGCTCCCGGCGCGGCACTGGCACGATCAGCTGCAACGCCTTGTCGAGGATGCGCTCGCGCCAAGGATCGGCGCTGGTCGCGCGCGCGTTGACCACGTCGATGCCCATAGCTTCGAACACCTGCGGCGCGCGCAAGTAAGCCAGCATGCGCTGCGGATAGAAGGGCACGACGTAGTCGGTCGATATCTGCGAGATGACGGCGGACCGCACGCCTTCGAGGCCGGCCAGTAGCGACATCGTGAAGGTGGTTGCGCCGAAGCAATGGGCGATCACCTGCACCGTCGATGAGCGGGTGATGGCGCGCACCTTGGCGATCGCGGCGGGGTAATCCTGCACGGCGACGTCGTCGGCGTTCCACAATTCGCGCGCGTGGGGAAGGTCGACGCTGGCGCGGAAATCGAGCAGCCAACAGTCATACCCATCGGCGATGAGGTACTCGAGAAGATTGGTGTCGATCGTGTCGATGGAAAAGATGAGGCTCGACACACCGAGTCCGTGGGCGAGCACGACCGGGCCCTTGTTGCCGCCGCGGTAGCGCGTGAGCTTGAGGATCTTGCCGTCGCCGGTGCGGATCAGATGCACCTCGGGCTCGGGGACGCGCAGGCTGCGCTTCTTGCGCGGATTGAAGGCGTCGTAGCGACCCTGTCGAGCGAGCACGCCGCCGTAGGTGTCGAACAACTCGCGGCTGAAGAACGTGCCGAACTTGGCGACGGCCCGCATGCGGTCGGCAACGTCGCGTCCACCGGTGCCGCGCAATGTCTGCATCTGCACGTAGAAATCGGACGGGGCGATTTCGAGAAGGCCGCGGGCGACGCGACCGAGCTGGCCATCGGCACCTTTTGAAATGTCGACGTTGAGGCGCGTGGTATCGCGCCACAGATCCAGCGTCGCATCGGAACGAACGACCTTATGGCCGACGAACTGATATTCGGTGCCATCGCGCGCGGCGAGCGAGAAGCGATAGTCGAAGCGCTTGGTCTCGACGGTATGCTCGTCGACGCGCATCAGATTGAATTTGCCATCGAAGATTTCGAGCGGATCGGGCGAGAGCGCCGGGCAGTCGACGGTGCCGACGATGCGGCCCGGGTGCTTGGGATTGGCGATGAAGCTGTCGACGTCATCGACGACGACCGTCAGTGTAAAGCTGCAGGCGTAGCCTTCCTCCTTGCCGCGGCGTGCAGCCGTCTCGAACGGCAGCGTAACGGCGGGAGAAACGTAGCCTGCCATGCGCTCGGTGAACTCGACCCCGGCGGGGCGGATGGTATCGCGCCCTTCGGGAGCTGCAATCAACAGCGGCGCGTCGTAGCGCTGCGTTTCGGAGAACTCCCAGCCGCGATCGGCGGCGAGATGGATCATCGCGCGCTCGGCGAGGGCGGTGATGGTGAGCAGCGGGTTGACGCCGAGCGGGCGCGGAATGACCGAGCCATCGCACACGTAGAGGCCGGTGAGCACCGCGTCGGCCGGCGCTTCTGCGCGGCCGTCGAACACCTGACACTTGTGATTGACGACGCCCGAGCGGCGGTCGCGCCCCATGACGCAGCCGCCAAGCGGATGCACGGAGATGAGGTTGTTGCCGAGGATGGTCTCGGTGAGCGGATTGCGTGTGTAGTTCCCGCCTGTTGCCTGCGTCGCCTTACGCAGGTTGCGATCGACACGCTCGAACACCGCCTGCTGTGAGACTTTGGGCCAGGATAGCTTCAACCGCTGCTCGTCCAGCGCGATGCGGCCTTTGCCGTCGTCGTGGCTCATGACGAGGTAGGTCTGCGTGCGGTTGACGGCGCCCTGGTAGGCTCCGAGCAGCAGGCTCTGGCGTCGGCGCGCGCGCTCAGCGAGGAAGTCTAATACGCCGCGGTCGGTGTCCTCACCGAACTTGTCGGCACCGAACGTGAAGAGCGCTGGCAGGATCGGCGCAAGCGCGGACGGCAACGAGCCCTCCTCGATCACCATGCCGTCCTCGAGCTTGGCGGTGTCGCGCAGATCGATGAGGCCGGAGATGCAAGGGCCGACCGGGTCGGTGTCGACCACGGGGGGCGAGCCAACGCCGACGCCATTCACTGGCACGTCGTTGTTGAAGGCAAATGCCAGCACATCGCCATTGCCGGTGAAGCGTTCGCCGAGTTGATCGGAGACGGCAAGTCCTTCGGCGCGCGAGCGCAGCAGAATTTCAGTCGAGCCCAGCGTGCCAGCGGCGAGCACCACGACCTCGGCGGTGATCGACTGGTCGGCGGCCGCAAACTTCTCGCGCTCGTGGCCAAGAGGCTCGAAGAAGACGCGCCAACGACCGCGCTCCTGGCGCACGTGCGTCACGCGCATCTCGGTGAAGATCTCGGCCCCGTGATGGAAGGCGTCGGCGAGATAGGTCACCTGCACCGTGTTCTTGGCGCCGACGTTGCAGCCGGAGCAACAATCGCCACACAGGGTGCACGCGGGCTGCTCGACTCCGGCGTAGTTCACCTGCTTCTTCAGCGTGACGTTGATGGGCGGGCGCACGACATCTCGGCGCAGCGCGTTGCCGCTGACGCCGAGCGCCTTGAGCTTTGCGAGGTCAGGGCCTTCGTAAGGGACAGGGCGCAGCACCTCGGTGGCACGGGAGAAGCCTTCCTGACGCGTCTGATCAGCCGCGAGCTCGGGCGGCCAGACCGGATCGTCCCACACGCGCGGGTCGGGCGGCAGCGAGACGTTGGCGTTGACCAGCGAGCCGCCGCCGAGGCCGCAGCCGACGAAGACATGGATGTCCTTGCCGAGGCGCAAATCATATAGGCCGGTCGGGGAGCCGGAGATGCGCTTGCCGTCGCGACTGACCTGGAACTGCTCCTGCGCCTCGACCATGCGATCGGGGAAGTCGCCGATGGCGAATTCCTGCCCCCGCTCCAGCACGGCGACCTTCTTGCCGGCGCGTGCAAGGCGCGAGGCGGCGACGCCACCGCCATAGCCTGAGCCGACGACGACGACGTCGTAGCGCAACTTCAGTTCGGCGACCGACTTGGACAAGCGCCGCATATCACTCTCCCTCGACCGGCGCCGGTGAGCGCCTCAGCCAGCGCGCAAACCAGGGAAGCCTGCGCTCGCGCGGCCTTTCCTCCGACGGTGCGGCAGCCGGAATCTGCTCTGTGGTGCGCGCGGGCGTTGGCGCGTCAGAGATGTGCCAACCGTAATCGTGCGCGAGATGGATCATGGTGCGCTCGGCAAGCGCCGTGATGGTCAGCAGCGGATGAATGCCAAGCGGGCACGGCACGACCGCGCCGTCGCAAACGTAGAGGCCTTCGTGCACGGCATCAGGCAATGAGCCGGCGCTCGTGTCGAACACCTGGCCCTTGTGGTTGACGACGCCGGTGCGGCTGGTCTCGCCCATCGTGCAGCCGCCGAGCGGATGCACGGTCATCAGGTTGCCGCCGAAAATTTTCTCGGTTGCCGGATTACGCATGTAGCTGCCGCCGGTCGCGTGCGCTGCCGTCCTCACCATTTCCTCGATGCGCTGGAAGACGCGCTGGCCGGGGCCGTTGGTCCATTCAATGGCGATGCGGTCGCTCTCGAGGCGCATCACGCCGTTGCCCGCATCGTGGCCGACGGCGAGAAACGTCTGCGTGTTGTGGACGGCGCCCTGATAGGCGCCCTTGAGCAGGCTGTCGGTGGCGCGCTCGATGGCTTCGAGCTCATCGCCCAGCGTGCGCTTCTCGGGCTCGCCGAAGACGGCGGCGCCGGGGGCAAGTAAGGCCGGGAGCGCTGACGCGAAGGCACTGGGCAATGCGCACTCGCACATGGCTAGGCCGTCGCGCACGTCCTTGGTGTCGCGCAGATCGATGAGTGCGTTGACGGCCTGGCCGACCGGGGGCACGGCGGCCTTGGCGGGATCGCCGACGCCGATACCGTTCACCTCGACATCGTTGTTGTAGGCGAGCGCGATGGCATCGCCGTTGGATGTGAAGCGGCTGCCGAGCCAGTGCGAGAGAGCAAGTCCCTCAGCCTTGGAGCGCAGGAGTATTTCGGTGGAGCCAAGCGTGCCGGCGCCGAGAACGACGATGTCAGCGGTGACGAAATACTTGTGGCCGCGCGGGGTGTCTTCGTCCGTCGGCATGGCCCAGACGCGCCAGCCGTTGCGCTCGTCCTTGGAGAGCGAGAGCACGCGCACACCGGTGAACACCTCGGCTCCGAAGGCCGCGGCGTCGGCGATGTACGTGGAGGCAACGGTGGTCTTGGCGCCGACGTTGCAGCCGCCGCAGCAATCGCCGCATTCCTTGCACGCTTCCTGATGCACACCGGCGGCGTTGGGGCCGCTGGTATGGGCGACGTGCAGCGGGATCGGTTCGACGGAGCGCTCGAACGCGGAGGCGGCGAGGCGGAGCGCGCGAACTTTCTCATATGACTGCGTGCGGCTGGAAGCTTCCGGCCGGAGCATATGGCGGGCGCGGACGTAGCCCTCGGCCAGCAGGCGGTCGCGGCGCACGGCGGAAGGCCATGCCGCATCGTCGAAAACGCGCGGATCGGGCGCGAGGCAGACGTTGGCGTTGATCAGCGACGTGCCGCCGAGGCCGCAGGCCATCATGACGTGGATGTCGTCGCCGACGCGGACATCGTAAAGCGCGGTTCGCGATCCCATGTGGCCGCGCGCACCGGAAACCTGTGTTTCACGACTCGCCTGGGGGACGTTCTCGGGGAAGTCGCCGGGCAGGAATTCGCGTCCGCGCTCCAGCACGGCAACCTTGCGGCCACAGCGGGCGAGGCGAGCAGCGGCGACGCCGGCGCCGTAGCCGGACCCCACCACGACAACGTCGTAGTGCGCTTTGAGCTTAGAAGCGGGCATCGCCAGGCGCGCCTGCATGCTCTTCCGTCTCCCGTTACCGGCAACGCTCGTCATGGAAAACCCGGCGCTGCTTCTAGATTTCACACCACCGCCGAACCGGAACCCTGCGGCGGCCGCTTCAAGGCGCCGACGCGGATCTCGACCGGGCCGTCAATGAGGCTGGGACGCAGCGGGCGTGCGGGCACGATGGCGGGTCCAGCGACGGCGCCGAGCCCCGTATCCTTGGTCTTGCGCCACGACCAGCGGCGCGGCGTGCGGCGCAGGCCGATGGAATAGATCGTCAGCTTGTTGGGCTCGACCTTCATGCGCAGGAAGTTTTTGTAGTCAGGGATAGCCATCGAGGCGAAGGCTTGATCGCAATGTAATCCCATGAGGCAGGAAATCGTGAGGTAGGCGCCCCACACGAACCCGGCGACGAGGCCGCCGATGAAAATCATGATGAGCGGGAATATGACGATGGCGCGCAAGAGCTCGCGCACGTCGGCGGTGGTGCGCAGATCAAGGTTTTCCAGGACTTCACGCGCCTGCGGCCACGCGGTCTCGACGAGATAGAACGAGACGTAGGAGACGGCATAATAGAGCGCGATCATCGTTGCGATGTGCGCGAGCCAATGCAGCGTGCCGAGTAACAGCTTGGCCTTCTTGCCCCAGGCACTGTCAGCGTAACCGTAGAGCACGACCCAAAGCGCCAGGCACCATATGCCGAGAATGACGTTCGTTGCGGCGGCGAGCGGGGCAAGCATGAAGATTCCCGGCCACCAGTGGAAACTCGGATCGTGCAGGATGGTCTCGCCGACGGTCTTGCCGTTGTACGGCGTAGTCGAGAACATCCAGATCATCACCCAGTAGATGATGCCCAGCGCGACGGCATAGCCGTAGTTGCTAAAGGGGAACGCAAGCGTGCGCAGGCTGAGCCAGCGGCTCTCTGACCGTGAGGGCCAGCACGAAGGCTTGCCGGTCGGCTTGCCGTCCTTGATCTGGCACTTGAGGTTCAGCTCGAGCTTCCTGTCGCCCCAAGCCACCTTGCGCGTGTCGTCGAGATAGTGGGTTGGAGAGAAATAGGCGCCGCCGCCTCCGGCCGTGAAGAACTGCGTGCCGGTCTCCTTCGACTCGTAGCGGCTGTAGTGATGCAGGTCGCCGGCGACCACGGCGGCGACGCGTGCGCCGGCATCAGTGGCGATCTTGGTGATCGTCGAGAGATTGTCTTCGCCCTGGAGCTTTTCGTCTTTGTCGTAGTTCCAGCTCGGCTCCGCGGTGCAAAGAATGAGCTTTGGCGCTTCGGTCGGGTGCGCCTTCATCTCCTGGGCGATGCCCTCGAAGTAGAGGATCTGTCCGGCGTCGAGATATTGCGCGAGCTGAATGTCGGCGCCCCAGATCCACCAGTTGTGCGGAAGGCGGATGGCGAAGTAGCTGCGGTGCTGCGGGCAGAGCCAGCCGCCGATCTTGTTCTCCGAGGCGTGGCCGAAGCGCGCCTTGCAGAACATGTGGTCGAACGAGGAAAGTCCGTCGTACCAGTCGTGGTTGCCGGGCAGCACGAAGAGCAGACGCCGCCAACCGCCATCGGGCGCCGGCGGCAGCGCTGTTGCGTAGGGCATGGCGAAGCGTTCGCGATAAGCCTGACGCGTCGGGAACGGATAGACCTGATCGCCGCCCATGATCAGCATCTTGGCTCCCGGCAGCGCGCCGACGCCTTCGATGTCGATTTGCGGTTGGCTGACGAGCGAGGCCATCGCATAGGTGGAATCGAAGCCGTCGCCGAGGTCGGCGATGTAGTCGACCCAGACCTTGTCGCCGTCGCCGAGCTGGCGAAGATCAGAGTAGTTATAGCGGCCGACGACCATTTTCATGATCTCGGGCGCGAAGCCGTCGATCGTCGCCTGCATGATGCGCTGGTCAGCGTATTGGCCGAAAATCTCCGAGACGACGGAGCGCCAGCCGGTGCTGACAAGATGCGCGGGGCTATACCAGCGCACCATCTTGGGGAGTGCTCTTAAATCAATCTCCCCCGACCCGTCGGCCATTATAAATCCCCCGAACGCAAACATTCTTTTGGAGCGTGCCCCCCGGCCCACTCTTGAGTTGGAGTGACTCTAGGTTGGGCACCCGGATGAGTCCAGGACGCCCAGCCGAGCAGGTTACCGGGTGTTGCAGGACGAGCGCAGGCGCTCTGCCGCAAGAAAAATCACGTGTGGGATGAACGCAGCATGAGCGTGCGTTTTTCTCCGGTGGCGGAGCATCCCTTCGCGCGGGAAGCGGTCTTACGATGATGACGTGTGCGGCACTGTCCGGACCGATAGAGAGTGAGCGGCTCGCGCGCATTCACGGATTGCACCCCCGCGGCGAGCAGCGCTTGCATCAAGTGGGCGGACGTTGCCACTTACCGTCCAACCCGCACGGATTAACGTTAAACCCAGCGCCGCGGGGCAAGTCGCGCGAAAACACGGCATCGCGGCGATATCTCGACATAATTCGCACATCGGGCCGTGGTCCGTTGCCACAAAGTCCCAGGGGAAGGTGCAGGAGGTGCGTTCGTGTTCGGCCGGGGTTCAAATCCACCAGATCAAAAGGTGCCTGGCGCACCGTCACTGACGCCGCCAACGTCTCCCGCCTCGCGTGATTTCACGCCGTCGTCCTCCGGGGCGCCGATGATGTCACCGGCGCGACAGGTTTCGGTGATCGGACCGGACCTTGCGATCTTCGGGCAGCAGATCACGCTGGTGTGCAAGACCGCACTTCTGATCGCCGGAGAGGTCACGGGGGACATTCACGGCGATGACATCACTGTCGGCGAAACCGGCAAGGTCACGGGGTCCGTGAGCGCGCGCAATCTGACGGTGCATGGCGCGGTGAACGGCCAGCTGCGGGGCGAGACCGTGGCGCTGCACAACACGGCGCGCATCAGCGGCGACATCGTGCAGAAGAACCTCATCATCGCAGAGGGTGCTCAGTTCGACGGCCGCGTGCGCAGCGCGCGGGACGCCAGCGACTGGCAGCCGGAGCTAAATCTCGACACGCATCGCAACGCGGCGGGCTGAGATCGAGCTGGCGCGCGGCGGCTCAAGCTGCCGCGTTCCTGTTTACGCACGCCTTCAGGCTGAGTTTTTGTCGAGCCCGGTGATGCGGTCGAGCAGGCGCGCCTTGCGCGTGCGCTTCATCTCGGGCGATGCACTTTCGCCGTTGGCGTGCTCGCCCGCCGGCATGTGCTCGACGCGCGTCTCGACCGGAAGCGTGGCGGCATCGAGAGCCTTGAGGAAGCCACCACCGCGGCGCGGCTCTGCTTCGGCATTGGCAGCAGACGCATTGCCCGCGGGCGCGGTTCCAGCAGAGGTTCCGTTGGCCGGCGCCGGCGTGCTCTCGGGGCTTGCCGGCTGGCCGTCGGTGCCAGGGCGGACGAAGCGGGCAACGCGCGGATCATTGATGCGTTCGGCGAGCGGGCGCTTGGGGTCGGCGGCATCCGGCCTGCGGGCGGGCCCGGGTGCGGGAACCGAGCCAAGGCGGCGCATCTCTTCCATGAAGTAGGCGGCCTGGCGGGCGAGCTTTTCGTTGCCGGCGGCAAGCTCGGCGCGAAGGGCCTGGATGGTGCTCGTCTGCTCGTCGGTCAGCGCCTGCAGCGCGGAGAGGCGGGCCTTCAGCGCAATTTTGCTCTCCTTGACGCCGCGGTCGTCACTGTCGGCCACTTCGTAGGTGGAGAGGGCGGCCTTGATGCGCGAAAGCTCAGCGGCCTGATCCTGATTAACCGACTTCAGGCGGCGGATCTCGTTCTGGGCCTGCGGGTCGGGCGTATCGGACAGCCTTTCGAAGGCGCGCTGCGATGGTTTTGCGTCGTCGGCAGCCGTCGCTCCGGCGGCACGGACCTTGGCCGGGCGCATCGCCTCGGAGCCCTTGCCCGTTACGACATCGGCGGTTTCGGCGGTCGGGCCAGCACGGGCGACGAGCGACTGCAGGCGGGCGATCAGCGCGGTCTGCTCACGCGTCTTTGCCCGCAGGGCTTCGATTTCGGTGCGCAGGGCGACTTCGCCGTCATAGCGCGGATCACCGAAACCATCGCGATTTCTCGATGCGCGCGTGTTCAAAGCCGCCTTCAGACGATGCACCTCATCGGTCTGCTGGGCGTTGATCTGCGTTGTTTCCTCGAGGGCACGGGCCTGCTTCTCGCTCGACTGGGTGAGCGAGACAATCTCGCGGTCGCGCTGGAACAGCAGCTTGCGGGCTTCGGCGAGGCGATGCTCGACCTTGGGCAGGCGATCCATGATCGTCTGCTCAAGCACGCGGCGGGCGTTCTCGTGCTCCTCCAGGGAGGTGCGCTGGCGCGCCAGCTCGCCCTCGAGCTCGGAGATGTTGGCGTCGCGGCGATTGAGCTCGACCATCTGGCGGGCGGAAGCCTCGGCGGCCTCGTCCACCTTGGTCTCGAGCTTATGGATGCGGATGGCATATTCGGCGCGCAGGCGATCCTTGTCGGCGCGGATTTCCGTCTCGGTGAGCGGCATCGAGCGCTTCAGCGCCTCGGTGGTGAGGCGCGCCACGCGGCGCCGATACAGCGGTGCAATGAACAGCGCCAGCAGGGCCGCCGTGAGGAAGCCCAAGGTCGCCAGCATGACCATCTCGATTGTGATCACGCCAATGGTCCCCGACTGCGAACAATGACGATGAGCGCGCGCGGCAGTGCCACCGAGCGCAGGCGCTGGACCTCAGTCTTCAAACTGGCGAGTTGGCTGCGCAATGCTTCCATTCCAGCGCGTTTCGACCGGGACCATACCTCATGAAGCCGCGCTGCGACTCAAAACGGATTCCAGGTAGGCGTGCGGGTATACTTCAAATATCCGATGTTCGCACCTAGACGTAAACCAATTCCCGAACGGATCGGCGCCAGGGTGACATTGTCGTGGGTCTGGAACTGAATTCCGACGCCGCCAACGAGGTAGGCCGATCCCTGCACACCCGCAAAACGCTCATAGATCTGCGATGGGTCCTGGAGATTGTAGACCAGGACCATGGTTTTGGAGCCCTCGCCGCCGAAATCGTAGCCGATAGAGGGGCCCTGCCAGTAGACCCTATGGGTGCCGGCGTCCTTGGTGTAGAGCGTGCCCTCACCATAGCGCAGCCCGGCAACAAACGCGCCGCCACCATCCGTACCCAGGATGTAGCCGTTCGGGCGGCCGGATTTCTGGAAGGCGTACTCGACGACGCTGGCGAGGCCCTTGCTGACCGAGCCAAAGAAGCGGCCCCCCGCGTCGATGATCTCATTTTGTGAATAACCGCCTCCCGGGGGCGGTCCGCCGCCGCCGCGGTCGTCATAGGGCTGCTCGCCCGGCGCGTGATAGGGCTCGCCGTAGCCAGGGGCCGGCTCTTGCGGCGCGGCGGCAGACCGGTCGTCGTAGCGGCTATAGTTATCGTCCTCGCGATAAGCTCCGCCGGGGCGATAGGGTGACTGGCCGGCCGAACCTCCCGATTGCGGCTGATTCGCGTCATTGGCCGGGGGCTTATAGGAATCGTCGGTGCCGGTGCGGCCGCCCGAATAGGCGCCATAACCGTCGCCAGAGCTTTCCTGGGCGTAGACCTGAGGTGCGAAAGCCGCGACCGAGGCCAAAGCGGCGAAGGCAGCAAGGGTGGAACGAATGTGACGTCCGCGCGAATGCAGCGCCATCGGAATATCCATCATGGTTGCAGGTCTGATGCGGTCAGCCGGCCGCGGCCTACTTGGCAACGATCCTTCAGCGCAAAGTTGCGCGAAAGTGTGGCCGGCGGCGGGAGCGCGCTTGGCGTTATTGCGGCGGGAGCAGCGGTTCGCGGCCCCAGGCGACGAAATAGGGGTTGGCGTAGCCGCCCTCGCGCTTGCCGTATTGCAGCGGCTTGCCATCGAGCGTGGTGACGCAACCGCCGGCGGCATTGAGGATCGCCTGTCCGGCTGCGGTATCCCATTCGCTGGTCTGGCCCAGCCGGGCGTAGAGGTCGGCCTCGCCGCGGGCGATGAGGCAGAACTTCAGCGACGAACTCGCTTTACGCCGTTCGGCGATGGGCAAATGCTTGAAGAACTCGTCGGTGTCCTGCGTCGCGTGCGAGCGGCTGGCGAAGGCGACCAGCGCGTTGCGGTCGGGTTCGCGGGTCACCAGGCGCTTCAGGTTGCAGCGCGAAAGGGACGGCGAGACGTCGTCCGTGGAGATGTTGGCCTCGATCGCGTCATTAGGGCCGAGCGTGGCGAAGAACTCGCTACGGGCCGGCACGTAGATGATGCCGAACACCGGCTGGTGGCCGACGATGAGCCCAATGTTGATGGTGAACTCGGGGCTGCCTTTGATGAAGGCGCGCGTTCCATCCAGCGGGTCGACGAGAAAGAATGCATCTTCGACCGCGGGCACGCGACCTGCCGCGACTGCTTCCTCGGCGATGACGGGAATGCCTGGCGACACTTGGTGCAGCGCTTCGGTGAGGATCTCTTCCGCCTCATGGTCGGCAATCGTCACCGGTGTCGTATCTGCCTTGGTCGAAACCTCGACGCCGGCAGCGAAATGGCCCATCTCGACACGTCCTGCAGCCATCACTGCGGGAAGCAATGCCTCGACCAACGATCCGTATTCCTCTAGCCTCATCTGCCGTTCGCGTCCTGATTCGCCAGCCAGTATCGGCCGACTTATGGCCGGTCTACCGCGCATGTTGCCTACTTCACCGCACGGGAAGCAATTCGCGGGGCCGACCTTTGCATGGAAGTTGCGGCGCGTGTATCAGATGGCGACAGCACTTCGCAAGCGGACCAGTTGGCGCGCGTTGAGGGCGTCCCGCCTGCCGGTCTCAAAATCCGGCTATCAGCATTCGTTTCTGCGACATCTCGAAGGGGGCATCGATGGGTGAGCGCGCCAATCCGACTGATCTTGAACTCGCGGCACTCATCTCAAGCAAAATCTGTCACGACGTCATCGGCCCCGTCGGCGCCATCTACAATGGTCTGGAAATCCTCGACGAGGACGACGACCAGGAGGCCAAGAACTACGCCCTCGACGTGATCCGCAACGTGACGGAGCAGGCGTCGGCGCGCTTGCAGTTCTGCCGCTTCGCGTTCGGGGCGGCTGGATCTGCGGGCGCGATGATCGACCTCGGCACGGCCGAGCAGATCTCGCGCGGCTTCGTCGGCAAGGGCAAGCATACCCTCAACTGGAAATGCCCGCCCGGGCACATGCCGAAAGACAAAGCCAAGCTGCTGCTCAACATGATCGCAAGCGCCATCACGGCTCTGCCGCGCGGCGGCGACATCGAAGTGCAGATGGCCGGCACGATGGAGACGCCAAGCTTCCTCGTGCGCTGCCGCGGCACCAACGCACGCGCGCCGCTGCACCTTGCCGAGTTCATCTCGGGCGAGCACACGCCGCCGCTCGACGCGATGACGATCCAGGCCTATTACACCTGCCGGCTGGCGACGAGCGCGGAGATGCGCCTTGCAGTGCTGCAGGACGGTGCCGACATCCTCCTTTCTGCGAAGCACACTTAAAGGCGCTCCGCGCCGGCTGTAGCAGGGACGGCGACGTGACCTGCTAAGCCTCCTCGGCGGCCATTGAGCCGAAGGAATACTCCGTGCTGCGCGTTGAACGATTGCAGGCTGGGAAGCTGCGGCCCCTCACGTTCGAGGTTGCAGATGGAGAGTGCCTTGCGGTCGAAGGTCCGTCGGGCTCTGGCAAAACGCTGCTGTTGCGCGCGATCGCCGATCTCGATCCCGCGCCAGGACAGGTGTTCATCGACGGCGTCGAACGGCATGAGGTTTCGCCGTTCGAGTGGCGGCGGCTGGTGCGCTATTGCGCTGCCGAACCCGCCTGGTGGACGGACACGCCGCGCGGTGGCCTACCGCCGAAAGCATCCGCTGAAAAGCTCAATCGGCTGCTGGTGTCGCTCGATCTCGATGCCGGCGCCCTGGATCGACCCGTTGCCGTGCTGTCGACGGGCGAGCGGCAGCGACTGGCGCTGGTCCGGGCGCTGCTGGACGAGCCCAAGGTGCTGCTATTGGATGAGCCAACCGGCGCACTCGATCCGCAAAGCACGGCGCTCGTAGAAGAGTTGATCAGGTTTCAAATGCTGGCGGGGCGGAGCGTCGTGCTCGTCAGCCACAACGGCGCGCAGGTAAAGCGTCTCGCAGATGCGCGCCTGGTTCTGTCCAGCACCGCAACTGCGACAGAGGCTTCTGCACCATGAGCTACGTGCCGTTGAGCTATCTCGACCTGGTGCTCGCAGCGACGCTGCTGATTGCCAATGGCGCGATCTCGTGGGCGTTCCGGCTCGGGCTGGAAAAGAGCATCGCCATCGCAGCGGTACGCATGGTGATCCAGCTGGCGCTGATCGGCATCGTGCTGAAGCTGATCTTCGCGCAGACGTCGCCGGTGTGGACCGCCGGGTTTGCGGTGATCATGGTCGCAGCGGCGACGCTGGAGATCGCGGGCAGGCTCAGCGGGCAGCTTCCGACCTGGCCGCTGATGGCGCTGAGCGGGTCGACGCTGCTGTTCGTCGGCACGTTCGTGACGATCTTCGGTGTCGGCTTCGTCATTACGCCGACGCCATGGTACGGGGCGCGCTACATCCTACCGATCCTCGGGATGGTGCTGGGAAATACGATGACGGCCGTTGCCCTCGTGCTCGACAGCCTGAGCGAGGCGGCGCGGCGTGAACGTGGTGCCATCGAGGCGCGCCTGGCACTTGGAGCGCCGCGCCTCGAAGCGCTTTCGGGGCCGCTGCGCTCGGCTTTGCGCACGGGCATGATGCCGATGCTCAACTCGATGGCCACAACTGGGATCGTGGCGCTACCCGGCATGATGACCGGTCAGATCATTGCAGGGGCCGATCCCATCGGGGCGGCGAAATATCAGGTGCTGATCATGTTCCTGATCGCGGGGGCAACGGCACTTGCATCGCTGCTGGCGGCGGTCGGGGGCGTTGTGCTGCTGACTGACGCTCGGCACCGGCTGCGGCTGATGTGACGAGCCTTAACCTGAAACGATAACGCCCGCGACGAGCGCGGGCGTTGGAATATTCATCGAGGTCGATCGCTTATTCAGCGTGCCCCGGCTGGGAGCCCGATGCCTGATTGAGCGGGGGCACCGTTGCGCCGCGCTTGCTTGCGGCGCTGGCGGCGACCGCTGCTGCAGCGGCTTCCTTGGCAGCGCTGGCAGCGGTCTCGGCAGCCTGAGCTGCACGCTCTGCGGCAGCAGCAGCCGAAGCAGCTGCGGCTGCGGCGGCAGCGCGATCGGGCTCGGGAGCGACGGCGGTAGCCCGACGCTGATCCTGCGGCGCGAAGTTCTGACCGGCCTGCAGAGCACCCGTCTCGACAACGGCGCCCGTAGTCGCCGGGGCGGCAGGCGCTGCTGCAGCCTGGCTCGGAGCGGGCGGTGCTGCAGGCGGAGCAGCGTGAACGGCGGGTGCAGCCGCTGGCACTTCGGCGGGAGCGGCGATGTGTTCGACAGGCGTGGTCGGTGCGGCTTCAACCGCAGCGGTGTCGGTGGCAGGAGGCGCGTCGGTGGAGACATCGGCCTCAGCCGCGGCGGCATCGGCGCTGGCTGGTGCTGCTGCCTGCTGCGTGGCGGTGCCGAGCGCTTCGGCCTTACGCACTGGAGCCGGCGGTGCGCCCGACGGAGATTCCTCGGCCGGTGCGGCAGCGGACTGGCTACCGAGCTTCTTGGCGTCCGGCCCCCAGCACACCGTCGCCGAAGCGGTGCAGGTGTGCTCGTCGAAAAGGATGACGTCGAGGAAAAGCTCGCAGCTCACCGTCTTCTTGCCGGTGGAGTAGTCGGTGACGCCGTTCTTTGTGGCCCACTCGGTGATGTGCTTGTCGAGCAGGTTCTTGGCGTCGTTGGTCGGGCCTTCTTTGCCGTAGTCGTTGACCGTGAAGCCGAATTTCTTGCAAGCGGCATCTGCAGGCAGCGAGAACGCGGCGACTGTCCCAAGCAGCACTGACGCAAAGGCGATTGATGGCGTAGCGCGCATTGTTTTAATCCCCCGTCGGCGCGGACATAAACGTCCAAATCCTCAAAGCCTTATATCGGGGCACTTTACCCCTGCCTAGGCGTCGAGCTTGCAAAGCTGTGCAGGAGAAAGATAGCGCAATCGCGGCGACGCAAATGCCTCAGTTCATGTAGGGTGAATCGCCGCCGTTCGGGCCGATGCCCGAATCGAAGAAGAAGCCGCTATCGAACGGGCCGCCCGGAGACTGCTTGTTGATCGACGGATCGATGTAGCCGCCATAGAGGGCGAAGTAGCGAGCGATCTCCGCAGGCGAGGCCCCCTGCTCGACGGCGTACGTGCGGCCGTCCTTGCGACGCACCGTTTTCTTCTTCTTTTTCTGCACGCTCTCGTCAGCGTAGGCGCCCGGGGCGACATAGTCGCCAGCGCCAATAAGGGTGGCGAGCGTCAGGAAGCCGGCCGCGGCGACGATCCCGGTGCAAACGCGAATGAGGCTCATTGTCCTGTCCTTGTATCTTCCAAACCACCCCGAATGTAGGGCGGGAGGATAACGGAAAACGCCGTTCTGGCGTGTGAAAGTCCGTGCCGTTCGGCTTTTTGCCGAGCCGTGTCACCCGCTAACCACGCTGGACCCGATGTGGCCCAGGCGCCGAAGAGCCGGTTTCCCAGCACTTCAGAGCCATTATCGCGCCGAGCCACCAGCGAATGGTTAACGAGGCCAGTTAAATTGTGCCGATTTGGTCTTGCGGCAAGCCTCAGCCGGTCTTGCAGATGGTCGCGGTGCCAACGCAGTTGTAGCCGAGACCGCCGGGCTTGCACTTATAGGCCGGCGTGCTGACGCGATAACCCGGCGTGGAACCGGAGGCCATGAAAGCGGCCCAGACGCCCCAATCGAACGATTGGAGAATGGCTTCCTTCACCTGAAACTTGGCGCCATCCATGCTGGGCGCGGTGCCGGACGCGGTTTTCTTGAAGCACTTCGCCTCGGCGTCGCCAGCAAAGCCGGCCAACACCAAAGTGGCGGCAACAGCGGCCGCCCCGATCGACTTCATCATTCTAAGCTCCCCGGACTACGGTAGATACAATAGGGGAGATTGCCGTAGACGCGGGCGCTTGCCCATCGCCGAGCGGTCGTCAGTTGAAAAAATGAGGGGATCGTTGCGGCGGGGTGACGCCACGCGGCAGGGGTCCGCATGGCGCCGGGCGTCGTCAGGACGACTGGAGATTCACGGCCTTGGGGCCCTTGCCGCGCTTGTCAGGTTCGGTTTCGAAAGAAATGCGCGCGCCTTCATCGAGATTGGATATGCCCGCGCGCTCGACCGCAGTCACATGCACGAACACGTCCTTGCCGCCATCGTCGGGCTTGATGAAGCCATAACCCTTCTGGGCGTTGTAAAATTTGACGGTACCGCTCTGGCGCATCGCGAATTCTCCTAACGTGCGCAGTCAATGAAAACGGCGCGGCTCAGCAGAGACCGCACCGGGGGGAAGCTCGGGAAACTGTTCGCAATGCGGGGGGAAATGTAAGTGAGCACGACATGCGCGCCATAATCTCAAAGCTACTCTAAGTCTCCGCCGGGACGATTGCTTGCCCGAGCCGGGAAAGTATCAAGGAAAACCATCTGCGACGCAACACCTCACTCAACTGACTTGACGCCGCCCGGATCCTCGTTTCCCAAATTTTCAACGCGGAACCCGCCGCCCTTCGCCTGCTGCAGTACGCGCGCAAGCTCGGGCAGCAACGCCTTCATCTTGGCGGCGAGCGTGAATGGTCCATTGATGACGATGAGACCGGCGCCGTTGAGGCGCGTCTCGTCTTGCGTATCGCGGATCGTCAACTCGTAGGCTGTCGCTTTCGATAGGCCAAGCTCGGTGACCTTCTTGCGGAAGGCAGCAACGGGCCGCTGCTCTTTGATCGGGTACCACAGAAGGTAAGTGCCGCCAGCAAAACGGCGGACGCCTTCCTTCAGCGCGGTGATCAACCGATCGAGTTCCCCAGGCTGCTCGAACGCGGGATCGATCAGCACCAGGCCGCGACGCTCGGGTGGTGGCAGCAAAGCTTTCACTGCCGTCCAGGCATCGAGCGACATCACTTTCACCTGCGGGTCGTGCGCGAATAGCCGGGTCAGCGCCTGATGGTCCTCCGGATGCAGTTCGTTGACGACGAGGCGATCGTCGGCACGCATCAACTCGCGCGCGATCAGCGGGCTGCCGGGATAGCGGATGACGGCGCCGGCGGGATTCAACTGGCGAACCACCGACAAGTACGGTGCGAGGACCTGCTCGACCTCGGGCGAGAGCTTTGCATCGAGAACGCGGCCGATGCCTTCGCGCCATTCACCTGTCTTGTGTGCCTCGATGGAAGCGAGATCGTACACGCCGATGCCAGCGTGCGTGTCGATGATGCGGAACGGCGCGGGCTTCAGCTTCATGTGCTCGATGACGAGCGAGAGCGTCGCGTGCTTGACGACGTCGGCGAAGTTTCCGGCGTGGTAGGCGTGGCGGTAATTCATGGACAGCGATCAGCGCGCCGGGCCGCGCGGTGTCAAGGGATGCCCAGCAGGGGACGCGCTTTTTTCCGCGCCTGTTCCGCTGGGAACGGCGCGCGGGGAAGATCAGGGCGAATATCCGTTCATGAGAGGCACTGAAGGCCGACGCGCCGGACGGGCCTCTCGGGATCGCTCCACCTCCTCCCAACTTCGAACCCCGCCACCCCCGCGGGGTTCTTTTTTTGGGAGGGCGCCATCGTGTTGGTCGGTCTGGACCCTAAGCCTTGCGTTCCCATTTGCCGGACGCGCTCTGCTGCCAGTAGGTCACGGGGCAGCCAGCGCCTTTAGCGGCGGTCCATTGCGCGCGCGCGATCTTCACGGCGTCGGTGTCGTTGCCGTCGAACAGGTAGACGATGCGAATGAAGCCGGTAAATGCCTCGGCCTCGGCGCCGTCGACGAGAAAGCGCACTCCGGCTCCGTTCGGTGTTTCGCCTGTCGTCGTCAGATAGACAGGCTGCTCTGCGGCGAAGCCATCCTTGGCCGAGCCGTGGGCGAGGAAGCTATCGTCCTTGTAGGTCCACAGTGCCTGATCGATGACAGCGAGACGCTCCTGCGACCCCGACTGAATGACAGCACGCCATCCGCGCTCGAGCGTCTTCTCGACGAGGCTCGGCAGCACCTTCTCGAGCGTCTGCTGCTCGAGGTGGTAGAAAAGGACTTCGGTCGGAGACGATGATGAGGGCGATGTCATGCGGGAATTATACCCGCTCTCCGACGCGATGCACGCTCGCGTGATGGAGCAGTCGTAGATGCTGCAGCGCAAAGACAATTGGCCCTTGCGCTGCCCTATTGGCTTACCTACTTATCGGGGTCCGGAGCGGCGCCAGACGTGCGGCTGTCGTCCGTGCGGGCGGTGGAGCTAGCGGCATCTTCGGGTTCGCCGCTACTCCCGCCCGCTGCATTCCCCTCTCAGGTCCGACCCTCTCGAGTCCGACAGACTGAGCGCTTACTTCTTGATGCTGGTCAGATAGCGCTTGGGCACTTCGCCGGCGGCGACCAGCGCGTCGATGCAACGGCGCGACAGCGAGCGGCGGGAAGCCATCATGCAGCTACGCAGCTCGGGTGTGCCGATCGAGTACTTGGCGCAGTGGCGATAGTAATCGCGCTCACAGGCAGAGTTGACGCGTGAAGAGTAGGCATTCGCCGCCGAACCAAATGCAATCGCGAAAAGCGCAGCACCGCCGGCCAGAGCGGCAACGCGAACCACCGGGCGCACCCGGCTGTCAGAGCACATCTGCATATATCTGATTTCTCGTTAGAGCTTCCCCCGAGCCGCAGCCCGCAAACCCGGATTCCCGCTACGAGTTTGCGAATCCAGAGTAGCGCAGGCAACGATTCGAAGCCAGTGACAGACGTGCCGCGACAACGGAAAAATGCCTTCAGCTCTTATGCTTAGCGTACGGATTATCGCCCTTGCGCAAGTTCAGGCGCAAGGGCACGCCCGGCAGTTTGAATGCTTCGCGCAGGCTGTTCGTCAGGTAGCGCAAATATGATTTCGGCAGCTCTTCCGGCCGCGAGCAAAAGGCAATGAACGTCGGCGGGCGCGTCGACGGCTGCGTGATGTAGCGGATCTTGATCCGGCGTCCGGCGGCAGCGGGCGGCGCGTGACGTGCCAAGGCCTCTTGAAGCCAGCGATTGAGATCGGGTGTCGGCACGCGACGGTTCCAGATGTCGTAGGCTTCCAGCACGGCTTTCGACAAACGGTCAATGCCGCGTCCGCTGAGAGCGGAGATTGGAACGAGCGCAACGCCAGACACCTGAGCGAGACGTTCGGCGAGCGTCTCGCGCAGGTCCTTCAGCGCTCTCTGCTTGTCCTCGACGAGGTCCCACTTATTGACGGCAATGACGAGCGCGCGGCCTTCCTCGGTGACGAGGTCGCCGATGGTCAGATCCTGGTGCTCTAACGGGCGTTCGGCATCGACGAGCAGGACGACGACTTCGGCGAAGCGGATGGCGCGGATAGCGTCGGAGGCGCTGAGCTTTTCGGCGAGCTCGTTGATTCTGGCTTTGCGCCGGAGGCCTGCGGTATCGAACAGGCGCACCTTGCGGCCCGCCCATTCGAGGTCGCTCGGCACGCTGTCGCGCGTCAAGCCGGGCTCAGGGCCGGTGATCATGCGGTCCTCGCCGAGGAAGGCATTGACCAGCGTCGACTTGCCGGCGTTCGGGCGGCCGACGATGGCGACACGGATGGGCCGCGCAGTCGCGCTTTCCTCAACGTCGCTGGCGGCGGTTTCCTTGAGGCCGAGTGCCGACAGCATCTCGACGATCAAATCGCCGAGACCTTCGCCGTGCTCGGCGGAGATTGCCGTCGGCTCACCGAACCCAAGCTCGAAAGCTGCATAGAAGCCCGCCTCGGCCGCGCGGCCTTCGCTCTTGTTGGCGACGAGGATCACGGGACGGCCAGAGGCGCGGACGATGCGCGCGAAAGACTTGTCGTCGGGCGTGACGCCGTCGCGTGCATCGACGACGAAGAGAATGAGATCGGCGGTGCCGATGGCGGCTTCGCTCTGCTGGCGCATGCGCTCGGCGATGGAGCCCCGTTTGGCCTGCTCAAGACCGGCGGTGTCGACGATAGTCACGGGGTGTCCGCCGAGATCGGCTTCGCCCTCGCGGCGGTCGCGCGTCAGGCCCGGCATGTCGGAGACGAGCGCGGTGCGCTTGCCGGTCAGCCGGTTGAACAGCGTCGATTTGCCGACGTTAGGACGGCCGATGATGGCGATGACAGGGAGGGCGGTGGACATTCGGACGGATGGACCAGCTGCGTTGAGCGGCGCTTATCGCGCATTCGCTGGCGTTAAGATAGCCATCCCCGCCGACTGATCGGTTAAGCGGGGTTAATTGAGCGCAATAAGCTTAGCGTCGTCGTTGAGGACGTACATGCGCCCCTGGGCAACGATGGGCGCGATATAGAAGGAACCACCAAGCTCCTTCTGGGTCACCACCCGGCCAGTCGTCGCCTCGACGCCGACCAGGTTTCCTGAAGACGACGTGAGCCACAGCGTCCCGCCCGCAAGGGTGGGCCCGGCCCAGGCGCCATTGCCGGGGAGCTTTACCGTCCACTGCGTCTTGCCGTCGGTGCGCGACAGGGCCATGAGCTGGCCCTGGGTATCGACGACGAAGATGCTACCGCCAGCGACCCACGGCGTCTGCGTGCCGGGGACGTTGATGGACCACAGACGCTCACCGCTTTCGGCCTGCGTTGCGATCATGCGGCCGGCATGGCCAACGGCGAATACGGTGCCGTTGTCGATGGCGGGGCGCGCGGCGTCGCTCATAGAGGCGATCTGCGATGTGGTGCGGCTGCGGGCAAGGCTCTCGGTCCAGGCGGTCGAGCCGTCGGCGATGCGCAGGGCGACGAGATCGCCTGAAGGATAGGGCACGGCGACGATGCCGGCGTCGACGGCAGGGCTGGCATTGTTGATCAGGCTTGCCTGCTGCGGCAGGCCGCGGACCGACCACAACTCGCCGCCATCGGCACCAGCAAGACAGAAGAAGCGGCCATCGAGTGTGATGGCATAGACGCGATCACCGACCGCTGTGGGCGAAGAACGGACGGGAGCTTCGAGTTGTTTCTCCCAGATCGCCTTGCCGTTCTGCGGATCGACGGCGACGACGTTGCCGTAGCCGGTCGCCGCATAGAGGCGGCCGTTGTCGAATGCCAAGCCACCGCCGAAGCCACCACCGCTGCTGCTTCCGCCGAGCCCGAGGGTGTACCAGGGGCCGCTGGATTCGCGTTTCGGCTTCAGAGACGTGCGCCAAGCGGCGTTGCCGTTCGTGGTCGAGAATGCAGCGACGGTGCCGTCGGCGTCGAGCGTGAAGATATAACCACCGTACACGACGGGGCGCGCGGTAAGACGTCCACTGCTGCCAGAGCCGGTACCGGCTCCGGCCGTCCAAACGACGTTGGTGCCGCCGTTGAACGCCAGATTTCCGGGAGCATTGCTCGGCTCGCCGCCGGGCTGAGCCCAGTTGTCGTTGACGCGCGGAGCGGGCAACGTGATGGGGGCGAACGCATCGGCGAGTTCACCCGTTTCAACGCCGGGCTGCTGCATCACCGGGATGCGCTTGCCGGGAAGCGCCACCTGCTTTTCAGCGAAGGGGTTGAGGCTGGCGATCTTAGGGAGCGAGGGTCCATCGCCAGCGCAACCGGCTAGCGACGCGCCGATGCAAAGCGCGGCACCGATCAGCCCTGCCCCATTCACCCGTCCCCTCATATCCCCACCTAGTCCTTTTTGGCCGGCGGTTCCGATGCTGCTGGCGCAGCGTCCGCTGGCTTGGCCTTTTCGGAAGACGATGCTTCGGCGGCGGGCGGCGAAGCGTCAGCCTTCTTAGCGATCTCTCCCGCGGCGATCTCCGCCATGATGATCTGCGCACGCTCGGCAATGCTTTGCGGCGTCTGCTGGTCGACGAACAGAGGCGTCAGGATGGTGCGCGCCTCGCTCATCTTTCCAGCCTTGAAGGCGGCCAGACCCAGCAACTCGCGGGCGCTGTAGCGCCAGGGGCTGGTATCGGCCATCAGAGGGGTGAGCCGATTCTCGATATCGGTAAAGTCCACGTCGCCGACGCGCAGCCCGGCGGCCTGCAGGCGTGCGAACTCGCGCAGCATGATGTCGCCGTTGCTGCTGGCGGCGAGTGCATCATAAGCGGCGAGCGCTTCGGCCTTTTTGCCCTGCTTGGCGAGGAGACCGGCGAGTTGCAGCTGCGAAAGTCCGCGGTAGCCAGCGGCGCCATCGCTCGCCAGCTTCTCGAATTCCTTCTCGGCGCTGCCGTCCTTCTTGTCGTTGAGGAGCTGGAGCGCGCCTTCGTACGTGGCGCCAGAGGCCTGGGCCGCGGCGAGACGACGGCTTTCCCAAATCTTGTAGCCCGCCACGCCGACTACGATCAGCGCCGCAGCGATGATGATGTAGGTGCCGTATTGCTTCCAGATCTTCTCAAGACGCTCGCGCCGAAGCTCTTCTTCGACTTGGCGGAGAAGATCGTCATCCGTCTGTGCCATCGCTTGCTCTTTTCAGCCCTGAACCTTGGCGTTGTTCTTGTGAGAGCCCCAGGCGAGGCTCCGGAAAGCCGCATACATAGCCAACGGCTCCCCCCGTGCAAGCGATTGATCAGCGTTCGCCGACCGGGGAGCCTGAAAGGCGCCCTACGCTTTGCTGGCCGGGGTTTTCGACTTTTTCGTGACTCTGCCGCCGGTTGCAGAGACACGCTCGGTGGCCTGTTGCCTCTTTACCGGGGCACCGTCCTGCATGGCGTAGGTGTGCTCGGGGGTCGGGAAAGCCCGTTTACGGACGTCCTCGGCGTAGTCGCGGATGGCACCCTCGATGGCTTCGCCGACCTTGCCGAACTTCTTCACGAAGCGCGGCACGCGCGGGCTTATACCCAGCATGTCTTCCATGACGAGGATCTGGCCGTCGCAGGCGGATGAGGCGCCGATGCCGATGGTGGGGATAGGAACGGCGGCGGTAATGCGGGCGGCCAGCGGCTCGGTGATCGCTTCCAGCACGATGGCGAAAGCGCCGGCCTCGGCGACCTCGCGTGCGTCCTCCTCGATGGCTGCCCACTCGTCGCGGTGGCGGCCCTGGGCCCTGAATCCGCCGATGACATTGACGGATTGCGGCGTCAGGCCGATGTGCGACATGACCGGGATGCCCCGGTCGACGAGGTAGCGGATGGTCTCAGCCATGCGGCGCCCACCCTCGATTTTAACGGCGCCGCAGTCGGTTTCCTTCATGACGCGGGCGCAATTGCGGAAGGCGACGGCCGGGCTTTCCTCGTAGGAGCCGAAGGGCATATCGACCACGACCAGCGCGTGCCTTGCGCCGCGAACGACGGCGCGGCCATGCATGATCATAAGGTCGAGCGGCACCGGCACGGTGGTCTCGAAGCCGTGCATGACCATGCCGAGGCTATCGCCGACGAGCAGGAAATCGCAATGCCGGTCGGCGATGGCTGCCGTGTGCGCATGATAGGCCGTGAGGGCCACGATGGGCTCCCCGCGCTTCTTCATGGCGGCGATGTCGGGCGCCATCAGGCGCTTCTGGGTCGAGTGTACGGACATGACTTCAACTTACTCTATTCTCGCCGCGACGTCGCGCGAAGCTAGTGATGACGGGGCGGCAAGGCCAGGGGCGGTGGGTGGATGGCGATAAGCAACCTTCAAAAAGAATTTGTTTTCATGGCGTTGCTAACGAAGATTTAGGGTTAAAATTATCAGATAGAGCAAACTCTTCAGAGACACTCTCAGTTTTCGGGGGCCTTGCTTGCTCAAGATCGCAAAAGGTGTTGTCGGCGCCGCGTCCGGCCGCCTGCACGTATCAATCGGTGCCCTGCTCGCAGCCAGCCTCCTGGTCGCGGCGACCCCCGAGCGGGCCGAGGCTCAGTTCTACCCCTGGGGGGGATGGGGCAACTCGGGTTCCTGGCAGCAGAAGCCGCGGCGGGCGCGCCGGGCGGCTCCGCGCTATGTCGAGCCTACGGACGACAAACAGGCTTCGACGCTGCCGAAACCCAAGGGCCCCCTGGTGCTCGTGGTGTCGATCAACAATCAGACCGTCACCGTCTATGACGACGGCAAGCAGATCGCGAAGTCGCCGATATCGAGCGGCATGCGCGGCCATGAAACGCCCACCGGCGTGTTCAGCATCTTGGAGAAGAACCGCACGCACTACTCGAACCTCTACGGTGGTGCGCCGATGCCGTTCATGCAGCGCGTCACCAACTCCGGCGTGGCATTGCATGCGGGCGATATCCCGGGCTATCCGGCCTCGCACGGTTGCATCCGCCTTCCCTACAGCTTCGCGCGAAACCTGTTTGGCATCACCGATGTCGGTGCGCGCGTCATCATCAGCGAAGCCGATCTGAAGCCGGAAGAATTCAGCAGTCCGCATCTCATTGCACCGCTGGCCCCCGACGATACTGCCAGCACGTCTGCGAGTGCCGTGCCTGCCGCTGCTTCGGCGCAGTCCGACATCCACGACATGATCGTGCCGCAAAACGGCAACTCATTGCGGCGCACGCGCGCCATGGCAGCCGCCGAACGCGCCGCTGAGCGCGAGCATCTGGTTGCGACGATAGTGGCCTCCGAAACTGCAAAGGCTGCTGCCGACCAGCAGGTGCAGGCGGCCACCACCGCGGCGCGGGACGCAAAAGAGACGATCAAGAAAGAGCGCAAGGAAGAGGGCCGCCTTACTGCGATCGCGCGCAAGTTGGCCAAGACGGCTGACTCGGCCACGTCGACGTTCAATGCGCTGACCGCGAAGCTTTCGAAGGTGAACGTCGACAAGATCGATGGCGCGGCGCTCGAGAAGATGAAGGCGGAGGAGATTGCCGGCGAGACGAAGATGCTCGACGCGGTCGATGCTGCCGCGGCGGCGCAGCGCGCTGCAAATGCGCAATCGGCAAAGGTAAAGCAGGCCGAGGCCGATGCGGTCGCGCTGGAAAAAGCGCGCAAGGTTGCTGTCGATGATGCCGGGCACGCCGCTGACACTGTCACGGCCGCCAAGGATGCGGTGACAGCCGCCGATGCGCTGGAGGAGCGCAAGCACTACCCCGTGTCGGTATTCATCAGCCGCAAAACGGGCCGGCTCGTCGCCAAACTCGGCTTCGTGCAGGTGATGGACGTGCCGGTGACGATCGCCGATCCGAGCGCGCCTCTGGGCACGCACGTGCTGACGGCGACCGCATTCACGAACGGCGAAAAGGCGCTGCGCTGGAGCGCGGTGACGCTGAAGCCGAGCACGCGGGTGTGGTACTCGAACCGCAAGAAGCGCCGGCACGACGACGAAGCACCGGTTGTGGCCGGCGGCCATGATGCCGATGCGCAGTCGGCGCTGGAGCGAATCCAGATCCCGAAAGAGGCCGAGGAGCAGCTCGCCGAGCTGATGAAGCCGGGCTCGTCGCTGATCATCTCGGATTACGGCCTCAGCCGCGAGACGAGCGCGCGCACCGAGTTCATCGTCGAACCCTGGCGCAGCCGCCCCGACAGCTCGATGTCGCGTTACTACTGATTAGCGTGACGATGAAATCGAAAGAGGCGCCGCCGATGGCGCCTCTTTTCGTTTGCGTGAAGGATCAGCCCGGAAGCCTATTCGCCTTGCGCTCGGGCGGTGCGTGGATGATCTCGACGCGGTCGCCAAGCGCCACGCGGCCGCCTTCGAGCACGCGGCAGGTGACGCCGCCACGCCAATCGGGATGCAATGCTTTGCGCAGTCCGGCGAGCGCTTCATCCATGCGGGCACAGGGCGTCGTCGGATAGGTTACTTCCAACAGGGCTGGACCGATGCGCAGCGTTGCGCCAATGGCGCGCGGCAGGCGGACACCCTCGACAAGAAGGTTGGCGCGGCGTGCGGTCCAATCGAGATCGATTGGATCGGAGCTCGCAACCGCTACGTCTGACAGAGCTGCCTGCCAATCCTCGATGGCGAGGATGGTGACGGCGCGGCGCTTGAATTTGGCGCCCTTGTGATCACCTTCAATACCCCTCTCCAGACTGATATCGACGGCATCCACGGTCTGCATCGGCGCGCGTCTCGCCGATCGCCATGCAATGCCGATCAGCCGTCCGGTCATGCCATCGGAGAAACGCCGATCACCAGCTCGTGCAAATAGAACACGATAACGGCGTACAGGACGACGCCGATGGCGACGACGATGATATCGTTGATCCACGGGCCGGAGCCCTTGCCGAGCGGGCCGAGATCGCCGCGCCGCTTCACGGAGATGCGGTCATAGACGGCGAAGGCGAGGAAGCTGCCGAACAGCAGGAGCGAAGCAAGGTCACCATTGGCCAGCAGATGCGCCAACGCCCAGATTTTGATGGCCACGAGCATCGGGTGCTTGAGCCAGACGTGGATATGCGAAGGGATGTAGGCCGCAGCGAGCGAGATCATCGACAGCAGCATCAGCGGCATGGCGATGTGGCGCGTCCAAGTCGGCGGATCCCAGAGGATGGGGTTCTTGCCGGGGTGCAGCTGGAGCTTGTGGAAGCCCAGCACGATCAGCGCCATGCCGATCAGTGAGACGACGGCGAATATGCCCTTGTATCCCGTCGGTCCGAAGCGTGCGACGAGCCCGTTTTTCAGCTCCGCATTGGTCGGAACGATGTGGATCGCAAAGAAAACGATGAGTCCAAGCACCATTACCAGCATTGTCGCCTCCCCCAGGGAATTGCCAGAGCGGGCGAATCATTGCCACGCTGCAGCCATCTCGCCCGCGCATGTTTAGTGGCCGGGGGCGCCGGCCGCTAGTGCAAACCGGTTGTCCGATGGGCGCCGCGCCGGCACCGGAACATGATGGCCGCGATAAATGTGGTCCATGAGGGAGAGCTGCCATGGGCGCCGAAGCTCAGCTGAAGTCCAACGACGACGGCTCCGAGGGCCACCAGCTGGCCGGCGAGATCGCCCGCGCCATGCATCACCGCCCGCTTTTGAGCCGTTTGGCCCGCGTCGAACCAAAACATCCCGATGCGGCTGAGTTCATGGCCAAGTCCGCAGAAAAGGCGGCGCCTGAAGCGTTCACCGCGAACGAGGTGGAAGTGCCTGCGCCGGTTCCGACCGATCCGAGATCACTCGATGAGGTGATCGACGATCTCGGTCAGGTGACGATGACGCCGCCCAGCGCGGAGTGGCTCGAAAACGCACGGCGCGCACATCGCCAGGAGAAGATGAGCCACGCTATCGCGTGGGCGACGACGCTCACCATTGCGGTCGGCATCATTGGGCTCGCGGCCCTGCTGCTGCGCGTCTGACGCTGCCTTTACGGCAGGTACCCCTTATCGAGATTGAGCGACTGGCGCGCGGTTTCGCGGCCCTTGGCGTTGTTGTGCGTGGCAATCCAGGCCACGTGGGTGCCAGCTTCGGGCGTCGTGCGCGAGCGCAGGTTGATCCCGACAGTCTCGCCTTTGGCCGCGTTGATCGGGGCGAGCAGCGGGAAATAAAGCTGCTCCCAGTGCGTGCGTGGGGCGTCCGGCGCTGTGGACAGGTGAACGCCGGGTGTCAGCTCCGCCTCCCACCAGACAGCGAAGCCGTGAATTGTCGTCGCTGCATCGAGCTTCCAGCTGGTCTCGCCCTTGCGGGCCGAACGCGCATCGGTGCCAAAGGTAATCTCGTCCCAGACCTTAGCGCTGAGGAGTTCAGCCGGCTTCAGCGTGCGCACGTAGATGTTGTTGAGGCTCATCAGGCGGGCGACTGAGAGGTCGAAGCCTGTCGCGTCCCAGGCGGCGAAGTCGCGCGCGATGCGGTCGCCGACAACGGGCGCCACGAACTGCTTCAGTGCGCGCGGAATGAGTACCCCGCCCGGCTTCAGGAAGCGCTTCTTCGCATCGGCGAGCGTCTCAATGGTGTGCTCTTCGAAGGCGTAGTTGCCGAGCGTTTCGGAGACGACGACGTCGACGCGTGGCGGGTCGACCATCTCGGTCGAATGGCACGGGATGAGATGGCAGTTTCGGACCCCGTTTGCTTTCAGGATTTTTTCGGCAACGCCGCCAACCTCGGCGGTCTCGTAGAGATAGACCTCACGTGCGCCGAGCTTAGCGGCCATCAAGGCGAGAAGCCCGGTGCCGGTGCCGATATCGGCGACGGTCGTCTCGCCCTTCTTGATCACTGAGCGCAAAGCCTTTTCGAAAGCAGCGTTGCGGACTCGGTCGGCGATGAGCGTGCGGTGATATTCGATGCGCATGGGCTAAAGGCTCAGTTGCGGGCCGCGGATCTGATACAGCATCAGCGCGGTGGCGACGGCGAGGTTGAGAGAGTCGAGCTTGCCCGCCATCGGGATTTTCACGAGGCGCGAGCACGCTGAGGTGAGCGGATCCGACATGCCGGGGCCTTCGCTGCCCATGACCAGCAGCGTCGGGCTGCGATAGCTGACGGCGCGAAAATCGTCGGCGCCGCTCAGGTGCGTGCCGACGATGTCACCCTGCCAGCCGGCAATCCACTTGAGGAAGGCTTCGCGTTGCATGCGCGCAAGCGGCATGGCGAACAGCGAACCCATGGTGGCGCGCACGCACTCGTGCGAATAGGGATCGCAACTGGCGCCGATGAGAATGATGCCGGCGGCACCGACGGCATCGGCGGTGCGGATGATGGTGCCGAGGTTGCCGGGGTCGCGCACTTCCTCGAGCGCTATCCAGAGACTGCCGGGTGAGATATCAGCGGCCTTGGGCAAGTCGATCCAGCGCTGCTTGAAGACGCCAAGCATGCTCTGCGGGTTGTCCTTCGAAGACAGCTTTCCGAGCACGGCCTCCGACACTTCGAGGCATTCGGCCCCGGACTTCAGCGCCCAGGCAACGAGACCCTGAGCGATGGGGCTCATGTCGGCGTCTCTGCGAAAGACCAGCGTTTCAGGGACAAAGCCGTTGTCGCGCGCGGTGACGAGCAGCGATGTGCCTTCGGCGACGAAAAGCCCTGTCTCCTTGCGCTCCTTGCGCATCTCGAGCGCGCGGATCGCCTTCACGCGGTCGTTCTGCAAGCTGGTGACGAGTTTGGGCGCGGACATTACCGATCGCTCCAGCGAGTATAGAGGGAGGTGGGCACCGCGCGCGTGCCGTGCTCCTCGCGGATGGCCAGCTCACCGGCGGTGAAAGTGCCGCCTTTCCCAGCCAGCACTTCGCGGCAGAGCTGCTCGAAGGCGAGTGCCGACGCGCGGATGGCATAGACCGTGAGCACGAGGGACGCTTCCGGCGCCAGCAATGCGGCGCAATCCTTCATGAACGGAGGAAGGCTTGTGAATAGATCCCAGACCTCGCCATCTGGACCGCGGCCGAACTTCGGCGGGTCGACGAGGATGATGTCGTAGGTTTTGCCGCGGCGCACCTCGCGGGCGACGAACTTTGCCGCGTCGTCGAGAAGCCAGCGGATCGGCGCAGATGCGAGACCAGAAGCCGCCTGGTTCTCTTTGGCCCACGCGATCGCCTTCTTGGAGGCATCGACGTGCGTGACGTTCGCGCCCGCGGCGGCCGCGATCAGGGATGCGGCGCCGGTGTAGGCAAAGAGATTCAGCACGCGCGCGGGCTCCCCGCGCTTTTCCGCGATGCGCTGTAGCATCCATTGCCAGTGCGGATACTGCTCGGGGAAGAGGCCCATGTGACGGAAGCTCGCCAGGCGGCAGAGCATGGTGACGTCGCCGATCTTCACCGGCCAGCTTTCCGGAACCGGCTTGTCGATGCGCCAGCGGCCCTTGTCCTCGTCGTCGTCGCCGGCAAAGACCGCGTGCGCCTTTTTCCAGTCGCGCTCTGCGTTCGGAGTCCACAGCGCTTGCGGCTCGGGGCGATCGACGATCACCGATCCGAAGCGCTCGAGCTTGCGACCGTTGCCGCTGTCGATCAGGGCGTAGTCGGGAAAGCCCACGGTCTCGATGAGCTTCAGCTCCGCGCGGGGCGTGATGGTGTTTTCGTTGCTCAGCAAGGCATGCCCCTGTCGGCGGTCGGGTGGTTCTGAAGCGCACTTAAGATGCGCCGGGGTTCCTTGTCGATGCGTTAGGCTAAACCCCCATTAATGGCCTCGCGGCCGGCGAGAAGGCAGCATTCTAGGTTGGTGGGCACTTCTGGAAACAAGCCAATGGAGGCATTCACATGACGACGTGTGCATGCGGGAACTGCCAGTTTTTCGATACCCATAGCAAGCCCGCGAAGCAGCATCGCCAAGAAGCGGGATTGTGCCGGTATAACCCGCCGATCGCACAAGCTGGAAGCAACTCGCCAGCCGCCTGGCCGATGGTCGAGTCCAAAGACTGGTGCGGTCACTTCGCGGTGACGGTCGAGCGGTTCATGTCCGCGGCCGAGTGAGGTCGGGGCGAACTTCCGCCCTAGGGCAGATCCATTCGTTCATTTGCGGGTCATGTTGGGTCGCTTATTCATCTCAGGTAAGCGACTAACGCTGTCCGTGGAGACGGATCGTTTGCCTCTGCAGCGTTATAGTAAGTGTGGCTCGGAGTTCCGGCTCCGAAACGCCGACGGCATCAGGGTCCAGTGTATTCGTGGTGACTCCGCAGCACTGGACCCTCTGCCCTATCTTCCTTCAGACAGATCAATCGATATCGGCGACCTCGACCGGGCCGCCGCCCTTGATGCGCTGAGCCAGTGCGCTTTCGATGAAGGGATCGATTTCGCCATCGAGCACCGCGTCAGGGTTGGTGCTCTGCGTTCCAGTGCGCAGGTCCTTCACGAGCTGATAGGGCTGCAGCACGTAAGAGCGGATCTGGTGGCCCCAGCCGATCTCCGTCTTGCTCGCGGCTTCGGCGTTGGCCTTGTCCTCACGCTTTTTCAGCTCCAGCTCGTAAAGGCGCGACTTGAGCATGGCCCAGGCAATGGCGCGGTTCTTGATCTGCGAGCGCTCCTGCTGGCTCGCCACCGCAATGCCGGTCGGAATGTGCGTGATGCGCACCGCGGAATCCGTCGTGTTGACGTGCTGGCCGCCCGCGCCCGACGAACGATAGGTGTCGATGCGGCAATCGCTCTCGTTGATCTGAATGTCGATGTCGTCGTCGATGACGGGGTAGACCCAGACAGAGGCGAAGCTGGTGTGACGGCGGGCGTTGGAGTCATAGGGCGAGATGCGCACGAGACGGTGCACGCCCGATTCCGTTTTCAGCCAGCCGTAGGCGCCCTCGCCCTTGATCTCCATGGTGACGGATTTGATGCCGGCCTCTTCGCCCGCGCTTTCTTCCAAGGTCGCGACCTTGAAGCCGCGCTGCTCTGCCCAGCGCATGTACATGCGCGCGAGCATTGAGGCCCAGTCCTGGCTTTCGGTGCCGCCGGCGCCAGCGTGAACCTCGATATAGGCGTCGTTGCCGTCGGCCTCGCCCGACAGCAATGCCTCGATGCTGCGGCGCTGCGCTTCCTCGTTCAGCTTCTTGAGCATGGCTTCGCCCTCGGCGACGGATGCGTCGTCGTCGGCTTCCTCGCCGAGCTCGATGAGCGTCACGCCGTCTTCGAGGGAACGCTGGAGGTCCTGGTAGATGTTGACGGCGCGCTCGAGCTGCTGGCGCTGGCGCATCACCTTCTGCGCGGCCTTGCTGTCATTCCAGAGGCTCGGATCCTCTGCGCGCTTATTCAGCTCGGCGAGACGTTGCTGGGCAGTATCCCAGTCAAAGATGCCTCCGCAGGAGAGCCAGGGCCTCCGTGATGGAATCGACGAGTTTCTGCGGTTCGGCACGCATCGTGGCCTCCGAGGCGAGTGCGATTTTCAGGATATGAAGGCCGTCATATAATGGCGCGTCGGCCGACTGGCAACGCAAAGGGCGCCGCACCCAGCCGCAGCGCCGGAAAAACGGGGCTGAGGTCAGTTCACCAGAGACCGCCGCGGCCGGCGCTGTAACCCGGGCGGGGCCGTGCCTGCGGCTCGTAGAAGGAGTCGTCCACGTTGCCCTGCGGGCTGCTGCCCGTGGCGCCGCCCTGCTCAGTGAACCCGATCACGGAATACGCATCGTCCGGCTCCTCGTCCGGCTTGAAGGCTTCCATGATGCTCTGCGGGTCTTCCTCGCCAGCGCGCAGGCCGGTGCGCAGGTTTACACGCGCGAGCTTGATGCCCGGCGGAATACGGAACGGAGAAGCAGGCTGATCGGCGAGCGCTTCCTTCATGAAATTGCCGAACACAGGCGCTGCCAGCTTGCCGCCGGTATTGCCCTTGCCCATCGGAGTCGGCGCGTCGTAGCCCATGAAGACACCGACGACGAGGTCGGGTGAATAGCCGAGGAACCAGGCATCCTTTTCCTGGTTGGTGGTGCCGGTCTTGCCGGCAAGCGGACGCTCAAGAGCCTTCAGCGAACGGGCGGTGCCGCGCTGAACGACGCCCTCGAGGATGGAAGTCATCTGATAGGCGGTATGCGGGTCGACGATCTGCACGCGGTCATCGGGAATTTCAGGCTCTTCCTGATTGAGCCATTCGTCAGCCTTGCAGTTCTCGCAGACACGCTGATCGTGACGCCAGACGGTGTGGCCCCAACGGTCTTGGATACGATCGATCAGCGTCGGGCGCACCTGATGGCCGCCGTTGGCGATGGCGCAGTAGCCGGCGGCGAGGCGCAGTAGCGTCGTCTCACCAGCGCCGAGCGACATGGAGAGCACCGGAAGAAGATCATCATAGATGCCGAAGCGGCGCGCGTACTCGGTGATGAGCGGCATGCCGAGATCCTGCGCCAAGCGCACCGTCATCTGGTTGCGCGAGCTTTCGATACCGAAGCGTAGCGTCGAGGGACCGGCGGAGTGCTCTTTCTCGTAGTTCTCGGGCTTCCAGATGTCCTGGCCGGGCCCCTGCTCGATTTCGATAGGGGCGTCGAGGATGATCGAGGTGGGCTTGTAGCCGTTGTCGAGCGCGGCGGCGTAGACGAATGGCTTGAATGAAGAACCGGGCTGGCGCTTGGCCTGAATGGCGCGGTCGAATTGGCTCATGGCGAAGGAGAAGCCGCCGACGACGGCGAGCACGCGGCCAGTGTTGGGGTCCATGGCGACGATGCCGCCGCCGACCTGCGGGATCTGCATGAGCGACCAGACGCCAGCGACATTGTCGGGGTCCTTGGGCGCGACGAAGACCACGTCACCGGCCGAGAGAACCTCCGAGACTGCCCTGGGCGTGCCCTTCTTCGTCTTGGCCCACTTCACTTCGTCGAGGGTGAGTTCGATTGCCTCCCGCTCGCCGACGAGGGAGCCGTCCTGCTGCTTTTCAGGGCGCAGGCCAACGATCGCCTTGGCCGCCTCGACCTTCAGCACGACGCCGAGGCGCCATGGCTGTATGTCATGCGGGCGCGGCACCTCATCCAGCGCCTTGCCCCAATCACCGGCAATGTCGAGCTTAGTCACAGGACCACGCCAACCCTTGGTGCGATCAAACGTCACGAGGCCGTCCATCAACGACTTGCGGGCGATCTGCTGCAGGCGCGGGTCGAGCGTGGTGCGAACAGAGAGGCCGCCGTTGTAGAGCTTGTCCTCCCCGAAGCGGGTGAGCAACGTGCGACGCACTTCCTCGGCGAAGTAGTCGGCAGCGAAGATGTGTGCGCCGGTGGTGCGGAGATTGACGCCGAGCGGTTTCACCTTGGCGGCTTCGGCCTCTTCGCTGGAGATATATCCGTTCTCCTCCATCTGGCCGATGATCCAGTTGCGCCGGATCAGCGCCTGCTTCTCGCGGCGGAATGGATGGTAGTTGTTGGGGCCTTTGGGCAGCGCGGCGAGGTAGGCCGCTTCCTCGATCGTCAGATCCTGCAGCTCCTTGTTGAAGTAGCTGAGGGACGCAGCGGCGATGCCATACGCGCCGATGCCGAAGTAAATCTCGTTGAGATAGAGCTCGAGAATCTTGTCCTTGGAGTAGGCGCGCTCGATGCGGACAGCGAGGATTGCCTCCTTCACCTTGCGTTCCATCGAGCGCTCGCTCGACAGAAGGAAGTTCTTTGCAACCTGCTGCGTGATGGTCGAGCCACCTTCAGCGCGGCGGTCACTGCCGCTCAGCTTGGCTTCGACGATCTTGAATACGGCGCGGGCGATGCCCTGGAAGTCGACGCCGCCGTGCTCATAGAAGCGGCGGTCTTCGGCAGACAGGAAGGCCGCGATGACGCGCTTGGGAATGGTGTTGATGGGCACGAAGATGCGGCGCTCGCGCGCGTATTCGGCGATGAGCGCACCATTGTGGGCGTGGATGCGCGTCATTACGGGAGGCTCGTACTTGGAGAGGCTCTCGTAGTCGGGCAGGTCCTGCGAGGTTTTCCACAGCAGGTAGCCGGCGGCGGCCGAAGCGCAGATGAAGACAACCACACCAGCGGCGAAGCTCCAGCCGAGCAGGCTCAGCAGCAGGCTTTTGCGGCGCTTCTTGCGCGGCTGACGCGGGGGTTTGGGCTCGCGCGGATGCGGCGGCGCGGGGCCACGGCCGTAAGGGTCGTGCCCATAGTGATCGCGCGGGTAGATGGGGTCCGACGGGTATAGCGGAGGCTCGCGCATCAACCTTTAGTTCCGTTGAGCGTAGGTGTTCGGCTGCACTGGCATGTCCGCGCGAGCCTAGAGGCTACATGAGGCGACGCCGCGAAGCAGGACATTACCATGGATTGTGGCATCAAGTCGTCGCTCACTGCAGTTTAGATAACGCGATGAAGGAGATCGCCGCCGTTTCAGCGCACCCTCGCCGTCCGCTTGGAGAAATACTGGTCCACGGCATTGGTGATCGATGTGGCCACGCGCCGTTGCCAACTGGAGGATTTGAGCAGTTTCTCGTCCTCGGGGTGGCTCATGTAGCCCAGCTCTACGAGCACCGAGGGGGTGTCAGCCTGACGCAGCACCTTGAATGCGGCAGAGCGCTGCGGCCGTTGCGACAATGAGACGGCCGACTTGAGCTGCTTGACGAGGGTGTTCGAGAAATCGGCAGAGAAATTGGACGTCTCGCGCTTTAGGAGGTCTATGAGGATATTGCGGACATCGCCGCCCTCCTCGAAGTGCGCGGTCTGGAGACCTGCAATGGCGTCGGAGTTGTTCTCCTTCTCGGCCATAACCTGCGCCTCTTCGTCGGAGGCTTTCTCGGATAACGTGTATACAGTGGCACCACGCACGCTTTTGGCGCGCTTCTGCGCAATCGCGTCGGCGTGAAGCGAGACGAAGAGATCAGCGTCGAGTTCGCGGGACATCTGAAGGCGCTGATCGAGCGAAATAAATACGTCCGTCGATCGCGTCATGCGCACGTCGTAGCGGCCGCTTTTCTCGAGTTGCGTTTTCAAAGCCTTGGCGACGGCGAGAACGACAACCTTTTCCTTGAGGTTGGTGGCACTTGCGGCGCCAGGGTCGATGCCGCCATGGCCGGGGTCGATAAGGATAACGGGCTTGGTGCGATGGCGCTTCGATACTGTGGCGGGGCCGGCATCCGGTGCGGGCGTGGCGGCGACCTGGGTTGTCTGACTGCCGCCGGTGCCACCGCCGAACGCCTTGGCGGACGTCGGCGACAGCGCCACGGTGAGATCTACGGCCTTGCCGGTGCCCGCGGGCCGCATATCTGCCTTCTTGATGAGAACAGGCCCCGCGGTGTCGATGACAATGCGGGCTTTTCCTTCGGACAGAAGCCCATAGCGGAATCCCGAGGCGAGCCCTTCCTTTTTTTGGCCGGCTCCATCGGGGAGTTCAAAGGCAACGTCGGGAAGATCGATGACGACACGGTAGGGGTTGGCGAGGGTAAAAATCTCCGCGCGCACGCCTGACGACAGCCCTAAGACGAAGGTCGTCGTATCTCCGCTCGACTTGAGTTCTGCTCGTCGCGCCTCGACGGCCGCGGACTTGCGGTGGACGCTGGTCGGCTCGGCGCTGGCCGGCGCAGCGAACTGCACGGCGAGTGCCAATGCCACGAAAAGCCCGCGGACGAGATCCCCCCCGATGCGAGCCAATTTATGTTGCAGATGCTGCCGCATCCCCTCCGATCACCCCCGGCAAGCTGCCCAAACCCCCTGTTAACCAAACCTTTTCCGATTTTCCCTCATATTGCAGAGGGTTGGCCGAGGCCTTTGCTGGCATGCACTTATAACATGCTTGCAAGCTTACCGGCGAACCCGTACTTTCTAGTTCGTTGATGCAGCGGCGCCCCTGCTAGGCATTTGTGCGCCGCAAGAACGAGTTGAACGATCAACGTTCGCATTCGTTCGCGCCGGTTCGCCGCCCCGCAAGGGACGGCCTCGCTGCAGACCGACGATCGAGCAGTTTGCCCTGCGCCCGCAAGCAGTTCGCTCCGGGTCACCCCCGTGACAGCGGAGCCGAGAGCCTGAGGGCCACGCTTGCGCCAGGCACAATGCTAGCTGCTCGAGACTTTGGCCATCGGCAGTTCTTTGCTCCGCCGCCTTGGAAAGGAAGGGCAAGCGGAGCAGGCGGAGTACCGCCCCGGGCGCCCCACCGACATGGGAGCAATCCGGAGGCAGCGCGATATCCGTGCCTGTCTTCAACCCTTTGAAAGACCATTTGGAATGCCACACTTAGGCACCCGTCGTCCGCAAGCTTCAGCGCGCCTCTGGCCGCGCCTCAATGCACGCCCGGTCTCCACCGGCGGCGGAAGACTGTGCCGCGCAACTGCTTCACCCACCTTCTTCCAACCATCACAAACAACGATGCGCGCCAACGTCCGGCGCCTCCCCGCACCCGCCCCGATTCGATCGAGGATTGCGGAGCGGAGCGGTAGGCAGCCAAACCGGTGCGCCGAGGATCCAAATAAATGTCCAACAACAAGATGCTTATCGACGCCACGCATCCGGAAGAGACCCGGGTCGTGGTGCTCCGCAACGGCCGCGTAGAGGAATTCGACTTCGAATCCGCTGCCCGCAAGCTGCTGCGGGGCAATATCTACCTTGCCAAGGTGACGCGCGTTGAGCCGTCCCTGCAGGCGGCATTCGTCGAGTACGGCGGGAACCGGCACGGCTTCCTCGCCTTCAACGAAATCCATCCCGACTACTACCAGATCCCGATCGCCGACCGGCAGGCTCTCCTCGACGAGGAAGCGGCTGCGGAGGCCGAGGAAGAGGCTGCCGCCGATGCGCACGCCGAGGCGCTGGCGCGTCGCCGCGCGGCGTCCAAGCCGAGCTCATCCAGCGATGACGATGATGGGTCCGACAACGTCGACGATGTCGGATCGCACGAGGACGACGACGATCAGCACGGGGACGAGTCGGAAGGCGAAGACGACGGCGACCACCACGAACATCACACCATCGCCGAGGCGGTCGCAGCCGATGAGCGGATCGTCGCCGAGCCGCACGAGCACGGACACGACACCGGCTCGGATGTAGCCGCCAACGAGAACACGGTCGAAGGCCAGATCGTCGAGGCAGTCGCCGACAGCGCCTCCGCTTCGGAAGGCGAAGAGGCCTCGGTGCGCGAAGTCGCCAGCACCAGCCCGGCTCCAGAGCAGGTGTCGACGGGCGAGGACGCACTCGAGGAGCTACCTTCGCGTCCGCGCCGTCGCCCGCGCAGCTACAAGATCCAGGAAGTCATCAAGCGCCGCCAGGTGATCCTGGTTCAGGTCGTCAAGGAGGAGCGCGGCAACAAGGGTGCGGCGCTTACGACGTATCTGTCGCTGGCCGGCCGCTACACGGTGCTGATGCCGAACACCGCGCGTGGCGGCGGCATCTCGCGCAAGATCACCCAGCCGCAGGATCGCAAGCGCCTCAAGGCCATCGCGGCCGAGCTGGAAGTGCCGGAAGGCATGGGGCTCATCATCCGCACGGCAGGCGCTTCGCGCACCTCGCAGGAGATCAAGCGCGACTTCGAATACCTGCTGCGTTTGTGGGAGAGCGTGCGCGACCTCACCTTGCAGAGCCAAGCGCCGAGCCTCGTCTACGAGGAAGGCAACCTCATCAAGCGCTCGATCCGCGACCTCTATAACAAGGATGTCGAGGAAGTGGTGGTCGCTGGCGGGGAAGCGCACCGCGAGGCGAAGGACTTCATGCGCATGCTCATGCCGAGCCATGCGAAGAACGTCATCCAGTATCAGGAGCCGGAACCGCTCTTCACGCGCTATCAGATCGAGCGGCAGCTGAACGCGATGTTCAGCCCGTACGTGACGTTGCGTTCAGGCGGTTATCTGGTGATCAACCAGACCGAGGCGCTCGTCGCCATAGACGTCAACTCGGGCAAGGCTACCCGCGAGTTCTCGATCGAGGAAACCGCCTATCATACGAACCTCGAGGCCGCGGACGAGATCGCCCGCCAGCTCAAGCTGCGCGACCTTGCAGGCCTCATCGTCGTCGACTTCATCGACATGGAGGAGAAGCGCAACAACCGCGCCGTGGAGCGGCGGTTGAAGGAAGCGCTTCGGTTCGATCGCGCCCGCATCCAGGTGGGGCGGATCAGTCATTTCGGCCTCTTGGAGATGTCGCGGCAGAGGCTGCGCACGGGCGTTCTCGAAGGCTCGACCTCGCAGTGCCCGCACTGCCAGGGCACCGGCATTATTCGCTCGACGGAAAGCGTTGCGCTTGCGGTCCTGCGTGGCCTCGAAGACGCGATCATGTCCGGCACGCGCGCGCCGCTTACCGCCACGACGACGCCGGCGGTGGCGCTCTACATTCTCAATAACAAGCGTCCATTCATCAACGACATGGAGACGCGGCTCGCGCTGCCGATCATCGTCACCGGGTCGGACAAGCTCGCGGGCGCCAACTTTACGATCGAGAAGGGCGCTGCCCCCGCTCAGCTTCCGCGCCGTATCGAGCGCAACGTCGTCAACATGGAATCGGGCTTTGAAGGCGACGACGAGGGCGGCGTGTACGAGGTGCGTGAGGTACGCGAGCCGGACGACGAGGCTGGGCCCGATCGCGATGGCGAGCAGCGCTCCAGCGAACAGGGCAACGGATCGCGTCGACGCCGCCGGCGCCGGCGTGGCGGCCGTCGCGGTGAGCGCGATGAGAACGGCGCGCGTTTCTCGGATGAAGGCCGCGGCAACGTCGAGGACGTGCCGTTCGACGACGAAGACGGCGACGACGCCGTGTCGGCACCGAACGGTCACGACCATGATCACGACCATGATCATGAGGCGGGCCACGAGCATTCCGCTGGCGAGGACACGGGTGAGTCGAACGGCCAGGACGAAGGCGAGCGTCCGCGTGGACGCAGCCGCCGCAGAGGTCGCCGTGGCGGCCGTCGCGGTCGCGAGCGGACAGAGCGTCACGGTGAGATGCAGGCTGGCGAGCAGTCCGAGGACGGGGCGCCAGAAGACGACGTCCAGGCCGCAGGCCTCGGCGAGCAACCCATCATCGGCGAGGACCTGCCGTCGTACGAGGTGCACTCTGAAGCGCGTGCACCCGAGACGCCGGGTCACGAGGAAGCGATTGCGGACTTTGCAAGCCTTCCCGCCGACGGCAACGACGACATCCCAGCAAAGGAAGTGCAGCGCAAAGAGGCAACTCCGGCGCCTAGCGCTACCAGCGAGGAAACTGTCGTCGAAGCGGAGATTGCTGCCGCACCGGTGGCAGAGGAAGCGCCTGCGCCTGCGCCTGTGCGTCCTGCCCGCCGCCGTCGCACCGAGTCGAGCGAGCCGCGCCTGGAGCGGATCGTGGTCGGGCGCGGAGATGGCGAAGAGGCTGTGACGGAGGAGGCTGCCGCCTCTGCGGCGCCGGCACGCAAGGGCTGGTGGCAACGTAAGCTCGGCGGCTGATCGAGCCCGGTGACTTCGTGAGACATGAAAGGGCCGGAGCGATGCTCCGGCCCTTTTTATTTCGTGATGGCTGCAGTGCGTCAGTCGGCCATCGGGCCACCGTGATCACCGTGCGGGCCGTGACCGCCATGCGGGCCATGACCGCGGAAGCCGCCTTTCATGGCGCAGCGCGGGCCCTTATGACCGCCCTTGCCTTCACCGAAGTTGCTCAGCACGCGCGAGGCGACGTCTTTCTGCTCTTCGCTGAAGGATGCGTAGAGGGGCTTCAGAACCTCGGCAAACTCCTTCGACTTGGCAGCGCGCTGGTTCAGCTTCTCGGCCTGCTTGGTCATGTGCTCGCTGCGCTTCTCGATGCGCTCGGGGAGTGCAAGCTTCTCGCCTTTTCCTTCCTCGCCCTTGGCTTTGCGCTCAGTGCGCTTGGCCTGCCACTCTTCGCGGTTCTTCTGACGCTCGGCGAAGTTGGCGCGCATCTTCTCCTCGACGGGGGCCCAGAGCTTTTCCTGCTCGGGCGTCAGCTTCAGCGCGGCCTTGGCGAACGCAATGCGGCCGTCCTCAAGGCGCGCCATCGTTTCTGCGGACGGACCACGGCGCATTTCGCTCTTTTCGGCCGCGGGCTGATCACCAGCGGCGGGCTGCTGAGCGAGCACGATGGTCGCGGGGATCGTCGCTGCCATCAGGCCCACGGCGAGCGCACGTGAAAATTTATTCATGGGAATTGGCTCCTAATCTGTTTCAGCAGCAGCACTGGCTTTGCGCCGCTGTTGAGCAAACAACGGCGGCCCAAAGCGCAATCCGTCGGAGCAATTTTGGGACGGTTAGCGTTGCTGAGCCCACTGCTGCAGCCGCCTTGCAGCTTCGGCCATGTCGGCGGTGGTTCCGGCATAGGAGAAGCGCAGGAAGCGATTGCCGTGCTCTTGGTCAAAATCGACGCCCGGGGTTACGGCGACGCCCGCTTCATCGAGAATGCGGCGGCACAGCATCGCGGCATCGTCGGTCATGTGGCTGACATCGCTGTAAAGATAGAAAGCTCCATCAGCGGGCGCGAAGCTTTCAAAGCCGGCCTTTGGCAACTCGTTGAGCAGCAATTCGCGATTGGCTGCGTAGACATGCCGGTTAGCTTCGAGCTCCTCGCCTGCAGAGAACGCTCCGAGGGCTGCGACCTGAGCGATGGCGGGCGGCGAGATGTAAAGGTTCTGCGCGAGGCGTTCGACGCTGGCGACAAGAATCTGCGGCACGACCATCCAGCCGATGCGCCAGCCCGTCATCGAGAAGTATTTGGAGAAGCTATTGATGACGATCGCGTCTTTGCTGTGCGCCAACGCGGTGTCGGCGGGGCGCGCGTAGGTCAGGCCGTGATAGATCTCATCGGAGATGAGCGCGACGTTGTTCTCGCGACAGGCGCGGGCGATGCCGGCGAGCCGCTCAGCCGAGATCATCGTGCCGGTCGGGTTGGCGGGGCTGGCGATCAACAGACCTCTGACGCCCTCCTTGGCTGCGCGAGCGATATCGTCCGGAGTCGGCATCCATTCATTGGCGGGCCCAGTTGCCAGCAGCACCGGCCGCTGACCTAGAGCAGTGAGGATATGCCGATAGCAGGGGTATCCGGGGCACGGCAGCGCCACGGCGTCGCCGACGTCGAACAGGGCGAGGAAGGCCAGCACGAAGGCGGCAGACGAGCCACCGGTAACGGCGATGCGCTCGGGCGGGACGCTGACGCCGTACCAGTCGGCATAATGCTGTGCGATGCGCTCGCGCAGGGAATCGTTCCCGAGTGCCATAGTGTAGCCGAGCGTTTCGGCTTCGAGAGCGTGGCGGGCCGCTTCGCGGGCGGCTTTCGGCGCCGGTGTCCCGGGCTGGCCGACCTCCATGTGCACGATGCTGCGGCCAGCCTGCTCGGCGGCGAGCGCGGCGCGCATCACGTCCATGACGATGAAGCTCGATATGGCGCTGCGCGAAGAGGCCAGCAACGGCATCTCCTCGGCAGCTAGCGCCGCTGTCAGCGCCAATGGGTCTATCGTGCGGTCAGCCATCCCACTTCCATTACACAAGCGTAACGTGGATTGGGGCTGCGCTGCCCCAATCCTGCCGCGGGGGGCGATATCATGCTTTGCTGCCTGACGAAATCGCTCTGCCGCTTTCCGGCATATAGGCAGGTATTCCATCCGGTCCAGGCTTGCGTTGACGCCAATCCGTGCCCTCACTAGGGTCAAGCCCGCGAGCAAAAACCTATTTTCGATCAAGGTGACGTTGCCAATGTCGATGCCGCCCGTATCCAAGGCGAAGTGGAGCCGGATCGCTGTTGCAAGCGGCCTCGTCGCCACCGCGATCATGGCTGCAGCATCTACGGCGTCGGCGCAGAATTTGCCCCTCATTCGCGATACGGAAATCGAGGGCGTGCTGAGCGATTACGCCAAGCCGATATTCAAGTCTGCGGGGCTGGGGACGGGCCGCATCAAGATGCGCATCGTTCAGAACGATGCCTTCAACGCGTTCGTGCTCGATGGTCGGAACGTCTTCGTACACACTGGCACGCTGATGCAGGCGAACACGCCCAACGAGGTGATCGGCGTCATCGCTCACGAAACCGGCCACATCACCGGCGGCCACATGGCAGCGCTCAGAGCGCGCATTGCCAAGGATCAGACGCGCTCGCTGCTGGCGCAGATTCTCGGCATCGGCCTCATCGTTGCAGGCGGCGTTGCGGGCGGCGATTCAGCCAACAGCCTCGGCGGCGCGGGCCAGGGCTTATTGTTCGGCGGCAACGAGGTGATCATGCGCTCGCTGCTGGCGGAACGGCGCCAGCAGGAATCGGCGGCTGACCAGGCTGGCCTCAGCTTCCTCAATGCCACGCAGCAATCCGGGCTTGGAATGCTGACGACATTCGAACGGTTCGCGGCGCAGGAATACATCTCGGATGCGCAAAAGGAAGCGTTCGCGCGGAGCCATCCCCTCTCGACCGACCGACTTGCGCGGCTGCGCACGCTCGTCGAGACGAGCCAGTATTACAGCAAGAAGGACTCACCGGATCTGCAGCTTCGGCACGACCTGATGCGCGCCAAGCTGTCGGGCTATCTGGAAAAGCCTCAGGTGGTGTTCAATCGTTATCCTGAGAGCGATCAGTCGCTGCCGGCACGCTACGCGCGCGCCTTGGCGCGGTTCTTCCAAGGTGGCCCAGGCGCGCTCGAAGCATCGTTGGCTCAAGTCGACGGTCTCATCGCCTCCAAGCCGAACTTTCCATACTTCTGGGAGGTCAAAGGCGACCTGCTGATGCGATCCGGGCGCAATAAAGAGGCGATCGCTCCGCTGCGGCAGGCATTGAAGCTCGATCCCAACGCGAGCCTCATCCGGGTGCAACTCGCAGGAGCGTTGCAGGAGGATGCAAGCCCCGCGGCAGTGAACGAGGCCGTGGCGCTTTTGCGTAAGTCATTGGTAGATGACGAAAATTCTCGCGCCTTTCGTCTTTTGGCCAACAGCTATTATAAGCAGGGCAAGCGACCGGAGGCTGACGCGATGATCGCGCAAGCCTATTTCCTGGAAGGTGATCTCAAGCAGGCGCAGCTCTTCGCGAAACGCGCTCAAACGAAATTGCCCCAGGGGACCCCGGAGTGGCTGAAGAACGACGACATCATCAACTATAAACCTCAGACCTGATCGCCGTTTGCTCAGACGAGCCGCGTACTGCGACAGCTTCCCTTAAGAAGGCCAGACCGAATGTCCGCAAATTCCCGCCCCTCGCTGCTGCGCACGCTTTCCGAGCAGCGCGCCACGTGGCTTGTCATCCCCGCCGTGGCGCTGCTAGGCGCCCTGGTGCTGCTGGGCAATTTTGTTGCGACACCGCAAAAGGCCAGCGAAGCCGTAGTCGCCGAGGCTACCGCTCCGGCCACGCCTGCAGCGCCGGTGAAGGTAGCCGAGGCGCCAACGCCGCCGCCGGTCAATTTCACGCCCGAGCAGAAGATTGAGCTCGAGAAGATCATCAAGAACTACCTGATCGCCAATCCGGAGGTGTTCCTCGAGGCGCAGACGGCACTCGAGGCCAAGCTCGAGAAAGAGCAGGCCGAAAAGCTGAAGACGGCGATCGCTGAGAATGCGCGCGACATCTATCGCGACCCGGTGGCGGATGTTGCCGGCAACCCAGATGGCGACATCACCGTCGTCGAGTTCTTCGACTACAACTGCGGCTACTGCAAACGCGGCCTGCACGACGTGATCAAGCTGGTGGAGAGCGACCCTAAGGTGCGGGTCGTCTTCAAAGAGTTGCCGATCCTCTCGAAGGGCTCGGAGGAAGCCTCGCGCATTGCCATAGCAGCCGGCCGACAGGGTAAATACTGGGACATGCACAAGGCGATGCTGGAGGCGAAGGGCGTGATGAACGAGGCGAATGCGCTGGCGATCGCCTCCAAGCTCGGGCTCGACATCGAGAAACTCAAGAAGGACATGGCGTCGGCGGACGTCGAAGCGGAGATCAAGAAGTCGGAGGCGCTGGCCAAGAAGATGGGCGTCAACGGCACGCCGCACTTCCTCGTCGGCGACCGCTCGATCCCGGGTGCCCCGGAAGATCTCTATGACCAGCTCGAGAAGCACGTGACGGAGCTGCGCAAATCCGGCTGCGCGTACTGCTGAGGCGGGCCGAGCAGGGTGACGGGCGGCTTTTTTACCCAACCAGAAGAATGCCTTAGCGGTTTCATGCGCGGAAACCGCTGGCTCCCTTCCGCGCTCGCAGGAAAGCTGGTAGATGGGGGTGCCGTCCGCCCCAGAGCCAGTATTAAACCGGCGTCGATGCCGGCGGCAGCAGGGACCTCATGACAAAGCCGATTTACGTCCTCAACGGACCCAACCTGAACATGCTGGGACTTCGGGAGCCCGCCGTTTACGGTACGGATACGCTTGATGATGTGCGGCGGAAGGCCGAGGCCCGGGCAAAGGCGTTGTCGCTGACTATCGATTTTCGTCAGTCGAACCTCGAAGGCGAACTCGTTGGCTGGATTCAGGAGGCGCGCGACAAGGCCGCAGCCATCATCCTCAACGCTGGCGCCTATTCTCACACGTCGATCGCACTGCTCGATGCGCTGCAAGCGGCCGAGCTGCCGGTGATCGAGGTGCACCTTTCGAATATATTCCGTCGCGAGCCGTACCGGCAGCACTCCTACATCTCCCTCGGAGCCAAGGGCGTCATTTGCGGCCTCGGTGCCAAGGGGTATGAGCTGGCGCTGGAGGCCATGGCAGACTTGCTCTCGGCATCCCGCCGTGGGTAGGGCCAGTAGGGGCAGCGAGCGGAAAGTGAAGCCGCACAAGAAGGAAAAGCAGAGCATGACCGCCAAGGATCAGGGCGAGACCTCGGGAGACGAACAGCGCTTGATCCGGCAGCTCGCGGAGCTGCTCAACGAGACCGGCCTTTCCGAAATCGAGATCGAGAAGAGCGGGCTCAAGGTTCGCGTCGCGCGCACTCTCAATGTGCAGTCGACGATTGCAGCCGTGCCCGCGGCGGCGATGGCAGCGGGTCCTGCTCCTGTCGCGGCGGCCAAGCCGGCCGATCCGGCAAAGCATCCCGGCGTCGTCAAGTCGCCGATGGTCGGCACGGCCTATCGTTCGCCGGAACCCGGCGCGCCAACGTTCATCGAGGTGGGCGCACAGGTCTCGCAGGGCGATACCCTGTTCATCATCGAAGCCATGAAGACGATGAACCAGATTCCGGCTCCGCACGCCGGCAAGGTCACGGCCATCCTGATCGAGAACGGTCAGCCGGTCGAGTTCGGCGAGCCGCTCGTCATCATCGAATAAAAGGAGAGAGGCAGTGGGCAATGGGCAGTAGGCAGCGAGGATCTGGCCAGCGCGCCGATCACCAACTGCCTACTGCCCACTGCCTACTGCCCAAAAAAGAATGTTCGACAAGGTCCTGATCGCCAACCGAGGAGAGATTGCACTGCGCATCCAGCGCGCGTGCAAGGAACTCGGCATCGCTACCGTCGCCGTGCATTCGACCGCGGACGCCGATGCCATGCACGTGCGTCTTGCCGACGAGAGCGTGTGCATCGGACCACCGCCGGCAGCTGAGAGCTATCTCAACATCCCGCGTCTGCTGGCAGCGTGCGAGATTACCGGTGCCGATGCCGTGCATCCGGGCTACGGTTTCCTGTCGGAAAACGCGCGGTTCGCGGAGATCTTGGAAGAGCACCAGATCACTTTCATCGGCCCGACGTCGGAGCACATCCGCATCATGGGCGACAAGATCGAGGCCAAGGAAACCGCCAAGCGCCTCGGCATTCCGGTCGTACCCGGTTCCGACGGCGCCGTCGGCAGCGAAACCGAGGCGATGAAGGTCGCCAAGGGCATGGGTTTTCCGGTGCTGATCAAGGCAACGGCAGGCGGCGGCGGACGCGGCATGAAGGTCGCGCACACGGCTGCCGACCTCGGCCTTGCCTTGTCGACCGCGCGCTCGGAAGCCAAAGCCGCGTTCGGCAACGATGCGGTCTACATCGAGAAGTATCTGCAGAAGCCGCGGCACATCGAGGTTCAGGTTTTCGGCGACGGACAGGGCAATGCCATCCACCTGGGCGAGCGCGACTGCTCGCTGCAGCGGCGCCACCAGAAGATCCTCGAGGAAGCCCCCTCGCCGGCTCTCAATGCAGCCGCGCGCGCCAAGATCGGTGAGACCGTCGCCGAGGCGATGCGCAAGCTCAAGTATCGCGGCGCGGGTACGGTCGAATTCCTGTTCGAGGATGGCGAGTTCTACTTCATCGAGATGAACACGCGCCTGCAGGTCGAGCATCCGGTGACGGAGGCGATCACGGGCATCGACCTCGTGCTCGAGCAGATCAGAATTGCTGCGGGCGGCTCGCTGTCGATCAAGCAGAAGGACGTCCACTTCTCGGGACACGCCATCGAGTGCCGCATCAATGCCGAGAACCCGCGCACGTTCCGGCCTTCGCCGGGCCAGATCACCTATTGGCACCCGCCTGGCGGCCTTGGGGTGCGTGTCGATTCAGGCGTCTACCAGGGCTACCGAATCCCGCCCTATTACGACAGCCTCATCGGCAAGTTGATCGTACACGGCAAGACCCGGACGGAGTGCCTGATGCGGCTGAAGCGGGCGCTTTCGGAGTTCGTCATCGACGGAATCGAGACGACGATCCCCCTCTTCAACGAGCTCATCGCCCAGCCGGATATCGCCAATGGCGCCTATGATATCCATTGGCTAGAAAAGTACCTTGCCCAGTCATAGTTTGGTCGCCGACGCAGGCGATTGACGAAAGTGGGAAAAGTTTTCACGCTAGGCTCGCTGGGAAAACGGCGGACCTAAGCCTACAGACCACATGGCCTCGCGCGACGACATCGTCATCGAGATCACCCCGCAGGTGCTGCTCAAGGCATACACCTGCGGCATATTTCCTATGGCTGAAAGCGCAGACGATCCAGCCCTTTACTGGATCGAGCCGCAGCACCGGGGCATCCTGCCACTCGATGGCGTGCACGTGCCGCGCCGGCTGGCCCGGACACTGCGCACAACGCCCTACAAGGTGCGGATCGATACCGACATCGTCGCAGTGATCGAAGGCTGCGCGGCGTCGCGGCCGGGGCGGCGCTCGACCTGGATCAATGATCGCATCCGCTCGCTTTATCGCGACCTGTTCAACCTCGGGCACTGCCACACTGTCGAGGTCTGGGACGGTGAGCGTCTGATCGGCGGTCTCTACGGCGTTGCGCTCAACGGTGCCTTCTTCGGCGAGAGCATGTTCTCGTACGAGCGCGACGCATCGAAGATCGCTCTCGTGTATCTGGCGGCGCGGCTCGCGTATGGAGGGTTCCGGTTGCTCGACACGCAGTTCGTCACCGATCATCTTCGCCAGTTCGGCACGGTCGAACTCAATCGCGAAGAGTTTCACCGGCTGCTGGAGAAGGCGCTGGACGTCGAAGCCGACTTTCACGCTCTGCCGCTCGATGCCTCGCCCGACGATGTTTTGGCCGCGCTGGAAAAGGCCAACACGCGCCGCTAATGGCCCGGATGCGGGCCTGTTCCCAGCGTAACAGCGGTGACGCCTTCGCCCGTCTATTCCTGGTCGTCGAGCCGGACGCAATGTCCGGCAAATCGGGTGCCCCCTCGGCGCCCGCCGGGACAGGAGCAAGACACATGAAATCGTCTCTGCAAGCTGCGCTGCTCGCGGCCATGGCCGCGGCGGCGGTGTCAATCGGCGCCGTTGCGGCCCACGCCGGCGACTTTGAAGACCTCGTGGCGACCCAGGAGGTCGCAGCTCTCCTCGATGAAATGACGGGTTCGGACAGCGCCATTTCCGATGTTGTGACATCGGCTGCATCTGATGCCGCAGCGGATGCCTTGATTGGCGCGATCGAGGATACGGCCGAGGAGTAACAACGCGCCGGTCAGCGACGAATTTCTTTAGTCGGACACCGACGCGGCGCCCTTACAGATTTTCCGGCCGGAAGCACCTCCCCCCGTCCTTTCCGGCCGGCTCCCAGCCCTCCAGCCCTTTTCCCCGGCTGGAGGGCACTTCTTTTTCGGCGTTGTGCTTGCCCACCCGATCGCAAATAAGATCGCCGGCATGACCGAATTCAACATTGCAGCAGCCGTGCAAAATGATCTGGCAGACGTGCGCGCGATGTTCTCCGCCTATGCCGTTGGTCTGCTGGTGGATCTCGGCGCACAGGGCTTCGATGACGAGTTGGCAAACCTGCCGGGCCCCTATAGTGCGCCGAGTGGTGCGCTGCTGATTGCGCGCTCGGCCACCGGCGAAGCGCTCGGGTGCATCGCTTTGCGCCGGATCGATGCCGACGCGTGCGAAGTGAAACGGCTCTACGTGTTGCCGTCGGCGCGGGGCATGGGGCTTGGCAATGCGCTGATCGCGGCGGTCATCGGGGAGGCGCAGCACGCCGGCTACCAGCAAATGAAGCTCGACACGTTGCCGAACATGCAGTCAGCCATCGCGATTTACCGCGATCACGGGTTCGCGCCGATCGCCCCCTACGGGTCGTATCCCTACCCTGGGCTGATGTGCTTGGGTAAGACGCTGGCGCCCACATCCGGATAGCGAACATGGCGAAGTCGACGCGCGCCACGCAAGCTCTCGAAAAGAGCGGGGTGGCATTTACCGTGCACGCCTATGACTACGACCCGGAAGCCCAGCGCACCGGGTTGCAGGCGGCCGAGGCGCTCGGAGAGGCGCCGGGCCGGGTGCTGAAGACGCTGATGGCGCTTGTTGACGGCAAGGCGGTCTGCGCCGTCGTGCCCTCCGACCGAGAAGTGTCGATGAAGCGGCTTGCGGCCGCCTTCGGCGGAAAGGGTGCGCAGATGATGAAGCCGCCCGATGCGGAGCGCATAACAGGCTATAAGATCGGAGGAATCAGCCCGTTCGGGCAGATGCGCAAGGTCGCGATTGCGATGGACGAAAGCGCCCTGGCGCACGACTATGTGTTTATCAATGGTGGCCAGCGCGGTCTGCAGGTGAAGCTCCGCCCGCAGGATGCGCTCAAGGTCCTCGGAGCCAGTGCCGCGGCACTGGTTGCCTAAACGGGAGAACGCTGAAGTGAAGCGACTGGACGGCATCAAGGCCTGCGTCTTCGACGCTTACGGCACCCTATTCGACTTCGCCTCAGCGGCGGCGCGATGCCAGGATGTGCCGGACCAGAAGCTGTCGGTGCTGACGCCACTTTGGCGCGAGAAGCAGTTGCAGTACACTTGGCTGCGCTCGCTGCAGGGAGACTTTGCCGACTTCTGGCAGGTGACCGCCGACGCTCTCGATTTCGCTCTCGACACACTGGACATCTCCTCGCCCGAGTTGCACGCGAAGCTGATGGAGTTGTATCTGACGCCGGCTCCGTTCCCCGAGGTGCCGAGCGTGCTGGCGCAGTTGCGCAAGGCCGGCTTCAAGACGGCGGTTCTCTCCAACGGCTCGACGAAGATGCTGGATTCGGCCGTGCGGGCGGCGGGGCTCACCGACCTGTTCGACGTCGTCATGTCGGTCGATGCGGTGAAGGTGTTCAAGCCGCATCCGCGGGTCTACGAGTATGGCCTCGAGACCTTGGGTCTCAAGGCCAAAGAAGTGTCGTTCCAGTCGTCGAACGCATGGGATGCCTATGGAGCATCCAACTTCGGGTTCCACGTAGCCTGGTGCAATCGCTATGGGCACCGAGCCGAGCGCCTCCCCGGCGCGCCCGATTTCGAGATCCGCACACTGTCGGAGCTGCCGGAATTGCTGACGCCGGTGGCGCAGTAGGCAACCTGCGCATTTGGCGCACCCTCTGGACGTTCGGGACTGGCGAGCCCACCTTCCCCGCTTCTGAAGCATCAAGAAGCGGGTGCGCATGGCACAAACTCTGGAACTGGGGCTCGATACTTTCGGCGACGTCACGCGCGGCGCCGATGGGCGGGAACTGCCGCATGCTCAGGTGATCCGCAACGTCATCGCGGAGGGCGTGCTGGCCGATGAAGTCGGGCTCGATTTCTTCGGCGTCGGCGAGCATCACCGTGCGGACTTTGCAATCTCGGCACCCGATGTGGTGCTGGCGGCGATTGCGGCACGGACGCAGCGCATCCGGCTCGGATCGGCGGTGACGGTGCTGAGCTCGGACGATCCGGTGCGCGTGTTCCAGCGCTTTGCGACCTTGGATGCGGCTTCGAACGGACGTGCGGAGGTGATGCTGGGCCGTGGCTCGTTCACGGAGTCGTTTCCGCTGTTCGGCTACGCGCTCGATCAGTACGACAAGCTGTTCGCAGAGAAGCTCGACCTGTTCGTCAAGCTGCTGCGTGAAGAGACGGTGACGTGGCGCGGGGATACGCGGGCGCCGCTCACGGGGCAGCGCGTGTTTCCGCAAACGGAGAGCGGGACGCTGAAGACGTGGATCGGCGTCGGCGGCAGTCCGGAGTCTGTGGTGCGCACGGCGCGATACGGATTGCCGATGATGCTGGCGATCATCGGCGGCGATCCGAAGCGCTTCCAACCTTACGCCGAGCTCTATCGTGCTTCGCTGGGCGAATTCGGGCAACCGGAGTTGCCGATCGGCGTGCATTCGCCGGGCTACGTCGCTTCCAGCGATGAGCAGGCGCGCGAGGAGTTCTGGCCGGACTACAAGCGCATGCGCGATCAGATCGGCGCCGAGCGCGGGTGGCCGCCGATGCAGCGGGCTGAGTATGATCTCGAGATCGCCCGCGGCTCGCTGTATGTCGGGGCGTCGGAGACGGTGGCGCGGAAAATTGCGGCGACGGTAAAGGCGATCGGCGCGACGCGCTTCGATCTCAAATATAGCGCAGGCATGCTGCCGCACGAGAAGCTGATGCGCTGCATTGAGCTCTACGGCAGCAATGTCGCTCCGATGGTGCGCGATCTCGTCGGCTGAACAGGGTGACCGCGTGCGTATTGCCGGCGCGGCGCGGACGATACCGTGAATTGGCCACGCGATGGAGCGTCAGCTATGACGCCAGCGCATATCATTGATTCAGGTCAACGACGAGCGCGCTCGCAAATTCGAGCTTGCTCAAGAGCTGCCCCACCAAGAAGGCGTCATGCATAAGATCAAGCGCGCACTGATCCTCATCCTGGCCATTTGTGCCGCCGTCTGGCTGATCGCCGATCCGTGGGCGTTCAAAGAGGCTGCGGGTCTTTTCGAGGTTCGACGGCCAGCAATTCAATTGAGCGGCTTTCTCGCCATCGCCTTGATGAGCGTTGCGATGCTGCTGGCGCTTCGCCCGCGCTCGGTCGAGCCTCATCTTGGCGGGCTCGACAAGATGTACCGCCTGCACAAGTGGCTGGGTATCTCCGCGCTCGTGGTCGGTATCGTGCACTTTCTGTGGGCCAAGGGGCCGAAGTGGGCGGTCGGCTGGGGCTTGCTAGAACGCCCAACGCGCGGCCCGCGGCCGCCGATCGACAATCCGGTGGAACAGTTTCTCGCGGGCATGCGCGGCGCGGCCGAGGGGCTGGGCGAGTGGGCGTTCTATGCCGCCGTGCTTCTCATCGCGCTCGCGCTGATCAAGCGCTTTCCCTACTGGATATTTTGCAAGACGCATCGCCTGCTGGCGATTGCGTATCTCGTGCTGGTGTTTCACTCGGTGGTGCTGCTGAAGTTCAGCTACTGGACGTCGCCGATCGGGATCGTGCTCATTCCGCTGCTCGCAGGCGGCGTTTACGCAGCCGTCGTGGTGCTGCTGCGCCGCGTCGGCAGTGACCGGCAGATCGAGGGAAAGATCGCTTCGCTGCAGTACTATCCAGGCGTGCGGGCACTGGAAACCCGAATAGACGTGCCCGATGGCTGGCCCGGCCATAAGCCAGGACAGTTTGCCTTTGCGACGTCGGACCCTTCCGAGGGGCCGCATCCCTATACCATTGCGTCCGAGTGGACCGCGGGCAGCCGCCACATCACCTTCATCACGAAGGAGCTTGGGGATCACACCCGGCGCCTGCGCGACAAGCTACGCGTAGGGCAGAGCGTGAAGCTCGAGGGACCGTACGGGTGCTTCACCTTCGAGGACGACCTGAAGCGTCAGATCTGGATCGGCGGCGGCGTCGGCATCACGCCGTTCATCGCCAAGATGAAGCACAGGGCGGCGAGCGCCGCCAACTCGCCGGCGAATCCTGAGGTCGATCTTTTCCATGCGTCTGCAGAATACGATGAAGTGGCATTCGAGAAGCTCAAGGCCGACGCGGCAGCCGCGAATGTACGCCTGCACATCCTTCTCGATGCGCGCGATGGATTGTTGAGCGGAGAGCGGATTCGCGCCGAGGTTCCCCAGTGGCGCGAGGCGAGCATCTGGTTCTGCGGGCCGCCGGGGTTTGGTGACGCGTTGCGGCAGGATTTCGCGGCTCACGGTTTCAACGTTGCGGCGCAGTTCCATCAGGAGCTGTTCGCGATGCGTTGAACTAAGCGATTAGCGCTCGAAGGCTTCGGCGTAGACTTCGGGCTTGAAGCCGACGAGCAGCTTGCCGCGGCCGAGGTCGAGCACCGGGCGCTTGATGAGCGATGGCTGCGCCTGCATCAGCGTGATGGCCTTCTTTTCGGTGAGGCCCTGCTTGTCGGCGTCGGGGAGCTTGCGAAACGTGGTGCCCGCGCGATTGAGCAGCGTCTCCCAGCCGACCTTCTTGGACCACGCTTCGAGCCGCTCGCGGTCGATGCCGGCCTTCTTGTAGTCGTGGAAGTCATAGGCGACGCCGTGCTCGTCGAGCCAGGTGCGCGCCTTCTTCATCGTGTCGCAGTTGGGGATGCCGTAGATGGTGATGGCCATTTTCAGGCTCACTCCCACTCGATGGTGCCGGGGGGCTTGGAGGTGATGTCGTAGACGACGCGGTTGATGCCGCGCACCTCGTTGATGATGCGCGTCGCGGTCGGCCCCAGGAACGAATGCGGGAAGTCGTAATAGTCGGCGGTCATGCCGTCGGTGGACGTCACGGCGCGCAGAGCGCAGACGAAATCGTAGGTGCGTGCGTCGCCCATCACGCCGACGGTGCGCACCGGCAGCAGCACGGCAAAGGCCTGCCAGATCTTGTCGTAAAGGCCGGCCTTGCGGATCTCATCCAGATAGATCGCGTCGGCCTGGCGCAGAATGTTCAGCTTCTCCTCGGTGATCTCGCCGGGGATGCGAATGGCGAGGCCGGGGCCGGGGAACGGATGGCGGCCGACGAAGCTTTCGGGCAGGCCAAGCTCGCGGCCGAGCGCGCGCACTTCGTCCTTGAAGAGTTCGCGCAGCGGCTCCACGAGCTTCAGATTCATGCGCTCGGGCAGGCCGCCGACGTTGTGGTGCGATTTGATCGTCACCGATGGGCCGCCGGTGAAGGAGACGCTTTCGATCACGTCGGGATAGAGCGTGCCTTGCGCGAGGAAGTCAGCGCCGCCGAGCTTTCTGGCTTCTTCCTCGAACACGTCGATGAAGAGGCCGCCGATGATCTTGCGCTTCTGCTCGGGGTCCGATTTGCCGGCAAGCGCTGAGAGAAAGCGATCCTTGGCGTCAACGTGGACGAGCGGAATGTTGTAGTGCTCACGGAACAGGCTGACGACCTCGGCAGCCTCGTTCTGGCGCATGAGACCGTGGTCGACGAAGATGCAGGTGAGCTGATCGCCGATCGCCTCGTGGATGAGCACGGATGCAACGGCCGAATCGACGCCGCCGGAGAGGCCGGAGATCACGCGCGCGCCGCCGACCTGCTTGCGGATCTTGTCGATCTCGGATGAGCGGAAGTGCGCCATGGTCCAGTCGTTCTTGAGACCGGCGATCTTGTGCACAAAGTTGGAGAGCAGCTTGGCACCGTCCGGCGTGTGCACCACCTCGGGGTGGAACATCGTCGTGTAGATGCGGCGGGCCTCATCGGTCGCTACTGCGAAGGGAGCGTTCTCGCTGGTCGCCTTGACAGTGATGCCCTCGGGCATGCGCGTGACGCGGTCGCCGTGGCTCATCCACACGGGATACCGCTTGCCGACCTCCCAGATGCCGTCGAACAGGGCGGACGGCTCCTTGATCAGAACTTCGGCGCGGCCGAACTCAGCCGGGTGGCCGCCTTCGACGGTGCCGCCGAGCTGAACGGCAGTGGTCTGCTGGCCGTAGCAGATGGAGAGGATCGGCAGGCCGCTGTCGAATACGCCTTGCGGGGCGCGAGGTGAGCCCTCGGCCGTAACCGAGGCCGGACCACCCGACAGCACGAGGGCCTTTGGCTGCAGGCGCTGCATCGCCGCTTCGGCCTGGTTGAACGGCACGATCTCAGAGTAGACGCCGGCCTCGCGCACGCGGCGCGCGATGAGCTGGGTTACCTGGCTGCCAAAATCGATGATGAGGACGGTATCGGTCACAAAAGCCCCGCGGTTGTGGCCCTAGGCGGCCCATAGATCACCCGACCGGTGGAGCGTCAAGGCGCGCTGGCGCCGCGATTTTGCGGCGATTCGGGTGCTGCCCGAAAAAAGTTGTGCGGGCGTGTCGATCTTGGGGGCGCCCGTTCGACGTTCTGTCAGAGCCGGGAATTCGCCGGGCTCAAAAAATCCGCCAAAAGGGGAAGAAGCCAATGAGATTCATAGTGTTCGTCAAGGCGACAAAGGATTCTGAAGCCGGCGTCATGCCCTCGGAGGAGCTTCTCGACGCGATGGGGAAGTTCAATGAGGAGATGGTGAAGGCCGGCGTGATGCTGGACGGTAACGGACTGCAGCCTAGCGCCAAGGGCGCGCGCGTGCGCTTTTCGGGCGACAAACGCACGGTGATCGACGGGCCGTTCACGGAAACCAAGGAGCTGATCGCCGGCTACTGGCTGCTGCAGTGCAAGTCGCTGGCGGAGGCGGTCGAGTGGATCAAACGTTGCCCGAACCCGCACATGGTCGACAGCGAGATCGAGATCCGGCCGCTGTTCGAGCTGGAAGACTTCGGTGAGAGCGAGGCGATCGAGCGTCATCGCCGGCTCGACGCGCAGCTCAAGAGCTGAACCGCCCAGGGCAAAAAATCTGGAGCTAATTGTCGATCTGCGTCTGTGCCGATCGACGTGACGATAGGGCCGGAGGACCCCGGCTGGCTGCAACCGATGGGAGAAGAACGATGCGCTTCATGTCGATCGTGAAGTCCTCGGAAGAAAACAGGATGAGCGCGCCGCCACAGGCGCTGATGGACGCAGTGGGCAAGCTCGGTGAAGAGCTGACCCGAGCGGGTGTGATGGTCGGAATGGGAGGCCTGCTGCCGTCGTCGGTGGGCGGCTTCCGCGTCCGTCAGCAAGGACGCAAGCTGGCGATAACCGACGGGCCTTTCACGGAAGCCAAGGAGCTTATCGGCGGCTTTGCCATATTCGAGGTGGCGAGCCGTGAGGAAGCTATGGAGCTGGCCATCCGCTTCATGGAGCTGCACCTAGAGCACTGGCCGGACTGGGTGGGCGAAACCGAAGTGCGGCAGATGTTCGAGGGCGACGGTTGCCCCGATGCCGAAGCGTTGGCAGACGCCAGCGCGCAGGCGATCCGCTAGCCTCATTCTTGCTAGCGGATGGCGATGATGCTGTGATCGGCAGCCATGACGGTTGCCGATCACAACAGCGCCATTGAAGCGACGTTTCGCATTGAGCAGGCGAAGCTCATTGCTGCCCTAACGCGCATGGTGCGCGATGTCGGCGTTGCCGAGGAACTGGCGCAGGACGCACTGCTGGCGGCGCTGGAGCAATGGCCGCGGTCGGGCATTCCCGAAAAGCCGGGCGCGTGGCTGATGGCCGCCGCGAAGAACCGTGCCATCGACCGGTTCCGGCGCGCAAAGCTCATCGACGCCAAGCACGGTGAGCTGCAAGCTGAGCTGGGCTCAGAGAGCGACGCGCAGATGCCGGATCTCGATGCCGCGCTCGATGACGACATCGGCGATGACCTTTTGCGGCTGATGTTCATCTCGTGCCATCCGGTACTCGGCCGGGACGCGCAGGTGGCGTTGACGTTGCGGCTGATCGGCGGTCTCAAGACGGAGGAGATCGCGCGCGCGTTCCTGGTTCCGGAGCCGACGATTGCGCAACGCATCGTGCGGGCGAAGCGTACGCTCTCCGAGCGCCGTGTGCCGTTCGAAGCGCCGCGGGGAGAGGCGCTGAACGAGCGGCTGCAATCGGTGCTGGCCGTGATCTATCTCATCTTCAACGAAGGCTATGCAGCGACGGCGGGCGATGACTGGATGCGCCCGCAGCTGTGCGAAGAGGCGCTGCGTATCGGGCGCATTCTTGCTGAGCTGCCGCACGGCGAGCCGGAAGTACACGGGCTCGTCGGCCTGATGGAACTGCAGGCCTCGCGACTTGGCGCTCGCCGCGGACCGGACGGCGAGCCGGTGCTGCTGCTCGCGCAGGATCGTGCTCGCTGGGATCAGTTGCTCATCCGGCGCGGAATGGCTGCGCTGAGCCGCGCGCAGTCTCTCGGCGAAGGCTTGGGGCCCTATGGCATCCAAGCCGCGATTGCGTCGTGTCATGCAAGAGCGCGCACGGCCGAAGAGACCGACTGGGCGGCCATCGTGGGGCTCTATGGCAGGCTCGGCGCGGTGATGCCGTCTCCGGTGGTCGAATTGAACAGGGCGGTGGCGCTGTCGATGCACATGGGGCCTGAGGCAGGACTCAGAATTGTCGATGCCCTGATCGCGGAGCCGAGCCTCAATGGCTATCACCTGCTGCCGAGCGTGCGCGGCGATCTGCTGGAGAAGCTCGGCCGGTGTGAAGAGGCGCGGGTCGAGTTCGAACGCGCGGCCGGCCTGACGCAGAATGCGCGCGAGCGAGCGCTACTGCTTCGGCGCGCCGAGGCATGCGCGGGACGCTCCGTTACCGGCGCTTAACCATAGCTGCGCTCCCCGCACGTTGGCGGCGGTCGGGATCAACTCCGCGAGGCAGGTGGCACGGGTCTTGTTTCGTCTTCTTCGAAATGACGCGGGCCGCTGACGACTGGCCCCAAAAGACACGCATTTGTCTCTCGAAGGAGCATCCCTTGGCCAACGTCGCTGGAGCATTTCTGGACATCATTGCGGAAGACGCCGACGAAGGGCGCGGGACCAGGCACTTTTATGAATCGCCGAAGGCAAAACTGCTGCGGTGGGTCATGGGCACGGCCTATGCGTTGCACCCAAAGCGCGTTGCAGAGGTGCCTTTTCTACTGAAGGCGATGGCGGCGGACATCTGGCGCGGCGGGACGCGGCTGCCGATCGAAGCCACGATTCACGCGCGCCCGGCCAATTTCGCTGGCGTGTGCCGCGATATCACGCCAGAGCGCATCGTCTCGGCCGCGCGTCAGGGGTTCTTTCCGTGGTGCCACATCGGTCCGCTGAAGTGGTGGACGCGGCAGGAGCGCATGGTGCTGTTCCTCACCGAGCAGCACATCGCCAAGCGGCTGCGCCGCGAGATGCGCAAGACGGACTATCGCATCACATTCGATCAGGCGTTCGATCAAGTGATCCAAGCGTGCGCCGAGCCGCGCAAGGGCCGGCCGCTGGGCCTCACCTGGGTGACCCCGAAGATCATGTCGCTCTATGCGGCGCTGCATGACACCGGCGTTGCGCACTCGTTCGAGGTGTGGAGCGCCGACGGCGATCTCATCGGCGGCGGCTACGGCATTTCGATCGGGCGTGTGTTCTATACGGAATCACAGTTCAGCCGGCGGTCGAACACGTCGAAGATGGGCTTTGCGTCGCTGAATCATCACCTTGCCAAGTGGGGCTATGTGCTGAACGACGGCAAGGACTTCACAACGACCATCGATGCTATGGGATTCCGCTCGATCCCAAGGTGCGAGTTCGAGGCGGTGCTGAAGGAGCATGCGCACGCGGGTGGTCACGCGGGCACGTGGCAGGTCGAGGATGATCTTGCCACGGTGGCAGCGCGCGCGTAGCGGCTATCTGGTGGCGCCGGCTCAGAGATGTGTCGGCGCTACGCCGTGACGATGCCGGCGTCGATGAGGATGCGGGCGGTGTAGAAGCCGACGTACCACATGATCGTATAGCCCAGCTGGCCCGACACAGCCGTCGCGACGAGATATAGCAGCGTCGCTTTCCAGATCGGCATAGCCCAGAAGCGGCGATGGATGGCGACGAAGTAAGCCCATAGCAGCAGGGCCAGGGCGACCGAGATGCCCGTCATCGGCTCGAACAGCTGGGCCTCGGTGAGGCTGCCAAGCCCCGTCATGCTGACGCCGTTCAACATCACCTTCGCAACGAACTCATAGGCGCCGTAGATCGGGGCGATGAAGCCAAGGGCAATGGCATACAGCTTGAAGTAGGCAGCGAGGGAGCGCTTCTCCTTGGCGAAGAAGCGGAACAATAGGTAAGCGATCAAAAAGGTGAGGACGACGCCGAAGTAGATGCCGACTTGCGACAGCGCCTTCATCAGCGTCTGCATGCTCTCGCTCACGGCGGCGCCACCGGTCGGCACGACCATGCGCATGACGACGGGTACGAAGAGCAGGCAGTAGAGAGCGATGCCCGTGAGCGCGAAGGACAAATAGCTACGGTAGCTTCTATCGTCGGCGAGCGCTGTCGTCTGGCGCACGGGCGAAGAGAGTATCTTCAGGTAGACGATGGGGAAGCTGCGGCGCACGGGAGCGGCTGCTGATCCTAGAAAGCCCAGGGAGCTTAGGCGCAAATCGGCGCCGCAGCTCGCGCAGAAATTTCCCGAGGCGACAGCGCCGCATTCGCCGCAAGCGCTGCCAACCGCATCAACCGACGAAGCCGTGCTTCCAGCGTGCATGGTGCCCCCCAAGGTACGCCTACGGACCTTTTAGCAGACGTAGGGGCGGGCGCCCAGATGCACGATCAGGAGTTGAGCCGCCAAATCTCGAAGTTCAGCGCAGCGGCGTAGGAAACCCACAGAAAATAGGGAACGAACAGCAGCGCCGCGGTGCGGCGCACGGGCCACGCGGCGATAATGAACGCCAAGATCACCAGCCACAGTGCGCCAATATCGATAAGTGCCGGCGTGATCTGCTTCTGACCGAACATCAGGTACGACCAGGCGCCATTGAGAACGAGCTGGAGCAACCAGAGCCAGAACAAGGGCCCAAGCCCCTGGGCGCGCCAGACGATCCATCCCGCGATGGCGATCATAACGTAGAGCGCTGCCCAGACGGGTGGAAAGAGCTCGTTGGGCGGCGTCCACGCGGGCTTTTGCAGCGCCGCGTAGAACGGCCCGGGCAGATAGGTCGTGCCGGTATACGCGGTGGCGGCGACGAGAAGCAGAAAGACTAGGAGACTCACATATTTCGTCACTGAGCAGCCTCAACCTGGGGTGCAGTACTCTTTCCGACGATGTTGAGCCGTTCCACGGCAGCGCCGAGGATCTGGCCCAACAGCTCGGAGTACCGCATACCGGCAAAAGCCGCCATTAAGTTGACCTTGCCGTCCCAGCACCAACCAGGATTGGGATTTACTTCGAGCAGCTTGATCTCGCCGCGCGCATCGGCGCGGAAATCGAAGCGCGCGTAGTCGCGGCAGCCGAGGCGCTCGAACAGGCGCGTGGAATGCTCGACGAGCTGCTGCTGCTGAAGCTCGGACAGTTCGGCCTCATGGTAGGAGACCTGCGTCCAATAGGGGCTGTCAGGCTCCCACTTCGATTCGTAGCCAAGAATTTTCGGTAGCGTCGGGTCCAGCTTGGAGAAGTCGACCTCGAGGATCGGCAGAGCGCGCAGGCCTTGGTCGGGGTTGCCGACCAGGGTCACGGAGTATTCCGCGCCGGTGAGATACTCCTGCACGAGGATGGGGCGCTTGGGGAACGCGACGCGCAAACGCTCGAGATAATCGAGCAGCCCCTTCTCGTTGCTGACGACCGCATCCTTGGTGATGCCCTGCGAGCTGTCGCCGTAGTTCGGCTTCAGCAGCGCCGGGAAGACCGACGGCAAATGCGCGCCCTGATCGCCCGGGCGCACGTGCGTTTCCAGTGGCACGGGAACGTCGAGCGTCATAGCGACCGCACGCACAAGGCCTTTGTCGTAGCACGCAGCGAGCGCCGGCGGGCCGGCGCCCGTGTACGGCAACTCGAGCGATTCCAGCATCGCGGGGACGTGCAGCTCTTTGAACGGGTCGTTGTTGAAGCCTTCGTCGCACAGATTGAACACGAGATCGGTGCGCAGCTCCGACAGATCGCGGTCGAGCGTGGTGTGATTGTCGAGATAGCGGAACTTATAGTTCTTCAGCTCCGACAGAGCATCCTTGAGGCGGCGGATTGTCTCGTAGTCCTCAGGGTTGAAGGCGCCGCCGCGCTTCACGGTATCGGGCAGGCGCGGGTCACCCATCAGAACAGTGACGTCGATCTGGTGCACCTTGCCTTTCGGCTTGCGGATCGGCAGAGCTGGGGCGTCGGCCGACAGCAAGAGGCGGCGCGCCATCATGCCGAGATCCTGGTCGCGATCCGAAAGCGCCTCGGCACTGCCATGGTGGCGCACGTTGCGGAAGCCGGTCTTTTCCAGAAGCTTGGCGATGCTTTCGCGCGTGTAGAGGCGCTCGGCGTAGAACTGGTCGGCGATGACGCCCAACTCGTCGTGGACGATCACCTCGCGCGAGATGAGACGCTCGCGGTCACCGGAGAGCGAGCGCTCGCGGCAGACGAAGTGGTGCTCGTCGATCCACTCCCACGAGCGGCGTTCGAAATGGTCGGCCATGTAGGCGCCATCGGTGATGTCGAGCACGAGCTGGCCGGAAGGGCGCAGAATCTTGCCGACGGCGGAGAGCACCTTCTCGTCGTCCTGCTTATTGGAGAAGTAGCCGAACGAGTTGCCCATGATAGCGACGCAGTCGAAGCTGGTCTCGGGCAGGCGCGGGTTGCGCGCATCGCCTTCCTTGAACACGACCTGCAGGCGTTCGTTCTGTGCGCGCTTCTTGGCGAGGCGCACGAGGTAGCGCGAGCGGTCGACGCCGGTGACGTTCTTGAAGCCGCGGCGGGCAAGTTCAAGGCAATGGCGTCCCTGACCGCAGCACAGATCAAGGATCTGGCTGTGCGGCTGAACAGCGGCGGCGGCGGTGATGAAGTCCACATCGCGGCGCGTGTTCTCGACGTTCTCGACGACGTCGCCGTCGGTCTTCACGTAGAGAGCGTTGAAGAGTTTACGCCACCATTCGGCGGGGAGGTGCGCTTCAAGATCCGCGACGGGACCGAGGCACGAGCGCGGCGCGGGCCGCTTAGGGCGCTTCGCCTTGGCAACGGATGCCATGATGGACGTTTGTCCTCAAATGGCCGCGCTCTGGCTGGGGCTTTTCATGCCCGCGTCAGCCGGCGATCGGCCGAACAATTTCACAGGCCCCTCTGGCCTCAACACGGCGGGAACTTATTGGCGAATTACGACTTTGCAAGTGGCTTTGAAGAATTTTCCGCGTCCGTAGTAATAGTGCTCGATCACGGTTTGTGTCGGCGCATTAACGCAACAAAAAACCCATCGGTTCCGTGCTGTGCGGGCGTGAGCTGAAGTGTGTCGGTGCGACCGTCGGCAGAGCGTGGCGCCTCCCCACCGACGCGGCTTGCCCAGACATCGGCGTAGGGCTCGACGGCAAAGTCGGGATGGGCTGCGAGGAAGGCGTCGACCTGATCGCGATTCTCTTCGGGCAGCACCGAGCAGGTGACGTAGACAAGCGTGCCGCCCGGCTTGGTCAGGCTAGCGCCGAGTTCGAGGACGGCTTGCTGCTCGGCTTGGCGCTCGGGAATGTTGGCGGCCTTGATGCGCCACTTGGCGTCCGGCTTGCGGCGCCATGTTCCCGAGCCGGTGCACGGCGCATCGACGAACACGAGGTCGAAGCGGGCGCCCAGCGCTGCGAGCGCTGCTTCATCGCCAGCTTCCATCACCTGAACATTGCGCACGCCGGCGCGCTTCAGGCGCTCGAAGATCGGACGGAGCTGCTTCTTGTCGGCGTCATAGGCGTAGATCTGTCCGGTATTCTGCATGCCGGCGGCGAGCGCCAGAGTCTTGCCGCCGGCGCCGGCGCAGAGATCGAGCACCTGCATGCGCGGGCCGGCGCCCGCCAGGAGCGCGGCAAGCTGCGAGCCTTCGTCCTGGACCTCGTACCAGCCCTTGCCGTGGGCAGTCTCGGCTTCGAGGTGGGGTGATTTGGCGGCGCCTTCGGGAGCGGGCACGCGCACGCCGGCCGGCGCAAAGGCGGTGGCCTCGGCGCCGAAGCGGCCGAGTGCCTTCAGGACCTTCTCTTGCGTTGCCTTGAGCGTGTTGACGCGCAGGTCAACGGGAGCGCGGACGGAGAGCGCGGCCCCTTCCTTCGCAGCGGAAGCGCCAAACGCGCGCTCGAACGAGGGCAGCAGCCAGGCTGGAATGTCGCCGCGGACGTTTGCCGGGGCATCACCGGGAAGATCGGCAGCAAGGCCCTGGCGCTCGGCGTCGGTCAACGGCGCGAGGGCATGCTCGGAGCCGTCGGCGGCGAGCGCTAACTCGTCCAGCGTCAGTCCCAGAGCGCGCGGCGCGGCACCCAGCGCCAATGCACGTGGGGTGTCTTCACCCATGCGTGCGCCAATCGAAGCCCGGCGGCGCAGCGCGTCGAACACGAGCGTGCCGATGGCAGCGCGGTCGCCCGAGCCCGCGAAGCGGTGTGCGCGGCCCCAGTCAGCGAGGGCCATCGATGCCGGTCGATGGCGATTGAGGATGTCGTCAAGAACCTCGGCCGCAGCCGCGATCCGCGCTCCAGCGCGCATCGGCTAGGCCCCCGTCGCTAGAATGCGCACGGCCAGGATCAGCCACATGGCGGCGAGCGTGATGACGCCGATGCCGAAAGCGGCGCCGCGCAGGCGCACGACGTTCGAGCCGGTGTGAATGAAGGCGCGCACGAGGCGGGAGATCACGAACACCCATGCCAGCACGACAAACACGATGCTGTTGGTCGAGGTGATGAGGATGAACGCCACCACCGCGTAAAACAGCATCGGCAGCTCGAGCTCGTTCTGGTAGCTGTTGGCCACCTGGAGCACGTGCGGCGGCCAGTTCGGCTGGCGTAGCGCCACGTCGGATGGCTTCACGGCGCCCGACCGCAACGCCCGCAAGCGAAGCCGGGCCGCCCATAGCAGGACTGCGAACGTCAGGGCGACCTGAACGAAGACCGGCAGCATCAGGCTGGAAACGGGCATACCGGTCTCCTCAAGGATCAGACGGAGCCGGGATAGTTCGGGCTCTCGCGGGTAATAAGAACGCCGTGGGCGTGGCTCTCGTGGATCGAGGCCGGTGAGACGCGGATGAACTTTGCCGTTGCGCGAAGCTCAGGGAACGTCTTGGCGCCGAGGTAGCCCATGCCGGCGCGCAGTCCGCCGACGAGCTGGTGCACCACGCCTTCAGCCGGTCCCTTATAGGGCACCTGGCCCTCGATGCCCTCGGGCACGAGCTTCAGAGTGTCCTTTACTTCCTGCTGGAAGTAACGGTCAGCCGAGCCGCGGGCCATGGCGCCGATGGAGCCCATGCCGCGATAGGCCTTGTAGGTGCGGCCCTGGTAGAAATAGGTCTCGCCGGGAGATTCATCGGTGCCGGCCAGCAGCGAGCCGATCATCACGCAGGATGCACCGGCTGCCATCGCCTTTACCGCGTCGCCCGAATACTTGATGCCGCCGTCGGCGATGACGGGGACGCCGTGCTTGGAGGCTTCCTCGGCGCAATCCATGATGGCGGTGAGCTGGGGCACGCCGACACCAGCGACGATACGCGTGGTGCAGATCGAGCCTGGGCCGATGCCGACCTTGATTGCGTCGGCGCCGCAATCGATGAGGGCCCTGGTCGCGTCGGCGGTGGCAACGTTGCCGGCAACGACCTGGACGCTGTTCGACAGCTTCTTGATGCGTCTCACCGCATCGAGCACGCGGCTCGAGTGGCCGTGCGCGGTATCGACGACGATAAGATCGCAGCCGGCAGCCATCAAAAGCTCAGTGCGATGGAAACCGTCCTCGCCGACCGTGGTGGCGGCGGCGACGCGCAGGCGCCCTTCCGAGTCCTTAGAAGCGTGCGGGTGCTTCTGCGCCTTCTCGATGTCCTTGACGGTGATGAGGCCGATGCAGTGCTTCTCGTCGTCAATGACGAGGAGCTTCTCGATGCGGTTCTCGTGCAGGAGGCGCTTGGCGTCCTCGCGCGAGACCGAGCGCTTCACGGTGACCAGCTTGTCCTTGGTCATCAGCTCGGAGACAGGCTGATCGAGGTTGGTGGCAAAGCGCACGTCGCGGTTGGTCAGGATGCCGACGAGGCGGCCCTTGGCGCTGCCGTCCGGCTTCTCGACCACTGGAACGCCCGAGATGCTGTGCTCCGCCATCATGGCGAGGGCGGAGCGGAGCGAAGCTTCCGGATTGATGGTGACCGGGTTGAGAACGATGCCGGATTCATACTTTTTCACCATGGCGACCTGGCGAGCCTGCTCTTCAGGCGTCAGGTTGCGATGGATGACGCCGATGCCGCCTTCCTGGGCCATAGCTATGGCAAGGCGCGCCTCGGTCACGGTGTCCATCGCGGAGGATATGACCGGAATGTTGAGGCGGATCGAACGCGTTAGCTGGGTGCTGACGTCGGCCTGGCTCGGCAGGATTTCCGATGCGGCAGGCACCAGAAGGACGTCGTCAAACGTCAACGCGACGTTGGAATCAATTTTGATCGGGCCATTACGTGCGGCCATCGTGAGGGTTTCTCCTGAGGGCTGGGCGACATTGTTCCGGGCCCAGCGGAAACGATGTCGGCAGGGCTATACCACCGGAGTCGTGGTGAGGGAAGCTGGCAGCCCTGCGACGGGTTGGGCAGCGGTGGACGACGTGGCCACCGGGCTCCGAAAGCCGCGTCGGGCCCCACAGGAGTTGAAGATCAGATGCCGTCTGAGGCCAGCGTGACGAGGCGGGGAAGGGCGGGAGCTGCTTGGACTTCCCAATTCTCGACCGGCTCACCCCGCCAGCTGGGCGAGGGAGAAATCGCTGAAATCGCTATGGCGGGCGGCGGCAGGGTCGGCACGATGAGCGCGTAAAGGAAAAGCAGTCCGAGGCAGGCGGTGGACGCGACCATCGCGGTCATCGAGATCAGGAACAGGCGCATAGCATCGGCTCGCAGTTTCCAGGGGGAAGCGTTTGTCTTCCCGCTAGAAACTCTCGTCCAAGAGCGCCGGTTCCGCCCGAATGTTAAGAGCGGTACCGTTCTGACACAGATTCCCTTGGATGCAGCGAAGAAGCAAGCGAACTTGGCCTCAGGCCTTATCGCGTGCCTTCTTGTACTTTTCGTCCCACTCGGCCAGCTCCTCCTTCAAGTGCTTAGCCAAGCGCTTCGTCGCCTTGCGCAACTTATCGGTGCCGGCGCCCTCCTCATCGCCCAGAGCCGTGAGCAATTTCTCGGCATTGGCGATCGCGCTCAGCGTGTCATGACGCACGCCCTTCACGTATTCCTTCATGGAACTCTCCATCTCCAGGGGCTTTGCGCAGCTTAGCCGCTCGCAAGATTGGGCGCCATGATGAGCTGGACAATTGCATGAGTGCGGGCTGAGGCGTTCATGCGGCGAGGTCGACCTCTCCCTCCTCCTCGCCTTCCCAGTATTTGATGTGCACGGCTCGCACGTGGAGCATCACCAGGCCGGGCGTGTCGATGCCCTGCTCGAACCAGGCGTCCAAATCGGGAGTCCAATGCGCGGCGAACAGGCCCTTGTCACGGACGGCTTGCGCCCTGCCCGTGACGGCTATGAAGAGACCGCCACCGGAGAACAGACCCGGCTCGACCGAGAACGCCAAGGACACGTGATCGTCCGCTGAGATATCGGCGACCATCTGCGATGAGGCGTACGTGAAGAAGTAGCTGTCGCCGTCGTAGTCGACATCGGAGTTGTTGCTCATCGGGCGGCTTGCAATCTCGCCAGACTGCGTCTTAGTTGAAAGCATTGCGATGTCGATGTCGCGCATGCGCTGCGCGATTTCAGCCAAGCTCTTCCGCGTCATGGGCGCCTGCCTCCGCTCGTTGGACTTGGGACAACGGCAATAGAACTGAGAGGTTCCTGATGCTTAGCCGGGCGCAGATGGGGTTGGTAAATTGAGCGGATTGCTTGCACTTCTCGACGATGTGGTTGCACTGGCGAAGCTGGCCGCGGTGACGCTGGACGATGCCGCGGGCCAGGCCGTTAAGGCGAGCAGCAAGGCTGCGGGCGTGGTGATCGACGACGCTGCTGTCACGCCGCGCTACGTGACGGGCCTTGCCGCCACGCGCGAACTGCCAATCGTCGGGCGGATCGCTGTCGGATCGCTGCGCAACAAGCTTCTGTTCCTGCTGCCCGCGGCGCTGCTGCTCAGCGCTTTCCTTCCACAAGCCATCACGCCGCTATTGATGCTGGGTGGCCTCTATCTCTCTTTCGAGGGGTACGAGAAGGTGCAGCACATGCTGGTGGGGGAGACGAAAGAAGGCAAGGGTGTGAAGGTGGCCGTGCGGCTCGCCAAGGGCGACAAGACGCTGGAAGATGAGAAAGTGGCGGGTGCGATCCGCACCGACTTCATCCTGTCCGCCGAGATCATGGCGATCGCGCTGGCCGCTGTGAGCTCCCCCGACATCGTCACGCAGGCCATCGTACTGGCGATCGTTGCGGTGGTGATCACGGTCGGCGTCTATGGCGCGGTGGCACTGATCGTCAGGGCTGACGACATCGGTGCGCGGCTGGCGCAGCGCAATGGCGCTATCTCGGGTCCGATCGGCCGCGCGCTGGTTCGCGGGATGCCACCATTTCTGGAGACGCTCAGCTTCGTTGGCATGGTGGCGATGCTTTGGGTGGGTGGCGGGATTCTGGTGCACGGGCTGGCCCAGTTCGGCATCACCCAGCCCGAGCACATCATTCATGCGGTGGCCGCAGTGATCGGCGATGCGATCCCGTTCGACGGCGATATCCTCACATGGGTGGTGTCGGCGGCCGGTGCAGCGTTGCTAGGTCTCGTCGCCGGCGCGATCACAGCCGCGATCGTCGCGATCGTCCGGCTGCCGTTCCGAGGGGCGACACAGGGCCAAGAGCACTAAAGCTGCGATGAACGTGGGTTAGTGCTGAGGACGGTCGACGGAGGCGGTATCCCCGTCAGGGGGGCACTTGTGCTCGAGCGAGATCGGCTCCTCGTTGCACGAGGCATCAAAGCGCGCGCTGCCCTCCTCGGTGATGGGCTGCAGCGTCGCCTTACAGAGCAAGCTCTGTCCATCCGGCGTGCCGGCGCGCAACTGCACGCTGCGACCGACGAGAACGGGGAACCTGAAGAAGCAGCTCTCACCCATCGGGCGCAGAAGCACCGTGACGGTGTTGTCGCTGGGTGAGATCTGGACAACGGAGAAGCTGTCGCTGTCGGTGTCGTCGGTGCCGAACGACACGGCCTGCTGCGGAGCAACGGCGAAGGTATCGAGAGACTCGTTGGCGTGGGCAAGCGCAAGAGGCGTGGCCGCTAAAAAGACGGCGGTGAGAGCTAGTCCACCGAGACACGGGTGTTTCATACCGTGAGCCTCTCTAATACGACGCACACTGTAGCGCGTTCGCATGACAAAGTCCTTAAGCTTCCGACTTGTGCCCCGATGAATTTCATCGAACAATCGGCGCTGGAAGCGTCTTGGTTAAGGTCGCGGGCGGTCGCTATTCCGCGCGGAACATCGCTCACTTTCGTCACAAGCGGCGGCGCCTCGTCTCCGCTCAGCCCTTCCCCGCAACTGCAGCAGCCGAAGCTCGATGATTCAAATCAGTTTTCGCGTTCTTTCAGCCATGCTGTGCTCCGCAGCTTTGCTGGGCCCCGCAGTCGGCCCCGCATTGGGCGATGCCTATCTGGCGGATCTTCCCTATCCGTATGACGTCGCGCGCGTGGAGCTTCGCTCGCAGGGACAGGACCTATGGATGTCCTATATGGACATTGCTCCTGAGGCGCCCAATGGGCGCACGGTGGTGTTGCTGCACGGCAAGAACTTCTGTGGGGCGACTTGGGAGAGCGTGATCGGCGCGCTGTCGGGCGCCGGCTATCGCGTCGTGGTACCCGACCAGATCGGATTCTGCCGCTCGGCAAAGCCGCGCGCCTACCAGTACAGCTTGCACCAGCTCGCGGCGAACACGCATGCGCTGATCGAGAAACTCGGGATCGAGAAGCCGATCATCCTCGGCCATTCGATGGGCGGAATGCTGGGGATCCGCTATGCGCTGATGTATCCGGACCAGACGGCGGCGCTGGTGCTCGTCAACCCTATCGGGCTGGAGGATTGGAAGGCCAAGGGCGTGCCGCTCGTCACCGTCGACGAACTCTACGCGCGCGAGAAGAAGACGTCGGCGGAGACGATCAAGAAGTACCAGCAGAACGTCTATTACCATGGCAATTGGCGGCCCGAGTATGACCGCTGGGTCGAGATGCTGGCGTCGATGTACGCGGGCAAGGGGGGCGACATCGTCGCGTGGAGCCAGGCGCTGACGTCGGACATGGTGCTGTCGCAGCCGGTCATCTACGAGGTGGACAAATTGCGGGTGCCGACGCTGATGCTCATTGGCATGAAGGACACGACGGCGATCGGGCGCGACCGGGCTGCTCCCGACGTCGCCAAGACGCTGGGCAACTACGCGGCTCTGGCGCCGCAGGTTGCGGCGCAGATCAAGGGATCGCAGCTCGTGACGTTTCCCGAGCTGGGGCACTCGCCGCAGGTCGAGGATCCGGCACGCTTCAACGCGGCGTTGATCCAATCGCTGGGGGCGCTGCTGCAGTAGCGCGCGGCGGTGCTATTCGCGGCGGAAGCCGGTGGCGAGGACGTAAAGCTCAGCGGAATCGGAGCGGCTGGCCGGCGGCTTGACGTGGCGGACGGTTGCGAAGCGCTTCTTCAGCAGGTCGAGCAGATCGCGCTCGGTGCCGCCCTGGAGCACCTTGGCGAGGAAGGCTCCGCCCGGGCGAAGCACGTCACAGGCAAACGCGCCCGCTGACTCGGCAAGAGCCATGATGCGCAAATGGTCGGTGCCCGTGTGTCCCGTCGTCGGCGCGGCCATGTCGGACAGCACCACGTCTGCAACGCCGTCACGCAACAATGATTTGAGCGTCGCCTCGGCGCTTTCGTCGTTGAAATCGAGTTGCAGCACCTCAACGCCAGGCAGCGCCTCCATTTCCAGGTAGTCGATGGCGACCACCTGTCCTTTGCCAGCCACGGACTGCACCCGCTCGGCGGCGATCTGACTCCAGCCGCCGGGCGCAGCACCGAGGTCGACGATGATGCCCCCAGTTTTCAGGAAGCGGTACTTGTCGTCGATCTCTTTCAGCTTGTAGGCGGCGCGCGAGCGCATGCCCTCGCGCTTGGACGCTGCGACATAGGGGTCGTTGAGCTGGCGTTCGAGCCAGCGCTGCGACGACGGGCGATGCTTGCGCGCGGTTTTCAAGCGCGTGTACATCTGACGCTGACCACCGCCGGGCCCTTTTTTCGGTCCGCTGCTCTTCTGGCTCATTGGCTCTTGCTCTCAAACTGGGCGGCGGCGGCGACGCGCGGGGGCAAAGACGCCATCCTCAAGCATCAGCGTCGTCAGGATACCTTCGCGAAGGCCGCGGTCGGCGACGCGCAGGCGCTCACACGGCCACATTCGCAGGATGCCTTCAAGGATGGCGCAACCCGCGAGTACGAGATCGGCGCGGTCGCGGCCGATGCAGGGTTCGGCGATGCGCTGCTCGTAGCTGCGGCCGAGCAGATCGCCGGTTACATCGCGGACGTCGCCCACGTTGAGCCAGCAGCCATCGACGCGGTTGCGGTCGTAGCGCTTCAGGCCGAGCTGGATTCCGGCGACGGTGGTGACGGTGCCGGAGGTACCGAGCATGTGCATGCGCCGGCCGGCCAGGCGTCCGGCGACGCCGTGCTGAGCCTCGAACGCGGCGAGCAGGCGATGTGTTTCGGCGACCATCGCCTCGAACACATCCGGCGTCACATGGCGGCCGCCGAAGCGCTCTGCCAGGGTGACGACGCCGATCGGCAGCGACGTCCAGGCAACCATGCAGTGCTGGGCGTCAACACGACCGGAGAAGCGTCGGTCGCGCTGGCGGTTGCGCCGGGACAGATCGAGCAGGATCAGCTCAGATGAGCCGCCACCGATGTCGAACACCAGGACGTAATCGCAGCTGGAGTCGATCAGGGCTGCCGATCCGGAGACGGCAAGGCGGGCTTCGAGCTCGCGCGTGAGGATCTCGATTTCGAGGCCGAGCTTGTCGCGGACACGGGCAAGGAACTCCTCGCCGTTGACTGCGACGCGGCACGCTTCCGTGGCGACGAGGCGGGAGCGCCGGACCTTGGCGCGGCCCAGCTTGGAGGCGCAGACCCTCAAGGCGTCGAAGGTGCGCGTCATCGCCGCCTCGGAGAGACGGCCGCTCTGGCTGACGCCCTCACCAAGCCGAATGATGCGCGAGAAAGCATCGACGACGCGGAAGCCGCGGCGTGACGGGCGCGCAAGCAGGAGCCGGCAATTGTTGGTGCCTAGGTCGAGCGCGCCATAGATGGCATCGGTGCGTGCATCGCGCTCGAGTTGCTGGGGCACCGAGCCTACGGCATCGCTGCCGGCCGTGCCGGAGGCAGAAAAATGAGCGGAAACCGCGGCTTGGAAATCGCCGCCATTGGCCGTGCCAACAGGCGCTTCGGTTGCGCCGCCCTCGTCGGGATAGCCCTGCACAGTCCAAATTCTCCAGCGCCTGGCATGCGGCCCGGGAAGTGGGCAAGCGCGTCATCAGGCGTCTTTCTGGATGACACTTATAGGCAGTCTAGCAGTAATCGGCGGGGCGTAAAGCGTAAGTCTCAAGAGCCTGCTATCCTCAGCGGAGCGTAGCTGAAATAGACTTAACCCATGCTCCGGCAGGCCCTTTTTGCGACGATCGCGGCTCTTGTTGCCGTGGCACTCCATGGCCATGGCGCCGTTGCGGGTGCACTCAGCGATGCCGAGCGCGCCCGTCTGCTCGCTGCTTATCCGGGCTACCTCAGCCGGATCGAAGGCAACGAACTCGTCTGGCGGGACGGCACGCGCATGCCGCTGGACGACGGCCGGGGGGCGAAGCGCTTCGAGGCTTGGCTCGATGATCCCGACATCGAGGACATGCTGGCCGTGCCCTACCCCGCAGGCGATGACGTTTCGCCGCCCGCCAGGGACGTCGATCCGGGGCGGGCACGCAACAAAGCCTTCTTCGACAAGGTCTATGGCGACTGCCGCCGGGGCGAGGTGGAGCCGGATCTGACGCGCGTGGCTTGGCTGCCAAAGCGAAGTAAGCAGCGCCTTCCCTTCAACCGCCGCAACGGAGCAGCCGAAGCGCTCGCGGCGGTGAGCCGCGAGCTGGACGAGCTGCCGGGCGCTTTCGACGTTTTCCTGGTGCCCTCGGCCGGCACGTATAACTGTCGTGTGATCGCCGGGACCAACCGGGTATCGGCGCATGGCCATGGCATTGCCATCGATATCGCGCTGAAGCGGGCGCACTACTGGCGCGATGGGGTGAACGGCAAGGATGGCGGGGTCGCCTTCCGGAACGAGATCCCGATGGAGATCGTGCGGATATTCGAGCGGCACGGGTTCATCTGGGGTGGGCGCTGGTATCATTACGACACCATGCATTTCGAGTACCGGCCGGAACTCGTGGGGGGCCGCGGCGGCGAGGCGCATGGTGCGGAATAGCCTGATCGCCGCGACCGGCGGTTGCCCGGTTGCGGAGGTGCGAAGCACCTGTTATATGCGGCCCTCCGGCGGCTAGCTCCGCCGATGATCCCGGCATTGGGGGATCGTCTAATGGTAGGACTGCAGACTCTGACTCTGCCTGTCTAGGTTCGAATCCTAGTCCCCCAGCCAACTCTTTCGATTTCGAATGCAGTGATGACGGCCGGCGGTGCGTAGGCCGCCTTCGGGCGCAGACTGCGCGGCGGATATCAGCGGCGGATCGAGCACCCATGATGCGTCTCTGGCCGTGCCGTCGCCGAGGGCGGCTCGCCGCCTAACTCGGCGCGTGGCTTCAGGAGCGGCGGGAGGGATGGGCGGCGATGGTGGCCAGGAAGGCGGCGCCGTAGCGCGTGATCTTGCTGTTGCCGAGGCCGGTGATGCCATGCAGCGCCGATTCATCTGGCGGCCGGAAGAGGGCCAGTTCAGCAAGCGTGACATCGTTGCAGATGATGTAGGGAGGCAGCTTTGCTTCCGCGGCAAGCTTGGAGCGCAGCGCGCGCAGGGCATCGAACAGCGCCCGGTCGCCATCGGCGACGACGATCGTGCTCTTGTTCTGGCGCTTCGACTTCTGGCTCGCCGGCGCGCGTGTTTCCTTGGGCGCGAAGCGGATGAGGAATTTCTCTTCGCCGCGAAGGATCGGGCGCGCCGCTTCGGTGAGCTGAAGCGTGCCGTGGCCTTCGTCGTCGCCGGTGAGGTGCCCCGCGGCGGTGAGCTGGCGGAAGACGGCCTTCCATGTCGCCTCGTCGGTGTCCTTGCCGATGCCGTAGACGGGAAGACGATCGTGGCTGGCGCGGACGATGCGCTCCGACTCGCGGCCGAGCAGCACCTCGATGAGATACGTCGAGCCGAAGCGCTGACCGGTGCGATAGGCGGCGGATAGCGCCTTTTGCGCGAGCACGGTGCCGTCAGTGGTTCGCGGCGGATTGATACAGTTATCGCAGTTGCCGCAAGGCTCGGTGAGGCGCTCGCCGAAATAAGCGAGCAGAGCTTGCCGGCGACAGCTCGGCAGCTCGCACAAGCCGACGAGCGAGGCGAGCTTCTGGCGCTGCGCCTGCTTGTGGGTTTCCGAACCATCGCTTTGTACGATCCATTGGCGCTGCTGGACGATGTCCTGCAAGCCGTACGCGAGCCAGGCATTCGCAGGGAGGCCGTCGCGGCCGGCGCGGCCAGTTTCCTGGTAATAGGCCTCCAGCGACTTCGGCAGATTGAGGTGGGCGACGAAACGCACGTCCGGCTTATCGATGCCCATGCCGAAGGCAATGGTGGCGACGACGATGATGCCTGCCTCGTTGCGGAAGCGCTCGAGCACCTTGCGGCGCACCTCGGTTTCGAGACCGGCGTGGTAGGCGAGCGCGGTGCGGCCCTTGCCAGACAGCCAGGCGGCGGTTTCCTCCACCGACTTGCGCGACAGGCAGTAGACGATGCCAGCGTCCTCGGCGTGCTCGCCCTCGATAAAGCGCCACAGGCGTTCACGCGCGCCCATGCTGCCGGCATCGGAGATGGTGTAGCGGATGTTGGGGCGGTCGAACGAGGCGACGAAGCGCTCGGCTTTCTCGAGGCGCAGCTCGGCGACGATCTCCTCGCGGGTACGCTCGTCGGCGGTGGCCGTCAGCGCGATGCGCGGCACTGAGGGGAAGCGTTCGGCCAGCAGCTTGAGCTGGCGATACTCCGGGCGGAAGTCGTGGCCCCATTGGGAGACGCAATGCGCCTCGTCGATGGCGAACAGGGCGATGTCGGTGCGCGACAGCAGCGCCAGCGTGCGGTCCTGCAACAGGCGCTCGGGCGAGACGTAGAGGATGTCGAGACCGCCGGACGTGATCCAGTTTTCCAGCGCCGTTTGCGCGCGGTAGTCGAGCGTCGAATTGAGGAAAGCGGCTTTGACGCCAGCAGCGCTCAGTGCATCGACCTGGTCCTGCATGAGGGCAATGAGCGGCGAGACGACGACGCCGAGGCCGGGGCGCACAAGCGAGGGGATCTGGTAGCAGAGCGACTTGCCGCCGCCGGTCGGCATCAGCGCAAGAACGTCGCTGCCGGCGATGAGCGAGGAGATGATACCCGCCTGGTGCGAGCGGAAGTCGCGATAGCCGAACACGTCGGCCAGGACCTCGCGCGCGCGATCAATCTGGCCGGCTGAGGTCATTTGCTTGCGCGCTGTGGTACCCGACATCCCCTGCGAGACACTATGCTGCCCATTCTCAGCCTTGGGTAGCGCGATTCGCCGGTGCGCCAGCGCCGCTGCCCCACGCTATACGCAGCTCATTGCGGTATCAGCGGCTCGTAGCGCTTGTCGGTGAGGGTCTTGAGGAAGGCGACGAGAGCATCGACGCGGCGGTCATTGAGGCCGGGGCCGGTCTCCAGCTCCTTCATAGAGAGGTTCTGGGGGACCTCGGGCGGATCCCAGGGCTTGCCCGTCTCGGGGTTGATCTGCCTCTTGCGGCTCTTGCTGTTGTACTTGTCGTAGAACAGCACGACGGTGCGCAGGTCGTTGAAGACGCCATTGTGCATGTAAGGGCCGGTGACGGCGACGTTGCGAAGCGTCGGCACCTTGAACTTGCCCTCTTCGGCGGTGCCCTTGATGGCCGGGTTGGCGGAGAGGCCGCGATCGGCGGGCTTGCCGTTGGCGGCGTGTAGCGCCGCATTCGCGGGCGTTCCGACGTTGTGGTACTCGAAGTTGGAGAAGACCTCTTTCTCCGACCCGCCCATCATATTCAACTTGTGGCACTGGCTGCAGTTGGTGAACTGGGTCGAGAAAAAGAGCACGCGGCCGAGCTCTTCCTGGTCGGTCAGCTTTTCCTTGCCACGCAGATAGCGGTCGTACTTCGAATCGAACGGCGCAAACTGCGGCGTGCGCTCGAAGGCGGCGATGGCGCTGGTCATGGCCGCGAAACCTTTCTCGACATCATCGAGCACGCCCGCGCCATAGAGCGTGTTGAAGGCTGCAACGTAGGACGGGTTCTCCTTGAGGCGGGCGACGACGCTCGCCTTGTCGGGCATGCCCATCTCGACCGGATTGAGAGGCGGGCCGCCGGCTTGCTCCTCCAGGTTCTTGGCGCGGCCGTCGAGGAACAGACCGCCGACTGCCTTGCCTTTGGCGTTGATGTGGAATTCAGGCGCGAAGCTGGCATAGGTCGCGGTGGGCGCGTTGCGCTCGCCGATCGACTTGCCGTCGTCGCCGACGGAGACTGCGCCTGCGCCTTTCGCGTTGGCGCGTGGGTCTGTGAACGCGAGGTTGGGCGAATGGCAGCTCGCGCACGCCTGCGCCCGGTTCTTCGACAGGTTGACGTCGAAGAATAGGTCGTTGCCGAGGGATTCAGGTGTGACAGCGGGCGGATCGGCAGCGTTCCCCGGAATGGCGAGATAGCCCGCGGCAAAGACGACTGCACCCGCGACTGCCGCGAGCGGCAGCGCGCCTCGTGCCAATCGTGACGCTCTCCCCCGCCGAATCATCATGAGCGCCGTGAAGGGTCCGTTTGAGTCTGCGGCCACTCGAAAACCAGTCTGGCGCGGTGTGCCTTCATGCGCGGCGTCTCCAGAGGGAACAGTCCAGCCATGAACGATTTAGCCATGTGGTGCGCCTTGTCGATGGCGAACTTTGCCTGAGCGGGCGGAAGCTCAATAGCCGCCGCTTCTTCGAACAGTTCCAACCAGCGGTCGAAGTGCTCCGGCCGGATGGGCAGGCCCACGTGAGCCGGATATGCCTTACCTTGATAGCGCTCCGTGCCGAGCAGCGCACGCGACCAGAAATCGCACACGACGGCGACGTGACGCTCGAAGTCGACGATGCCTGCCCGCATGACGGGGGCGAGCAGCTCGTCGGCGTGCGCCCTATCATAGAAGAGGCGCACGCAGCGTTCGATCGCCGCTTCCATGGATGCAACGTCGAGAGAGCCGACGTTGGCCAGCGTTTCCTGGGCACCGGCGGTAGCTGCCTCATCACGACCAGTATCTGACATCTGCCTCGCGCTTTCGCCGCTACTTGCCTTGGTTGACCGTGACGCGAATGACTTCTTTGGGCGCGCCGCTGATCTGAACTGTGATCGGCCCTTCGCCGATCTCGAAACGGACGCTCTTATGGATGGCCTTGCATTCCTGGCGTCCGCTGAAGCCCTTGGAGGAGATGAGCTCGCCGTTCTGCGCGGCATCGATCCAGCCGTTATCAGAGAGTGAAATCTGATAGAGGCCGGGCTTCAGGCCTTCGATCGTGAACCAGCCCGAGAAGGTGTCGGCGCCGATGCGCTGCGCCTTCACACCCGGAGCGACGGGCATCTTCACCGACTTAGCGGGCTGCAGCGACAGGGCCACGGCCTTACCAGGCAGCATGGACAGCGTGCCTTCGGACTTCACGGCGACGTCGTCGTTTGCCGCCAGCCAACGCAGCTCGGCGTCGAGCGGCCATTTGAAGCCGGTGCAGTCCTCGGCGAGGACGGGCGCGGAGAACGATGCGGCAGCGGCGGCGCATACCAGCGCGGCGAACAGGGCGTGGGCGATTTTCATAGCGACTCCAAAGTTAAGCGCGGGGGGCGCAATGGCACTTGACCAAGATCAAAAGGAGAAGGCCGGCGCGCGGACGGGGGTGCACGCGCCGGCCTGACTACAACCTGCCCAGATCAGAACTGAGCGCGGATGTTGGCGTAGAACTGGCGGCCCGGATCGGGATAGCCGTCAGTCAGCTCGTAATACTCGTCCGTCAGGTTCTTGCCTGCGAGCGAAGCGGTCCAGTTCTCATCGAGGCGATACTCGACATCGAGGTTCACGAGCGCGTAGGAGCCGACCTTGGCGTAGTCAGCAGTGAGACCAGATGTGCCACTGACGACGCTCCAGCGGTTGCTGGCCAGCTCAAGGCTCGGCGTGATGGTGAGGTCGCGCATCGCCTTCCACGACATATAAAGAAACGCTTCGTGTGTCGGCGTATCCGTCGGCTTCAAGTTCGGATCCACTGGATCCGAGATTTTGCGATGCAGGTAGGTGTAGTTGCCGCCAACGCGCAGACCGGGAAACAGATCGTAGTCGACCGAGAACTCAATGCCGCGGTTCACACCATCGCCGACGTTCTGACTCTGACGGACATCATTGCCGGTGGACGAGTCTGTGTACTGGTAGACGGAGTCGATGTAGTCGCTGATCTCGGTGTAGAAGACCGCCGCCGATACCTTCAGCCTTTTGTTGAACGTGTCGCCCCAACCGAGCTCATAGTTTCGCGCTCTCTCCGCCTTGAGGTCGGGATTGGGAAGTGCCGTGCCGAAGCGGGTGGAATAACGCTCGAACAACGTCGGAAAGCGCGAGCGCTCCGAGACATTCGCGTAGACCTTTCCATCTTCGCTATAGCGAAGAATCGCCGCGCTCTGCCAGTTCCATGCATCATTTTCTCCCGTCGGATAGCCTTTGACGACGCCGGAGGTGCTATCGTAGTACTCGGCTCGCTTGAGGCGCGAGTTGTCCTGGCTGATGCCAGCTACGATATCGAACCACTTGGTCGCGTGGAACGTGTTCTCAGCGGCAAAGTACCAATTGTATTCTTCGCGATATTGCATCGGCTCGACATAGCCGCTGGAGCTGTCCGGCCGGTTGTAGTCGTGCTCGCCGTGATGGTCGAAGCGATAGTGCGCCGATGCCTTCAGCGTGTTCATTGGGATGAGATCGGTTCCGACCTCGACCGAACCGCCGTAAACGACGTCATCGTACCAGCTCTTAAAGCTCTTCCCCAACGACTGCGTCGTATAGGACGCGTTATCGTATGAGAACAGAGAGTTGTTGAGCGTGTTGTAGTACGCGTTGGTCTTTACGTACGAAGCCTCGCCCAGCTTGGTATGTGTAAAGCCTGCAAGGCTTGTCATATCCCACTTTGGCCACTGCCAAAATCTTCCGGAAGAAGTGCTGGTTTGATCGATGAAGAGCGGCGCGCCTTTCTCGCCGGCCTGTGACGTATAGCTGATCGCATACTCATCAGTGGCATTCGGCGTGTAGCCGATCTTGGCGTTTACTCGCCAGTCGCGGGTCTCGGATCCGTCGCGGCCATCACCCTTTTCCAGCGCACCCGCTACAGGCGAGTAGTCGCCCGAGAGATTCCACTGGTCGACGTTGTAGATCGTGCCACTTATTTGCGCGTAGCCTTCATCGCGACGCGTGCCCACACGGCCATAGCTGGTGAAGGCATTCTTCGTGGAGAGATCGCCGTCGAAGGTCATCCCGACACGCACCTCGGACTCGAGTTCCTTGGTGGGTTTGCGGCTGACCATGTTGATCGAGCCGGCCATGCCTCCAGGCCCGTTCAATACGGAGACATAGCCTTTCTCGATCTGAATCTCGGCGATGTCCGGAGTCAGGAAGCGATTCATATCGATGCGGTTGTCGGCGGGCAGATAGATGCGCGCACCATCGATGGTGAGCGGCACGCGCCAGCGGTCGAAGCCGCGCACCATCACGTCACCCTCATTGCGGGTACCACCGTACTGGGCCATGGAAACGCCTGGTGCGAGCGCAGCCGCCTGCGGGAGTGTGACAGTATTGAAGGTCCACATGGTCTCGTTGGAAACCGTGGCGCCGCCGATCATCGAAAGCTGACCGAGGGTGAAGATACCGGTCTTGCCGTCGCCCTCGGTTCCCTCGTCCGCTTCGGACGGGGCACTCGAAGCACTCGTTGTCGTGCTCTTTTTGGCTTTGCTGGTCTTTGGCTTGTTCAACGGCTGGGACGGCGCTGTCACGTCCAGTGGCGGCAGCGGCGTGGCCTCGGAAGCCGTTACGTCACCTGCCGCCGTCAGCGGCGCCTCCTGCGCGTTGGCAGCAGGCAATAGGATTCCCATCGCGGCGCCCCACAGCGCCGCGTACGCAAACGTACGCATTACAATTACACCCCTACTCAGTACCCCGTGCCGCTATGTTCACACGGATACAACGTAAAGCAAGTGTAATTTGATCACACCTGTCCAAGATCAGTAGCCACAGCTCAACGTTCCCGGCACTGCTGCCCGCGTGTGCAATTGTTGGCCGACCTGACTGAAACAGATGCGGCGGCGCCGGAAATCGGCTCCTCGAACCGTTGGCCTATCGTTGGACAGCGGCGCGTCAACTAAATGTGGCGGCGGCCATCAACCTGCCAAGGTTGGCGCACAAATGAGCCTCACCTACCCCCGAGGAGACGAATGCGAATGAAGTTTAGAATAATCGTGGCCGCGCTGGCGACAGTGCTTGGAGCCGCCGCTGCGCAGGCCGACCCCGGCTATGCGACAGCCAATGTAAATATGCGGACAGGGCCCGACATCGATTATCCCAGTCTCGGTGTCATCCCCGAAGGTGAGCCGATCTACGTCGAAGGCTGCCTGCGCGATGAGTCCTGGTGTGACGTCCGCTGGGGACCTGATCGCGGCTGGGTCTACAGCGAATACATCGCCTTCGATTACCGTGGAAACATGGTGCTGTTGCCGGACTACGGTCCAGCCTATTTCCGGATTCCCTTCGTGACGTTCTCGGTGCGCGACTACTGGGATCGCTATTACGTCGGGCGTCCTTGGTACCGGGATCGCGCGCGCTGGTACTCCTACAAGTGGCAGCCGCGCCGTGGATGGCACGCTCCCCCGTCTGGTCCGCGTAAGCCCGGCTGGTGGCGTTCAGGCTATACTGCCCCGAAGGGCATGCGTGCACCCCCGGAGAGGGGCTGGCGTCGTCCCGCTCGAGTCGAGCATCGTGACGACCGCCGCGATGATCGGCACGATCGCCGGGACGACCGGCGCGATGATAGACGGGATGATCGACGGGATGATCGCCGCGACGACCGACGCTGACGTGACATCGTCCCTTCTGTGAATAAGAACGCCCGGGCAGCTCGCTGTCCGGGCGTTTCTCTGCGGGGCCCGCCGCATCGACCCACGAGTGTCGCTGCGTGCCCGCTTGAGCGTGCTCTGGCCTCGCTCTAGCGATGCATCATGCGTGATGTGCCGACACGGCCTTCATGACCTCGGCAGTGAGCTTGTCTGTCGCCGCCGCTGAGATATCGCCGAGACTGATCATGCCAATCACGTGACGGCTCTGGTCGCACACGGGAATGCGTCGGATCTTCTTGGCTTCCATGGTGCGCAATACATCGTGGACCGTCTCGTCTTCAGCGCAGCATACGGCGCCCTTGGTCATCACATCGGCGGCGGTGAGCTTCGACAGATCCTTGCCGTTCGCCACCGCGCGAATGGTGATGTCGCGATCGGTCACCATGCCCTGCAACTTGTCCTTGGTGCCAACTGGAATTGCGCCGATGTCCTTTTCGCGCATTCTTTGCGCCAGCACGGAAAGCGGCGTTTCGGGCGGCATGACTTCAATGCCCTTATGCATCAGCTCGCGAATTTTCATAAAACTCTCCTCTGGCTTTAGGCTCCTCTACTTCAAGCAGTGACGTAATGTTCTTGCTACGGATCAATGGCGCATTGCGGCGGGTCGATAGATGCAATGCGAGTAATTGATGCGTGTCAACGCACGTGTTCCGTCGTCTGCTCAACTCATATGGGCTTGGCAGTGCGCACGTGCGAGCGCATTGATAGGTTCTGATTGGCGAACCCGGTGCCGCGCCGCGCGTTCGTCACGATCAGATGCCCGGGCCGGTCAGGACAGGGCCCCACCCGCAGCGGCCTGCCAGGTATTGGCGTTGAAACCGCGGCTTCATTCGTGGAGGCAGAAAATGGCGAAGGAACAGATCGCGACGAAAGCGGATCAGCAGCTGGTGGCGTGGACAGGTCCGGCGCTCGCGACAGGCGTGCAGCTGACCGACGCCATGTGCACGCGGGCAATCGAAGTGACTTCGGAGCTGACCGACTTCACGCTTGCGCGGATCGAAGAGGATGTGCGGCTACCTGAGCGCCTGTCGCACTGCCGGTCTCCTCAGGACGTGCAGCAGACGTGGATCGATTTTTGGAACAGGGCATTCATCCAATACCAGGGCGAGTGGCTGCGCCTTGCCGCGATAAACAGCGGAACTCTTCTCGCCGAGCCTTCGGCCCAGCAACCTAATCGCGCGCGATCAGCCGCGTGAAGACGGCGTCGCGGTTGCCCAGTGGAAGTGAAGCCGACTTTCGCCGGCCTCACCAGTGATCATTGTGATTGGCCAGTGGCCGATCAGGCGCCGCAGCTGTGGCGATACATGCAGCGAGCGTAACGCCAGGTGCCGAGGCCCCAGCGGAATTCGCAGCGCTGGCTCCAGCGCATGCAGCGATAGTCAGGCGCAACGTACACGACCGGAGGCGCCGGAGGAGGCGGCGGCGGGCCAAAGTCGGCAGCCATTGCGTTGCCTGCGATAACGCCGCCAGCGACGACGGCCAACGGAGCGATGTACTTCAAACTAAACTTCATGGGCTTCTCCCGTTCCTGCCGCTCCATAGCTACCCCATCACGTATTAAAGAAAATTGATTGGGATCTGCCTGTTAGGTGCCGCTCGTTGCGATTCTGGATCGCCATGAACAACGCTATCGAGTTGCGTAACCAGCTATTGGGGGAGCGGACAAATCTCTTGTCATGCGGCTCGCGCACCTTGCGCACGCGTCGTAGTGTGCCAACGGGTCGGGCACGCCACGTCGAATCCTGGAAACTCCAATGAGCGGCTTTGCTTCCCAGCGCGAGTACATGATCGAGCACCACATAAAGGGGCGCGGCGTTCGGTCCCCGTTGGTGCTCGATGCGATGAACGAAGTGCCGCGCGAGAGGTTCTTGCCCTCTCATATGCGCGACTACGCCTACGAGGACGCGCCACTCCCGATCGGTGAAGAGCAGACGATATCGCAGCCGTATATCGTGGCGTTCATGGTCGAAGCGCTCGCGCTGTCGGGCGGCGAAAGGGTGCTGGAGATCGGAGCTGGATCAGGTTACGCGGCGGCGGTTCTGTCGCGCATTGCTGGCGAGGTCTATACGGTGGAGCGCATTGGTGCGCTCGCTGCCAAAGCTTCGGAGCGTCTTGCCGACCTCGGTTATCGCAACGTGCATGTGCTGCACGCCGATGGCACGCGCGGATGGCCGGAGCATGCTCCTTACGACGCCATCATCGTCGCCGCCGGCGGCCCGGACGTTCCGCGCTCGCTCATGCAGCAGCTAAAGGTCGGCGGGCGACTTGTCATCCCGGTTGGGCGCGATCCGCGTGCTCAGGAGCTGGTCCGCATCACGCGCGTCAGCGACGACGAGTACAAGACCGAAGATATCGCCGACGTGCGCTTCGTCCCCCTGGTTGGCGAAGAGGGATGGGAGGAGCCTAGCCGCCCCCGCGTGCGAGCGAAGAAACCCAGCAAAGACGGCGTCGATGCAGACCTCGTCAAGGCGCTGAAACAGCAAATCGAGCCGTTCGACGATGTGGATGACGCCGACCTCGATCGGCTACTGACGCGCATCGGCGATGCCCGCGTCGTGCTGATCGGGGAGGCGACGCACGGGACATCGGAGTTCTACCGGCTGCGCGAGAAGATCACGCGCGCGCTGATCACGCGGAAGGACTTTACCTTCGTTGCCATAGAGGGCGACTGGCCGGATGCGGCGCGCATCGACCATTACGTGCGGCATTTCGAGTTTCCCGCTTCAGAGTGGACCGCCTTTGCGCGTTTCCCAACGTGGATGTGGCGCAACCAAGAGGTCCGGGAATTCGTCGACTGGCTGCGCGAATATAATCACAGCATGTTGCCGAAGGAGCGTGTCGCCTTTCACGGCCTCGATCTCTACAGCCTGCACACATCAATCCGGGCGGTGCTCGAATACCTCGACCAAGTCGATCCCGAGGCCGCGGAAATCGCACGCGAGAGGTATGGTTGTCTGACGCCATGGCAATCGGATCCTGCAACGTACGGGCGTGCGGCGCTCAGTGGCGGCTACCGCACTTGTGAGAATGAAGTTGCGCTGATGCTGTCCGGCATCCTTGCGCGCCAGCGGGAATACGCGGTTCGAGACGGCGAACGGTATCTCGACGCGGTGCAGAACGCGCGTCTCGTTGCCAGCGCCGAGCGCTATTACCGCGTGATGTATTACGGCTCGCGCGCGTCGTGGAACCTGCGCGACACGCACATGTTCGAGACGCTCAAGGCGCTGTTTGCGTTCTATGGGCCGCACAGCAAGGCTGTCATCTGGGCGCACAATTCGCACGTTGGAGATGCGAGCGCCACGGAGATGGGCAGCCGCGGCGAGACCAATATCGGCGAGCTCTGCCGGCGCGAGTACGGCGAGGCAGCCTACCGGATCGGATTTGGGACCGACAGCGGAACCGTTGCTGCTGCCTCCGACTGGGATGGGCCGATGCAGGTGATGAAGGTGCGTCCGTCGCAGCCGAGGAGCCACGAACGCCAGTGCCACGCGGTGAGCGAGGAAACCGGCAAAGCGCGCTTCATGCTGCCGCTGGGGCGAAATCTTGCCGCTGGCCTCAGAGAGCCGCTGTCTTTGCCGCGTATCGAACGGGCGATCGGTGTGATCTACCGCCCCGACACGGAGATCGCGAGCCACTACTTCCAGGCGGTGCTGCCGCGGCAGTTCGACGAGTACGTGTGGATCGACACCACGTCAGCCGTCAGCCCGCTTGTCACGCGTAACCTCGAGGGCGTGCCGGATACATATCCATTCGGGCTCTGACGCGGCTAGGTCTGCAGGACGTAGGTTCCGGGCGCCTTGCACAGCGGCGTGAGCTTGCCGCCTCCGGGCTCTCTGGCATCGACCTCGCCGCTGGAATGTGCATCGAGCCAGCGCACCCACTCCGGCCACCAGGAACCCTGGTTGGGCATCATCTTCACGTACCACGTGTCGGGATCGAGATAGATGTCGGCATCTGTGCGCGTCGCCACGCGATAGCTGCGTTTCGAGTTGCCGGGCGGGGAGACGATACCGGCGTTATGGCCGCCGGTGGTCAGCAAAAACGTGACCTCGGTATCGAGCAGCAGGTTCAGCTTGAAGACAGAGCGCCAGGGCGCCACGTGGTCCGTCTCGGTGGAGACCGCGAAGACGGGAACCCTGATGTCGGTGAGCGCGGCGATCTCTCCGTCGGTGCGCAAGCGCCCCTCGGCGAAGTCGTTGTTGAGGAAGAGCTGGCGCAGGTAGTCGGAGTGCATGCGATAGGGCATGCGCGTTGAATCGGCGTTCCACGCCATGAGATCGAACAACGGCTCACGTTCGCCCATCAGATAGTCGTGCACCATGCGCGACCAGATGAGGTCGTTGGAACGCAGAAGCTGGAAGGCGCCGGACATCTGCCGGGCGTCGAGATAACCCTCTTTCCACATCATGTCTTCGAGGAAGGAGACCTGGCCCTCGTTGATGAACAGCGTGAGCTCGCCAGCCTCGGTGAAGTCGACCTGAGCGGCGAATAGGGTCATCGTGGCCAAGATATCGCGATGCTCGCGCGAGAGCGTGGCGGCGGCAACGGAGAGCAGCGTACCGCCGAGGCAATAGCCGGCAGCGTGCACCTTGCGGTTGGGAATGACCGTGCGGACCGCATCCAGCGCGGCCTCGACGCCCTGCTTGCGATAATCCTCGAAGCTGAGGTTGCGGTCAGACGAATCCGGGTTCTTCCAGGATATCATGAAGACCGTGTAGCCGCGGTCGAGCAGGTACTGCACCAGCGAGTTCTGTGCGCTGAGGTCGAGGATGTAGTACTTCATGATCCAGGCCGGCACGATCAGCACGGGCTCGGCCTTAACGCGCTTGGTGCGTGGCTCATACTGGATCAGCTCGATCAGGTCGTTGCGATAGATGACCTCGCCGGGCGTCACCGCCAGCGTCTCGCCGACCCTGAAGTTCTCCATGCCGACGGGCGGGCGGCCATCGATTGCGCGCTGAAAATCCTCGGCGAAGTTCCAATAGCCGCGCACGAGGTTCATGCCGAAGTCGCTGATCGTCTTCTGCATCACCTCGGGATTGGTGAAAAGGAAGTTCGACGGCGAGAGCATGTCGAGCATCTGGCGGGTGGCAAATTCGACCTGCTTCTCGTGATCGCGCTCAACACCGCGTACGCCGACCGTGGCGTTGTGCCACCACTGCTGTTGCAGCAGAAAAGCTTGGCTCATCACGTTGTAGGGGAAGGCTTTCCATGCGTCGCCGCGAAAGCGCTTATCCTGCGGCAGCGGCTCGATGCAGCATTCGGGGCAACTCGGATTGGCAATGGCAGCCGTCGTGTAATGAACGAGACGCAGCCACTTGCGCAGCGCCTTGTGAACGAGCTGCCCCTGCTTGCCCGGAGATCCCGCGAGGTGCAGCATCCAATCGTAATAGGCCTCGAGCACGGCCGCCGGCGACAGCCCCATCGTGAGCCGCGACATGGCGTAGTGCACCGAACGATCGACGGCATCGGCGAGACCGCTCGCCGCGTCGTCGGCCGGATCATCGGCGAATGCGGCTCCGGGTGCGCGCACGGGGAGCGTTCGCTGGGCGGGCTGCAGAGCCTGGGGGGAACGTACCGCCAGCTGTGTATTGGGGCGTGTCGCCATGGGAGGGCCTCTCACCAGCTACGGGGTGCGTCGTTTCAATCTGCCGTCGTATTACGTCAGTTCATTGTGACAGCGTTGATAGGCATCAAGATCGCCCGGTGCGCGAAGCATTCGGATACGACGGACTTCCTAAACTTGGGGTCAAGAGGCTGATCCTCCAATCACGGGCAGGGTGGCCGCCGTGGACAGAGCGACGCACCCTCCTCAATGATGAGCGGAGGGCCGCGCTCAGGTGGCGCTGATCCACTGCCGCGCGGCCTCGGCTTCCGCAGTCGGGTAAACCTTCACCTGCGCGGGCATGAGGATGCCGAACGCCATTACCGAAACCTTTATCCATTCGATATCGGTGATTACGGCGATGCGCTCCCACTTGAGGAAGTGCCCCATGCCGACCTTTGTGTCGGCCCACATCGCGCCCAGCTCCATACCGCGGAATTGCGGCCCGATCTGATAATAGAGGCGCACGGTATCGTGCTGGTCGATCGCGCGCTGCACGGCCGGTGCGACAACCTTTTCGTAATCTTCCTTGGTGAGCTCACCCGTAGCCGATAGGGCGATGACGTTTGCTGGAAATCCCTTCAATAACTCGATCATGACCACCTCCGTTGGCTCTCAAGGATGGCGCGATTGTATTGCGCCATTCTGAAATTCTTGGGCCGTCAGCTCGTCGCGCGGGCGGGCAGCGCAGCGACGAGGCGGGTCAGTGTATCGAGGGTGCCAACGTCGAGGCGGCCATCGGCGCGCTGCGGGCGGAAATGAAGCTGGAAACTGCGGACGAGCACGGAGAGCCAGTCGCTGCGCTCGGGGTTCTCGGTGCCGTAGCCATAGGCGCGCATGAGCGCGAGCGTATCTGTGAGGGCTGCGCTGTCGTCATCGAGCAGCTGCGTCGAGGCATCGTCGATAGATGCGGGTGGCACCCAATGGCCGACGCCGTGCTTGGCAAGCCAGGCCCAGTTGAATTTCTCGCCGGGGTCGAGCTTGCGTCCGGGGGCGATGTCCGAATGGGCGAGGATGCGCTCGGCGGGAACAGCATGACGCTTGGCGATGTCGCGGCAGAGTGCGCCCACAGCCTCCATCTGCGGAAGCGGGAAATCGGGATAGCCGTGCTCGTGCCCGGTGTTCTGGATCTCGATGCCGATGGAGGCGGAGTTGATGTCGGTGTTGCCGCCCCAGTGCGAGACGCCAGCGTGCCAGGCGCGCTTTTCCTCCTCGACCATCTGCGTGATGCGGCCATCCTCGTCGACAACGTAATGGCACGAGACCTTGCTCACCGGGTTGGCGAGCCAGCCGATCGCCTTCTCGGCGGACGGCATGCCGGTGTAATGCAGGACAATGATGTCGGGACGGCTGCCGGCGCGGCGCTCTTCGATGTTGGGCGAGGGATAAAGCGTATGCACCAGCGTGGAGTCGGGCTTGAGGATCATGATCCGCCCCGCCCGCCGACCGGCCCGTGCCGATCTTTAACAACGGCGTCGTAGGCTGCATTGATGGCGGCGAGACGCCTGTTGGCGGCACAGCGCAACTCCTGTGGCACGCCCGTTGCCGCCAACCGGTCAGGGTGGTGCTCGCGCACCAGCGCGCGGTGGCGCAGCTTCAAGTCGGCGTCGGAAATGTCGGGGTGGACACCGAGGATCTGATACGGGCTGCACGGGTCGTTGATGAAGCCGGCGCGAACGCTAAGGAACTCTCCGCGCGAAAGACCGAACTTGTCGGCGACGACCTCGAGGAAGCGATCCTCGTCCGGATGCAGGATGCCGTCGGCAGCAGCGACGTGGAACAGGCATTCGAGCAACGCGCGCAACATCTGCGGCTCGTCGGCAAGCAGCGAGGCGATCTTGCCGGCGTAGGTTTCGTAGCCAGCGATGTCCTGCGCGGCGAGATCGTACAGGCGATGGAAGTTTGCACGCTCTTCAGTCGGGACATCGAACACGCGCTCAAAAGCACGTTCCTCGACCGGCAAGGCAACGCCGTCCGCCTTGGCCATCTTGGCCGCCAGTGTCGTCACGGCGATGGTGAAGGCGACAGTGCGGTAGCCGGGCGTCTGGCGCGCCGCGCGGTCGCCAGCGATACGGTTCCACAGCGCGGAGAGCGCGTCGCGCACAGTGCCGCCGGGCTCGATACCGATCGCCTGTGCTATATCCTTCCAAGGCATGCAGAACCCATATCGGCATTCGTGGGCGACTTGAAGCCCCGCGGGGGCCTGCTGCCACCCAGTTCACGCAAAGTCGCAGCAATTGGCGGAAAAATGCGGGCCGGTCCGGGATATGGTCGCGGTTGACGCTAACCGCAACGCCCGATAGCCAACAGGAGCGGTGGTTTCTTCAGCGGGCGGCGAATGGCAGGGCTTCTCAGCGACGAAAAGTGGCATTTCTTCATCGATCGCGGGGGCACGTTTACCGACGTCGTTGCACGCGCACCCGATGGCCGGCTGCTCGCGTGTAAGTTGCTTTCCGAAAACCCTGGTGCGTACGACGACGCCGCGCTCGAAGCGATCCGCCGCTTTCTGAAGGTGCCGAGCGGGGCACCTATTCCGTCGGCGCGCATCGCGACGGTGAGGATGGGGACGACCGTCGCTACCAACGCGCTTTTGGAGCGGAAGGGCGACGCCACCCTGCTCGTCATCACGCGCGGGCTGAAAGACCAGCTCGAGATCGGCACGCAGGCCCGGCCCGACATCTTCGCCAAGCGCATCATCAAGCCGGAGATGCTCTACAGCCGCGTGGTCGAGGCAGACGAGCGCGTGCGCGCGGACGGCACAGTGGAGCGGCCGATCGATCTTACGGCACTCGAAGTTGATCTGCGGCGCGCACGCTCGGAAGGCATCGATGCGGTCGCCATCGTGTTCATGCATGCCTACGCTTTTCCCGAGCACGAGCAGCAGGCTGCGGCCCTGGCGAGAAGCCTGGGCTTTTCCCAGGTTTCGGCGAGCCACGAGGTATCGCCGCTGATCAAGCTGGTGCCGCGCGGGGACACAGCGGTGGCGGACGCCTACCTGTCACCCGTGCTCAACCGCTATGTCGATCGCGTGTCGACAGCGCTGAAAGCCGGTGAAGACGACGAGCTGCGGCTGCTGTTCATGGCTTCGTCGGGCGGATTGAAGTCGGCGCAGACGTTCCGCGGGCGCGATGCCATCCTATCCGGGCCTGCGGGCGGCGTGATCGGCATGGCGGAGACCGCCAAGCGCGCCGGGTTCGACGAGGTCATCGGCTTCGACATGGGCGGCACGTCGACAGACGTTGCGCATTTCGCCGGAGAATATGAGCGCTCGTTCGAGACGCAGATCGCCGGCGTGCGGCTGGCGGTGCCGATGCTGCGCGTGCATACGGTGGCGGCCGGTGGCGGGTCCATCATTTCCTACGACGGCACGCGGTTTCGCGTCGGGCCGGACAGCGCAGGGGCCAACCCCGGCCCGATGGCATATCGCCGGGGCGGGCCGCTGACGGTGACTGATGCCAACGTGATGCTCGGCAAGCTGGACCCCAAGTTCTTTCCGGCAATCTTCGGCGAGGCGCACGATCAGCCGCTCGATGCCGATGGAGTGCGTGCCGCATTCGCCGAGCTGGCGCTGAAGGTGGGAGACGGACGCGAGCCCGAAGAGATCGCCGACGGAGCCATCCGTATCGCCGTCGAGAACATGGCGAATGCCATTAAGAAGATCTCGGTCGAGCGCGGGTATGACGTCACCGAATACGCACTCAACTGCTTCGGCTCAGCGGGCGGACAGCATGCGTGCCTGATCGCCGATACGCTTGGGATCGAAACGGTGCTGGTGCATCCGCTGTCGGGGCTGTTGTCGGCGTACGGGATCGGCCTCGCACGGCAGCGCGCCAGCCGCGAGCGCTCTATCGAAGCGCCGCTGGGCGAAGAATCCATGGATGCACTGGAGAACCTCGCCTATGAGCTCGGCAGCGAGGTGACCGAGGAGTTGCTGGACGAGGGCGTCGAGCACGACGACATTTCCATCGAGAGCTTCGCGCATTTGCGCTATGCGGGCACCGACACTGCGCTGGCTGTGTCAGTGTCGGAGCCGCATTTCATGCGGCGCGACTTCGAGGTGTTGCATCGGCAGCGGTTCGGCTTCGTCTCGCCGGAGAAGGACGTCGTCATAGCGGCGCTGGAAGTTGCGGCGACGGGAAGCGGGACGGCCCCTCAACAAGTCGCCCCTCACCAAGCTTCTGCCCCTCGCCCTGACCCTCTCCGCGTTGAAGGAACGGGGAAAGGGGACAAGACGAAATTCTATTCGCGCGGGGGCTGGCACGAGGCGCCGGTTATTCTGCGCGATCAGCTTGCCAGCGGGTGCGAGATCGCAGGGCCTGCGCTCGTTATCGAGCCGAACCAGACAGTGGTGGTCGAGCCCGGCTGGAAGCTGACGCTGACGGTCGACAACGACATCGTCATGCGGCGGGCGGAGCCACGCCAGCGGGAGCGCCTCGGCTCGGAAGCCGATCCGGTGCTGCTCGAAGTGTTCAACAACCTGTTCATGGCTATCGCGGAGCAGATGGGTGAGGCGCTGCGCAACACGGCGCAGTCGGTGAACATCAAGGAGCGGCTCGACTTCTCCTGCGCGGTGTTCGACGCGACGGGTGCACTCGTCGCCAACGCTCCGCATCTGCCGGTGCATCTGGGCTCGATGGATCGCTCGGTGGAGACGATCATCCGCGAGCGCGGCGCCAGCATGCGTCCGGGCGACAGCTTCATGCTGAATGCGCCGTACAACGGCGGCACGCATCTCCCCGACATCACTGTCGTAACGCCGGTGTTCGCGGACGAAGGGCAACGGCGAGCCTCTCGCCTAGCTTCGGCCCCTCACCCTAACCCTCCCCCCGTCGAACACGGGGAGAGGGAAGTGCTGTTCTACGTGGCGAGCCGCGGGCACCACGAGGACATCGGCGGATTGACGCCCGGGTCGATGACGCCGCGGGCGACGCGGATCGAAGAAGAAGGCGTCTATATCGACAACTTCAAGCTGGTCGATCAAGGGCGGTTCCTCGAAGACGAAACGCGCGCGCTGCTTTGCGGTGCCAAATATCCGGCACGGCGACCTGAAAAGAACATCGCCGACCTCAAAGCGCAGATCGCTGCCAACGCCAAGGGAGAGGCGGAGCTTCGGCGCATGGTCGCACACTTCGGCCTCGAGGTGGTCGAGGCCTACATGCGGCACGTGCAGGACAACGCCGAGGAAGCGGTGCGGCGCCTGATCTCGCGTCTGGATGATGGGCATTTTCGCGTCGAGACCGATCAAGGTGCGGCGGTAGAGGTGCGCATTACGGTCGATCGTGCGGCGCGGTCCGCCAAGGTGGACTTCACCGGAACCAGTGCGCAGCAGGCGAACAACTTCAACGCGCCCGAGCCGGTGACGCGCGCGGCCGTCCTCTACACGTTTCGCGTGATGGTCGATGAGCCGATCCCGATGAATGCCGGGTGCTTGAAGCCGATCGAAATCGTGATCCCCGAAGGCTCTATGCTGCGGCCGACGTATCCCGCGGCGGTGGTGGCCGGCAATGTCGAGACCAGCCAGATCGTTACCAACGCTCTGTTCGGCGCGCTCGGCGCGCTCGGGTCCTCGCAAGGAACGATGAACAATCTCACGTTCGGGGACGAGGCGCTGCAGTACTACGAGACGTTATGCTCAGGCGCGCCAGCCGGGCCTGGTTTCGACGGTGCTGCGGCCGTGCACGTGCACATGACGAACACGCGGCTGACCGATCCGGAGATCTTGGAGCTGCGCTATCCGGTGCTGCTGGAGGAGTTCTCGATCCGGCGTGGCTCGGGCGGCAAGGGCAAGTGGACCAGCGGCGACGGCACGTTGCGCGTCATCCGATTTTTGACGCGCATGCACTGCGCCATCCTTTCCGGCTACCGCAAGGTGCGTCCGTTCGGCGTCGCGGGTGGCGGACCCGGCGAAGCAGGGAGCAATGGCGTGCGGCGGAAAGATGGGGCGATCGAAGCTCTTTCGGGCTGCGATGAGACCGTATTGGACGCCGGAGAAGCCATCATGATCGTCACGCCGACAGGCGGCGGTTATGGCTGCGATTAAAGCCAGCAATTTGAAGTGTTGCAGAAGGCGCCTCATGGGCGCTTTCAGTATTTGCGAAGCGCGATAACTCTTGCCAGATCGGGCCTGGCACCCCTCATTATAGGGGTAACGATGATCGCGAAGGCGACGGATAACAAATGATGAACGCGGCTCGCAAAGTGTTGGTTCGCAAATCGGCCCTGGGTGGCGCGCTGCTCGGCGGCACAATGCTGCTGGGTTTTGCGACTCCCGTATCCGCAGTTCTGGCGGCGGAGACAGAGCCCGTGCCGCAGAACGCTGCGGACATGTCGGTACGCGACATCGCCACGGAGTTGTTCAAAGCCAAGCCCGGCGAGGCGCCCGACTACTCCAACCACGATCTCACCTATCTCGATCTGTCGGGGCTGAACTTCAAAGGCGCTAAGCTTGCCAAGTCGAACTTCTATGGCGCCGACTTCACCGGAGCGAACCTGCGCGGTACGGATATGTCGGGCACGCGCCTCGACCGTGCGACGCTGATCCGTGCAGATTTTTCGGGCGCCAATCTCTCCGGTGCCAGCATCCTGCGGCCGACGATCTATTCGGACCTGTCAGAGAACCTTGCCGATGCGCCGCGGTTTGCCGGCGCAAACCTAAGTGGCCTTCGCGTCATGGCCAATCTCTCGGGCTCTGATTTTCACGGTGCCGACCTGAGCGACGCGAACTTCACGCCGCGCGAAGTGCGGGCTGGCCAGGGCACCATCACCACGCTGTCGAAGAACCTTCTGAAGTCGTGCGACTTTACCAAGGCGATCATGCGCGGCGGCAACTTCGAGCATGCGCTGATGACGTTCTCGAGGTTCAACGGCGCCGACCTGACAAATGCCAACCTGAGAAACACCGATCTTTCCCGCGCCGACTTCACCGGGGCGGATTTGACAGGTGCCGATTTGACGGGAGCCGATCTCGACGGCGCGACGCTGCTGGGCGTCAAGGGCCTCGACAAGGCGAAGGGGCTTTCGACAGCGCTCAACTTCGACAAGACGATCCGTTAGTCAGCAAGCGCGGACGGCAACAAAAAAGCCAGGGCAATGCCCTGGCTTTCGTTTGCATTCACTGCCTTCGAGTTCAGGTGATAGCGCCTTGTGGGCGGTCGCCAGGCCGCCCCCAGCGCTCGGAGATGTACCGGTCGAACGCTTCGCGGTCTCTGGCCTTTCGGCGCTGCTCCAGGAAGTCGCGGAACTTCTCGCGTTCCTCGTCGAGACGGCGGAGCGTGTCGGCGCGGTACTCGTCGAAGGCCGCATTGCCGCTGTTCTTGAAGAACGGCTGCGCGGAAGTCGTGCGGGCGCTTGCAGGCGAAGACTGGACCTGCTGCCAGTAGCGCGACTGACGACGCCAGGCGATGACGCCGAAGACGAGCAGAACCAGAGGCCAGGCGAGCCAGAAGAGCGCCGCGACCAGCCAGACCGCAGCCCAGGCGAACATGACCAATGCTGCGAAGATGAAGCCGATGAAGCCGAGGATCAGAGGCATGGACCGCCGCTCCCTAGAGGTTGAACATCAAGGTGCCAGGACGGCACGCCGCCCTGGCAGGATTCATATAGGAACGATTTAGGCAGATGCGCCCTCGGTGCCGTCAGTTGGACGGGTGCGGCGGTCGGCCATGAACTGGTCGAACTCCGCCTTGTCTTTCGCCTTGCGGAGGCGCTCGAGGAATTCGCGGAACTCGCGCTGTTCGTCTTCGAGGCGGCGCAGCGTCTCCTCGCGGTAGTCGTCGAAGGCGGCGTTGCCGCTCGACTGGAAGCCGCCACGGAACTCACGGCCAAAGCGTTCCATCTTGCGATCCCACCGATCCGCCCAGCGCTGCTGCCAGCGGCTCATGTCACCGTAACGTCCACCACAACCCATGCGTCCGCTCCATAGCAAGTAGGCAAGGATGGCGAGGCCCACGGGCCAGAACAGGATGAAGCCGGCGACCATGACGGCAATCCATGCGGGTTTGCCGTAGTCGTCGAGCGTCGCCACAACCCCAGTCATTGAAGGTCTCTCCATGTGAATGTTTATCACATTTACATAGTTGGCAGGTGGCCGGGAGCCCGTCAAGAGGCGCGCTCGGAAAAATTGGAACGCCGGATTTAGGCCTGAGACGGGTTGGCTTGAAGTGGGCGGCAACCCGAGGCCGCGCTCTCGCTACACATGGTGCGCCGTGGCCCGTAGCGCCAGACGTCCCACGTCGGAGCAGCGCATGCGCGGAAGCAATCGCCCCAATGCTGGACGCTCGTCAGCCATCAAACGTGGAGGAAGGGCCGGCGCGACATTGGTGCCGCAACTGATGAGTACCGCCCGTAGGCGACGCGGTAGAGCGAACCTGAAGTGCTCTCCCTCTCGACGAGAGCATGGGAGAGACAAACGATCGTTGCTACGCCGATGAGAGAACGGCGGCGCCGCACGCGCCGCCGTCTCATAACATCAGCGCTTCTTCTTGACGGCCTTGCGCTTCACTTTCTTGGCGGCGACCTTGCGCTTCACCGGCGACTTTTTCTTCTTCACCGGCTTCGCCGGTTTGTCGGCAGCCTGCGTGAGCGCAGACGCTGCAAGCTTCTTGATCTCGGCGGGAGTGAGCGATGCAGGCGACTTCAACGCCTTCGATGCGATCTTTGCAACTGCTGCCGATGTCTTCTCGTTAGCTGCCATGAGTTCAATCCATCTGTGTCAATGAATGAGAGATCAATTGCTATACATCGGTTTTGCTCAGAGAGCACGCATTGCGTCACGCATCGTTCGTCGTGACGCATCTACTTGTCGGCGGGAACGCCAAGACCGTCGAGATAGATGAGCACTGCAGCTTCCAACAGATCGTCGGGCGACATCGGAATCGTGCGTCGCGCAGCATCGCCTCTGCCAAACAGCGATGCGATGCCATGGCTGAGAGACCAGATGTGCAGCGCCATCATCAACGAGGGAGGACGCTTCTCCTTCGGCATGGTTGCTGCGACCGCCTCACATGCCTGACGCAACACGTTGAATGCACGATCCCCGGCTTCACGAACCTCCGGATAATCGTTGAGCGGTACGCCGCTTTCGAACATCGCCGAGAACTGGGCCGGCTCCTTGGCGGCGAACTCCAGATAGGCGCGGCCGACGCGTTCGAATGCTGAGCGCGGCGTCGGCTTGCCGTCATCCCACGCTCGCAACAACGCCTCGGCAAATGCATCAAAGCCGCGGCGCGCGATGTCGGCCATCAGCGCGTCGCGGTCGCGGAAATGGCGATACGGGGCGGCTGGACTGACGCCGGCTGCGCGCGCGGCATCGGCGAAGGTGAAGCCGGCCGGCCCCTTCTTGGATATGAGATCGAGCGCGGCGGCGATGAGCGCTTCGCGCAGATTTCCGTGATGATAGCCGCGGCGCGAGCCCGGGCCGTCCTTGTGCCATGTCATGGCGCGCTTTTAGCGCAATTCGTGGCTGGAGAGCTATGAGGCCGTGAGAATGTGCACGCTGAACAGGTTCTCAGGGTCGGTCAGAACCTCGCGCGACTGCCATCCCGCCCGCTGCACCAGGGCAGCGAAACCGGCGATATCGTACTTATGCGAGTGCTCCGTGTGGATGCGCTCACCGTCGGCAAAGCGGAACCTGTGGCCGAGGACGTTCACCGTCTGGGCGCGTCCGCTGACGAGATGCATATCGATCCGGCCGTGGCGCACGTCGTAGGTGGCGAGATGAGAGAAGGCGCCCGGGTCGAAATCCGCACCCAGCTCGCGGTTGGCACGCCGCAGCAGGTTGAGATTGAACGCGGCAGTCACGCCTTCCGCATCATCGTATGCGGCGATGAGGCGGCGCACGTCCTTCTTCAAATCAGCGCCGATGATGAGGATTGCCCCCTTGCCGAGGATGGCGCGCATGCTGGTCAGCAACGCGACGGCATCCGCCTCGGCGAGGTTGCCGATCGTCGAGCCGGGAAAAAAGCCGACGCGGGCGTGCCCGGCGATCGCCGCGGGTAGCGGCAGCGGCCGCGAGAAATCGCCAACGACGGGTGTGACGCGCAGGCGCGGAAAGCGCTCCGCAATGCGTGCGCGGGCATCATCGAGCGCTGCTGGGCTGATGTCGATCGGCACGTAGGCATGGAGATCGTCCATTTCGGCGAGCAGCAACTCGGTCTTGGTGCTCGAGCCGGACCCGAATTCGATCAGCACGGCACCGGGAGGAACAAGCTGGGAAAGATGCGTCGCGTGCGCGCGCAGGATGCCCGTCTCGGTACGCGTGGGATAGTATTCGGGGAGGCTGGTGATCTGCTCGAAGAGGCGGCTGCCCTCGGCATCGTAGAAGAAGCGGCACGGGATAGCCTTGTTGCGCTTCGACAGACCGCTGACGAGGGCGGTGGCGAACTCGCTCGGTTCGCCGTGGATATCGCACAGGAATGCCTCAGCTTCGGCGTCACGTGCATCAGTGGCGGCGTCGAGGCCGTAGTCGTCGTCGAGGTTCATGCGTCATCCTCAGCAAGGCGCACGCCGGTGAACTGCCAGCGCTGGTGCGGGTAAAAGAAGTTGCGGTAGCTGGTGCGAATGTGGCCCGGCGGGGTTGCACAAGAACCGCCGCGGAGCACGTTCTGGCTGACCATGAACTTGCCGTTGTATTCACCGACTGCGCCCGGCGCAGGGCGATAGCCGGGGTATGGCAGGTAGGCGCTTGATGTCCATTCCCACACGTCGCCGAAGAGCTGGGCGAGGCGGCCCGGCGCGGCCTGCGCCCCGCATGGGCGCAAAGTTTCGGCGCCGAGATCGTTGCCTTCAACGGGATAGCCGGAAGTCGCCGCTTCCCACTCGAACTCTGTCGGCAGACGCTTACCGGCCCAAGTCGCAAAGGCATTGGCCTCGTAATAGCTGATGTGGGTCACCGGGCGTTCGAGATCGACTGGCCGCAATCCTTCGAGCGTCATCTGGTGCCAGACGCCGTCGCGCTGCTCCCAGTAAAGGGGCGCCGTCCATCCCTGCACCTTGATCGTCGACCAGCCATCGGCGAGCCACAGCAGTGGATCGCGATAGCCGCCATCCTCCATGAAGGAGAGCCACTCGGCATTGGTCACGCAGCGATTGGCAAGGCGATATGGGTAGAGCAGCGCTTCGTGGCGCGGCCCCTCGTTGTCGTAGGAAAACCCAGCGCCGTCGTGGCCTATCGCGTGTATGCCGCCAGAGAAAGGAATGAACTCCAGGTCGATGGCGGACGACTGGGCAAGAGTTTGCGATTGCCGGTAGGCCGGGCGCAGCGGCTCAGCGGCGAACAGGCTAAGAATGTCGGTCAGCAGAAGCTCTTGATGCTGCTGCTCGTGATTGATGCCGAGCTCGATCAGCGCGGCCAACGGATCGGGCGAGGCGTCGACAACGCCCTCGTCGAACAGACGCGCAAGCGCGGCATCGACGTGGGCGCGGTATTCCCGCACTTGGGCGACAGACGGGCGCGTCAACAGTCCGCGCCGGGCGCGCGGATGACGGTCGCCTTTGCTCTCGTAGTATGAATTGAAGCAATACTCGAAGTCGGGTGAGAACTCGCGATAGTCCGACAGCGTCGGCTTCAGGATGAACGACTCGTAGAACCAGGTGGTGTGGGCGAGGTGCCACTTGGTGGGGCTGGCATCATCCATCGACTGAACAACTTGGTCTTCGTCGGACAAAGGTGCCGCAAGCGAGAGCGATAGATTTCGGCTGGAAAGCAGGCGCTCGTACAAATCGCCCTGACGCTTGCTAGAGCGCGGAAATGCGGTCTTTTCGACCGAGAGCGTTGAAAGCACAGGGAGCCTCTAGATTTTCGTTGGGGTCTGACACCGCCAATGGATGGCGCGATGCCGCGCAGGGCGAGTTACTTGCTAACGAACCAGTGTAACCGTTGGTTCGCCGCACCGCGAAAAAAGTTACCGCGCCCCGCCGCAATGGTCTGTTGCCCGACGGCTAACAATCTTCATCCAATTGTCTCGATGATCCACACGCGTCCTTCAGCGTGACCGCCCTACGCTTCTCCGATTGGGCGCCCCGGGGATGCGAGGAACGGGCATGGCACGATTTGAGCTGGAAATCGGAGCTTTGGTTCAGTTCGCGGGTGCGCAGTTCGCTGGGCTCGAGACCGGTCATATGGCGCCTGAGGTGTCATATCGCATCGAACAGCTGCTGATGCTCGACGACGGCGCCACGCTCTATCGCATCCGCTGCGACGCAGAGCCGTTCGACCGTGTGGTGTCGGCTTGGCAGCTCGCCCGTGTGATCAACTCATCTCAAGCGTGAAGGAGCGCATCATGCGCGTTGTGATCGTCGCTGCGCTGTTTGCATTGTCGTCCATCGCGATGGCGGCGGACACGCCGAGCGTCGAGTTCGGGAACGAGACGTATTCGCTCGGCTTCGAGGACCAGCGCGCGCTGCCTGACGGGCAGCCGGGGAACGGGCTTGCGGAGTTCACCCTTCCGGGCGAGAGCGTCGACAACTGGTCGAAGCTCTTTGCGTTCTATTCGTATCCGGAGATGAACGTCGACCCGGTCACGGCGGTTGAAGCCGTAGGAAAGGCAGTCAAAGAGCATAACAAGGACGCCAACTACGCCATCGTGACCAACGACAAGGGAGAGGCGATCATCGATTTTCTCACCTGGGCGCCCGGCAGCGACGTGATGGAATTCAACGTCTTCAAATATGCTCCGGCCGCCGATGGGCGTGGCCTCGTCGCCATGCAGTACGCGCAGCACGTGAAGCTGGGCGATACCGACGTCGAACAGATGCGCGAATTGCGGGCAACTTCGGTCGCCGACATGGCGGCAACAGACATCGATCAGGCACAGAAGTATTTCGCCGCCAAACGCGCCCGGTCGGCGTCGGCCGGGGAGCCGTCTGCGCTTGCGCGCGCTGGCCGCACCCGCTGAAATGGGCTAGCGTGCAGCGCCGCAACGTGTGGGTAGGTGCCGCATGCGCCTGGTGCTTCTCGCAATCGTGTTTGGCGCACTGGCCGTGCCGCCAGTCGTGCAGCGGATCCAACAGGACTTCGTCTGCTGGGAAGCCGACATGGAATTTCCCGTCGACTGCGGCGACGAGGATGACGATTGAACCTCAACGCGATCGCGCATGAGGCTCTATCCCATCCCGCTATTTGCAAACAGTCTTCAGGCCATCCGAACCGCGGCGCGCAAGATCGACGTGGAAGTGGTCGGCGTGCAGCGAGTTGTAGTTGGGACCAAGCACCGTGGTGAACTCCTGGCAGGCGCCAGCGTGCACAGCGCGTAAGAACGTACGTTCGCGGTAATCGCCGCGCCAGCCCCGCTTCACCGAGATGCGGCGACCGTCGGCGAGGACGAAGCCGGAGACGTCGAGCGCGTTGGCGTGTCCATGCTCCGACAAGATCGAACCGCTGGCGTGATTGATTGGCCGGCACGCGTATGAACCCGCGATGCTGAGCTGCGCCAACGGCACGCCGTAGATGCGGCGCGCAGCGGGCCCGATCGTATTGACGACCCAGTTGTTGACCTGGGGGATCATCGGGCAGCGCAGGTAGGCGACAGGGCTCAGGGTGACGCGGCCACCGTCGGCGGCAGCCATCTCGAAGGGGCGCTCGGCGCCGCACGCGCTCGGTCCGCCGAGCGACAGCTTGGTCTTGACGAAGGGGCTTTCGCGAACCGCTCCGGAGGCGAGGCACGCGCGCTCCTCGATCGCCCGCCAGGGTTCGTCCTTGGCAATAAAGGATTGGCCAGTGCCGCCACAGCCAGTGAGCAGCACGGGGACAAGAATGCCAAAAGCTACGCGCAACGGGACGGATGGCATGGTGGGACGCTAACCGCGGTAACCCTAACGAATTGTGAATCTGCCATCTTTCCCAGCCGCATAGAGCCAGGGCATTCGGGCGCCATTACGACTCAAAAGCGGCGCGATCAGACAGGGCAGAACGAGACAACGCCCCAGCAAAAGTTATCCACAGCTGGAATGCCGCGATTGCTGCAACGTATGCAGACCTGTCACCTTTGGCTTGTTAAGTATTGGGTGTCTGGAGCAATCCAGGCCCCCAGGCAGTGGCCAATTCGTAATGCGTATGTGTCGCAAATCTGGGTGTGTACTGCGTCTTGGCCCCGGCATTGATCGGCCGCCGATCTCATGGCAACCCCGCGTTTGTCTTTCGAGATTCCGGTGCCGGTCGCCGGGGCCTCGTATGCGGGCCTGTCGGATCGCCGATTAGGACTGCTCTGCCAAGAACTCCAGAACCGCCTGCTTGAACAGCTTGTCGCCGACGGTCTTCATGTGATCGCGGTCGGGCAGCATCACAGCACGCGCGCCCGGTATCAGGGCGGCGAGAGCCTCGGCCGGGCCGCCGATGACATCCCTCTCCCCCACAACCACAAGCACCGGGCAGCGGAGTTCCCCCACCGCCTCGGGTGTTATGCGGGCGCGCGATGAGCGAATGCAGGCGGCGAGCGCTTTGAGGTCGCTTTTCGTCTGCTCGGCGAAGGCGCGGAAGGTACGCGCGGTCGGATGCGTCACGTCATCGATGGTCGGCGCTTCCAGTGCCTGCGCTACAGGACCGGTGCCGGCGACGCCACGCACCATGTTGATGCCGAGCCCGCCGAAGGTGAGCGAATGCACCCGCTGCGGGTGGGCGATGGCGAGAAAGGCCGCGATGCGCGCGCCCATCGAGTAGCCGACCACGTGCGCTTTCTCGACGCCGAGATGATCGAGAAGACGGCGAGCATCCTCCGCCATGAGCGGCGCGCCGTAGTCGGTGAGATTGTAGAGCTTGGCGCTGTGACCGTGGCCGCGGTTGTCGTAGGCGATGACGCGGAAACCGGCATTGGTCAGCAACTTCACCCAGCCGGTCTCGCCCCAATTGGTCGAGACGTTGGAAGCGAAGCCGTGAATGAGGAGGACCGGGTCCCCCTCGCCCTCGTCGATGTAGGCGATTTCGACGCCGTCCGAGCTGAATTTCTGCACCGTTCGGTTCCTCACGCGGAGCGCGCTTTTGCCATCGCGCGCACCCCTATCATTTGCCACCGGCCGGCGCTATGGTCCCGCCAGCACATCAAGAACTGCAGGGCAAATCAATGGCCTCCAGCCCCGTCCCCCACCTCGCCAACGATCAGGGCGTGGAGAAGATCTTCATCGGCGTGCGCGAACTCAACTGCATGGGTGCCCGGCCGCCGTTCGATCATCCGCACGTCTATCTCGACATGGGTGGCGACGGTCAGATCCTCTGCCCCTACTGCTCGACGCTTTATATCTACGATCCGCGGCTCGCCGCCGACGAGAGTGATCCGGCGGGCGCGATCGTCAATCTCGTCGAGGATGCGGCCTAGCGGGCTCGCACGCTGCAATACCCATGTCCCTTCCACAGCTCGATCCTCTGGCGAATTCCAACGCGGAGGCGGCGGTGGCGCGTGCGCACGACGGCGGCTGCGCCGATCGGGTGCTGATTGCCGGCGGTGGTATCGGCGGGTTGTCGACAGCGCTGGCATTGGCGCAACGCGGCATCGCCTCGCACGTGCTCGAGCGGCGTCCGGCTTTTCACGAGGAAGGCGCCGGCATTCAGCTCGGCCCCAACGGCACGCGCATTCTGCAGCATCTAGGCGTCGCCGATGCGCTGCGTGCACGCGTGGGCGAGCCAGAAGCGCTCAGCGTGCGCGATGGGGCGAGCGGCGCGAAACTCACCCGGATGCCTCTCGGGGAATGGATCACAGCACGCCACGGGGCACCCTATTGGGTGGCACATAGAAAAGACCTGCACGCAGTGCTGGCCGACGCGGCACGCGCCAATCCGCTGATCTCATTGTCGCTCGGCTTCGGCGCATCGCAGGTGGCGAGCGACGATCAGCGCGTCTGCGTTGCCAGCGACGCGGGCGAAGCACATTTCGGCTCTGCGCTGATCGCGGCGGATGGCGTCTGGTCCGGTCTGCGCACGAAGTTGATCGACGACAGCAAGCCGCGCTTTTCAGGCAAGAGCGCGGTGCGTAGCGTCATTGCGCGCGAAGAGCTACCGGCGGACTTTCTCCGTAACGAGGTGACGATCTGGCTGTTTCCGCAGGCGCACGTCGTGCATTATCCAGTCTCGGGCGGGACGGAGTTGGCGATCATCGTCGTACTCGATGATGACCGACACGACACCGATTGGAGTGCGGCGGTGGCGCCAGATTGGGTGGCGCAAAACATGCCCGCCTGCGCCGCCCCGCTGCAGGCTCTGATCCGCTGCGCGCCGGCATGGAAGCGCTGGTCGCTGCAGTCGCTGCCGGTTCCCGGGGAATGGACGCGCGGCCGCATCGCGTTGCTGGGCGACGCGGCGCATCCGGTCATGCCGTTCTTTGCGCAAGGTGCGGTGATGGCGCTGGAGGATGCAGTCGCCCTTGCCGATGCGCTGGCACTTAGACCGGATAACGTTCCGCAGGCGCTGCGCTCGTATCAGCGAATGCGGCGTCCGCGCGTCGTCCGCGTTGCCGATGCCTCGCGGAACAACGGACGCATCTATCATCTCGGTGGCGCGTCCGCGGTGGTGCGCAACCTGGTGCTGCGCTACGCGCCGCCGGAGCGACTCATGGCGCGATACGATTGGCTCTATGGCTGGAAGGCCGGAGATCAGGTGTAGACGAGACGCTCGACAGCGATGCGCATGAAGTTGTCGTAGAGGCGCCGCGAATTGCCTAGCAACTCCGAAAAGCCCTCGCTCACGCGGACGTGCAACGTCTGCACGAAGCCTGGCGGATGCAGGCGGCTCAGCGCTTCCTGACCGGCAGCGTCGGACGACCAATCGACGACGGATTGGTCCGTCGCCTCGACGTGGTATTGCAGTCCGAAGGCGCTCGAGCCGTAGGCGAATGCCGCGATCGGGCAATCGCTGGTCGAGGCAAGGACGATCGAACCGTCAGGTAGCGCCTTGACCTCGGCACCGTGCCACTGCAATCCGCGCTTCCGGCTGTTGAAGCCGGCGTAGAGCGGGTGACGCTGCCCTTCGGGACTCAGCGCAATCTCAAGCAGATTGATCTCGCCCACGGTTGCCGGCCCGACCTGGCCGCCAAGCGAGTCGGCGAGCAGTTGATGACCGAGGCAGACGCCGAGGAACGGCTTGTCTTGCTCGACGACCCAGCGGCGGATGGCTGCCTTTTCCTCTTTCAGCCAGGGATAGGTATCCTCGTCCCAAACATTCATCGGCCCGCCCATCACCATCAGGATGTCGAACTGGTCGAGGTCTGGAAGCGGCTCGCCGCGATCAAGCTTCACGATAGCGGGCGCGATCCCATCCACGCGCAGATGGCCGGCGAGGGTGCCCGCGTGGCATGATTCTGCGTGCTGGAAGATGACGACGCGCGGCAGCATCGGAGGTCATTTCTCAGTTTCCCCGTGGGAAATCGGTATTCCCATAGCATGTCGATTGCAAGTGGGGACAAAGAGAAATTCTTATGGAAGCTCACGAGAGTAGCTGATCACCGATAGAAACCGGATCGGCAGCTTGACCAGTTCCTCGGGGCCATGCGGCGCGTCAGCATCGAAGAACAGGCTATCGCCAGGCTTCATCGGATAGAGCTTGTCGGCGTGGCGGTAAACGACCTCGCCTTCCAGCAGATAGATCAGCTCGTGCCCGCCGTGCTGGAAGAGCGGGAAGACGTCCGATTCCTCGGTGAGCGTGATCATGTACGGCTCGACGACCACACTGCCGGACAGGCCGCCGGTGTGTCCGAGGAGCTGATACTGGTGACCGGCACGAGTGCCGCGACGCTCGATGAGCAGACCCTGGCCGCTGGAAACGAAGACGGCATCGCGGCGCTCCTCGAAGCGGCGAAAAAGAGAAGTGACCGGAACGCCGAGCGCCTTCGACAGGCGTTGCAGCGTCGTCAGCGAAGCGCTGGTGACGCCGTTCTCGATCTTCGACAGCATGCCGAGGGAGAGGTCAGCGGCGCGGGCCAGGTCGGACGCGGTGATGCCGAGCTTGTTGCGGAATGCGCGGACCTCCCGACCGATCGCAACTTCGAGCATGTTGTCGCGCGCACCATGCAGCGCGTGCGGATCCTGATCATCCTCGCCTGGCGTGGACTTGCGCGTCGGGATCTGCCGCGACACGCGACCTGCCGCGGGCTTCGCGCTGACCTCGGGATTTGAGTCGTTATCGGCCACCACGGCGCCCAGAGGCTCGCTGAGGGCGTCGGAATTGCTTTCGGCGATGCGGGCCTTAACCGAAGGCGGACGGCGCGTTTTTGTCGATTTCATACGTCTTCAAACTTCTGCAAAACATCGAGGCCGGCGATGCGGCCGCCGAACTCGGCTGCGGCATCAAGGAGACAATCGCAGAAGTATAAGGCGGCTGCACTGTCCACTAGCAAGTGGAAAACGGTTCTACCCCCGATATCCGCCCGTGTGAGGATCGCGGGCATCTTGGCAATCGATGTCTGGACGACGGAAAGATCGGCGAACTTCTCGGGTCGCAGGTCGATGGCCTGGCCTAGCGTCGGCGAGCGCACAATCGACGTCACGCGCCCGGCGATGTCTCCGTCGCGGATCGCCAGGCGGCATTCTTTCGGCGTTGGATTGGCAGCATTCATCAGCGTGGCGTCAGCAAACTTGCGGGTCAGGCCTTTGGCCATCTGCATGTCCACCGCCCTTGGCCGCCCGCGCCGATGATTATGACGTCGCAGGTAGTCTTGAGCTCAGGCGTCCACTGGAAGTGCAGATCCTTCGGATGATCTCTCGCGAGCGCGTACCTGAACAAGGCGAGAGGCATCGATCGATCCGCACTCTGAGCGGCCTTGGAAATGCACTGCAAACATGGCCAATCACGTTCTTGCGATGCAAGCAATTTTCCGCCGATTCAACCGCCTATAAGGGCGCCACTCTGCACATTTTTTCGACTTGATATTCGAAATGCTCGACAAATCAGCACTCAAATGCCTTGACAACTTGCGGCAACCCGTCGCAGAATTTTCCTGATATAAAAAACGGTTGCCTCTAAGGCAACCATAACTCGGGTGGAAACAAGCCAAGGGGTGCTCATGGAAAAGAGCAATACAGACGCACGCGTACATCGAATGTTCGCGGGAGACCGGCGATGGGCAGTGTTGGCCGTCGCCGTGCTCTGGGCAACGTATGCCTTCGTATTCTGGAAGGTTGTACCTAACGCCGGTTCGCCGGAAGTGGTCTACGCACTCGCGTTCGCGGGTGGTGTGGTTCTGCTGTTCAACTCGGCATCCATCTTCGCGATGGTGAAGCACTATTCCGAGGACAAGGAGCACATCTACGGCCTCGACCTCCACTACCTCGACTTGCTTCGCGGCAAGAAAGGCTGAGGAGAAAAAAATGGCCAAGACGCCTTATCAACCGCCCCAACAGTCAAAGTTCGGGCAGTTTGTCGATTCGTTGTTTCTGCTGGTGCTCGTGCTCGCTGCCCTGTTCCTGCCGGTCTACTTCGGCCTCGCAGGCGGCGGCAAGACGACCCTCAATCTGCCTGACGCTACGTGGGCAGATCTCGGGCAGAACGCGACGATGGCGCAGCAGTGGGAGAAGCTCGGCTACACGCCGCAGACAGCCCACGAACTGATCGCCACCCGCTTCGACTATTCCTTCAGCTTGCCGGCACTGCTGATCACCGCATTCGTGGTGATTGCCTACTTCGTGCTCGTCTTCCGCTGGTCGGCGAAGGAATACAAGGACGTTATCGCTGAGCGGTTCGACCGCTGACGGAGTGCTCCAATGGAAAATCTGAACAACTTCCAGCTGCTGGAATACGCAGCCTGGGGCATCTCGGCCTTGCTCGGCCTCTGGATGCTCACCGACATGATCCGTACCAACCGCGCCCACTCGGAGGAGACGCTGCTTTCCTCGAAGGAAGGTGAAATCGAAGACAGCCTGGTCATCGACCCGCCGCACCAGGGAGGCCACCTGTGAGCCAATATACTGCAGTTCACGGCGAGAAGGTCTCGCTGCTCCGCGTCCTCGGCCCTGGTCACGTGTGGGCCCTCGGCGTCGGTATCGTGCTCGTCGGCGAGTACATGGGTTGGAACTTCGCTGTCGGCAAGGGTGGTGCACTCGCTGCTCTCATCGCCTGCTGGGCGGCGGGCATGCTCTACACCTGCGTCGCCATGATCGACTCGGAGGTGACTTCAACGGTCGCCGCCGCCGGTGGTCAGTACGCGCAGGCCAAGCATATCGTCGGGCCGCTGATGGCGTTCAACGTCGGCCTGTTCCTCGTCTTTGCCTACACAATGCTCGAAGCGGCCAACGCGATTACGCTCGGCTACCTCGTGCAAACCGTGGGAGGCATGGCAGGGTTCGCCGACACGCACGATAAGCCGTTTATCGTGCTCACCATCATGTTCCTGGCGTTCCTGAACTACCGCGGCGTCTACGCCACGCTGACGTTCAACCTCGTCATCACCGCCATCGCTTTCGTCGCGATCCTCATCCTGTTCGCGGCGGTAAGCCCTTGGACCGATGACGTGCTGAAGCCGCATGAGCTGCTCAACGGGCTGCCTTACGGTTGGCTGGGCGTGCTGGCGGCGATGCACTTCGGCATGTGGTACTACCTCGGCATCGAGGGAACAACGCAGGCCGCCGAAGAGGTTCGTTCACCTGCGCGCGCCCTGCCGCTCGGCACGATGACCGGCGTCATCACGCTGCTGATCGCGGCGACGATGACCTGGTACATCTGCGCCGGCCTGATGCCGTGGGAATACCTTGGTCAAGCAGTGACGCCGCTGTTCGACGCTGCCCGGTTGACCAGTTCGACACCGCTGATGGTGCTGCTGTTCATCGGTACCATCTTCTCGACGCTCGCGTCGGCGAACGGCTGCATCAACGATGCCTCTCGCGCCTGGTTCTCTATGGGTCGCGACCGGTATCTGCCGCAGGTGTTCGGCGCCGTGCATCCGAAGTACCGCACACCTTTCCGCTCGATCGTGTTCCTCGTTCCGGTGGCTCTGGTGTTCGCATACTTCGCGCCGCTCGATCAGGTCATCACCTTCTCGATCCTGTCGGGTCTGCTCGAGTACACGTTCATGGCCTTCAACGTATTGATGTTCCGGAAGATGTGGCCGCTCGGCACGATCAAGCGCGGCTATGTGCATCCGTTCCATCCGCTGCCGGCCCTCGTGCTGCTCGCGCTTTGCGCCACGACCTACTTCGCGGTGTTCCTCGGCTACGGCACGCAGCTCGTCGCGATGATGGTGTTCTACATCATCGCCTCGGTCTGGTTCGCCGGCCACCGCTACAAGTTCGTCAAGCGCGGTGCGCAGTTCACGATGCCCTGGCCGCGTCCGGTCGGGCACTGAGCTAACCCATAGCCTGTCGCGGGACCCTTCTCCCCGCGGCAGGCCCCGCGATCCCCGGACGACTACCCGGGGATCGCCCATCCCGAGAAACAACAACTCGAACGCGTCAGGTGCCCCCCTCATGTCCCTCACGCTTTTTGTGGCTGCCGCTGGCGCCGTGACCGTTTCCTACATCGCAGTCCGCGATCATCGCGCCGCAATGGCTGCACGTCGCGGTTTGCTCGATGAATGTGCCGTAGCGCTTGATCGCTCGGAGCTGACGCACGGGGCCGATGGCTTCCCGCAGCTTTCGGGCTCGCATCGCGGACGCGGCGTCAAAGTCGACCTCGTGCTCGACACACTGACTATGCGCCGTCTGCCGCAGCTCTGGCTGTCGACGACGCTGCTCGACCGCAATCCAGGGCTGCCGGGATTATCGATCCTGGTGCGCCATTGCGGCACCGAATTCTATTCGCTTTCCTCGCGGTTCGAGTATCGCCTCGATACTCCCGCCGAGTTTCCTGCGGAGGTTCTGATCCGCGGGGACGAAGAGGCCGAGCCGCTGCTCGCAGAGCTTGCTCCGGTGCTAAGCGGAATTCTCAAGGATCCGCGCGTGAAGGAGATCGCGATCACCGAGCGCGGCATGCGAATTGTGCGCCAGGGCGCTGAGGGAAAGCGCGGCGAGCATCTGCTGCTTCGCCAGTCGGTATTCGAGAAGGCGCAGATCGCGCACAACGACTTCGCCACGGTTCTAGACCAGTTGCAGAGCATGCGCGCGATTGCGGGCGCGATGGGTCGGGCGCGCGCGGCATGAAAGCAAAGCGTCCCATCAACCCGCACATCGTTCTTGCCCTCGCTATCCTCGCTCCCGGTGCCGGTCATGTCGCCGTCGGCGCGCAAATGCGCGGGCTGGGCTTTGCCTTCTTCTCGCTGCTGCTGGCGCTCCTATGCTGGCACACGACGACCCCGGAAACGTCCTTCATTGGCCGCTCCGCCCTCGGTTTATTCGTCTGGGCGCTGTCGATTCCGGATGCCTATCGCATTGCGCGCATTCGCTACGAAGTCTGGCGCCACGGGCAACAAGTTGCCTGATAGGAAAAATCTCTTCATACCAGTTGACTGCAGGAAAGTGCCTGCTAAGCTCTCTCTCAGCACTGAACATTGGGGACTAAAACAAGATGTGCGGCATTGTTGGCCTGTTCATAAAGGACGCCAAACTTGAGCCTCGCCTCGGCGAGCTCACTTCAACCATGCTTGCGACCATGTGCGAGCGCGGACCGGACTCTGCCGGCTTCGCCGTCTATGGAGCTCCGCAGCAAGGCAAGGCGAAAATCACTCTGCAGTCGCCGAATCCGGATGCGGAATTCGCCGGCCTCACCGCAGCCCTTTCGAAAGCCATAGGTGCCGAGGTCAGCCTCGAGCGCAAGGCGACGCATGCTGTTCTCAGCGTGCCAGCCGACAAGGCCCAGGCCGCGCGCGAAGCTCTGCGCACGGGGCATCCGAAGCTGCGCATCATGAGCACCGGAGAATCGATCGAGATCTTCAAGGAAGTTGGTTGGCCGACGGAGGTCGCGAGCCAGTTCGAGCTTGCCAAGATGCAGGGCTCGCACGCCATCGGTCACACGCGCATGGCGACGGAATCGGCCGTGACCACGATGGGCGCGCATCCGTTTTCCACGGGTCCCGACCAGTGCCTGGTGCACAACGGGTCTCTGTCGAACCATCCAAACGTGCGTCGCGAACTGATTCACGACGGCATGACGTTCGAGACGGAGAACGACACGGAAGTCGCAGCTGCGTACATTTCCTGGCGCATCAAGCAGGGAATGAACCTCGGCGAAGCACTGCAGAAGAGCCTCGATGATCTCGACGGTTTCTTCACGTTCGTCGTCGGCACCAAGAACGGATTTGCGGTCGTGCGCGATCCCATCGCGTGCAAGCCTGCCGTCATGGCCGAAACCGATCAGTACGTCGCCTTTGGCTCCGAATATCGTGCACTTGCCGGCCTGCCCGGCGTCGATGGTGCACGCATCTGGGAGCCTGAACCCGCAACCGTCTATTTCTGGGAGCGCTAAGAGCTGCCATGCGCACCATCGATCTTGCTTCTACTTCACTGCGTGAAATGAACGAGCTTCTGCACAAGCAGAACGCCGGCACCAACGAAACGCAGTGGGAAATCATCAATCCGAAGGGTCGGCATGCGGTTGCTGTCGGCGTGGATGCCCCGCTCAACATCGATATCAAGGGCAGCGTCGGCTACTACGTGGCCGGCATGAACAAGCAGGCAAACGTCACGGTTCACGGCTCTGCCGGACCTGGTGCTGCCGAGAACATGATGTCGGGTAAAGTCGTCGTTAAGGGCGACGTCAGCCAGTACGCGGGTGCCACAGGGCGCGGCGGTATTCTGGTTGTCGAGGGCAACGCGTCGTCGCGCTGCGGCATCTCGATGAAGGGCATCGACATCGTCGTCAAAGGCAACATCGGCCATATGTCGGCGTTCATGGCGCAGACCGGAAACCTCGTGGTGTTCGGCGATGCAGGCGATGCGCTCGGTGACTCGATCTACGAGGCACGCCTGTTCGTGCGCGGCTCGGTGAAGAGCCTCGGTGCGGACTGCATCGAGAAAGAGATGCGCGATGAGCACCTGGAGATCATCGACGGCATCCTGAAGCGCTCGGGTCTCAACGGCGTGAAGCCGAAGGACTTCCGTCGCTACGGCTCGGCCCGCAAGCTCTATAACTTCAACATCGATAACGCGGACGCTTACTGATGAGCTACCACAACCCTCCCACGACGCCGCGCAAGGCGGCCGCATTCGATGACTATGCGCTGTCGGAAATCCGCCGTGCGGCAACGACCGGCATCTATGACATCCGTGGCGGCGGCGCGAAGCGCAAGGTGCCCCACTTCGACGACCTGCTGTTCCTCGGCGCGTCGATGTCTCGCTATCCGCTGGAAGGCTATCGCGAGAAGTGCTCGACCAACGTCGTGATCGGCACGCGCTTCGCGAAGAAGCCGATCGAGCTGAAGATTCCGATCACCATCGCCGGCATGAGCTTCGGCTCGCTGTCGGCGAACGCGAAGGAAGCACTCGGCCGCGGCGCCACCATCGCCGGCACGTCGACGACGACGGGCGACGGCGGCATGACGCCTGAAGAGCGCGGCCAGTCGCAGACGCTGGTTTATCAGTATCTGCCGTCGCGCTACGGCATGAACCCGGACGATCTGCGTAAAGCGGACGCCATCGAGGTGGTGGTCGGCCAGGGCGCGAAGCCCGGCGGCGGCGGCATGCTGCTCGGCCAGAAGATCTCCGATCGCGTCGCCGAAATGCGCACGCTGCCGAAGGGCATCGACCAGCGCTCGGCCTGCCGTCACCCGGACTGGACCGGTCCCGACGATCTCGAGATCAAGATCCTCGAGCTGCGCGAGATCACCGACTGGGAGAAGCCCATCTACATCAAGGTCGGCGGCGCGCGTCCTTACTATGACGTTGCCCTGGCCGTGAAGGCCGGCGCTGACGCAGTGGTCGTCGACGGCATGCAGGGCGGCACCGCCGCCACGCAGGAAGTGTTCATCGAGCACGTCGGCCAGCCGACCCTCGCTTGCATCCGTCCTGCCGTGCAGGCGCTGCAGGACCTCGGCATGCATCGCAAGGTGCAGCTGATCGTGTCGGGCGGCATCCGCAACGGCGCGGACGTTGCCAAGGCGCTGGCGCTCGGCGCTGACGCTGTGTCAGTCGGCACGGCGGCTCTGATCGCCCTGGGCGATAACGATCCGGCGCTGGAATCTGAGTACAACAAGCTCCACACCACGGCCGGCGCATATGACGACTGGCACGAGGGCAGGGATCCGGCCGGTATCACGACGCAGGATCCAGAGCTGTCGCGGCGTCTCGACCCGGTTCTCGCCGGACGGCGCCTCGCCAACTACCTCAAAGTGATGACGCTCGAGGCACAGACCATTGCACGTGCCTGCGGCCACAATCACGTGCACAATCTGACCCCAGAAGATCTCTGCGCGCTCACGATCGAGGCCGCCGCCATGGCGCGGGTGCCTCTGGCGGGAACGGGCTGGATCCCCGGTCAGGGCAACTTCTAAAATTGGGCGGGCGGCTGTGAAATTCTTCGGAAGATTTAGCAGGCCGGCGGCAGCGAAGAGCGTCAACGTAACCGACACACTTGGGAAAACACCGATGGCCCACGATTCACACGAGGTGAAGATCGATCTCGCGCAAGTCGCGAAAGATCGTGGCATTCGCTATTTCATGATCTCGTTCACCGACCTGTTTGGTGGACAGCGAGCCAAACTCGTTCCCGCAGCAGCGATCGCAGAGATGCAGAAAGACGGAGCCGGCTTTGCCGGCTTCGCCACATGGCTGGACATGACACCGGCGCACCCGGACATGTTCGGCATGCCGGACCCAGCCGGCATGATCCAGCTTCCGTGGAAGAAGGAAGTTGCCTGGCTGCCGGCCGACTGCGTGATGGAGGACAAGCTCGTCGCTCAGGCGCCTCGCGTGGTCCTCAAGCACCTCGTTGCGAGGGCCGCGGCGCTCGGGCTGCGCGTGAAAACCGGCGTAGAGTGCGAATTCTTCCTGACGCTGCCGGACGGAACGGCGATCTCCGACCAAAAAGACACCGCAGCGAAGCCTTGTTACGACCAGCAAGCTTTGATGCGCCGTTACGATGTGATCGCCGAGATCTGCGATTACATGCAGGAACTGGGTTGGGGTGCCTACCAGAACGACCACGAGGACGCCAACGGCCAGTTCGAAATGAACTGGAGCTTCGACGATGCGCTGATCACCGCCGACCGCCACTCGTTCTTCAAGTACATGGCAAGGACTGTCGCCGAGAAGCACGGGCTGCGCGCGACCTTCATGCCGAAGCCGTTCCCAGGCCTTACCGGAAACGGTTGTCACGCGCACATCTCTGTCTGGGACACGAGCGGCACCTCCAACGCGTTCCTGGACTCCACTGACGAAATGGGCCTGTCGCAACAGGGCTACAAGTTCCTCGGCGGCATCATGAAGCACGCCGAAGCGCTGTCCGCGATCACCAATCCTACTGTCAACTCCTACAAGCGCATCAACGCGCCGCGCACGGTTTCCGGCGCGACGTGGGCACCCAACACCGTCACCTGGACCGGCAACAACCGCACGCACATGGTCCGCGTGCCGGGCAAAGGTCGCTTCGAGCTTCGCCTGCCAGACGGCGCGGCTAACCCGTACCTCCTCCAGGCTGTCATCATTGCAGCCGGCCTCGACGGTATCGAAAGCAATGCCCACCCGGGCCGTCGCTACGACATCGACATGTACCAGCTCGGACATACGGTGACCGACGCTCCGAAACTGCCGCTCAACCTTCTCGACGCCATCCGCAACTTCGACAAGGACGCCTCACTCAAGAGCGCTCTCGGCGAGGAGTTCTCCTCCGCCTACATCAAGCTGAAGACCGGCGAGTGGAACCAGTTCGCGTCGCACTTCACGGAGTGGGAGCGCCAAAACACACTCGACATCTAACCTAAGAGAACACTTTGAAGCGCGCGGTGCCTCGAACGCCGCGCGCTTTTTCTTGGGCAGGGCATTGAGCAGGAACAATGCACTTCGATGCGCTCGGACTGAGTGTGAAACTCAGGAGGATCCATGTCAGGTGCTGCTGAAGGTTCAGACGATCACACGAGCTCCGCGGTCGCCGCTGATGCCTCTGGCTCGGCGTTGCGCGGGCCCTCACTCTACGATCTTGTCGGCGGCGAAGAGGGTCTGCGCAATCTGGTCGAGACGTTCTACAACATCGTCGAGTTCGAACCCGAGGGCCAAGCGCTGCACGTCCTGCATCTGCGCGGACATGGGGTCGCCCATTCGCGCATCGAACAGCTAAACTTTCTGTCCGGCTTCCTCGGCGGCCCCAAGCTCTATACGCAAAAGTGGGGACATTCGAACGTGCGCGAGATGCACGAGCACGTCGAGATCAACGCAGAGGCGAAGGACGCTTGGCTCAGGTGCATGGTGATGGCCATTGATCGCGTGGGTCTGCCCGGCGACATTAAGGTCCGCCTGATGACGCCATTCACGCGCGTCGCAACGATGCTCGTCAACCGCTAGCGGCGGCGTGCAGCGGCCCGCGGGGAGAACCAAACTCTTTCGAGAATGCTGCGCAAAAAAAAGTGCGGGAAGGACGCCAGGGCCATTGGCGATCCGGCGCCCTTTCCGCAAGTGCGCGGCGCCAGAACGTTAGCGATACGTGTTGGCCGAGGGCCAGGGACTTTTTCCCGGTCGCGCCTTGCCAAAGTTTCCCGCAAGTCGAGCGCCGGTGTCGCGGGAAACCGGCGCACGTCAGCGCAGGCGTATCGGGCTACTTCATCTCCATAGAAACACGGATGAGGTCGGCCGTGCGCTCGACGCCCAGCTTGCTCTTGATGATCGAGCAAGTATTGGCGACCGTCTTGTAGGCAACGCCAATCGTCTGGGCGATCTCGGTGAGGCTGTTGCCCTCGCCAAGAAGGCGGAGGATTTCAATCTCACGCATGGTGAGCTGCTGCAGCGGATCTTCGGCGGAAAGCTGCGTGAAGGCCAGCTCTCCGGCGATCTCGCGCTCGACGTAGCGCCCACCCTCGGCCACCTTCTTGACGGCAGTGACCAGTTCGTCGGCCCCAGCGCTTTTGCTGACGTAGCCGCGCGCACCAAGGCGTAGAGCGCGGGCTGCGTAGATCGGCTCGGCGTGCATTGAGAACACGACGACGCGGACCTTCTCGTCCTCGCTCAGCAGGCGGCGCAAAAGCTCAAGGCCTCCGATGCCCGTCAGATTAAGGTCGAGCAGCACGAGCTCCGGCTTGATCTGGCGAAACATCTCCAGCGCCTCTTCGCCGGTCGATGCTTCGTGCAACTCGGCGCCGCTCATGCCCGACAGGAGGCGGCGGACACCTTCACGAACGACAATATGATCGTCCACCAGAAGTATCTTCATTGCAGCGTTGCCTCGTGTGTTTCAAAGGTGGAAGCGGCAGCGTGGGGGCCGCGCGCTGGAAGATGGGCGGAGACGACAACACCTTTGCCGTCGCGTCGATTGGTGACCTCTAGATTGCCGCCGAGCGTTGCTACGCGCTCGCGCATGCCGACGATGCCGAAGCCGCGAACACCGCCCGATTTTAGGCCGCAGCCGTCGTCGGCGACCTTGATATCGATCGAGTTGTCCGGATTTGCCTTGACGCTGATGTCGATGGTCGTCGGTGTCCCGTGGCGCACCGCGTTGCTTATGCTTTCCTGCACGACGCGGTAGATCGTTCCATCGATCACCTCGCCGAAACTTTCCTCCGGCACCTCGACGCGGAAGACAAGCTTGGGGCGATGCGCCCGCCAGAAGGCGAGCAAATTGTCGATGGCGTGGGCCAAGCCGACGTCGAGAAGCGTCGCGGAGCGTAGTCGGCCCAGAATATCGCGCACGTGTCGCTGCATGCGGCCAATGGCGTCGCGGATGATGCCCACGCGGTGCGGGATTTCCTCGTAATCGCCGGATTTGGCGAGCTGCTCGATCGCGACGGCGTCGACGTCGGCCGCGAACAGCAAAGGCCCGATCTCGTCGTGCAGGTCACGCGCTAGGTCGGCGCGCTCCTCGTCCTGCACGGATGTGAGCTGCTGCTGCAGGCGCTTATTATGGGCTTCGGAGGTGGCGAGGCGCTCGACCATCTGGTTGAAGCTCTGCGACAGGCGCACAAGCTCCAAGGGGCCCTGTTCGTTCAGGCGCTCGCGGTAATCACCATCGCCGACACGCGCAAAGGCGGTTGTCAGGTTGTGCAGCGGGCGCATGGTCGAGGCCAGCGTCCAATAAATGAAGGCCAGCACGAGGCCGCAGAAAATCGTCATCACGCTCAGCGTCAGCCATACGTCGCTCCAGACTTCGGCGACCTCGTTGCGCGGGTCGGTCTGCAAGACCACCGTGCCGAATTTGTCGAATACCTCGGGAAGATCTACCGCCACTTTTTTCGGAGGTGCGGCCAGCAGCGATACGAGCCACGCTGGCGCGGGGTTGTCGGCGATGGCAACTTCGGATGCGTGAACTTCCTTGCCGTCGGGACTTATGAGTGTCGCTCGCAGGTGGCGGTCGCCCTCGAAGTCGGCCACCAGAAGGGCGAGGCGCCGCGCGGGATCGGTTGCCTCCTCCCAATCGTCGACGGCGTTGCGCGCAATGCGGCTGCCAACGGCGATGGCCGCCTGCATCTCGGTCTCGATCTTGGCGACGGCGTGCCAATAGGTGAATGCGCCGCCGGCGATGAGGCTCAGCAGCAGAGTTGCAAAGACCGAAATAAGGAGCCGACTGCGCAGCGACAATTGCAAAATCCTCGGTGCATTAATTGGAACATTATAACACCCCGCCGTCCCCGCCTAGACCGGCTGAGCGGTCTCCGCCGTTAACTGCCGGTCCGGGGGCCGGCCGTTGCCTTAGCCAATGCGTGAGTGTTAGGGCGGGCTCCCGGGCAGAGAGGACAATATAAAAGTGACGCGAACTTCGAGTTGCAGCGTCGCCGTAATCGGCGGCGGCCCGGCAGGGCTGATGGCCGCCGAGACCCTGGCCCATTCCGGCGTCAGCGTCACGGTTTACGACCGTATGCCCTCGCTCGCCCGCAAATTCCTGCTGGCTGGCCGGGGGGGATTAAACCTGACCCACAGCGAAGGCCTTGAGCAATTTCTTGCTCGCTACGGCGACGCGCGGGAACGGCTGCGACCGGCCATCGAGGCATTCCCGCCCAGCGCGGTGCGGGAGTGGTGCGAGGGGCTCGGGGAAGCAACCTTCGTTGGATCGAGCGGGCGCGTATTTCCGGTGGCAATGAAGGCGTCGCCGCTTTTGCGGGCATGGCTTTCCCGGCTGATCGCGGCCGGCGTCACTATTCGTAACCGGTGGCGGTGGACCGGATGGGATGGCGAAGGTCGCCTCACGTTCGAGACGCCGGCCGGGGAAAGGCTCATTGAGGCCGATGCGACGCTGCTGGCGCTCGGCGGGGCGAGCTGGCCGCGGCTCGGGTCGACAGGCGATTGGGTGCCCGTGCTGGACGGCGCGGGCGTCGCGGTTGCCCCGCTGGCGGCAGCGAACTGCGGATTCGACATCGCCTGGTCGGATCACTTCCGCAGCCGCTTCGAGGGGCAGCCACTGAAGCGCATCGCGGCATCGTTCGAGGGGGCGAGTGTGCGCGGGGAGGCTTTGATCACCGCCGAGGGCATCGAGGGCGGTTCCGTCTACGCACTTTCGGCCCGGTTGCGCGATGCCATCGCGCGGGACGGGACAGCGGTGCTCGTCCTCGATCTGCGGCCCGATATCACGGTCGAAGCGCTGGCAGGGCGCCTCGGCAAGGCACGAGCTAAGCAATCGCTGGCGACGTTCCTACGCAAGGCGGCGGGCATGTCAGCCGTCGAGATCGGATTGCTGCACGAGACGGCCGCACAACGATTGACCGAGATGCCCCCTGAGGAGATCGCGCGGCTGATCAAAGCAGTGCCGTTGCGGCTGACAGCGGCTGCGCCCATCGCGCGGGCGATTTCGACCGCGGGCGGCGTCAAATGGAATGACGTCGATGATCGGCTGATGCTGCACCGGCGTCGAGGTGTGTTCGTTGCCGGCGAAATGCTGGACTGGGAGGCGCCCACGGGGGGCTACCTGCTTCAGGCGTGCCTTGCGACCGGTGCGCAGGCCGGGCGCGGGATAGTGGAGTGGCTGGGCACGATTTCCCCCTCTCCCCATCGCCCTTAATGGGGAGAGGGTTAGGGTGAGGGGCAGAATGATGTGCAGCGCTAGCGGCGGCCCCTCACCCTAACCCTCTCCCCGCAGGCGGGGCGAGGGAAGCTTTAGGAGCTTTCGATCTCCTCGCGGAGGATTTCGAGCTCGAGCCATCTTTCTTCCGCCGAGGCGAGTTCGGCTTCGACGGTGGCGAGACGCGTGGACTTATCGGAAAAGGCCTTCGCATCGCGCGCATAGAGCTGCGGGTCGGCGAGCGCGTGGCCAAGCTTCTTTGCTTCTTCCTGCAGCGCGGCCATCTGCTTGGGAAGTGTCTCCAGCGCGTGCTTGTCCTTGAAGCTCAGACGCCGTTTTGACGCTGGTGGCGCCGCCGGGGTAGCGGCATCGTCTTTTGCTTTCGCGGCCGGCTTGGCTTTGGTTGTGCGATGCCCGGCGAGGTCGGAGCCGCGCTGCATCAGCATGTCGGAATAGCCGCCCGGGTATTCTCCCCAACGGCCACCGCCTTCAGGCACGATGACGGAGTGCACGATGCGATCGAGGAAGTCGCGGTCGTGGCTGATAAGGAGGACCGTACCGGCGTATTCGTTCAGCATTTCCTCGAGCACGTCGAGGGTTTCGAGGTCGAGATCGTTGGTCGGCTCGTCGAGCACCAGAAGGTTCGAGGGCTTGGCAAGGGCGCGTGCGAGCATGAGGCGGCCGCGCTCGCCGCCCGACAGCACGCGCAGGGGCGTACGCGCCTGCTCGGGCTGGAAAAGAAAGTCCTTCATGTAGCTGACGACGTGCTTATGGCCCGTTCCCACGGCGACGTGATCGCCGCGGCCACCGGTCATGGCCTGGGCCAGCGTCCAGTTGGGATCGAGGCTGTCGCGATCCTGCTCAAGCGTCGCCATCTCGATGTTGGCGCCGAGGCGTACCTCGCCGCTGTCGGGCTGAAGCGCGCCGATGAGCATGCTGACCAGCGTGGTCTTGCCCGAACCGTTGGGGCCCACGATGCCGACGCGGTCGCCCCGCATGATGCGGGCGGAGAAATCGTCGACGATCTTGCGCTCGCCGTAGCTCTTGGAGATGCCCTTGGCCTCGATGACGAGGGCGCCGGACTTCTCGGCCTGCGCCGCCTCGATCACCGCCTTTCCGGCAGCCTTGCGATGCTCGCGCCGTTGCTGGCGCAGTCCTGCCAGCTCGGCCATGCGCCGCACATTGCGCTTGCGGCGCGCGGTGACGCCATAACGAACCCAGTGCTCCTCGCGCACGATCTTGCGGTCGAGCTTGTGCTGCTGGACCTCTTCCTCGGCCAGCTGCTGGTCGCGCCAGGCTTCGAACTCTCTAAACCCGATCTCGACGCGGCGGGCATGGCCGCGGTCGAGCCATACGGTGATGCGCGAGAGCGTTTCGAGGAAGCGGCGGTCGTGGCTGATGAGGACCAGCGCGCCGCGCTGGCTGGCGAGCGCCGATTCCAGCCACTCGATGGTGGGCATGTCGAGGTGGTTGGTGGGCTCGTCGAGCAGAAGAATATCGGGCTGTGGTGCGAGCACACGGGCGAGGGCAGCGCGGCGGGCCTCGCCACCTGACAGGTGGGCTGGATCTTCGTCGCCGGTGAGCCCGAGCTGCTCGAGGAGATAGCGCGCCTGGTGCGTGTCATCGCTCGCGCCGAGGCCCGCCTCGGCATAGGACAGCGTCGTGTCGTGGCCTGTGAAGTCTGGCTCTTGCGGCAGGTAGCGCACGGAGGCCCCCGGCTGCACGAAGCGCTTGCCGCCATCGGGCGTGATGAGGCCGGCGGCGATCTTCAGCAGGGTCGATTTGCCGGAGCCGTTACGGCCGACGAGGCAGACGCGCTCGCCAGCGGAGACCGAGAGCTCGACGCCATCGAGCAGCGGGTGACCGCCGAAGGTCAGCGCAATGTCGCTGAGTTGCAGAAGTGGAGGGGCCATGTTGGGTCCGAAATGATCAGCCGGCTTCGCCGATGATGTAACGGACGATGGCGTCCGGCTTCACGCCCTTCTCGCTGCGCGACCAGCCGCGCACGGAGATGCCGGCTTCATGCACGGTCTCGGGATCGCCGGAGACGAGCGGGTGCCACCATTCGAGGCTGCGGCCTTCATGAAGCGTGCGATAGGCGCACGTGGCGGGAAGCCAGGGCATCTTCTCGATATCGCCAGGGGTGAGGCTGAGGCAGTCGTGCACTTTCTTCTTGCGGTTGGGATAGTCGCGGCAACGGCAGGAATTGGTGTCGAGCAGCTTGCAGCCGAGGCGGGTGAGGTAAACGTCGCCGGTATCCTCGTCCTCGACCTTCAGGAGGCAACACCGGCCGCAGCCGTCGCAGAGGGATTCCCACTCTGCGTGCGACATGGCGTGGAGGGACTTGGTCTCCCAGAACGGACGGTATCCGGGGGCGTCCTGCTGTTTCCTGGCTTGGCTGGTGGTGCTTTTGCTCATGGGGGCGCCTTGTAACACATCCCCCCGTGGCGTCACCTTATCGTTGAATTACTGACGCGCGTTAAGACGGCGCACGAACCCGGTGCGATGCAGGAGCAGGTAGGTCAGCACGGCGCCGCAGGCCGACGCGATCGCCATGATCGCGGCATTGATCATCACAGGGGGAAGGGTCTCGGGCGATCCCTGGAGGCTGAACCAACCGCTTATCGCGAGGACGGCGGGATAGATGAGCGAAGCGGCGAGGCAGGACCACCACGTGAGGCGGCCGCCCCAGGAGACGTAGGCGGCGAGGGCAAGTCCGGCGAGGATGGCCGAGTAGAGGCCGACGACGTACGCCAGCGGCACCGCGATAGAGATGGACCTGAAAAGGTTCTGGCTGAATTCGGGCACCGACACCGGAAAGTCGGTCGCGATCCAGGGCACAATCTGCATCAGAGCGATGAGCGCGGCACCGCCGAGCGGGGGGCCGAGCACGACGGCCGCGATCACGACCTTTGCCGCTTCGCCGATCGATCTGCGCGCCATGTATCCCTCCGGGTGACCAAGGCGCGCAGGCATAGCACGGTGCGGTAAAACTTGTACTGCGCGGGCGGCGGGGCCATCTGGTCCCATCGGAGCGGGCTTGAGAGCGATCCCGCGTCATGGAGACGAACAGGAATGCGCGCGATTGCCTGCATTGTATTGGCCTTGCTGCTGGCCGTGCCCGCCGCCGCCGAGGATCCCGACCTCATCATGAAGAAGACGACGGTGTGGAAGCTGCTGTCGCCCGATCACAAGCTCGGCACCTACGCGATCGATGATCCCGACGTCGAAGGTGTCACCTGCTATTTCACTGTGCCGGAGAAAGGCGGCTGGAAAGGCTGGCTCGGTCTCGCGGAGGAGCTTTCCAACGCGTCGCTCGCGTGCCGGCAGGTGGCGCCGATCAAGTTCAAGCGCAAGCTCGAGCAGGGCGATGAGGCATTCAGCCAGCGCCGCTCGCTGATCTTCAAGAAGATGCAGATCGTGCGCGGATGCGATGCCAAGCGCAACGTGCTCGTCTACATGATCTACACCGATAAGATGATCGAGGGCAGCCCGGAGAACTCAACCTCCGCGGTGCCGATCAGTCCGTGGGGCGAAGCCGCTCCGCCGGCGAAGTGTGCCGACTGGGTTTCAAACTAGCGGGGCGTGAGCGGCTAGGAAAAGTCCGCCACTTGCTGCATAGAGCGACCGGAACCAGAAGCGATTGCGGGGCAGAGGGTGGCGGGCAACGTGCAAGGGCGGCAGGGCAAATCCCGATGCACGCAAAGGTCGATTTTCGTGCTCGTCCTGCTGACTGTGGGCGTCACCATCGGGCTGGTGGATGACGCGGACGCCGTCATCCGCACTTACGTGCACGGCTTCTCGTCCCCTGCGCTGACGGACCTTAGCGGAGCGCTCAACAGGCTAGGCTCGTGGAAAGCCATCTACTTCATGACTGCCGTGGTCGCGGGCGCGCTGCTGCTGCTCGGCAATCGCGCTGTTGCGATCCGATTGCTGCTGGTGATGGGCGTGGCTCTCGCTGCAAACAGCTTCGTCAAACTGCTGGTCGCGCGGCCGCGTCCAGAGCCGTTCTTCGGCGTGGCGCCTGACAGCTATAGCTTCGCCAGCGGACACGCGCTTTTCTCTGCCTGCTATTTCGGCTTCATCGGGCTGCTGGTGGCCTCGGGCTTGCCGGATCGGTGGCAGCGCGCGGTGGTGCTGGTCCCAACGGTGGCGCTCATCGGGGCCATCGGGCTGTCGCGCATCTACCAGGGCGTGCATCACCCCAGCGATGTACTGGCCGGGTTTGCGCTTGCGGCGTTGATCTTGTGCGTAACGGGCGCGCCGGGAACACGCGACGACAACGGCCGCGGCTAGCTTTGACGCGACAACGATCGCTTGCCGGTCGCGTCAGCGTCGGACAGTGCGGTGACGTTCGTGTCGGCGCCCTGCATAGCGTCGAGGTCGAGCACGTTGAGCCGATCACGCCGCGCGAGGATCCTCGTGGTCGTCGCGGTGACCTTCTCCAGGGCTTTGCCTGACAGCGCGAAGTGGCGTTCCAAATCGGAGACGCGCTCGACCAGCTGGGCGACGTCACCGATCAGCAGGCCGACCTCACGCTGGATGACGTCGGCGTGGTCGCGCATTTTGGCGTCTTTCAGCAGCGCCTGCACCGTTTGAACCGCCAGCATGAGGGTGTTGGGCGACACGATCATCACGCGGGCGCGGTGGGCACCCTGCACGAGATCGGGGAACTTCTCGTAGAGATCGGCGCAGATCGATTCAGACGGCACGAACATCAGGGCCGTTTCCTGGGTCTCGCCGGGGATGAGGTATTTGTCGGCAATGGCGGCTACATGCCGGCCGACTGCCTCGCGCACCGCAGCGAAGGCGGCCTTGGTCTCCTCGGGCGATTGGGCGACGCGCAGCGCCTCGAAGCCTTCGAGCGGGAACTTGGAATCGACGACAAGTGCTTCAGTGTTGGGCAGCCGGATGACGCAATCGGGCCGCTTGCCGTTGGAGAGTGTGGGCTGGAAGTCATAGGCGCCGGAGGGGAGCGCATCGCGGACGATGGTCTCCATGCGCATCTGGCCGAAGGCACCGCGCGCCTGCTTGTTGGCAAGCACGCCGTGCAGGGAGCCGACCTCCGTCGAAAGCTCAGACAGGCTGCGGTTGGCCTCGTCGATGAGCGCTAAGCGCTCGTTCAGCGTCGAGAGGCTTTCCCAGGTGCGGCGCTCGGATTCGCTCATGTTGTCGCCGAGCCGAGCCGCGGTGGAATTGATGTTTTCCCCCAGACGGGCCGCGGTCGCGTTGAGATTATCGCCGAGGCGCACGGCTGTTGCGTTGAGATTCTCGCCGAGACGTACCGCAGTGGCGTCGAGTGCCTGAGAGACATTGCGCGCGAGAGAGTCGATGCGATCGTTGAGGCTGCGTGAGTGCTCGGCGCTCTGCTGCACCGAGAGCTCGGCCATGGCGGAGATGCGGCCCTTGAGCTCGGCAAACTCCGATTCAGTGGTGCGGGTGCGCGAACGCGCAGAAGAGAGAAGCGCTGCGAAAGCGGTGACGAGACCGGAAATGCCGATCGCCGCGCAGGTGAGCACCAACGCGTTCTCGGAGAGGAAATCCTCGATCGCGGTAAAATCCAGAGAGGTGAGCAACTCGCGCATAGCTCGAAGCGATAGCTGATTCGGTCGGACAGAATTCGGGCGGCGGTACCGCTGCTGCGGCCTTTGGCCTAAGATCGAGGCAGATCGGGGCCGTACCCCGACAAGCAGGGAGGCGAAGCGCGGCTCATGTCACGCCTCAGTGCCGGAATTCTGCTCTATCGGCAGCCCCACATGCTGGAGGTACTTCTGGCCCATCCCGGCGGGCCCTTCTGGAGACGCCGGGACCTCGGCGCGTGGAGCATACCCAAAGGCGAGGTCGAGCCGGGCGAAGAGATACTGGCTGCCGCGCAGCGCGAGTTTACGGAGGAAACAGGGTTTCGCCCGCTCGGCGATGTGCTCGATCTGGGCGAAGCGCGACAACCGAGCGGCAAGCGCGTGCACATCTGGGCTATCGAAAGCGATTGGGACGCCTCTGCTCTGGTCAGCCTGACGTTCCCGCTCGAATGGCCGCCCAAGAGCGGCCGAACCCAATCGTTCCCCGAGATAGATCGCGCCGAGTGGTTCTCGCTCGATGTCGCGCGGCAAAAGATCCTGCCGGGCCAAATGGTGTTCCTCGATCGGCTGGCATCGAAGCTCGATTAGCCGCGAGGGGTTGCGAATGCAGATGAATTTTGCTGCTTTGCGCTACGGCACTTTGATATTCGTTTATCGTTGAACTCTACGTTCGAAACATAACATCGAGGCGCGCGACATGCTGAAGACGATCGTTGGGGGATCAAAGTTCTCGGTCTGGTCGATGCTGGGTGCGGCTACGCTGGTGGCGGCGGGCAGCTTTCTGGCTATGGCACCGGCGGCTGAAAGCAAACCCGCAAAGGGGAGCGGCAGCCTGGCCGGGAGCTGGAGCGGCAGCGGTTGGGTGTCGTTCTCGAATGGAAAGCGCGAGCGTGCACGTTGCCGCGCGCACTATAGCCCTAATGGGGGGAAGAGCTTTTCGCTGAGTGCGACGTGTGCGACGGCGTCGGGCAAAGCATCGCAGAGCGCTACCGTGTACGAAGTCAGCCGAAATAGATTTCGCGGCACATTTCACAACACCGAGTACAATGTTACCGGGAGCATCCGTGTCGTGCTCAGCGGCAACAGTCAATCGGTCACGCTATCGGGAGACAGCAATTCAGCAGCGCTGAGCCTCAGCCGCCGCTGATTGGTCCTGCTCCGTGTTCGCTCAGCGTTCCGATCTGAAACAGGTTACAGCAGAACAGGAACCAAGAGCGATCGCATCGCGGCATTTGAACGGAATGGCTAGGAATGGGGCTGCCTTATCCTCACTCAAGCAGGTGAGGAAGCCACAATGCCGACGGAAGCCTTCTCGTTAGTCCCGGGCGAATTCGACGACGAGACCTATGGTGCGGGGGATCTGGCTTCCGGCCTGCCGAAGTCTGCCTTCCCGGAAGGCGAGCGCGATCCGCGCCGCGTCTATGCGGCGGTGCGCGATGAGCTGATGCTCGATGGCAATTCGCGCCAGAACCTCGCAACGTTCTGCCAGACCTGGGAAGAGCCCGAAGTCCATCGCCTGATGGATGAATGCATCGCGAAGAATCTGGTCGACAAGGACGAGTATCCGCAAACGGCCGAGATCGAGCGGCGATGCGTGCGCATGATCGGCGATCTGTGGCACGCGCCGCAATCCGACAATGCCGTCGGCTGCTCGACGACGGGATCGAGCGAGGCGGCGATGCTCGGTGGCCTTGCCATGAAACGGCGGTGGGAAGCGCGCCGGCGTGCGGCCGGAAAGCCGACCGACAAGCCCAACCTCGTGACCGGACCGGTGCAAGTCTGCTGGCACAAGTTCGCGCGCTATTGGGATATCGAGCTGCGCGAAATCCCAATGGAGCCGGGGCGACTATTGATGACGCCCGAAGAAGTGCTGGCCCGCTGCGATGAAAACACCATTGGCGTGGTGCCGACGCTGGGCGTGACATTTACCGGCGCGTTCGAGCCGGTGAAGGCCGTCAGCGAAGCGCTCGATAAACTCGAAAGGGAGAAGGGCCTCGACATTCCAATCCATGTGGACGCTGCCAGCGGCGGCTTCCTCGCACCGTTCTGCGCGCCGGAACTCGTGTGGGACTTCCGCCTGCCGCGCGTGCGCTCGATCAACGCATCGGGGCACAAGTTCGGTCTTGCGCCGCTGGGCGTTGGCTGGGTGTTGTGGCGCGAAGAAAACGACCTGCCCGACAGCATGGTGTTCTGGGTGAACTACCTCGGCGGAGAGATGCGTGACATCGGGCTGAACTTCTCGCGCCCCGGCGGACAGGTGGTGTGCCAGTACTACGACTTTCTGCGGCTTGGGCGCGAGGGCTACCGCAAGGTGCACACCGCCTGCTATCGCAGCGCGGCCTATCTCGCTAGCGAGATCGCGGCGATGGGACCGTTCGAGATGATCTTCGATGGCGACATGGCGCGTGGCATCCCAGCGGTCTCGTGGAAAATCAAGGACGGAACAGATCCCGGCTTTACGCTATTCGACCTCGCCGACCGTTTTCGCGTGCGCGGATGGCAGGTGCCGGCGTACACGCTCCCAGCCAATTGCAGCAGCCAGACAGTGCAACGCATCCTGGTGCGCAACGGAGTGAGCTATGACCTCGCTTCGCTGCTCATCGCGGACATGAAGGCCGCCATCGAGCACCTTCGTGCGCATCCCACCGCCAGTCCGCTGAAGAGCGAAGAGGCCACCGGCTTCCATCACTGACTCGTTGCGTCGCGGCCCGACGTCATCGTCGCAGCTAATCGTACGTGGGCCCGCGGCGGGGCGTCGTCTCTATACCAAAGGACAGGGTGGGCGCCACCAACGGTTAGCCTTGTCGAACCAGCGCGCAATGGCCGCGCCATCGCGAACTCCCTACATTTCGAAAAGTATCCGGGCCCACGGCGGCATGTGGCACACCAGTTGTGTCGCAAGGCATTGTGTTCTCGCGGTCGAAGTTTCAGGGATTTAGCCGATGGTGCTCGACCTCAAAAACTCACCCGCCCGCGAGGCAAAGCTCGCATCAGCCGCGCCAGCGGGCCGTGTTCAGCCTGAACTGAAGGCGGCGCCGGAGCCGTCGCAACCGCAAGGCTTGTCTCCGCAAAACGCTCCCGACGTCGCCGCGGCCACGACCGACGCGAGCTTCTTGCGCCGGCACCCGCGGGCGTCCGTGGCCGGTGCGCTGTTAGGCGTGCTGCTGGCCACGGCGGGCTATCTCTACTGGGACCAGGCGGCGCGGTTCGAATCGACGGACGACGCATTCATCGCATCGCGGCCATTCGCGGTTGCGCCAGAAGTCTCTGGCTATCTGACGCAGGTGCCCGTCACCGACAACCAGCATCTGGCGACGGGTGACGTCATCGCGCGCATCGATGAGCGCAATTACAAGATCGCGGTCGAGAATGCGAGAGCGGCCGTCGCCAATGCGGAGGCGGGCGTCAAGAAGGTCGAAGCCGACATCAAAGTGCAAGAAGCCAAGATCGTTGCCGACGATGCGAACGTCGCTCAGGCGAAAGCGTCGCATCTCTTCGCAGAGGAAGAAGCGGCGCGCTTCCAGCACTTGGCGCGCGATGGCTTCGGCACGGTGGAGAAGGCGCAGCAGTACACCTCGCAACAAAGCCAGACGCAGGCGGAGGTGGACAGCGCGCAGGCCACTCTCGCGCTCGACCAGAGGCAGATCGACTCGTTGAAGGCTGATCGGGACGAAGCGTTGGCGCAGGTCGAACAGGCGAAGGCGCAGCTCAATCAAGCTCTACTCAACCTTTCGTATGCGACCATAACGGCGGCGCAGCCCGGACACATCGTGCAGCTAACTGCGGCAGTTGGCGAATTCGCGCAGCCGGGCACCAACCTTTCGATGTTCGTTCCCGACAAGATCTGGGTCGCGGCTAATTTCAAAGAGACGCAGCTCGATGCCTTGCGGCCGGGGCAGCCGGTTGAAATCAGCCTCGATGCTTATCCCGAGCGGGTCATACATGGGCACGTTGCCAGCGTGCAGCCGGGATCGGGAACTGCGTTCTCGCTGCTGCCGGTGGAGAATGCGACGGGCAACTACGTCAAGATCGTGCAGCGCGTGCCGGTGAAGATCGTTCTCGACGATGCGCCCAGCGATGTGGCGCTCGGGCCAGGCATGTCAGTGGTGCCAACGGTGCGTGTCAATCCTGCCCCATCGCTCTACGAGCGCATCGAGAGGCTATTATGACCCCGGGCGCGGCAGCTCCACCACGAGCGCCAATCGGTGCCGGCGTGCAAAACCCTTGGCTCGTTGCCGTGCTGGTTGCGCTCGCTGCGTTCATGGAAGTGCTGGACACGACCATCGCCAACGTTGCTCTGCGCTACGTCGCGGGCGGCCTGGGCGTCAGCGTGGACGAAGCTTCCTGGGTTGTGACGAGCTATCTCGTCGCCAACGCGGTTGCACTTGTCGCCAGCAGCTTCTTTGCCCGACGCTTCGGCCGCAAAGGGTTCTTCATCGCCTGTCTCGGGTTGTTCACTGTCAGCTCCGTGCTCTGCGGCTTTGCCTGGAATCTCGACAGTCTGTTGTTCTTCCGCGTGCTGCAGGGTCTAGGCGGCGGGGGGATGGTTCCCGTGGCGCAGTCGATCCTTGCCAGCTCATTCCCGCAGGAGAAGCGCGGTCAGGCGTTCGCGCTGTTCGGCGTCGCGGTGGTGGTGGCGCCTGTGGTCGGGCCGACGCTCGGGGGATGGCTCTCGGACAACTGGTCATGGAACTGGTGCTTCCTGATCAACGGCCCGGTTGGACTGCTGACGATAGGGCTCATCTGGCTGGTGCTGCGCGAGGAAGCTCCAGCGCGGGGCGAGCGTGTGCGGTTTGATTTCATCGGCTTCGCGCTCGTCGCGACGTTCCTCGGCGCATTGGAGGTGGTGCTCGACCGAGCCCTGATCGATGACTGGTTCAGTTCGGCATTGATCGTGACGACCGCGGCGGTGTGCGCGCTCGCGTTCCTTATGATGATCCCGTGGGAGCTTTCGCGCGCTAACCCGATGGTGGACATCCGAATGCTGGCGTCACGGCAGCTCGGCGCTTGCTTTCTCATCATGGGATCGTTCGGCGTCGTACTTTACGCGACGACACAATTCCTACCGCAGCTGGTGCAGGAAGACTTTGGCTACACGGCTACGTGGGCGGGCCTCGTGCTGTCGCCGGGTGGTCTCGTCACCATGGCGATGATGTTCATCGTCGGGCGGATGTCGGGGCACGTGCAGCCCAAGTATCTGATTGCGGCGGGCGGATCGATCATCGCGCTGTCGATGTACGATCTCACGAATATCAACCCGGACCTAAACTTCTGGTTCTTCGCGGATTCGCGCATGCTGCTAGGCCTCGGACTGCCGCTGATCCTCATTCCGATCATTACGGCTTCCTACGAGGGACTGCCGCCGAAACAGTACGATCAGGCTTCGGCGCTTATCAACGTGGCGCGTAACACGGGCGGGTCGATCGGGGTATCGCTGGCGTCGAACGTGCTGGCGCATCGCGAGCAGTTTCATCAGGCGCGGCTGGTCGAGAACACGATCCCGTCGAGCGTGCCGTTCCAGCAGACGTTGCATCAGGTGACGCAGTATTTCGTCGGGCAGGGGAGCTCGCTGATGGAGGCGAAGCAACAGGCGCTGGCCTGGATCGGGCAGACCGTGCAGGCGCAGGCTTCGCTGTTCGCGTACGTCGATGTGTTCTGGACTTTGACGCTGGTGGCTTTGGCAGTGGTCCCGCTGGCCCTCGCACTGCGCAGCGTCACGGGCGGCCAGCCAGTGCATGCAGCGCACTAACCCGACCGCCTTGGCGCATAGCGCTATGATGCTCGACTAAGGGTGGTGCGGACGGTGGGAATCGAACCCACACGGCGTTGCCGCCTCAGGATTTTAAGGCGACACTTTCTGCATTTCAGTATTACCCAATAATGCGCAAGCCTTTGATTTTCCCTATTGTGCTTCACGCCTGTTTGCCCTTGATTTCCTCCGATCAAGTATCCAGTAGGTTGCCGACGGGTTGCTTGTTTTATTGCATTTCGGAGCTGCGCAATGCCAAGCCCAAAACATCTATCAAAGCGAACGGTCGATGCATTGAGACCGGGCGAAATTGTTTTCGACACCACTGTAAAAGGTTTCATGGCGCGCCGCCATAGGCGCCACGTGGTCTATGCGCTAAAGGTGCGCATCAACAGCAGGCAACGGTGGATCACCATCGGCGAGCACGGCTCACCTTGGACGGTGGAGAGCGCCCGCAAGGAGGCCCAACGCCTATGGGGCCAGATCCGCGAGGGCGTGAACGTCGTCGCGGTGCGCGAGGCCCTGCGTAACCAACCGACGATCGAGAACCTCTGCGTGCGCTTCCTCGACGAGCACTCTCGACAGCACAACAAACCCCTTACTGTGCAGGGTTATGAGCGCAACAACCGAAATCACATCGTTCCGCTCTGGGGAGATCGGACGGTCGCGGAAATCACCCGCGCCGATGTCGAGGATCTCAAGCGCACCATCCGCGAGGGGAAAACATCTAGGCGCACTGCGCGCCGCCGCGAGGGTGGCTCGGGCGGTCGCGACATTCGTGGCGGCCCTGGTGCGGCGAACCGCGTACTCGGTCAGCTCTCTAAGATGTTTAGCCTCGCCGAGGTGTGGGGCTGGCGTCCCGAGAACAGCAACCCCGTTCGCAAAGTCCAGCGCTATAAGGAGAAGAAATGCGAACGATTTCTCTCAGCCGATGAGTTGATGCGGCTGGGAAAGGCGCTTGCCGATTTCGAGGCGTCCGGCGATATGCTTCCTTCCGCCATTGCCGGCCTCAGATTACTCATCTTTACCGGGGCACGGCTGGGCGAAATTCTGACCTTGAAGTGGTCGTACGTCGATCTTGAGCGCCGTCTCCTGCTGCTTCCCGACAGCAAGACGGGAGCTAAGCCCATTATGCTCAATCAGCAGGCCATTGACGTTTTAATTTCTATTCCCCGCGTTGAGCATTGTCCGTGGGTTTTAATTGGCCATACGGAGGGCGAGCATCTGAGGGCATTACAAGCGTCGTGGATCCGCGTTCGCCGGCTCGCCGAGATCCCGGATGTGCGCATCCACGATCTGCGCCACTCGTTCGCGAGCTTCGCGGTCCTAAGCGGCGGCACTTTGCCCGTCATCGGCAAGTTGCTCGGTCACAATACGCCGATCACGACAGCGCGTTACGCACACCTTGCGGCAGATCCTATTAGCCATCTGGCAGAGCTGACGGGCTCTGCGCTTTCGCAGGCGATGATGTCCGGCACACTGCCTGGTGGATCACACGTCGAGCGACAGCGGGCTGCAAGCACCTTCGACAGCCTCAAGGGCAAGCTCGCCGAGCTGATGCAGGAGATGGACAAGCTGTCGGATGCCGGCAAGCGGGGGTAAGCCGAGAGGTGGAGTTAATCCGTCCACACGCTGCTCCCGTCCAGTTTGGTGACATCGTCGATGGGTGAGGTTTCATGCTCACGCACGACGAGAGGGCTCCGTTGGAGCAGCGTGATCCGCGGCCAATGCACTCGCGACCGCCGGAAAACGTGAACACGCGAGTCCTTGCCTCAATAAATGTTCAGATGTAAGAACTCCCGCCCAATCACCCCGACGACGTTCAACCACAGAGGAGACGAGCCGTGAGAATGCTGCCGCGATCGACACACACCGTGCCGACGCCCGCAGTGCGTCCGGCTTTCCGTCACTCATTCTGGTTAAACACCAATGGCACGTTCATTGATACAGCGTCGGCAGGAGGCCGAGCGCGCGCGGGTTGAAGCCTTCGAGGCGTCGCTGCGGCGCGTGTCGCAACGCGCGCGCCCGGCACCGGATTTCCAGCAGGCAATCGATGCGGTAAAGCGCGGTTTCGAGACCGCCATCGTGCGTGACGCCTACGCTTGGCGCCCCCAGATGAAGACGCGCGATGCCGCACGCCTTCGTGTCGCCGCGGCGCGCTATCTCTTCGCGCGCTATCCGGTCGCCGAGCACCTGGAGCACATCTGGATCGACACCACAGGGCTCGCACCCAACGACATCGCGTTGCGCAAGCGCTGGTACATCGTGGCTGCCGGCGGCGGCTCGCTCTACCATGCGGGCGCCGACGCGTGGCTGTCGCGCAAGGAGGTGCACGCCTTCCTCAATCCGCTGGGGCGCCTCAGCTTTGCGCAGGCGATCTGGCACGCGATTGCCCGCTCCTATGCGATCAATCCCGGCATAGCGCTGCGGGTTGCGTGCTCGCGCATCGCGCAGTGGCCGCGGCCTGAGGCCGACCTCGCCTTCTGGCGTGAGGTCGTGCGCTTCTTATGTGCGCATCCAACCTCGGTCGAGGAGATGGAGGACCTCAGCGATTACCTCGCCCATTGCCGCCAGCACCACCGGGGCTACAGCCTTAAGGGCCGCACCCTCGCGTCGCTGACCCGGCAAATGCATGCGTGGCACCGCGATCTCAATGCGATCCAGCGCATCGAGGCTGCGCGTCTCCGCGCGGCGCAGGCGCGTGCCCGTGCGCGCGGCGGAATACTGGCGCCTGCAGCATCCGCCGGCGGATGCTGGTCGGGAGCGAAGATCGCCGACTGGTCGTGGACCACGTCGAACAAGGATCGCTCCAAGCGGGAGGAGTATGTGATGACCCAGCTGCGCAACGCCGCCGAGCTCGTCTCCGAGACGCGCGCCATGCACCACTGCGTCGCGAGCTACGCGCAAAAGTGCATCGCGGGATATTCATCGATCTGGTCGCTGCGCCGGCGCGTTTCCGCCGCCACCCAGCGGCTGCTCACGATCGAGCTCGACCGGCAGCACCGCGTCGTGCAGGTCCGCGGCCTCGCCAACCGCCCGGCCCGCACCGACGAGATGAAAATCTTGGAGCGGTGGGCGAAGGCGCGCGGGGTCTCACTCTCGTAGGCCGCCGGCGCGGCGTGGCTCCCTCAACCGCCGATACGAGCAAGGGACTGGTCCAACAGCCAGACGACAGTCGAAAGGTCCCAATAGCTGCCATTCGCTGCAACTGGTCGGCGCCCCTAGACGATCGCCGACCAGGTCCGCTCGTAGAGGTGGACCGGCTGTCAGATGTCGATCTTTTTCGCGATCTCGATCGCGTCAATGCTCACGTCCTGCATTTAAGCCGGCTAGAGCAGTAGTCGCAGGGCGCGACGCCGGCATCTCGCGCACTGGACTACTGACTGCTTTGAATTTCACTCAGGCGCGCCTCGACCTCGGCGCATGCGCTCTCGATATAGGCGGAACCGGGGTACTGTTCTTTGAGCGGCGCCAGTTGATCTCGTGCTCGTTCAACCAACGATTTCTCGACATCGAAATTTCGTTTGCGAGCTTCGACCCAAGAGAGGTGCCAAAGCCCAATACCGTGAAGATAGGCCGCGTGCACATCCGTTTCATCGTCGCTATGAAGCCCTTGCCGATAGGCGCTCGCCTCGCGAAGCAGCCTTTCCGCCGACACGAGATCGCCGCGCCACAACTGCGCCTGACCGAGCAAATCCTCAGCGCTGGCAAAGTCTCTCAGATCGTCTCGCGAATCGGGATTTTCGCGCACCAACGTCAACCGCAGCACAAACAAATGCCAAAATGCATCGTTCGCGACATCAATATCGTCAGAATTATACGCTTCGACGCCTATTCGATCGAATGCGACAGCAAGGGCGCGACAGTTGGCTTCATCAGTCGGAAGCCGATCGATCCACTCGGCCGCCGGTCGCCCAGCTGCCACGAAGTCCTGCATTAGGGACCGCGCCGTCTGTTCAAGATCACTATCCATGATGCCTCAAACAACAGACTGACCTGCAAATCAGGCCAAGCTCTTCCTACCAGCGGAAGGGGCTTTAGCGCACCTGTGGTTTGCTGCCGGCCGACTCGCTGGTCAGTCCCACGAGCGGAAGTGGACCTATCCGTGGTGGGTGCCCCCTAGATGATCGCCGACCAAGTCCGCTCGTGGAGGAGAACCAGCTGTCAGAATGGTCCTTCCACTGAGCGAAGGACCAACTTATCCGTGGCCGGACCTCAGGGGAGCACGTCAAGCAGCTTTCATCCTACTGGTTGAACAATAAGAAACCACTCGGCGTTACGAACGAAAATCACGGAATGAAAAGCCACGCGAGGGTTCCAATGCGATCAATGACGTTGGGTTTTGGACTCGTCATCTTAGGTTTGGCTGCCGCTTTCAGCCTTGCACAGCCGTCGGCCGCAAAAAACTACCTTTGCAATCAGCAATTCGCACTGTGCACCTCGGCACCCTGTGTCCCGCAGCCCGGCAACCCGAACGTCTCGATTTGCGTCTGCGACGTGCAGGAGGGACCGAACCTCGCGACGGTAGAGTGTGACACGGTCAAGCCGAGCACCGACGCGGATGGAGTTCGCACTGTCTATTCGCAGTTCGCACTGACGCAGTTCGCGCAAGGTAAGAAGGCGCTGAAGTGCGAGAGCGGCACGCCCTGGTCGCAGTGCCTCAACAAGATCTGCACGGTCGACCCCGCCAATCCCGACAAGGCGATCTGCGCCTGCGACGTGGTGCGCACCGGTGAATGGCAGACCGCAGGTGGCGAATGCGACACGGCTACGTGCAAGACAGCTTACTGGTCGGGGGCGCTGCTGGCCGATTCCAGGAACAACGCCGAATTCTTGATGGAACAGCTCAAGATCACGAAATCGCCGGCAGAGGCCTGTCCAGTTCCCAAGCAATGATCCTGGTCGCTAGAAACCATTCCTGTGCGGACGATTACTGGGGAGCGAGCATGCGCAAGATCGCGCTCGAAGAGCATTTCACGACACCGGAGCTTGCCAAGAATTACGTGGCGAGGCCGACCCAGAGCGACGCGCTCTTTGCGGATGTTGAGCGTCGTCTGGCCGATTTCGACGAGCTGCGGCTCGAAAAGATGGATAAGACCGGTATAGAGATGATGGTGCTCTCGGTCACCACGCCGGGGGTCCAAGGCGTAAGCGATTCAAGGGAGGCCATCCGGCTTGCCCACAGCGCCAACGACTTCCTTGCGCGCGAGGTGCAGAAGCGGCCGGATCGCTACGCCGGCTTCGCCCATCTCGCGATGCAGGACGCCGACGCCGCAGCTGTGGAACTCGAGCGAGCCGTGCGAGAGCTTGGTTTCCGCGGAGCCCTCATCAATGGCCAGACCAATGGGCATTATCTCGATGAAGACCGGTACGTGCCCTTTTGGGAGCGCGTGCAGGAACTGGATGTCCCGGTCTACCTGCACCCCGGCAACATGGCCGACCATCCTGCGATGTTCGCGCATCGCCCTGAATTAGACGGCCCGATATTCGCCTGGACCGCGGATACCGCGGCTCATGCCTTGCGGCTTGTCTTCGGCGGCACCCTCACCCGCTTTCCCCAGGTGAAGATCATTCTCGGTCATATGGGCGAGACATTGCCCTTCCTTCTCTGGCGCCTCGACAGCAGGAGGGAGTTCGATCTCGGTGAAGAGCTGGCACCGGAGGCCCTTCCCTCGGCGATCATCAAGCGCAATATCGCCATCACCACGTCGGGTGTGTGCGACGCGGGAGCGCTCCTCGCGGCTATCCAAGCCCTGGGCGATGACAACATAATGTTCTCAGTCGACTATCCCTATGAAGATCCGCAGGTCGCCGCCGACTTCATCGAGTCCGCGCCGATCGGCGAGGTCGCGCGCACGAAGGTTTGCTACGGCAACGCCGAACGGTTGCTGCACTTGTAAGTTGGGCAGGCGAAATCCGATCGACAATCATGGGCGGAAGCCGGAATGGGAGAGCGCTCTCAGCCTGGTCGGAAGAGCGGCGCATTCTCCGCGCCGAATTGACAACCACTTATGGCCCGTAGCGCCTCGGCGTCGGCAGGCGCTCTGGCCCGGAAACATCAAAGCGAGTTAGGGAGCAGCGCGGCCGAATATCGGCTCATCGAGCGGAAAAATTAAGCCGCACCAAACACACATTTGCAACGCTCTGCGTTGACTACGGTTCAAAACTGCGCAGGCTTCCGGCATTGTCTCTGTCGCGCTGGTTTGCGCCTCAGTTTTATCGCTCGGCTCCTAACCTTGGGCTGCACGACCGTAGCGGCGACTCGACGATACGGTGATGGCGCCCCGGTCGGTTGAACCTACAAAGCCGCTACTCGGAGGCATAAATGGGGATTTCGGTCGCGTCACAAGCGCAACTAAGTGGGGGCACTGCCCTACATAATGTTACGCTGGCGGTAAATGGAACCGTCCATACGCTTTCCATCGACGTGCGCACGAGTTTGCTCGACGCTTTGCGCGAGTACATCGGTCTGACAGGCGCCAAGAAGGGGTGTGACCATGGCCAGTGTGGCGCCTGCACTGTGCATATCGACGGTCGCCGCATCGTTTCCTGTCTGACGCTCGCCGCACAGGCTGAGGGCCACGAGGTCACCACCATTGAAGGCCTTGAGGGCGTCGACGGTACGCTGCATGCGATGCAGCAGGCTTTCATCGATCACGATGCGCTGCAGTGCGGCTACTGTACGCCAGGGCAGATCATGTCTGCGGTCGCTTGCGTGCACGAGGGCCACGCCGGATCGCTCGACGAAATTCGCGAATACATGAGTGGCAACCTCTGCCGCTGCGGTGCCTATATCGGAATCGTCGCTGCGATAGAGACCGCGGCGACCAAGATGCAGGAGTGAGCGATGCGGCAGTTCGAGTATATCCGTCCTGCCGATGTCAACGACGCTGTGAGGATCCTCAGCGGTGGCGGGAAGCTGCTCGCAGGCGGCACAACGCTTTATGACCTAATGAAACTCCGCATCGAGCGACCCGCGCGAATCGTCGACATCAACCACCTGAGCGACCTTAAGCATTATGACTCTTCGGGAGATCATGAGCTCGTGTTCGGGGCGCTTGCGCGGATGAGCGACGTGGCCGCCGATCGCCGGATCATCCGGGACTACCCCGCCATCTCGGAATCGCTCTGGCGCGCCGCGTCTCAACAGTTGCGTAACATGGCGAGCCTCGGTGGCAATCTGTTGCAGCGGACGCGGTGTCACTACTTTCGCGGTGGCGATCCTTACGCCTGCAACAAGCGTGACCCTGGCAGTGGCTGCGCGGCGATCGAAGGGCTCGACCGCGGCCAGGCCGTTCTTGGCGCGAGCCGAGCCTGTAGCGCCGTTTATCCTGGCGACCTCGCCGCGGCCCTCATCATCTTCGACGCCGAGATCGACGTGATAGGTTCCGGCGGGGAACGGATGATTCCACTTGAGGAGCTTCATCGCGAGCCTGGCGATACACCCCACATCGAGACGACACTCAAGCCCGACGAGATCATCGTCCGCATACGCGTTCCAACGACACCGCTCGGCCGGGCGTCAACCTACCTCAAGGTTCGAGACCGCGAATCTTACGCCTTCGCGCTCGCTTCGGCCGCGGTGGCCCTCCAAATGGACGGCGACATCGTACTGGGCGCCCGCGTCGCTCTTGGCGGCCTTGCGACGCGGCCCTGGCGTGCCCGCGCTGCCGAGCGGCTGCTGATTGGCCGCCGGTTCGACGAAGCTGCAGCGCGCGCCGCAGGCGAAGCGGCCGTCGAAGGCGCGAAACCGGGCCGCTCCAGCGGCTTCCGGATTGAACTGGGCGCACGCACCGTCGCCGACGCTTTGATGATCGCAAGACAGAGGACCTGACACCGTGGCGGACACTCATTTCCCCGATATTCCCCGCGTGGACGCTCGCGAAAAGGTATGCGGTGCGCCGATTTTTGCTACAGACGACGCGCGGCCAGACTTGCTCCATGCCGCACTTGCTGTGTCCCCCATTCCAAGAGGCCGCGTGCTAACCATCGATACGCGCGCGGCGCAGGCTTCGCTGGGCGTGCGGCTCGTGTTCACGCATGACGACCTCGCCGACTTGCAGCTTCCGGGGTTCCTCCTAGGAGGCTACGGCTTCCAGAATTTCCAGCCCTTGCGCTCGCCGGACATAGCCTACCGTGGTCAACCGATCGCGCTCGTCGTCGCCGACAGCTTCGAGGCTGCAACCGAGGCAGCTGCGCTAATTCAAGCAACCTACGTAGAGGATCCGTTCTGGCCGACGATCAATTCGCCGAACGTCGAAATCATCAATCAGACAGACACGCCCCTGGGGACGATCCTCACGGAACCTGTCGCCGGAGACGCCGACGCCGCGTTCGCCACAGCGCCTGTCAAAATCGACATCGAACTTACGTGCCCGACACAGCATCAGAATCCAATAGAGCTTGTCGCTACGGTAGCAGAGTGGAAGGGCAACAAGCTCATAGTCCACGAAGGAACACAGAACGCTGAAGGCGTCCGCCACGGCCTCGCCCGAGTGCTTGGGATTCCAGCCGCGCAGGTGGAGGTGATCTCGCCCTTCGTAGGCGGCGGCTTCGGCCAGAAGAACTCGTACCAGATGCAAACGGCGCTCGCCGCTGCCGCTGCGCGCCGTGCGGGCGCGCCCGTGAAATTGGTCGTGCCCCGGGCCCAGCTTTTTCAAGATGCGAGTTTCCGCCCCACCAGCCGGCATCACGTACAGATTGGCGCGGACACCTCTGGGAAGTTGCTCGCGGCCATCCATGAGGTGGATGCCCAAACCTCGCGCCACGACTTTTTTCCCGGCGAGTATACCGCAACCAGCTCTCGCCTGTATGGATGGGGCGCGTTTCGAGGCCGTGAGCGGCTTGTGCGTACCGACACACAAACGCCTGGCTTTATGCGTGCTCCATTCGAGCACCCGGCTTGCTTCGCCATGGAAACAGCAATCGACGAGCTCGCCTACGCGCTCGGACAGGATCCCGTAGAGCTGCGTCTAGCCAACGACACGAGCGTCGATGCCATCACCAAGCGGCCCTTCACATCGAGATACGCCGGCGCGTGCCTGCGTCGCGGCGCCGAGCGTTTCGGCTGGCGCGCGCGAAACGCTGAGCCACAGTCCATGCGTGATGCCGACGGCGCCCACATCGGTTGGGGGGTCGCACTGGGCGCCTATCCCGGCATGATGATTTCGAGCATCGTGAAGCTTGCGGTTACCCGTGACGGCAGCGTCGAGATAGCCACGGGTGCCCACGAGATGGGACAGGGCATGCGAACCGTGATCGCGGCCACCACTGCCCGCAAACTGGGCGTGACGCCCGGGTCTGTTACCGTGACGATCGGCGACACTCGAGCTGCGCCACAACAGTTGACTGCAGGCTCCTGGGGCGCGTCCTCCGCTGTCCTCGCCGCTGAGGCAGCCGCAGATGCAATGCGCGAGGCGTTGGCGAAGCTCACGACGGATGGCGTCGTCGACGGGCGATCACCGTTCGAGATCCTCAAGGCCGCAGGCCGCGATTGCCTCGAAGTGGAAACAATGGCCAAGGCCCCGGGCCAGTCGGCCAAGGTGTTCGACCAGATCCGTTCGGGCATGATGTCCCGAGCTGGACCGGTGTTTGAAGACTGCGTCTCCTTCAGCTTCATTGCCCATTTCGTGGAAGTCCGCGTCGAGCCTAGGCTTCGGCGCATCCGCGTGCCCCGCGTGGTGAGTGTGGCGGATTGCGGTCGCGTGATCAGCCCGCGGACGGCGGCAAGTCAGGTTCGCGGTGGCGTGGTATGGGGGATCGGCGCGGCCTTGCGAGAAGCCAGCGAAACCGATCCGCGCTATGGCGGATTCCTGAACACCGACCTCGCCGAGTATGTCATCCCCGTCAACGCCGACATCGGCTCGATTGACGTCGATTTCGTCGACGAACCCGATTCCCTTCTGGAGAGCGGCGTCAAGAGCCTGGGTGAGGTGTCGCTGTGCGGTGTGGCACCGGCCATCGGCAACGCCGTCTTTCACGCGACAGGTCGGCGCCTGCGCGACCTGCCGATCCGCATTGAGCACATCCTGTAAAACAAGGCGTCCTCGACGGTACGGGCGCTAACGTAGACCCCCGTCAAAGATCGCTCAGTCATTGAGATGATCTATGGGCGTGAGAGAGCTTGTCCCCGAAAAGAGCGGCGGCGTTCTCGTGATAGATTCTCTCGGCATCCTGCGCGGAGAGCCCCGACTGGCGAATATAGTCGACCGCTAAATTGTAGAGGTCGTCCTGCCAGTACGGCGTATCGGTCCCAAGCAGAAGGCGATCGCTCCCAAATGTCTCGCACGCGCACCGAAGTGCTGCCGGGTGCGCGTTCACCGTGTCGTACCAGAAGCGCTTCGCTTCCTCGCTCGGCAGCGCCGGGGTCGGCATAAAAACCCGTGCCTGCACGTCAATGCGCTTCATCAGGAATGGAAGGCATCCGCCCAGATGAGACGATATAAACTTGATCCTCGGAAAGCGCTCGGGAACGCGCGCCTGGATAAGCTGCAGGGCGCACACCGTGTCTTCGAACGGGGAGCCGAGCGGTCCGTCGAAATGTGAGTTCGTGACGATAAAGGATGCCAGGCTCACGCCGGAGGGGTGGATGAACACGACGGCTTCACGGCCATCGAGCTCGGAAAACAGCCCATCGAACCGGGCGTCAGCCAGTGGCGCGCCTAGAATAGTCGTCGAGACTGAAACACCGATCATGCCGAGTTCGTCATAGCAGCGCTTCATCTCCGCAACCGAGGCGTCGATGTGCGGCAGCGGCAATGAGGCGAAGGCAGCAAAGCGGCCACGACCCTGCGCCACGGCGCTCGCGCAAATGTCGTTGGCGAGACGCGCTGCTTTCACGCTTTGATCGAGGCTGGGAAAGTAGGGATCCTGAGGCGAAACGGACAAGATTTGAACGTCGACGCCCGCTTTGTCCATCATCGCCAAACGTCGCTCTATATCCTCGGCCGTTGGTCCGGCGTGGAGACCGCGCGCGATTGCTGTGCCGACGGCTGTGCCACCGAAGCTGTCCAGCAAATCGAGATAGGCGACGGGATACAAGTGAGCGTGAACGTCGATCTTCATTTCGGGCTTGTCCAATCTCCAGGGTTGCCGCACCACTGAACTATTAGATTAAGGGTTGGTCGAGCGAGCTGATGCGGTGGCGAATTCACCATGCTTCGGATCGCTGTGCCGCGCTGCGCGCTCCCGTTTTTGCCTGATTACGTACATCAATCAAACCGGCTAAGGACGGCATTGAAGACCTCGGTCATATAATGACCGGCCGGACACGCGGACCAGTGAGCACTGGCGAACTCGAATCCGCCGGGGCTATCCGCTCGTAACGCTCGTCGCATATTAAGCAGCACGAGTGTATGAGGCGGAAGCTCGACCGCGACATTGAGCAGTTTGCAGCTTGCCGTCGTCTGACGCACGACGAGCGCAGGCGCCGTTCGACCATCCACCCAACCCATCGGAGTCGTGTCGGACGTGCCGACATTCTTAGCGTACGAAGTGCGCAACCGCTCAAGGATGATTACTGAGTTGTCGAGCGTGATGCTGATTGCGTGCAACCCGTACTCATCGCCACCCGTTGCCTCCAGTATCTGCCTCGCGGCATGTCGATCGATACCCAGCAGCCGAAGCAGAAGGCCGGCCCAGGGTCGCCGTGCGAGGTTCATGCGGCGATAGAGGCGATATAGAGGAGTAAATCGCGTGGGATCAAATGACGCCTGCGCCTCAGTCGGGAGAAACGGAAGAGCCGTAACGTAGGTGAGCGCTGCGAGCGCTGCACTGCGGCCGCTTCCCGTCGCAATGTAGCTGGCCATCGCGGATATGGCGCTCTTCGCCCAGGGATCTTGCTTGGCGAGGACATCGAGGCGCTTGGCCAGCGCGTGCTGTGATCGCCGGCGCTGAGGGTCGTTACGCCGTCGGAAGGACAGCAGCACATCGCCACTTTCGGTCACACCTCTGCGCAGACGCGCGAGAAGGAAGCGGTTGAGAAGCGGACCGTGCGCTGTGTAGTCGCGATCGAGACCGGGGTGATCCATGAGAGCGTCGATCTCGTGGTCGTTGTCGACCACGAGAACCGAGGCAAATCCTCCGCGGCGGATATAGCGTGCCATAGGCGGTGTTCCACGTCTGAGGGAACTCTTATTCGGCAGCCTGCAACGCCCGGTCCGACCTGGTGTGCCTTGCTGCCTCTTCGATAACGGCTGCAACCTCCTTAGGATGGGACTCGTAAACTGAGTGACTGGCCCCAGGGATCACGGTCGTCTTGCTCTTGGCGCGCTCGTAGTACCAGCGCTCGAGTTCAGGGCTGATGATCTGATCGTTGCCGGCGACGATTCCCCAGCTCGGCTTCGTCTTCCACGCTGCAGCACCAAGCGGCGTCGTAAACACCTCGGCAGCGGTAAGGACCTGGGAGTCGGCCTCGAAGCGGGCCTGCTCATGCGGAAGGTCCGGCGCAAACAGCTTCGGAAAGAGCTCCGGGTCGAGATAGGTGAAGCCGTCAGGCGTCTTTTTGATTGCACCTGGCGTCTTGCCCAGCACACTCGGTGTCTTTTTGCCGAGCGCACCTTCGTCCTCGCCAACATCGGGCGCATGCGCGGCAACGTACACGAGCCCAACGACTTTGGGATGCACGCCTGCCTCTGTAATGACCGAGCCACCGTAGCTATGACCGACGAGGATTGTCGGTCCGTCCTGGAGGTCGAGGATGCGCTTGGTTGCCGCAACGTCGTTGGCAAACGAGGTTTCCGGCTCCTGCACGATCGAAACCTTGAACCCATCCTTCGTGAGGATGTCGTGGACCGGCTTCCATCCGCTGCCATCGACCCACGCACCGTGCACCAACACGATGTTGGTGACGGGCTTGGTATCGACCGCCATCGCCGTTGCCGCGAAACCGGCAGCGGCGAAAATCGTTGCGCAGATCAACCTCACTCCATGGCTCATGGTCGCAATCCTCTTTGCTCAAACATCGGGCATCCGGGCCCACAAGGCAGATTGAGCCACCGATGTTCGAGAGAGAACCAGACAGTTTCTAAATGCGCCGTTGCCGCGGCGCGAACAATTCCAGCAGTCTATTGCCCAACTTTCTGATCGATGCGTCGCTACTCGGGAGTGTTGGCGATTCCGGCAGGCGCCACGGCATATTCGGCATTCTCGATATCGCGGCGACGAGACATTCATCGACAGCTTCGACCGACGTCCGCAAACTCGGCCTTGTGGCTGGCCCAACGACATCGGTCCAAAGATGTGCTGTGAAGTCCTACTGCATCGCGAACCGGTCAGCGGCGAGCCCATGCCAAAGCCTGCTCCAGCCGGTCGTCGCCCCAGAAAAGCTCCCCGTCGCTGGTTATGAAGCTCGGTGCGCCGAAGATGCCGCGAGGGCGACGAACTGCTGGCATACCTTGCGAATGGCCGGACCGTTGTCGCGCCGGAAATCGGCGATGGTCTTGAAGTCGGGTGCCAGGCGACCCGTGAGCCAGATCAGTTCCAGGTTCCTCCCGCACTCGCGCTCGACGCCACGAGACGACTGCACCTGGTTGAGATACCCGTAGATGTAGATCTTGAGGATCGTTGCCGGATGGTAGCTGGGGGGCCCGTCTCCTCTGGAATGACGCCGTCGAAGCCGAGCGCCGCTAGGTCAAGCGCATCGACGAACGCATCGACCACACGGACGGAATTATCCTCGCCGACGTAGTCGTCAATCGCCTCCGGGAAAAGCGTCGACTGCGTCCGATCCGCACCCTCGATGAACCGACCCATCCGATTCTCCCGCATTTGTTCGCGGGAATCGTACATCGGATCGTTAGAATGGGCGCGTTTTCACAACAGCCTCTCGGCATCTCGGGCAATAGGGGTTGGGGAATGCTGCACCTGCACTGGACCGCTTAGGGCCACTAGCGACCCAACCGGTAGGGTGGCCCGCAAGACCTCTGCGAGGAAGGCCCAGCACCCTCTGCGATGCACTTCAATCCTCAAATGCTGCACGACGAGATACGTCGGCTTCTTGCCTCGCGCTGTCGATAGGGTCGGCCGATTTGAAGGCGTATGTCATGAAGCACGGTGACAAGGGCCTGCGGGATGTAAGGCTTCGACAGGAAGCGCGCTCCACTCGCCATTTGGTTCTCCTGCGGCGAACATTGGCCGGAGCTTACGACGATGATGGTTGGTGGCCAGCGCTTACGCACGTAGAGAGACAACGCAAGTCCATCCATCGTGCCGGGCATTTGTATGTCGGTGAAGACCACCCTGATCTCTGTATGCGCTTCGAGTACGGCGATGGCTTCAGCAGCGTCGGCGGCCTCAAAAGTTACGTAACCTTCGGCTTGCAGAGTTTGCGCTAGCTCGAAGCGGACAAGGGCTTCATCTTCAACCACCAGGGCGACAATCGACGGTGGCATAGCGTTCCTCCTGGCTAGCGGGAAGAACTGTTGGTTTGCCAAACGGTTGCGCTGTCAAAGATTAATTCTTGATCACACAGGGAAAGCGACTGTTATCACACAGCCACCATTAGGGCCGTTTGCCCAAGTGGCGGAGCCCACAAGCTGGGAAGCAAAGGTCGTAACGAGTCGGGTGCCAAGGCTCGCCTCCGCCGCGGGTGAATAGCCGCGCCCATCATCGCTTACTGTGAGCAGGAAGCGCGAGTTCTCCCGACTCAGATCGACGTGCACCTTGCCCGCTCGACCTTCTTCGAACGCATACTTGACCGCGTTAGTCACCAGTTCGTTGACTATCAGTCCGATGGAGAGTGCCTTCTCGGGCGGCAACATCGCGGCCACCGCACGCGACGTAAGTGAGATAGCGCGCGGGCCGCACAGTGCTTCTTTCAGCGAGTTACACAGGCCCGGCACATACTCTGCCACGTCGATCTGACCGTCGTGTCGTGACAGTTGGAGATAGCTATGCACTGTCGCAATGATGCTGACCCTGCTTGCGATGTCTTCAAGCGCGCGCCGCGTTTCGGGTGACGATCTGCGGGCCTGGAGTCCGATGATCGACGCACCATGGCAAACTTGTTCTTCACCCGATGGCTCATCTCGTCGAGCAGCAAGGCCGTCGCGCGTTGCGAGGCATGTGCCTTTTCCAGCGCCTGATGAAGACCTTCGGCGATAAAGGTGAGACATGCGCCCACAATAGCGAACAGTAAGAGTGCGCCCACATGCGCCCCGGGCTTCACATCCCAATCCAGGAGAATGGCTACGAGGAGACCGCTCAGGCCAACGGCAAAGAAGCCCGTGCCGCGGTCAAACATGAGCGCGGAGGCGATAATGGGGAGAATGAAGAATAGGAAGCCGTAAGCACCACTGAAACTTCCTAGAGCGAGGCGGAGGCCGTAAGCGAGTAGCACAAGAAGCGCCGTAGCCCCGTATCGAACGGCGACTGGCTGTGGGCCGGGGAGATATCGGAGCAAGTCGTCCATGTTGCACCTATGCAAGCACGGACATTTCTTAGGCAGTTCACTGTGGCTGAGCAATAGCTGCGGCGGCTTGGTACTATGCCGTCTTAGCGGGCCGGCAAACTGCCCGCTTAATGTAGTAGTTGGGGTTCTGCTGCACGAACTTCGCGCCTTCAATCTGACTGGCCATCATGCAACCGAGCATGTTGGTGTTTGCCTGAAGGGGGACCGGTTCAATGCGGCAATCGGCGCCGACAAGCGAGCAGACGGTGAGGACCAATTCCAGCATGTCAGCCTCCGTGTTTTCGGTGCAATGCGGAAATTATGCTCGGGGTTCCACAGACTCCTCACGTGGCCCTTAACGTCACGGGCTCACGTCTCCTGTCGTATTGGCTAGATGGCTACGAACAAACACGGAGACGTCCGCCATGCGCACTATCTTCGCTTGGTCCGGCTATTGCTGATTGGGGCAACTGCTTGGCCGCGGCCGCCCCGTCCTAATCGAGGCGAGCGATCACGAGCTCACAAAAAGTACGGGAGCAGCATCCGCTGTACAATAAGTGCGGCTTCTATTCGGGCCGCATGGACGCGCGGTATGCTTCATCCAGCATGCGCTCCCGCTCATCGCTTGCTGCACGCCGCAGCAGTTCGGTTGTGCAGTGCTCGACCGCTTGCTCGCCAAGATTAGCGAAGCGGGCTGAGCATTCCGCACGTATGCGTTCGGGCGACGGAGCTTGGCGCGGCCCGACCGTGAAACCGATGACCATCAATACGAGGAGGCCCGCTCCAACGATTGCAATCAATACGAGGACGACCTTGAGCGTCGCTGCCACTGGCCCGCGCGATGCGCTTGTTTCATTTGATGACGTGATGGTTCGCCTCCCTCGATCGCGCGACAGATTGCTTCGTGCTGCATCTTGGCAGTTCAGCTTCCCCACTGAGTCGGTCGACACGTCATCATATCGAGACCTCTTGATAGCTGAAGGCATAAATTGCAAGCGCTCCTCCTAGCAGTCCTTCCATCCATCACGCGCAGCGCGAGATAGAGCCACGGCAGCATCCAGGCAGAGTAGAATGCAGTCACCAGCGGCGCACCGAGCCCCATATTGAAAAAGCCGAGAACCGAGTAGAACACAGCGAACAGGATGGCGCCCATGGCCGAACCGACGCCGGCGGAGACTCCGGCTACGGCGACGATGGATGGCGTGGCAGGAGCGGTTGCGGTCGGGGAGACTTTGCGACACGGGGCTTTTTCGGGTGTTAGTGCCGATTCCGGAGGCACTTTTCGGTCAAACCACACTTAACTTTCCGGGACCGCCAGCTTCACGAACTTCAACCTTGCATGCCGCCTTGGGCGGCATCTCCGCGATAAACCACTGGCTGGCGATGAAGCTAAAGCCAAAGGCAGACCTCAATCACCCGGCACGTGAGAGCCTGCCGAACGCCGGCCCGTATCGATTTCGGTATGCGAACGCAGATTTCGGCGACGGAGCGCCCCGCTGTCGCTGGACTTCGTCAAGTGGCCCGTGGTTGCGGCGCGTCCGCGTACGGGCTGACTGCAGAAGTGCCCGACGCGCGGACGTCAATTGAGCTCGCCGAGCGGCCAGGAATGACTGCTTCCTCGGCATCTCGCTCATTGGCAGCCAGACAGTAGGCTACGGAAAGCCGACAATCAGGCGCAGTGTCTCGGCAAGCCGCCGCGTGGGTGAGCTGGACGGCGTTAAGATGGAGGTAGATCCGACGGCGATGCGGCGAAGGCGGCAGCGCTACGTCAGGCGCGGCCGCAGTTCGCCGCGGGCGGCGGCGTCATTGACGTAGCGCGCGACGGTTTCCGATAGAACTGGCAGCGCGATCCCATAGTGCAAGGTCATGATCGCGAAGTCTGCACCCATCCATTGGCGTGCGCGCGCGATGTCGCGCACGGCGCGGTCGCGCGCCTCCGGCGGCGCAATCTGAAGCGCGGACGGGTCGGCCACCGTCACGAGCAACATCGGGTTCGACTCGTACTCACCTTCCCGAACGCTCACGATATCGTCCCAGGAAAGGCGCGCGCACCATGTCCCTCGCCGACTCAGCTGCGCGATCGTCAAAGCTTCAGGATCGAACTGCAGAAAGGCGCCCGCTGTGTAGCCGGTCACCACGAGCACCAGTACCGTCATGCCGGCGCCCGCGATGATGACAGCGATGGCCTGGAAGATCAGTCCGATCTCGCCGCCGAAAACGAACAGGACGACCCCGAGGAGCGCCAGCCAGCCGCCGAGCAGTGGCAGGAACGTGCGGCTCGGCCGGATCGGCACGCCGCCGGCGACGTCGATGCGCTTGGCCACAAAACGGCGATAGTGCAGCTTGCGCCAGACGGTGCCGGCCGAAACGGCGAGGCAGCTTCCGAAGAAGGCGAGGGTGACGAGGCCGCCAGCCGGCTCGCGCGGCAGGATGACGATGCCGGCCGCGACGAACGCGGTGTTGATGGCGACCAGCAGCCAGTCCATGGCGGACGGCATCGGGCGCGGGGCGGCGGCATGGGGGTCGTTCATCGGGGCAGGGTCGGGTGCGTCTGGGGCAGCGTCAAGGCGGACGCCGTAACAGATCCTCGGGCTGACGACTGGTCCTTACGCGAATGCGGTCGAGGGCGGCTCCAACATGAGATTGTACGAAGGTCTCAGCCTGACTCCCGCCAGTGGGAGATCACGAGAGGCCACTCACATTCCGCTGCAGAAGTGGCCTGATATCAGCCTTAGCAGTTTGAGCCGAGGAAGCAATTCGAGGGCTGTTGGGGAGCTTTAGGCATTGGCTGCTTATTGCTCTCTATCAGCGGTACCGCAAAGTCATATGCTGCCTGATATGCCTTGCGCTTGCACAGGTCCGGCATGATGTGATCAGCATTGGTGCCAATCAAAAAAAGCTGGATCGCTGCGCCGTCGCCAGGCGATGTGATGAGTTCTGTATAAAGCTGATCGCACTCCTGCTCGTTCGTCGGGACCTTGTATTTGACGCACCGAAAGCACTGAGCTTTGGAGCATCGGTGATCTCCATCCAAACCGGACAAGCGTTGGCATATAGAGTGATAATAGGAACACGGGACCATGGCTAGTGGTCTAGCCCAATAGCGTAACTGGCATCCATCATCTTGCAGGATGGCAAGCCACCGACGCGCAATGACCAATCGCATTTTTGCCTCGACCCATAAAGAGGGGGAAACCCGGACAAAACAGGTGCCAGCGACGCCCCGAATTCGTGGAGAGTACTGGGGAGACGCCATGGTTGGCCCCTTATGAAAATTTCCGTCGGACGGCATGAACGAATTATGGCCGAGGATAGCGACGTCAAGATTGATCAATTCGAGAGGATAATTCATCTGCACGGTGACCTCACCGCGCACCCACCTGCTAGAGATTGCTAACAGATGCCCGGCAAGTCAGGACGCTTGCAGCGTTCTTCAGTCGTCGTCTCGTTGCAGGCTGAAGGGCCTCTATTGGCCGATCGATAGATTTCTCAATGGGTGAGGCCGCAAGCAGCAGGACCCTGTCGGTCGCGGGAGCATGCTCGTCAAAGGTTGGAACGGGCAGCATGGCAATTTGGCGACAGCGTTGATCAACTAAGGGCTATTCTGACATCGTCGCGATGATGCGGGTAACCGGCACGTCAAGCGAGCCACAACGACAGGAGAAAGCGATGAAAGCGCTCATTTATGCGGGCCCGGGATTGAAATCCGTTGAAGAACGCCCAATGCCGGAGATTACTGCGTCCACCGACGCGATCGTCAAGATCTCCAAGACGACGATCTGTGGCACCGACCTGCACATACTCAAGGGGGACGTTCCGACCTGCGAGCCTGGCCGAATTCTAGGGCATGAGGGCGTCGGCATTGTCGAGAAGGTTGGGCCGGCCGTCACGGCGTTCAAGGCGGGAGATCATGTCCTGATCTCCTGTGTCAGCGCCTGCGGCAAATGTAACTATTGCCGCAAGCAGATGTATTCCCACTGCACGACCGGCGGCTGGATCCTCGGCAACAAGATTGATGGCACGCAGGCTGAATTCGTCCGCATTCCCTACGCGGATATGAGCCTCTATCCGATTCCCGACGGCGCGGACGAAGAAGCGCTAGTGATGCTTAGCGACATCCTGCCAACCGGCTTCGAGTGCGGCGTGCTAAACGGCAAGGTTATGCCGGGCAGCACTGTGGCGATCGTCGGCGCGGGGCCGATCGGGCTCGCAGCCCTTCTCACCGCCCAGTTCTACTCGCCGGCCGAAATCATCATGATCGATCTCGACGACAATCGCCTTGCGGTAGCGAGGCGTTTCGGCGCCACAGCGACCGTCAACAGCACGGACGGCAAGGCCTTGGAGAGGGTCATGACGATGACCTGCAAGCGCGGCGTCGATACGGCCATCGAGGCAGTGGGTATTCCGATCACCTTTGAACTGTGCGAAAAAATCGTGACGGCTGGAGGCAACATCGCCAATATCGGTGTGCATGGAAAGAAAGTCGATCTCCATCTGGAAGAGCTGTGGGACCGTAATATTTCCATCACCACGCGACTGGTCGATACGGTCACCATACCGATGTTGTTCAAGACCGTCGGCTCGAAAAAAATCGATCCCAAGCTCTTGATTACGCATCACTTCAAGCTCGATAAAATTCTCGATGCCTACGAGACCTTCGGGAATGCCGCCGAGACAAAGGCGCTCAAGGTGATCATCGAGGCATAGTGGACTGGCGGTTTGGGGCACCGCCGCCTCCACCGTTGCTGCCGCTGGCGGCCTGAGAGGGTCATCGTCACTCGGTCCCATGTGTGGACATCGGGTAATCGCGTCGGCGCGATCCAGTCATAGTGCCGCGCTCCGAGCGCTGTTGCTCGGCTCTTCGCACATCGGAGGCTGCTGGATGACCTTCTATGTCGAATTGGACGTGTCACAGAAGATGACGGCGATCTGCGTCGTCAATGAAGTTGGCCAGAGGCTTTGGCGCGGGCAGTGCCGGTAGGTGCCAAGTGAGATCGAGGCCAGTGTGCGTCGACACGCTGGCGTCGAAGCTCGCATTGGCCTCGAGACGGGGCCTATGACGCCATGGCTGGTACATGAGCTACGCGGCCTTCATCTTGACGTCGTTTGTCTCGATGCACGGCATGCCCGGGCCGCGCTGCAAGATGCAGCTGAACAAGAACGATCAGAACGACGCCGAGGGCCTGGCGCAGATCATGCGCACGGGTTGGTATCGGTCGGTGCACGTCTAACTCCTGCCGTTCTTGAAGTTGGCGGCATTGCCGACAGAGGCAACGAGCGACGCTGGCTGCAAGTGGTCCTATGCCGGGGATTGTGACGAGACGTTTGCTCGCCGCGTTCGACTTGTGCCAAGCCATCACTTGCCGGCCGAGCTTGCTGACAGGCCCGGCGACCCCTGCTTCTCCATCGAATGAGTACCACCACCCATGCTCGTCTCGTGTAACGCCTGTGATCGCCGCTTCACCGTGCTCCCACTGGATCGAAGCCAGGTCAGGCAACTGACCGCTGCCGCCAGCAAACACGATCGACTGATCAAGCAACACCATCGCAGGGCGCATGTCGCGGACGCTGGTTTCCAGTTCAGGAAGATCGGAATTCGTCTGATAGAGGGGTTGCGCGCTCAAGGGTTATGAAGCCTTTCGTTTCATACCTTCGATGCCTTTTTCAAGGAGCAGCGGGAGCGCACCGGCGAACAGTGCCCAGAATGCTGCGCCGACGCCGAGAAAGGATATGCCGGATGCCGCCGTGATGAAGGTGATGAGCGCCGCCAGCCGGTGTGTCTCTCTTCCGAGGGCGGTTGTCAGCGAAGCCGCCAGGCTGGACAGCAGAGCCAATCCGGCTACAGCCTGGATCAGCAATGGCGGCGATGCGGCGATGAAAGCCGCCGCGAAGCCAGCCAACGGTCCGAGCACAAGATAGGCGGCTCCCGCTGAAATGCTTGCCAGATAGCGGCGTTCCGGATCGGACCCTGCTTCCGGCCCCGCGCAAAGGGCGGCGGTGATGGCGGACAGGTTGAGGCCGTGACCTCCGAACACAGCCGTAGCGATGCTACCCAAGCCGGTCGATACAAACACTTTACCGACCGGCGCTTCGTACCCGCTTGTTCTCAGAACGGCGATACCGGGCACATTCTGCGACGCCATCGTGACGATGAAAAGAGGGATGGCGATGCCGATTGCCGGCAGAAGATCGAAGACGGGTTGGATAAAGAGCAGCTTCGGTCCCAGGAGGTCGAAAGCATCCGCCGGGATCGTGGTCGTGGCCCCGACGATCACGCCCGCCACAAGAACACCGATCACCACCGCATACCGGCGGACCAGACACCAGGCCAGCACCCACGCCAGGATGATCGGCAGCGCCAAGGTTGGCAGTTGTGCAACAGCATGAACCGGCGCTAGGCACAGGTCCATCAGGATGCCGGCGAGCATTGCGCTGGCCAGCGATAGGGGGATGGCGGCGACAGCCCGACCGAGAGGACGCCATAGCCCGGCAATGACGATGAGAAGACCGGTGATCAGGAAGGCCGTGATAGCGACACCAAAACCGCCATCGGGCACACCCGCCCCCATCAATAAAGCAGCGCCTGGCGTTGACCAGGCAATGCTGAGCGGCTGTCGGTGGCGTAGGCCAAGGAAGATTGCAAGAGCGCCTTGCCCGACGCACAGAACCAGCAGCCCCGAGGTCGCTTCGGCCGGTGTTGCGCCGACCCCGGCCAGACCTTGAAGCACAATGGCAAAAGCGCTGGCGAAGCCGACGACCGCCGCCAGAAGCCCGGCGGTTGCAGGCTGGATCGCCGAAGAAAGCGTCAGAGATGGTACTGACGAAGGGGAATGGGTCATCGAGAAACGGCTTTGAGCAGGTGAAGATGCTGGTTCAATGTGACATAATTGGATCCAACAGACAAATGGATATTAAATAATGCCGAAGCTCGATCTGTCAGCGCTGATAGCGGAAGCCGGTGGCCGGCACCGCACCGCGACGGAGTTCGTGGAAGCGACCTTGCGGACCGGCATCCTTACGGGTCGGCTTCGCGCCGGCACGCCTCTACGCCAGGAAGACCTTGCAGCGTCCTTTGGGGTGAGCCGGATGCCGATCCGCGAAGCGCTCCGGCAACTGGAAGCTCAGGCGCTGCTGGACTTCGTTCCGCACAAGGGCGCGGTCGTGACGGAAATCTCCGCCGCAGATGCCGCCGATATCTATGCCATCCGGCTCGCGCTGGAGCCGGCAGTTCTTGAGCGGTCGATCCCGCATCTTACCGAGACCGATTTCGAACGCGCCGGTGACCTCATCGCCGAAATGGACGGCGAAGAAGACCCCGGCCGCATGGGCGAACTGAACCGTCGCTTCCATATGACGCTTTACGGCGCAGCGGGCCGTCCAAAGCTGGTTGCGCTGACGGAAAGCTACCTCGCTTCTTTCGACCGTTATCTACGCTTCCAACTTGCAGCCAAGGGACGCGCCCACCTGTCGCAGGAAGACCATCGAGAAATGCTGGTCGCGGCAAAACAAGGTGATGCAAAGCGGGCTATCGCAATATTGCGCCGTCATCTTAGTGCTGCGGCCGACAACATCGCGGCGTTCTTCGCCAGACAAGAGTGAATTTGTCAATCGGCGTCAACCTATGACCCCCGTATTGCCTCAGGAAGGAATGTTACTGAGACGCAGGTGGTTGAGTCCGCCCGTTCTGGTCGACTGGTACTGTTGAGACGGCGATGTAGTCAATGACGCGGTGTGCCGACCGCTTGCGAAGTGTGTCCGCAACAACCGCTGCACGATCGAATTCTGCGCGTCGCTGAAGGCCGGATCAATCGCGGCCACCGCGCTAATTAGGAAGCATGAGCCTTTGCAGGTTAGTTGGTCTACTGGCCGACATCTCGGCGCGGACGCTAGGAGCGGCGCCGCTCTCAGTCAACGATGTCCGTTGTTGAGGGTATTCCGATCACTCTTACATCGTCGCGAACAGCCGCGTCTCCTTACGCCGCGAGTGCCTGGGGCTCGTGGCCGACACGTCGATCTTCGGTGCCCGCGCGGCGCGCGAACTCCACCGTATCATCGCCTGGGCGGAAGAGCGGGACATCGGGTCTGTTATCCAGCCCGGCAAGCCGGTCCAGAATGCCTTCGAATGATCGGGGGACATATCTCAGTAGAAAAAATGCACGCGGATTAACATCTCCAACATATCACTATTAGACGCCGCATATCTTGCAAAGTACAATTAATGTACACAGTGGTGCAGAAGAATAAATGGCAAATATTTGACCAATGGTCAGAATTGATACGGCGGGCAAAAAGAATCGCGCTAGCGAATCTACAAATAAATAAAAAGCACTGATCGCAATTATTGGCGCGGGCGGAGCCGCCATTCCAGCCGTTGTTCCCTGGCGTTCGGCCCCGCTCGAGATCACTGTGCGCGTGACGGCGTGACCGTAGGCAACGAGTTCCCGGAGGAGGGTCCCATGCTTGCGAGTCGTTGGTTGCAGCGCAGTTCCATGCTGCTGTGCGCGGCATTGGTGATGGCTGCCTCGGTTGCCTCGGTGCAGGCTGACACCTTTACTGTTACCAACCAAACCGAATTCAATGCCGCCGTTGCGATTGCAACGGCACCCGGCCGCAGCGATACGATCGACGTCGACGTGGTGAACATTAGCTCGGGGCCGGCCCTGATGCTGCCGGCAGCCGCATCCTCGATCGTGATCAACTTCAACGGCTCATCAAGTGGCCCCACCGTCTATAATCCGACACTCGACGTCGGCTACGGGACGACCGGCCAGCTCGGCGTAGGTGCCGGCACGACGCTCAATTTCAACACTGTCAACGGGATCGCCAGCCTCAGGGTTGGCGTCTACGACGGCGTAAACGCGGGCCAAGGCACCGTCAACATGACCGGCGGCACGATCAATGGAATTCATACCGGACCGAGCAACTACTTCTCCGTCAACGTCGGCCGCGGTAGCGCCGACTCTCAGGGGACGTTCAATCAAAGCGGTGGCTCCATCTTTTTAAATGGTGGCTCGCTCAACGTCGGCGCAGATGGCGGTACGGGCGTCTACAATATGTCCGGCGCTGCTTTGCTCGATTTGGGCGTCGGCACGGTCTATATCGGCACCGGGGCGGGCGGGGATGGCACGCTCCACGTTGGCGGCAATGCGCAGTTCTTGCTCAACGAGTCAAATGTCTTTGGACAGATTTACATCGGTACCAACGGCGGCACCGGCACGGTCATTCAGGACGGAGCCGGTTCGAGGGTCGTGCTGAATGCGCAGAGCGGAGTTCATTTTGGCTCCAATGGCGGCTTCGGTAGCTACCAGCTCTCGGCCGGTCAGCTGATACTCGACGGCCTCGGAAGCGGTACTCCAGGGCTAGATATCGGCGCCAGTGTCGGGGGCACTGGCATTTTCACCCAGACAGGCGGCACGGTGACGTTGAATACCGGACAGATCCGTTTCGGCGTCGGCACTGGCAGATACGATCTCAATGGCGGCACGCTGCAGGTTGGCGTTGCCAACCCATTCTCCTTCAACGCCGGCGGGCAACACACTTTCAACCTCGGCGGGGGCACCATCGCGGGCCTAGTCACTTTTTCAACGACGATGGATTTCAATCTCGTCGGTGCAACGACGTCCGCCATCGACACCGCGGTCGGTACCAGCGCGACGATGTCTGGCGTCATCGCCGGTAACGGCGCGCTTGAGAAAGCCGGCGATGGCACGCTCATTCTAGATGCTGCAAATACCTACACCGGCGGCACCCGGATCAGTGATGGCACGTTGCAGTTGGGCGCCTTGGGTAGCCTGGGGTCGACGGGCACGGTGCAGGTCGACTCCGGTGCCACATTCGATCTCAATAGCCACGTTCAGACGATTGGTGCCCTCGTCGGCGACGGTACCGTGGAACTCGGCGGCGTCTCCGGCGCTCTGACCACAAATACTGCCGCCACGACGATATTCTCCGGCGACATTAGCGGAACCGGCAGTTTCACTAAGGCTGGCAGCGGTACGCTCTTTCTTACCGGTGAGAGCAATTACATCGGTTCCACCAGCGTCAGCGGCGGCTCTCTGGTTGTGAACGGCTCGCTCGATTCTGTTGTCACTGTCGCCAGTGGCATCCTCGGCGGGACCGGCACGATCGGCGGCCTCATCGTGGAGAGTGGCGGCACCGTGGCACCAGGCAACTCCATCGGCACGCTCAACGTCGCCGGAGGCGTGACCTTCCAGCCGAGTTCGACCTATCAGGTCGAGGTCAATGCCGCTGGCGCCAGCGACCTTATCGCCGCGACCGGCGCGGCGACCATCAACGGTGGCCTCGTCCAGGTGCTGGCCCAAGGCGGCGCTTACTCGCCATTGATGACCTACACGATCCTCACCGCTGCTGCCGGCCGTACGGGCGAGTTCGACGGCGTCAGCAGCAATCTCGTATTCCTCCAGCCGACGCTCGACTACGACGCCAACAACGTTTACCTGCGCCTCGTGCGCAACAGCACGGATTTCGCCGACTTTGCCCAGACGCCGAATGAGCGGGCAGTGGCTGGAGCGCTCGACCAGTTTCCCGCCGACGCTGCACTTCTGCCGTTCCTCCTCGGCCAGGACGTGCAAGGAGTACGACAAGCCTTCGACGCCCTGTCTGGAGAGGTGCACGCCAGCGCCGCTAGCGCGTTGGTCATGAACAGCTTCTATGTGCGCGAGGCAATCTTCAGCCGCTTGATACAGGCATATTATTCGGGCGCCGTCGGAGAGGAGACATCGCTGGGCGCGACGGGGCCGACGACAGTGGCGCTGCTCGATCCCAGAGGCCGCATGTCGCTCGGGGCCCGGCTCGACGACATCGGCAACACTGCCCGTACGCCTCCTCTCTATGGCCACGGCCTCGCATTCTGGACACGCGGCTTCGGTGCGTGGGGTAACCTCGACGGCAACGGGAATGCTGCGGGGCTCGAGCGCACGCTTGGCGGCTTCATATCGGGCGTCGACGCGGGCCTCGGCGGCGGTTGGCGCGCTGGCCTCGCCACCGGCTACATGCACTCCGATCTCGGCGTCGGTGCACGCGCTAGTTCGGCTGACATCGATAGCTACGTGCTCGCCGGTTACGTGGGCGGAGGTGCCGGTCCCTTCGCCATCCGCTCGGGCGGCGCGTGGACCTGGAACAATCTCGACACGACGCGCAATGTCATCTTCCCCGGCTTCTTCGAGACGGAGCGCGCCAGCTACGATGCTGGCACCGGCCAGCTCTTCGCCGAGATCGCCTATCCGGTCGTTTACGCGGCCAGCGCGTGGGAGCCGTTTGCTGGTCTCTCCTATGTTCACGTCGGTACGGACGGCTTCACGGAGAGCGGCTCGATCGCTGGCCTTGCTTCAGAAGGCGCAGACCAGAACGTCGGTGTGTCGCTGCTCGGGCTGCGCACCGGTGCGACGCTGCCTGTCCAAGGGATGCTGCTGACGCCGCATGGCTCGCTAGCGTGGCAGTACGCCTTTGGCGACGTCACGCCGGCGCAGGCGCTCACCTTTGCCTCGAACGGCATCGGCTTCGGCATCACCGGCGTTCCCATCGCGCGCTCGAGTATGCTCATCGAGGCAGGTCTCGACCTCGCAGTGAACGGTGACGCCGTGCTGGACATTACTTACACGGGCCAGATCGCCAGCCACCTCAACGACAACAGCGTCCAGGGTCGCTTCAACTGGCACTTCTGACGCGCCCGCAACGCAGTCACAACGTCATCCTCGGCACCGGGTCGGCTGGCGTGGACAACACATTCACGAAGGAGGACGGCGAGGTCGTAATCGCGGAAAGGGATTAGCGCGATGAACGAACGAGAGCCTTCGCGCCCTGTTATCAAAGCAGTCGCCTTCAAGCTGCGCCATCAGTCTGTTACGGTCGCCATGGCCCTAACCGTTAAGATGCTCATCGGCGCTTCTGGGAGCTGAGCGGACGTGAACCGCAAGCGAAGATTTTGGCGGCTCGGATGCCAGCTCGACTTCCGCAATCTCGGCAGTGCGACGGCAGCTACGTCCCACAAGCGAAATTCGCCAGCCCCTATCATCGGCCTGCCGAAGCCGTCGCGACCATGTCCGCAGATTGGTGAAGACCAGTCGAAGCTGCCATCGCGCGGCGGGTGCTGATGACCCGAAGCCGAGCTGATCGACTCTATCGCCCGTTCACACTGCCACGCTTACCCAAATGGCAGCTGCAGCGAAAAGTGCGGCGAGTGCAAGGAGCATCGGTGGACGCACGTCCGTGCGGGTGAGAACCGCCCGAGCCGGGTTCTCGGGATCGTAATAGACTGTCACGTTTTCGCCGGCCCTGTAGCGGCTAACCTCGCTCCCGACGAGAAACTTGAGGCTTGCGTGCTTGTAGACGCCGAGCGAAATCCGCTCGCCTTGATACCGGTTGCCGCCGACTTTGTAGGCATAGAGGATACGCGGTCTATGCACGATGACCCTCGTCGGTAAACTGTCGACGATCGAGTGGGTGCGGAACGTATCGAAGCCGGCCTCGATAACTTTCCCCTCTGTCGACGGCCATGACGTTGCCCTGCTGGACTCTTTGCTCGCTAGCCGCGCCATCATGGATAGGATCAGAGCGAAGAGTGTGAAGGCGACGACAAAAGGCGTCGCGGCTGGGTTGGGGAGCGCTGCGCGCATCCAAGCGGCGAGCGCGTCCATGCCCACGGCGACGACCACGGCAAAGAGCGTGAGCCCTGCAATCAGAAGTCCCATGAAGAGAAAGCTGCCGTTGGGGAGCGTGCGCTCCAGCACGGCTTGTGCGGGATCGGCGGGGTCGTAGTAAACCTCCACGCGCTCGCCGACGGGATAGCGTGCGAGCGTCTCTTGGATCCCGATGTTCCCCAAATCCTCGCCGAGGCTGACCCGCGAGCCGGTGAATTTGCGTCCGCCAGCGTCGAACTCATAGACGATCGCTGCGAAATTGCGGATTTCGGAGCGCGTCGTGCTCCCCTCGAGTTTGCTGACCTTACGCTGTACGGCTTGCGAGCGAACAATGCGTCCATGGCTCGAGGCCCAGGCGTTGGTCCGGCGTACCTCGATGAATTTCACGACGGTGGCGAGCGTGAGGAGCCCGATAAACGGCGAAATGAGAAAAACAACGATCCACTTCGCTTCCATGCAGAGGTCTTCTTCCTGGAGGTGCTTCGGTGCGGCGCTCTGATCGGCCGAGCTGTACTCGGGGTACGGTAATGCGACTGTTCCTAGGGGCACTGCCGCATTGAGGGAGGCGCACTAGCCGCGCTCTTGTCGAAACGACTGGCGCACATCGGACGGTGTCATGCCGAAACGACGCCGGAAGGTGCGGTTGAAATAGGAGATATCTCCGAAGCCGACGGCGAGCGCGATCGTGCTGATCGACTGGGCGGCGAAGCGCGGGTCGCTCAGCATGCGATGCGCACGTGTCAGCCGCTGATCGAGCACGTATTCGCTGAACGTGACGCCCTCCGCCTCGAACAGCATGTGGATGTAGCGCGGCGTCAGGGCATGCCGCGTCGCCACCGACTCGACCGACAGGCCCTGGTCGGCAAGGTTCGACAGGATGTCCTGCTTGATCGCGGCCAGACGCGCGGCGCGCACGCCGCGCCCGCTGGCGACCGCCGCCGCGTCGCGATGAGTGCCCACTGCGATGGCTGCTAGATCGTGGATATGCTGGGCGACCAGATGCCCGGCTTCCGGCGTCGCGATGCTGTCTTCAGCGTCGAGCATCCTGAGGTAGCCAGTCAACAGCCGCAGGGCCGGCGTGTTGGCGGGTAGGGAAGCAAGAGATATATCGGCCAGATTCGGCACCAACGGGGCGAGGATGCTTGACGACAGCCGAACGTAGAGAAATGTCGCACCGGATCGCATGTCGAGCCCGCTCGGTCTTCCGAAGGCGCCGGCGCCCGCCGCGACCATGAGTTTGTCGTCGCGGGGGCGAAATATAAGGTCACCTTTAAGCGCGATAGATAATCCAATCGCTTCTTCGCTTATCGCCTTTTGCGTTGGCGTCGTGCGCATCGACGACCATGCACCGTGACATATCGCGAGATTCGGGAGTTGGCGGCTGGTTCCCTCGAACCGTATCGGCACATCCGGATCAGGCTGAAAGTCCATCCGGAACACACGCCGCGAGAACTCTTCGCGGAACCACTCGAGCCAGCGCTTGTCTACCGTCTCGGGGGACTTGAAATGAGTCCTTCTGAAATCGTTCTCGGCACTTGTCATTGGGGGGACGGCCTCCGCGCTCTGACGTCGCTCGGTGTCATGCCGAAGCGGCGGCGGAACGTACGGTTGAAATAGGACAGATCACCGAAGCCCATAGCCAGCGCGACGGCGCTGATAGACTGAGCTGCGTAGCGCGGGTCGCTCAGCATGCGATGCGCACGTGTCAGCCGCTGATCGAGAACGTATTGGCTGAAGGTGACGCCCTCCGCCTCGAACAGCATATGTATGTAGCGCGGTGTGACGCCCTGCTCGACCGCGACGATCGCTGCCGACAGGCTCGGGCTTGCGAGGTTGCCTTGGATGTAGTCCTTGACCGCGGCGAGGCGCGCGGCCGCCAAGCCGCGGGCGGTGGCCAACTCGGCGCCGTCGCGCGATGTGCCGATCGCCAGGGCTGCGAGATCGTGGACGTGCTGAGCCACAAGATGCCGCGCTTCCGGAGATTCGATCGCCTCCTCGGCGTCGAGCATTTTGAGATAGTTGATGAGCAGGCGCGTTGGCTGAGCGTGAGCGGGCAGGGAAACAAGGGACAAGTCCGCCAGATTTGGGACCAGCGGCGTGAGCAACCTGGGCGAGAGGCGGAGGGAAAGGAGTCTAGTGTCGGCTTGCGTATCGAGCATATCAGGGAGACGGCCCACGATAGCGGCTCCCGGCTCGACCAAAATGTCTGTGCCGCCCGATTTATAGAGTAGCTGGCCTCCCAGCGAGATCGCCAAACCGAAGCTTTCTTCGACGCCGTCACCTTCCCAGTGCATCGGCGACGTTCCGCCAACGTAAACCGCAAGGTCGGGCAGCAAACGTATGCTTGCATCCAGCCAGAACGGAGCGTCCGCGTTGGTCTCCACATCGGCCTGGAACACGCGGCGGGAAAACTCCTCGCGAAACCACTCCAGCCATTTGCGATCGGGGGTCTCGGGCGACCTGAAATTCAGTCTGCTGAAATCCAGTTCGCGAGCCGTCATTACGGAGCCACCACGCCTGAGCCAACACGCTGCCGCCGGCAGCCCTGGTACGCGATATTGTGCACCAAACCACTGAACTTAGTTATCAGAGGTGCCGTGCTGTAACAACGTAGCTATGTAATGCAAGCCGCGGCACAAACGTGAGATTTCCCTCGGCTCCAAGCCGCACTTCTCTGGGGTCCTAGAAAGCGCCATTCGGCGTGGCAAGTTCGCTACGACCGGCTGCCCGATTGCGCGCATTTCCCTCGCGTCCGCTCCGCCATTCCCTCCTGTCCAAGTCGGACGTTTGGTATCCGGATACTTCTCTGCGAGTCGAGAAAAAGTGGCGGCTCGCTTGCTGCAGCCGCTGCCACGTCACTTGGGCGCGGGGGCACGGTTAATGACGGACGGCATCATGATGAGTGTGTGTCGGAAGCGCGCGCTTCGTGCGGAAAGACGACGGAACCACTTCGCGCTCTTGCTGCTTTCGACCACGGCGCTGGTGGGGTTGACGGCGCCGACACTGGCGGCGGATACGATTTGGACGGGCGCGACCGACACAGACTGGTCCCTCAGTACCAACTGGGACACGAGCAACGTCCCGACCAATGCCGACAACGTCTTCGTCAATACGACCACCGGTTTTCCGGTGATCGGCGTAGGCACCAGCGCGGCGGGCGCGATTGTAACGATTGGCGACACCGCCGCCGGTGCCCTGCAGATCCAGGGGACCGGTGCGGAATTGAACGCGACGAGCCTGGTGCTTGGCGATGGCGCTCAAGGCAATCTCAGCGTTGCCAACACCGGCGCGTTGAACCTCACGAATGATTTCTATGTTGGCCAGGGCGCAAACGGTTTTGCGACCATTACAGGCTCATCCGCTCTCACCGCTGGAAACGGCCTTGTCGGGTTCGGTGACAACACGACAGGTCAACTGACCTTCGCCAATTCGGCCACTGGAACCTTCAGCAGTAACCTGTCTGTCGGCATTGGCATGGGCAGCGACGGAACGCTTACGATCAACACCGGAGCCGATGTCGATACCGTCAATTTGAACCTCGGCTCCAATGTCGGCGCGCAAGGCACGGCGCTCGTGACCGGCACTGGCTCGACGCTGGATATCAGCGCGTTTGTCACGATCGGGGATAGCGGGACCGGGATCCTCACCATTGCAGACAATGCGGTGGTTACCGCGAACCTGAATAACAATGTCAACGTCGGCAATACCGCCAGCGCCAACGGCACGGTGACGGTCAGCAGCGGTGGCAGCCTCACGCTCGGCGGTCCCTTTGTCGTTGGCAATTTGGGCACCGGCACACTGACCGTAGATAGTGCAGGCACAGTGAGCGCCAACTCCTTCCAGATTGGCGGAGGTGCGGGCGGCATCGGCACGGCGACCGTGACTGGCGTTGGTTCTATACTGATGGCGAACGGTTTGGTTGTCGGCAATTCGGGCGCGGGCACGTTGCTGGTCGAGGATGACGCCGATGTGATCGTGACGAACAACGTCGTTGTCGGCAATTATAGTGGCGCGAACGGCACGGCGACGGTAACGGGTTCAGGCTCGTCCCTGAGCGCGGGTGGCATTCTATATGTTGGCTTTGATACCGCCGGTGACCTGACGATTGCCGATGGCGGTAACGTCTCCGCAACGAACGGCATCCAGGTCGGCGTGGCTAGTCCCGCCGGCGATGGCGCGATCGTGGTGACCGGCGCCAATTCCCAGTTGGTCGGCAACAATGGCCTCAGCATTGGCGTCTCCGGCGGTATGGGCGCGGTCACCGTCTCGGATAGCGGCGCCCTGATGGTGACCAGCGGCACTACATTTGTCGGCACGGCGGTCAACTCGGTCGGCACGCTCACCATCACCGGGGCGGGCGCAAGCTACAGTGGCGATTTCATGAATGTGGGCCAAAGCGGAACGGGTGCCTTGATCATCGCCGATGGCGCCACAGCCGTCACCGCCGACGCTTCCATCGGCACGCAGGCAAGCGGTGAAGGCAGCGCCTTGGTAACCGGGGTCGGCACCATGTGGACCACGGGCGCAACCCTTCATGTTGGAACGTCCGGGGATGGTCGATTGACCGTCGCCGAGGGTGCGAACGTGAATGTGGATGGCGGCGCTGGCACCTTGACCATTGCCCAGAACGCCTCAGCTGGGGGCGAGGTGATAATCGGCGCACAGGCCCTCAGCGCTGCAGTCGGCGCGGGAACGCTGAATGTAGCCAATGTGAATTTCGGTGCGGGCACTGGATCACTGATCTTCAACCACACCGATACGAACTACGCTTTCGATGCCGCGATTTCCGGCGTGGGCACGATCAATCACGTTGCCGGTGTCACAAACCTGACCGGCGACTCCTCCGGCTTCAACGGCCTTACCAACGTCGTCGGCGGCAGTCTCTACGTGAACAATATACTTGGTGGTGGGGTTGTCGTGGCGGGCGGCACGCTCGGCGGTTCGGGCACGCTCGGTGTGGTCGGTATTTTGTCGGGCGGCACCATCGCGCCGGGCAACTCCATCGGCACGCTCAATGTCGCCAGTATCACCATGAACGCCGGCTCGACCTACACCGTCGAACTCAACGATGGCGGGTTCGTTGCCGGCACCAACAACGACCTCATCAACGCCACCGGCACGGCCACCATCAACGGCGGTACGGTGCATGTCACACCGGCCAACGGCACCGATACCGGCACGACTTATACGGCCGGCACCTATACCATCCTGACGGCCGCGGGCGGCGTCACCGGCGAATTCGATACACTCACCGACAACTATGCCTTCCTCAACTTCGCCCTCGCATATGATGCCAATAATGTCTTCCTGACCTCGTCCCTCGCTGCGGCCACCTTCTGCTTGTCGGGCATGAGCGCCAATCAATGCGCGGCAGGTGAAGGCGTTTTCTCGTTGGGTTCCGGAAGCCTCTATACGGCGGTGCTGAACCTCTCCAACGCCGAAGCACCCGGCGCACTGGATCTGCTCTCCGGCGAAGTCCACGCCAGCGCCAAGACGGCGCTCATCGAAGACAGCCGCTTCGTGCGTGAAGCTGCCGTCGCCCGCACGCGCGCCGCGTTCGATGCGGTGGCAAGCGACAGAAGCGCGACCGGCGAGCAAAGGATCTCGGACCGCTTCGCGTTCTGGGGTCAGGGCTTCGGGTCGTGGGGCGATTGGGATAGCGACGGCAACGCGGGGAGCCTCAATCGTTCCATCGGCGGTCTCTTTCTCGGCGCCGACGCGGGCGTCTCTGACCATGTGCGGATCGGCGCGCTCGCGGGCTACAGTCACTCGGATTTCGACGTGGGAGCCCGCGCCTCCTCGGGCGCGGCGGAGAGCGGTCATGCGGCGCTCTACGGCGGCGGGCAGTGGGGTGCTCTAGGCTTGCGCTTCGGCGGCGCCTATGGGTGGCACGAAATCGAGACGGCGCGTACGGTTGCGTTCACCGGTTTTTCAGATCGGCTCGAGGCGAGCTACGACGCGGCGACGGCGCAGGCGTTCGGCGAGGCGGCCTGGCGCATCGATACGGGCGCCAACACGCGCTTCGAGCCGTTTGCCAACCTCGCCTATGTCAGCCTCGATACGGACGCCCTCTCGGAGACGGGCGGCGCAGCGGCCCTTTCGGTGGCCTCTCACCAAATTGATGCGCCGTTCCTGACGCTCGGACTGCGGGCCGATACTGCCTTCCTGCTAGGGCGGTCAAAGGCACGCCTCACCGGCTCGCTCGGCTGGCAGCACGTCTTCGGCGACGACGTGCCGGTGTCGCTCATGACGTTCGCCACAGGTGGCGACCCCTTCGCCATTGCTGGCGTGCCTCTCGCGGAGAATGTTCTCGTCGTCGACACCGGCCTCGTCGTAACGCTCGCCCCCGATGCCACACTCGGCATCACCTATGGCGGGCAGTTCGGCGCGGAGTTCATCGATCAGAGCGTGAAGGGCGGCGTCAACGTGAAGTTCTGAGCATCGACGCCACGCAGCATGCATCGGCCGCCGCCGCCCGGGCGGCCGGCGCATGCTGCCCTAATCCTCCAACATCGAGAGCCACCATGGCCCACCGTTTCAACATTCTTGTTTCAGCCTCCATGTTTGTGCTTCTCGCCCTATCCGCCGCAGTGTTCGCTCAAGACCTCACGCTCCCTGGCGGCGCAGGCTCGCTGCGCGAAGCGCACGGCGACTGGACGGTCGCGTGCGCGTTGCAGCCGGCCGAAGGCGCACAGCGCAAGGTATGCGCGCTTGCACAAGAGCAACTGGCGGCGAACACGCGGCAGCGGGCGCTGGCGATTGAGCTCAAGCCCGATGCCGGCAGCGCAAAGGGCACACTGGTGCTGCCGTTCGGCCTTGCACTGGATAAGGGTGCACGTTTCGTGCTCGACGACGGCGAGGCAGGCGATGTACAGCGCTTCCGCACCTGCCTACCCATAGGCTGCCTGATCGACGTCGAGTTCGATGCCGGGACCATCAAAGCGCTTCGGTCGGGCAAGGTGCTGAAGGTCGAGGCTGCCGCCGATGGGGGTCGGGAGATGTCCTTCTCCATCTATTTGAGTGGATTTGCGGGCGCATATGACCGCACCGCGGCGTTGGTCAAGTGATGCTGTTCCGCTTGCTCCTGGCCACCGATCTCGTAATAGCGGGTGTCGTCGCCTCCTACCTCTTCGAAGGTCTTGCCCTAGGCTGGATCTCATCGTTCAACATGCACATCTGGATCCTCGCCACGCTCTTTGTGCTCGCAATTCTCTCAGGCGGCTACCTGCTTCGCGCAGCGGGCCGTACGTGGCTCGCCAATGTTGTTCTTGCTCTACTTGCGTTTCCCGGCGCGGTATACGCACTGTTCCTCAGTGCTGTCATCCTGTCTGGAACGCCGTGGAACTAGGGTTCGCCAGCCGCAGAGCAGCCCTCCGTGTGGAGGTGGTAGCGGGATTTGCGCCGGGAGAGACGCTGGTATGGGCCGGCCATCCCGATGCTCGAGCGACCATGCGTAAGATGCGCTTCCTGTTCTGGATCGGCGTGCCGATCATAGCCATTGCCGGCATCGTGGCTCTTTTTCACGTCGCAGGCCAGGTCGCCCTCCTTGCCGGCGTGGCATTGACCGCGGGCCCCTTCGTCAACGCCTGGCGCGCGGCGAACACGGTCTATGTCCTGACGGACCGCAGAGCGATCGTTCTATGCCGATTGTTGGGAAGCGTCGACAGCATGAGCATCGACCTCGGATTTGCCGATCCCGAGCCAGAGATCCTGCGCGGCGAAAAAAAAGTCGGCACAGTGCTATTCGTATCAGGCTTGCCGCCTAGGAGAAGACACACCGACTATCAAGGCAAGTTCGGCTTCTGGGACATTCCAAATGCCGACGGCGTGGCTGGATTCGTTCAGAAGACTGTGCGGGCATATCGCACCAATTCCTCGGACTTGTAACGCTACTTTGCAGCCCCCCAACGGCTTCAACATCGCTGATCAGAGGGCCCCACTGCCGCTCATGGGACTGCGCAGGCCGTCCGCAGGCGGGCCGTACGTTGCGCATGTCGGCGGTTGGCCCATCTCGTGGGGTGCGCGCCGTCCTATCCGTCGTGGCGACAGCAGCTTGACGCTCGCAGGCGGCGCGCGCTCGATCGATATTGAGGTTTCGCGTTGGGCCGGCAGAAAGTGACGGCCTTCGCGGGATGGGTACTCCTGGCTCGTAGCGCCGGGACGGTGAAGAACCGTTCGGTTCGTCCCAATTGCCGACCTCAGGCCGTGAACGGTTCCCCGCGCGGCGTCCACGACTTCTGACGTCGGCTGCTGAGCCAAGAACGGTCGTTGGCGAGCGGTGAACTACCGGCAAAGATGCCAGCAGCGAACTCCAGGTATTGCTGAGCGATCAGAACCGTCATTCGCTTGGATCCGTCCCTGTTCCCGAGGGAACAGGCATACCGATCCCACGCGATCACACCTTCGAGCGTCGAGCCGGTCTGATGCTACATTCTGCATCCAGCCTCTCTCAGCTCGACTCGCTCTACGCACGTAGTCGACAGGTGGTCGCAAGCAAGAAGGGACACGCGATGGAACTGGATATGGCAAAGCTCGAGCCGCTGCTCGGGACGATGGTAAAGGAGATCGGTGCAGCCGCGAACGCGGCCCTGGTTCTTACGGGCGACAAGCTTGGCCTCTATCGCGCTCTCGCCGACGGGCCAACTAGCTCAGCCGAGCTCGCCCGAAAGACTGGAACGCATGAGCGTTATGTGCGTGAATGGCTCGGGGCGCAGGCCGCATCAGGTTACGTCTCGTGCGATGCGGCAGCGGGTACATTCTGGCTATCCCCCGAGCAGGCGGCCGTCTTCGCGGACGAGGAAAGCCCCTTCCTCATGACAGGCGGATTCTACTCGCTGTCAGCTGTTTTCGCTGATGAGCCGAAACTCACTGAAGCGTTCAAGAGCGGCAAGGGCCTGGGTTGGGGTGATCGCTGCAATTGCCTGTTCTGTGGTGTCGAGCGGTTCTTTCGCCCCGGCTACAAAGGGCACCTTGTCAGCGAATGGCTGCCGGCGCTCGACGGCGTCGTGGCGAAGCTTGAGCGCGGTGCGAAGGTGGCTGATGTCGGCTGTGGGCACGGCGCCTCCACTCTGATTATGGCGCAAGCGTTCCCGAACTCTGAGTTCATCGGATATGACTTTCATGAAGCCTCGATAGTGCACGCCCGCCTGCACGCGAATGGACTAGCCAACGTGCGTTTCGAGACTGCGCGGGCGCAAGATTACGAGGTATCAGGATTCGATCTCATCACGATCTTCGATGCGTTTCACGACATGGGAGATCCGGCGGGTGCGGCAAGACATGCCAGGAATTCCCTCAAAAGCGATGGCACGTTGATGTTGGTCGAGCCCATGGCGGGCGACACGCTCGGTGAGAACCTGAACCCGGTGGGCCGCATCTACTACGCATTCTCGACCAGCGTTTGCGTCCCCTGCTCGCTGGGTCAGGAGGTCGGCGCTGCGCTCGGTGCTCAGGCAGGCGAGAAACGCCTCGCAGCTATCGTTCGGCAAGGGGGTTTCTCAAAGGTTCGTCGGGCAGCAGAGACACCATTCAACATGGTGCTCGAAGCCCGTCCATGAGGGCGGGACGCGGACTACCTACTGCTTGCACCAGCGACTTCACGGCGAGCGGTGGTGTCGCGTTGGACGGCCGCGCAACGTCCCGATAACGGCCATCGGGTGCCTCGCAATGGAGGCGGCAGGTGACGCTTCTCATTGGGTCCGATCTTGGAGATAGACTGGCCAATGTCGCCGATCGCTTGGCGGCCGTAGCTGACCCATCTCTGCCGTCATGCAGGGAAGCAGCAGCGGCGTACCATCAATGCCCAACACTGCGCCAACGGAAGAATGTACCGCACCGACATCCCGTGTCGCTACGCCAATGCTGCCAACTTGTCGAATGAGCCCGTCCAGCCCATTGTCATGCTGCCACGCTGTTTGACGAATTCCGCAATGTCGGCAGGAGATGCATCCTGCGGCTCCCACCTCAAACACACGCGGGTTCGATCTGGCGCTTCTGAGACCAACTCCACTGTCGTGAGCATGGTTCGCGGCCAGTGCGAGAAAAACGGCGCCCCGATCACCCGTTCCTTTTCGTCGCAGAATTGCTGCGTGTACACGATGCGGCTCGGCGCTTCGAGTGCCAGGTAGGATAGTTGACCGTATAAAACCGTGCCGTTTGGCATCGTCATCGAATAAAATGACGTGCCTCCGATATGTGGCTCCAAGCGCAGGAAGCGCATGGTGGCGCCCGTCGGCGGCAACCATTGTGCGAGATGATCGGGTTCAGTCCACATCTCGTACACCCGATCGATCGGGGCATCGAACGCGCGCGCGATGAAGAACTGCTCTGCTCCAGATCGCCGCTTTTCCAGATACTCGGCCAACCGATCCCAGGTTGCCTCGCCGCCGGCCTTCTTGATGAACGCGCGCATTTCCGTCGCGATTTCGGGGGTCGCAAACGCCATGCTCATGTCGAGCTGCGTCCGCCCGTTACGCTCGGTGAAGAGCGCCGTCACGCGGAACAGCGGCGGGCGATCCTTGTGGCCGCCGTGGTCGTAGACCATGCGTTGCCGGGGCACGACTTCCAGGTACTGCGTTGTGTTCTCGTAATCGGTGCCGTCCGGCCCGTGCATGGTGTAGTGCCAGTGGCCGCCAGTGCGCAGATCATGGCTATGGGTTGTTAGAGTAAAGCCGCGCGGGCCCCACCACTGCGCTACCTCCTCCGGAACGGTCCAGGCATCCCATACGGCTTGCAGCGGTGCGTCATAGGCGCGCGAGAGCGAAAGGACGTTGGATTTCTTACTTGCGGCCATGGCGGGTTCCTTTGGTTTTTGTCTTCAGGTAGGCGCCGAGCCGATCGAGCTGAGCTTCCCACGCAACCCGATGCTCCTCCATCCAGTCCACTGCTTCACGCAGCGGTTCGCCGTTGAGCTGGCACGGCCGCCACTGCGCCTTGCGGCCCTTGGTGATAAGCCCGGCCGCTTCCAGCACCTTCAGATGTTTGGTCACCGCAGGAAGGCTCATGTCCTTGAGGAAAGGCTCTGCGAGGTCGGACACGTTGGCTTCGCCCTCAGACAATCTGGCAAGCATCGCGCGGCGCGTAGGGTCTGCGAGCGCGGCGAAGGTGCGGCTGAGAGGATCTTTCACGGTATAACACCGATAGATTAATTAACCTGATGGTGTATTACACGAGTGAGATTTAGTTGTCCAGTGGCGACCGAAGACCGGTGCACGAAGGATTGACGCGAATTTCAGGGACGATGCCGTGAGTTGTGCCGTCGGAGTGCCGAGCGCCTGGGCAAAGCTAGTGACGTAGCTCCCGGCTCGGCGAACAGATGCAGAAAGCGCGCGCCACCTGATCGTCGGTGTTTCGAGACGCCCACTTTTGGCCCGAAGCGCCAAGTGTCCCGAGGATCGATATACGACCACAGCTGGATCCGCCTCGCGAAGGCGCCCTAGTCACTGGGTCCCAATTGCAGAAGTCTGCGCGCGACCACGTTTGCTCTAACGATATGGGACGGCTCAGTCAGCTTTCGGAGCTGAACCGGCCATCGCGTGCCTTCCGTGATTATCCGCTCACAGGCTCAATGCATACGTTCCCACGGTCAACCTCTGTTAGGGTATGGCGCATTCGGCTACCCTCAACTCTTCTCGCGAAAGGGTCTCCAACAATGGCTGATGCAGATCGCCTCGGAAAAATCGCAACGATCGGCCAAGACCTCATTACGACGCAGTTGACGATGGCAATGCAGACGCCGTCGCAAGCCCTCGAAGGAACCTGGGTACTCGGGTACTGCTTCGGGATCTTCGATGCGCTAGCTCAGCAAGCTGACCTTGATGATGGTGCGGAAGTTTTCAGTCTCGTCACTCTCGGCTTCCTCGGTCTCTTTGCGGACCCTGCCGATCCTGAGGCGGCGGCTTTCATTCGCCGCTCCTTGGACCGTCAGGACAATCCGCGCTTTCAAGAAGGTGCTGCCGCCGGAGGTACCGACGTTTTCGTTTGGGTTGCTGACCGCACCAAAGCACCCAACGCGTTGTTCGAGCATCTCAGCCGATGACCCCAAGACAGAGTATCCAGTCGCACACCTGCGCGCTTCGTCAGCTTGTTCCTCGCCGTGGCGTCGATATCCGCGTAGTCCCATGAGCGGTCATCAGCCTGCCCGTTGCCGGCGCCCCCTTGCCAATCGCCGACCAGGTCCGCTTAGAAAGGTACTTCTGCCGTTAGATGTCGATCTTCTCCGCGATCTCGATTGCGCCGTCGACCTCGATCCCCAGGTAGCGAACGGTGCTCTCGATCTTGGAGTGCCCAAGCAGGAGCTGGACGGGTAGATCAGTACGGCCTTCGTCCGTCTTAGCGAGTGGGTGCCGAACTTTGCAGGATCGAGCCCGATACTGGCGCCCCACTCGTGTACGAGCCGTGCGTAATGTCTGGTCGTCAGCCCGGTGACCCATCGCCACGACCAGCGAAGAGGATTTGGCCCGACTTCCACCCGGTCAGCCTTAGGTATTCATCGACAGCCAGGCGTGTCTGGTCTGTCAACTCAAAGCGCACGGGCCTCCCAGTCTTCTTCTGCCGGATGGTCGCGCGATCCATCGTATAACCACTCGGGGCGACGTCATCGACGCGCAGCGCGACGACGTCACAGCCGCGGAGCTTGCTGTCAATGGCCAGGTTGGAGCAAGGTCGCGCTTTCGATCCGACATCTGAAGCTTGGTCCGTATCGACCAGACGTGGCTGGGGCGCAGCGGCGGCTTGGCGCCGATGAGTCTGCTTTTGTTCCAAGGCTGGCGGCGGACGGGATGTGGTTCGTCATGTACGTTATCGGTTTCCATAGTCGGTCTCCTTTCTAGAGACAGACCAGCATGCGACCGCCCCGAGCCAAGCGGCGGACTCGACGGCTGGTTTCCGGCTACTTTTTCGTCGTCAGGTTTAGCAGGCTACATTTTGACCCTGAATCGACGTGCCGCCGATCGACGATGAGGATTGCTATGATCCAGATCCGACTTGCTGCTTCGGTGACAGGAGCTCGGGGCACCCCAAGCAGTCCTTCGTTGCTCCCGACGCAGGCTACGCCGCCGGCTGGAATCACCAGTTGCGCTGGATCCGCTCAATTCGCGCCGCGGCGCCCTTGAATGCCGGTGTACGAGAGGCGCCATCGAACTCGGTACCAATGAGGTTGTTCGCCGACTGCTCCGGATAGTGGAACGGATAGAACACCATTCCCTGCGGCATGCGATCCGTGACGCATACGCGTGCTTCGATAGAGCCCCGGCGCGTCGTCAGGCGCGCCCAGTCGCCGGACTTGAGGTCGCCGCGCTTTGCATCCTCCGGATTTATCTCGACCTCGCCGTCGGGCCGCATGTAGTTGAGCCCGCGCGAGCGGCGGGTCATCGTGCCCGTGTCGTAGTGCTCGAGCTGGCGCCCGGTGTCGAGGATCAACGGGTAGTCGGCATTGACTTCCTCGATGGCGCGCTGCTGGGTGAGCACGCTGAAGCTTGCCCGCCCGTCATCCGTCGGGAAGCGCTCCGCGTAGAGGAAGCGGGTGCCCGGGTGTGAGGTGTCCGGGCACGGCCACTGCAGACCGGCGTTGCCCTTGAGCCGTTCATGGCGGATGCCCCCATAGGAGGGGACGAGCGAGGCGATCTCTTCCATGATCGCGGCCGCATTGCGATACGACATGGGGTAGCCCATCGCGGTCGAAACGTCGCACACGATCTGCCAATCGGGGCGCGCTTCGCCAGGCGGCTCGACCGCCTTGTTGAGGAGCTGCACACGCCGCTCGGTGTTGGTGAATGTTCCTTCCTTCTCGGCGAACGCCGCAGCCGGCAGCACGACATCGGCGAGCTTGGCCGTGTCGGACATGAAGATGTCCTGCACCACCAGGAAATCGAGATTGGCGAGGCCTTTCTCGACGGCGGCCGTATCGGGACTTGCTGCAATAGCGTTGTCGCCCATGATGTACATGGCGCGGATCTGACCCGTGGCCGCCGCCTCTTCCATCTCGATGATGGAGAGGTAGGGATTGTCCGGCAACTGCACGCCCCAGGCCTTCTCAAACTTCGCGCGCGCGGCGGGATCGGTGATCGACTGGTAGCCGGGAAGCGCGTTGTGATGACCCTGCATGTCGGAAGCGCCCTGAACGTTCGCCTGCCCGCGCAACGGCATCCATCCGGTGCCCGGTCGCCCAACGTGTCCCGTGAGCAGTGCCAGGTTGGCCATGCCGAGTGCACCATCGACGCCCTTCAAATGCTGGGTGATACCCATGCCCCAAAGCGACATGCCGCGCTCAGCTTTGGCATAGAGGCGAGCAACCTCGCGAACGAGGTCAGGATCCACCCTGGTGACGACCGCCATTCTCTCTGGGCTGTACCGCGCCAGGTTGCCGATGTAAGCATCATAGTTCGCGGTGCGCGCTTTGATGAAGGCTTCGTTCGTAAGTCCCTCCCCGACGATAACGTGGGCGATCGAGTTTAGGAGAGACACGTTGGTACCTGGCTTCAAACGCAGCCAGATATCGGCGTGACCAACAAGCTCTGTGCGGCGCGGGTCGGCGGCGATGATCTTCGCACCTCGCTCGTACTTGGCGCGCAGCACCTGGCTTGAAATAACGGGATGCGAGACGGTTGGATTTGAGCCGACAGCAAGAATGACACTTGCCAGTCCGATGTCTATTGCAGAGGCAGAGGGCGCGCTCGACCCAATCGCAAGTTTCAGAGCCACGACGCTCGCCATGTGGCAGAGCCTGGCGCAATGGTCGGTGTTATTGGTACCGACCGCGCAGCGAATGAGCTTTTGCAGAACGTAATTGTCCTCGTTACTGACACGCGCCGAGGTGAGCGCTGCGATGGCGTGCGGGCCGTGCGTGGCTTTGATCTCATTGAGCCGCCGCGCCACATGGGCGATCACCTCCTCCCAACTTGCCTCCTCGAGCGGCGCGCCCTTGCCGCCGCGGCGGATAAGCGGCTTGGTCAGGCGCTCCGGACTCTGGATGAAGTCCATGCCGAAGCGGCCCTTGACGCACAGGTTGCCAGAGTTGGACGGCGACCGCGTCGATGCGTTGACGGCGACGATTTTGTTGCCCTCGGTCTCGAACTCGATGGCGCAGCCGGTGCCGCAGAAGTTGCAGACACTATCGGTCTTCTGGCGCTGAGCTTTGGATGTGACGCCGGAGTCAAAGAGGCTCTTCAAGGCCCCGGTGGGGCAAACGCCGACGCACTGGCCGCAGTTGTTGCACTCGGTGTCGCGGAAATCGTGCGTGCCGCTGACCAGTGCTGGGTAACCCTCGCCGTCGATCGTGTAGACTTGGCGATGCTGGACTGTTTCGCAGATGTTCACGCAGGCCATGCACTGGATGCACTTCTCGCGATTGAGCTCGAAAAACGGCCACGACATCAAAGGTTCGTAGACGCGAGATTCGAATGCACAGGGCTCGATTGCATCAGGCTCGGTTGCACTGGACTCGATCGCATGAAATTCCATCGCGCGAAGCTCCGCAAATTTTAGTTTGACTGCATGAGATTCCACCGCATGAGGCTCGACTACACGCGGGTACTCCGCGCATAGGGCCTGCCTACGTACTCTTTGGTGCCTGCGCCGTACTCGAGCGAATACTTCTGCAGCTTGCAGGATCCTGCGGCCTGGCAGACGCACTGAAGGCAACGCTCGGCCTCTCTCAGGGCAACCTCGTCCGAAAGCCCGAGCTCGACCTCCGCGAAGGCGCCGTCATTGTCCCCGTGGCTGACGTGAGAGGACCTGCGGAACGCCGCCACGCGCGCAGTGCCATCGAGCACCGGCATCTCGGCCATCCTGGCCGGTTGTCTCGCGGTCGCGCCGATATCGAAGAACTGCGGCAGCGATCGCGCGATCGCGTTGGCGATGCCGCGCTCGTCGGCGCCATTGAGGTAGGCATGAATGGCGTAGGCGCCTTTGCGCCCGGCTGCTACGGCTTCCACCACCGTGGCCGCGCCCGTCGCGCAATCTCCCCCTGCGAAAACACCGCGCAGGCTCGTCGTCATCGTCGCCTCATCGATGGTGATGTGACCCCATCTGTTGGTGCCGAGATCGCCGGCGTTGAGCGTCTGCGCATCGACGTCCTGGCCGATTGCCATCAGGATCGTGTCGGCGGCCACGAAATACTCCGATCCTTCGATCGGCTCGGGCCGGCGCCGTCCACTGGCATCGGGCGCACCGAGCGCCATGCGCTGCGCGGTGAGGCCGATGGCGCAGCCGTTCTCGGTCACGACTGCGACGGGCGCCGCGAGAAAATCGAAGGTGACGCCTTCGACCTCGCACTCGTGCACCTCGTGCGCAGCTGCCGTCATCTCCGCCTTCCTTCGCCGGTACATCATGACGACCTCGGATGCACCTTCGCGCCTTGCGGTGCGCGCCGCGTCCGCGGCCGTAAAGCCGCCGCCGATCACGACAACGCGCTTGCCGATCGCGGGCCGCTCACCCCAGTTGACGCTCCGTAGAAACTTCACCGCGGGCATGACGCCGGGCGCATCCTCGTTCGGTACGTTCGATTGCTTGCCGAGCATCGCGCCGATCGACAGGAACACGGCGTCGAAGCCTTGTGCCCGCAAATCCTCGATCCTGTAGTCGCGCCCCATGCGTCGGTTGGTCTTGAGCTCGATGCCGAGCGACAGGATGTCGGCGATCTCCTCGTCGAGGACGTGGTTCGGCAGGCGATAGGAGGGAATCCCGAAGCGCAGGGTTCCACCTGCCTCCTTTTCGGCCTCGAGCACCGTCACCGCGTGCCCTTCGAGTGCCAGGTAATAGGCCGCCGAAAGTCCGCTCGGGCCGGCTCCGACCACCGCGACGCGCTTGCCCGTGCTCGGCTTGGCCAGCGGCTGCGTCGGCAAGCCGGTCTCGCGCGCCTTGTCGGCGGCGTGGCGCTTCAAGGCGCAGATGGCGACGGGCTCGGCGTCGATCTGCTTGCGCCGGCAGGGGTCCTCGCATGGACGCGGGCAGACGCGTCCGAGAATGCCCGGCAGCGGCAGCATCTCCTTGATCAGCGCCGTCGCCGCTACGTGATTGCCCTCCGCGATCAAGCGGATGTATCCCGCGATGTCGATGCCGGCGGGGCACGCCGTCTGGCAGGGCGGCTGGCAATACGCGTTGTGATTGGACAGCATCTCGTTGAGCCGCGCCTTGCGCAGGGCGCTCAGCGCTGGCGTCTCGGTCGTGACCTCGAGCCCATCGGCCACGAGCGTCTGACACGCCTTCGCCGGCTCGCATTGCCCGGCTACCTCGACGAGGCACATTCCGCACTCGCCGCTCGGCTTCAGTCGGGGATCGTCGCACATGGAGGGTATGGAGATCCCCGCCTTCCGCGCCGCCGCGAGCAAGGAGGAGCCGGCCGCGGCCGCAACTGTCATGCCGTCGATAACGACGCGGTACATCCGCGCGCCTTCTTCGACGAGAGTGCCGATGTTCGGCTTGTGGATCTGCCCGGCGATCACTTCAGTGGGTAGCATCGTCGCCCGCCCTTATTTCCAAACCTGAGGCTCGAAGGCCCGAAAGCCTGTGCCGCTGTGGGAGCGGCTGCGCCGGCGTTTATTGATGCGGTCGATACTGTAATAGTTTTGCTCTATCGTGAATTCGCAATAGGTATAACACCATCAAAGAGAACCTAGAGCGCAGCTGGATAGAGGCCGGGTTTCAATCGGCGTCGTCAGCGCCGCCAAGTATTTTGCTCCGCGCGCCATTGCCGCTTTCGCCACATCGCATCCGCGCATCGACATCAAACTGACCGGAGGGGAAACCGCGGGACAATCATCACTGCGCTGGAACGGCTCGATCTCGACGTTGCGATCATGGGAACGCCTCCGGACAATCTCGCCGTCTCGCAGCAGCCGATCGGCGACCACCCATTCGTCATCATCGCGCCCGCTCGTCACGGCCTCGCTGGCCGGCGGCGGCGTCGAGTTGGCAACGCTGGCGAACGAGAACGTTCTCATGCGTGAGCCGGGATCGGGGACGCGCACCCTGATGGAACGTCTCTTCGCCGAGCACAACGTTGCGCCGCGTACCGGAGCTGAATTCGGCAGCAACGAGACGATCAAGCAGGCGGTGATGGCTGGCCTCGGCCTTGCTTTCATCTCCGCGCATACAGTTGCGGCCGAGGTTGCTGCAGGTTGGCTGAGCGTTCTGCCCGTCGAGGGCTTACCGATTGTTCGCCAATGGTACGCCGTCAGAGGCAAACAGAAGCAGCTTCTGCCCGCCGGCGTGGCCATGTGGGACTTTCTGAAGGCGGAGGGCGCAAGCTTTCTTCCCGCTGTCTAGTTGCGGCGCGCCTATCACGACGGACCATTGAGGTGCGGTTGTGGCCCCGAGCGCCGGAGCCTCATGCCAGCTTTCGGACTAGGTCTGCGGTGCGGGTGTCGCCGTGCGTCATCCCACGGTTCGTCCCACGAGCAGAAATCGACCAGCCGTGGTCGGGCACCTCCTGGATGATCGCCGATCAGGTCCGCTCGTGGAGGTGAACCGGCTGTGAGATGTCAGTTTTCTCCGCGGTTTCGTGACTCTCCAGCTCAGTGATGGCCGAGCGGCACAGGGCCTTTCCTAAAAGGTAATAACGTTGATCTTATTCGGTGCGGGGGCTCAGTAGCTCAAGGTTGTCGAAGTTCTTGGGCGTTGTCTCGACCTTGCATGAGCGGTCGTCGAGAACGTCCGCGCAGACAACGTCGATACCGTTTGGATAGGCTGCCACATCCCTGCACTCAGCGTGAAAGCGGCGGGTCTCTGGTGTGTCGGGCTCAAGGCGCTCAAGGTGCTCAACGCCGCAGCTCGTATTGAGGTAGAGCAGGCGCAGGATCATGTAGTCGTGGATCTCCGCGGCGGCGGATGTTGCAAGCAAGAGCGAAGCCACGCTCACCGGGCCGAAGCGGATCACTGTAGGACGCGCTCCGTCTGAGCGCTGAAGAGACCGCCTTTGGTATCGCGCACGACGGCCTTGACGGGTCCACCAACTGAATCGCCGAAGCTGAAGCGGAAGCTTGGGTTCTCAGCGATCGACATGCCGCTTTCGATGGTTACCAGCGGGCGACTGGCGACATCGAGGTCGATGCGCTCGACGAAGTGCGCCGGCAGATAGGCATTGGTCTTGGTGTCGATCTGCATGCCGGAAAAGTTGGGGTGGCGCACCTGCAGCAAAACTTCGCGCCACGCGGGTCCGCGCGTTGCGTCGTGGTCGACACGCAAGCGCGTCTTGCCCAATGAGGCCCGTGCCTCGTCCATGTCCTTCAACGACGTCGACGTGCAGCCACCGGCGCCAGCAACGAACTGGCTGGCTGCATAGGCCTTGCCCGGTTCATCGGCGGTTTCAAGCACGGCGCGAACTGCGCTCATGTCGTTGAGGCGAATACGCGTCTCGATGACACGATCGCCGACGTTGCCTTCGCGATAGCCATCTCCAAACTTGAAGACCGCGGCAATGGGTGCGGGATTTTCGTCGATGATCAGCGAGAGCTGCGTTGCACGCGCGGCAAGGCCGCCGGAGATGTAAATCGTGACGGGCACGATGGAAGCATCCTCGGCGCGTTTAGGCGCGACGATGCGGATCGATTCACCATCGTCGATGATCTGTCGGTCCTGGAACAGGTCCTTGCGGATCGCATCCCATGTGGGATCCGCACGAGCTTGAGTGAGGCAAGCGCAAGAGAGTGCGATGAAACAAACCAGGAAGCGCATTGCCCTCACCCGCTGATCTCAATTGGGCTGTGCGTCGATATAAGTTCGGATCGCCCAGATCGCTTCCTGGTTCAGCAGTCCATGGAACGGCGGCATCTTCTGGCGGCCACCAACTGTCGCGCCGTTGAGCACGCGCGTAATGAACCAGGCGTCCTCGGTCTCTCCCTCGCCGAGCTCGCGCAGATCCGGCGCCATGCCGCCCGATTTCACTTCGAGGCCATGGCAGCGCGCGCAGTTGGAGTTATAGCCGCGTGAACCGATCTCGACGGCGGTGTCGTGCAGCTTTGCGTCGTTGCGATATGGATTCGAAGCTACCCAGGCATCGCCAAGCGGAGGAAGGCCAGTGGTGTCAACTGGCTGGGGGGCGGCGTCGCCATGTCCATAGACAACAGCCGCGGGAAGCAGCACGAACACCAGGAATGCGCCGATGAACGCACGAAATCTCATAGTGGTTGACCTTCTCTAGTTCGCTTTGGATGTTGCTTCGGGTTCGAGCCAGATGCGCCACGACTCGCTGCCGTTGACGTCGAGGAAGTAGGTGCCGGGCTGTTCGATGCGGTACGTGGCCTCGCCGCCGCCGCCGATGTGCAGGTTCTGAACAACCGCTCCGTCGGCGGCCTTCAGGTAGAGCACGAAAATCGGCCCATCACTCTGGTAGCGGAGTAGGGTCGGCTGCCTGATGGAGAACGGCTCGGTAATCTTGGATAGGCGGCCAGAAAAACGCGGCTCGACGAGCTTGCGCGCTTCGCGGTCGAAACACGCCAGGCGCCCGGCGTCGTCGCGAATGGAGACGCAATCGGAGATTGCCGTGGTGGCGGTCGCGTTTACTGTCCCGCACCAGGTTACACAGGCAGTCAAAAAGAATGATGGTATCGACAAGAGCAACGCTCGCGCGGAATTGAGTCTGGTCGTCATTGCTTGACCGTGGGCTCGGCCGGCTCCCACTTGGATCCGTCCGCGTCCCAGACTGCAGCTCCGGTCTGCCAATCGTGCGGGCAGCCTTTGCAGCCCTCCATCAATGCGTCCTGGAAGATGGCAAAGCGGATGCGAACGCCGTCGAAAACAGCGTTGGAGAGATCGGCCTCGTAGAGCTTGGTCTCCTGTAGATCGGTGTTGATGAAGTGAGCGCCGTTGAAGCGGGCGCCCTTCGCCATCGCATTTTCGAGACTGGCGGCGGTGAGATCGGCCCCGGAGAAGTCGGCCTTGGCGATGCGTGCCGAGGTGAAGTTGGCACCTTTCATCGTTGCGCCGGAGAGATTGGCGCGGGCCATAAAGGCAATCTCCAGGCGTGCGCCATCGAGGTTGGCGCCTTTCATGTTGGCGCCCTGCAGATTGGCGTGCCGCAGGTCAGCACGTGCCAGCATAGCGCCTTCGAGGTCGGCATCCTCGAGATTGGCGTCCTTCAGGTCGGCAAATCTGAGATCGGCGTTTTTGCACACTGTCTTTGGCGCGATCGTGCAGCCGTTGATCACCCACGGATCGGGGCGATCTTCCTTGTTCTCGATGACGGGGTAGTCCTGGGCGTGCACGTTCCTTACGACTGCGGGGAAAGCCACAGTCACCAGGAGAACCGCGACTAACGAGGATCGGCGCTGATGCATAATCTGACCTGACGACGGAAAGCCGCGGATAGGGCAGCCGGACACCTCGGCGGTATCCGGCTGCCTCTTTGGCGAGCGGGCCTGAGCGAAGGGCACCCGCTCGAACCTCGTCGTGCGGCTTACTGAGCCGACGCAGTGGTGTGCGGCACCTCAAAGACCCAGAAGGAGCCGCCCTGGCTTACTTGCTTGGTCTGATCAGCCATATCGCCGCCCCACAGCGGAACCGCTCCGCCGTAGCCCGACGTGATGCCGATGTACTGCTTGCCGTCCGTCTCCCACGTGATGGGCTGCGAGACGACGCCCGAGCCGGTCTGGAACTTCCACAGCTCCTTGCCGTCCTTGGCGTCGAACGCCTTGACGTAGCCGTCGCTGGTGCCGGTGAGGACAAAACCGCCCTTGGTGGTCAGAACGCCGGCCCAAAGTGGCATGGGCTCGAGATGCTCCCAGACGACCTTGCCGTTGGTCGGATCGATCGCGCGCAGTGCACCGACGTGATCATCGTGCGTGCGCTTGATGCGGAAGCCCTGTCCAAGATAGGCAGCACCCTTCTTGTAGGCCAGGTTCTCAGTCCAGTAGTCCTCAGTCCAGTCGTTGGTCGGGATGTAGAACAGCTTGGTGTCCTGGCTGTAGGCCATTGGCATCCAGTTGGTGCCGCCGAGGAAGTTCGGCGTCACCTTGATGGTCTTGCCTTTGGCTTCGCCCTTGGCAGGCGCCGGTGGGCGCTGGCCCTCGACCTCGTGCGGACGGCCCGTCGCAACATCCCAACCCGTTGCCCAGGAGATGTTCGGCACCATCGGATAGATGCCGAGCGCGGAACCGGCCTGCTTGGAAATCTTGCCGTCGCGCGCCGTCAGCTTGTCGAGATCGGTGATGAAGAGGAAACCGTTGCGATCGGCATGGGCGCCGGCTCGGACGATCTTGCCGTCCTTCTCCATTTCGAACAGCGTGATCGGATTGTTGCCCGAATAGTCCCAAGCGTCGTTCGGCGTGTGCTGGAAAAAGCCGACTGGCTCACCGGTCGACGGCTCAATATAGACCTGACCGGAGGTGTAGAGACTGTCGTACGGTTTCCAGTCGCCGTTCGGGCCGGAGCGATAGTGATGGTTCCACGGCGCGGGATTGCCGGTACCGATGACAATAGTGTTGGTCTTCTCGTCGTAGGTCGCGGTCTGCCAGGGAGCGCCGCCACCGTGGTTCCAGGCTTCGACCTTGCCGCCGTTCTTATTGTTCGGCCACGATGGCGCCTTTGGATCACCGGTGTATGTGGAGTCCTTGCCGTTGAGGCGGCCCATGTGGCCCTCAACGAGCGGACGCATCCAGATTTCCTCACCAGTGTCGGGATCGCGCGCATAGAGGCGACCTACAACGCCGAACTCGTCACCCGAAGAGCCGTGAATCAGCAGCACCTTGCCAGTCTTCTGATCCTTCACGAGCGAGGGCGCTCCGGTCATCGTGTAGCCGGCGGTGTGATCCTCGAACTTCTTGGACCAGACGGGCTTACCCGTCTTGACGTTCAACGCGACGATGCCCGCGTCCAACGTGCCCATGAACAGCTTGTCGCCGTAGAGGGCGGCGCCGCGGTTCACCACGTCGCAGCAGGGGCGAATGTCGTCAGGCAGGCGATGCGAGTAGCTCCAGAGCCTTTTGCCGGTTTTCGCGTCGAGGGCGAAAGCGCGAGAATAGGAGGCAGTGACGTAAATGACGCCATCATGGATTAGCGCCTGCGTTTCCTGGCCGCGTTGTTTTTCGTCGCCGAATGAAAACGACCACGCCGGCTTCAAATGGGCGATATTATTCACATTGATCTTATCGAGGTCGCTGTAGCGATGATTGCGGACGCCCATGCCCCAGCTAACGACATCTGCCGGAGTTTTCTCATCATTCAAAATATCTTCCCAAGTCACGGGCCTTGTGTCTATTGCTTTGGATTCACTTGGAAAACTGCATACTGCAGCTGTGATTGCCAAAGCTGAAGCGGCGGCAAATAGCGTCGCGCTGACGCCCCGCGCGGGGTGTCGACGTTGCATGGCGTTTCTCCCAATTCGTTTTGTCTAGGGGCTACTATTTGGCACGCCCCGGTGCGTCAACATGAGGCAATTATCGCTTTCGTCCATTCGCCTTTCGGGCAATTAAAATGCAAATCAGCCCCCTCGTTCGACGAAGGTATAGTAATGAATTCAACCTTGGAACTTTTTGGCGGGAAATAATCCCGAAAAATGGGGCGGTGCACTGGCAATTCTTCGGATTCAGCCACGTTCTTCGCCGCTGCTCAGGACGCAACTGTGCCTCAGAGTGCGGCAACCGAAGTTCAGAATGGGAGGAGCGCTGCGGGGCAGACGCTGCCGATGCGGCGCATCGGTGACGATATGCTGTCCTCGGTCGATCAATGCCAATTGCGGGCATCCGCTTGCTCGGCGCCCGCTTGGCAAGCGTCGACAGGGTGCGATCGCGGGGATCGTGTTGCTGTGGTCGGCACCCCGTATTGATCGCTAGATCGACCGACGAACAGGCACTTTCGTCCGCGAGCCTGACCGACGCCGGGTTCTCGGGTCACCAGCGGCGGCGAATGGAGGCGATGACCTTGCGCGTTTCGCCGAGGTAACAGCTGCTGTAGCAGCTAATCACATACTCGTCCGTCAGGTTCGTCGCATTGACGGCGAAACGCCAGTCATTGATCTCATAGTCGATTGCAGCGTCGAACAGAGTGACGTCCGGCGCCGTTACCGTTCCCAGGTAGCCAGGGTTGTCGCCGATGTAGCGCACACCGCTGCCGAAGCCGAGACCTTTGAACGCGCCGTCCTGCAACTGGTAGTGCATCCAGAATGATGCCGTGTGCTCCGGCACCATCGGCGAGCGCTGTCCAAGTTCGCTCGGGTCGCTGCTCTTGGTGATGTCGAACGTGGGTATCCACGTGTAGGTTGCGAGCACCTCGAGGCCCGGCAACGGATCTGCCGCACCCTCGAATTCGATACCCTGCGAATGTATCTCGCCTGTGGCTTTCGCGGCGTAATTGTCGCCCGGGTCGTAGGTGAGGTAGTTCTGGCGCTTGATGTCGAAGGCGGCGACGCCAAAGAGACTGCGTATTCCGGGGATCTCGTACTTGACGCCGACCTCATGCTGCTGACCCGTTTCCGGTTCGAATAGTTCGCCTGACGCGCTCTGCGGGAAGAACGACTCGGAGTAGCTGTAGTATGGGGCTAGCCCGCTCGGGTCACGATAGAGAAGGGCTCCTCTCCAGGTGAACGCCTTATCGGTCTTTTCCTGATCAGCATCGTTGTCGCTGCGGTCGTCGAGTTCCGTCCGAGCCCAGTCGTAGCGGCCGCCGAGTGTAACGATGAGGCGTTCTGCGATCTTCGCCTGCTCCTGCAGATAGAGGCCCGTCTGGCCCAAAACCGTACCCGCATCGGTCGTGATCGCCGGTTCGTCGAAATCGGTGCCGTAGACGGGGTTGCTCAGATCGAGCGGGGACGCCGCCCCGCTGCCCGAACGGATGGAGTACCGGTTGTGCTGGTAGTCGATGCCGGCCAGCAGCGTGTGCTGGACGCTCCCAGTGACGAATTTTGCCTCAGCATGATTATCGACCGTGAAGAGATCGGCCGTCTCGTCAGAGCGGAAGGCAACGCGATTGAGCGTAGCGCCGTTAGCGGACGAGCCGACGCCGTAGACGGTCTTGTAGTCGACGTCGATGGAGGTGTAGCGCAGGTTCTGGCGCACCTTCCAGATGCTGTCGAGGCGGTGCTCGAACAGGTATCCAACCGCCCATTGCTCGCGCTCGAACTTGTCGTGATCCGGCTCGCCTACGAATAGGTTCGGGCGAACCTTGCTATCCGGAGTGGGCAGGTATGTTGCAGGCGAGGGGACGGTGTCATCCTTGCGGTACTGGCCGAGCACTGTAAGGGTCGTGCCCGCCTCCGGCTTCCAGGTGAGAGCCGGTGCGATGAACATTTCCTTCTCGTCGACGAAATCCATCTGCGTGTCGGTGTCGACGACGACGCCCGTGAGGCGGTAGAGGAGTTTGCCATCGGAGGTGGCGGGACCGGAGAAGTCGAAATCCGTCTCGAGGCGGTTGTTGTTTCCAATTCGAACCTGCACCTCGTTGAACGGCTCATCGAGCGGGCGTTTGCTGACGACGTTGATCATGCCGCCCACGTTTCCTTGCCCGTAGAGGACGGACGGAGGTCCCTTCAGCACCTCGATGCGCTCGGCCGCATAGGGTTCGACCTTCACCACGGCCCATGTGTTGTTATTTCTGGCAAGTAGACCGTCGGTGAAATATCCGGGCTGGTAGGCGTCGAAGCCGCGGATACTGACCCAGTCGAACCGGGTATCCAGTCCCCAAATGGCCGGCATGACGCCAGCAGTGTACGCAAGAGCCTGATTGAGGCTGGTGACGGCCTGCTGCGAGATGCGATCAGCGGTCACCACAGAAACGGACTGCGGCGTTTCGATGAGCGGCGTGTCGGTCTTGGTGCCTGTCGCGCTGCGCGTGGCCACGATGCCCTTCACGGGTCCAGTTGCCGTCTCGGTCTGGGTGGAATTCGACTTCGATTGCTGTGGGGCGGTGGGCACGTTTGGCGCTGAAACAGCCTTAGCCGGCTTGGACTTCGCTTTGGCCTTTTTCTTCGGAATTTCTTTCTGAGCTTCGACCGTCACTGGGGGCAGGGGCGTTACTTGCGGCTCCTGTCGGGCTGATGATGGAGGCTCTTGTGCCTTCACTCCAGCAATGCCGACCGTCATCATCGCGACCGTCAACGACGACCGCGCCACACCACGCAAACGCGACATAAGACCCCCGATACGCACACTTGACGCTGGCACCACGGTGGTGCCGTCCGCAACTTTGGGGCGGCCTCCGCAGTTTGTCTACTCCACAAGTATACAAATATTGGAGTTCTATTCCTCCTGGTGCAAAACGACAACTGAGGCCGCGGCTCATCCCTGGTCGACGGGCAAGTTCGCGTGGCGACCGCATACCACCTCCGCAACGTTTCGACACACATCCACCCCGGGTCAGCAGTGTTGAGAAACGTTGGGACCAAAGTCGGAAACAACACGCGTCCATATAGGGCGAGCGTATCGAGTTCGTCTGTACCCCAGGCTTCCTGCTCGTCCCTGCAAGTGTGGTGGAGGCGCGGTCCGCAACTCCGATCCGTGGTGACCTGGCATTCCTGTTGAAGCCCAAGGCCCGAGGCATTCATGCTACAATGGTGTCTGCTGTGAAGAGCGGACGTTCAATGCCAACGGTATTGTCACAAGCTGCATGACGGACAACCAAATCTCACTCTCCATCGACGGTGGCGGCTTCTCTGCAGCGATGCTGGTCACGCAGGAGACGGCTAACCAGAGCGCGTCCATCTCTACGAAGGGCGTGGGCTTCGACGCGGTGAGCGAGTCTCTGACGCGCAAGGGCGGGGAGCGCGACTACGGGACGATGGATGATGCCGGCCGTGCTGAAAAATGAGCGGCAGGTGGCAAACAGCTGCGAAATGCAGCAAAGCCGTGCGGTGTGGTCGAAGGCCGCTTTTGAGGTTTCGCACCTCTTCCCAAAGGTGGCCGTCCCCAACATCTATCTGGACCCGAATGCTCGGGCTGCATCTTTGAGGGAGATCGCCCGATGACGTTGAAGAGTAGTGAAAATCGCTATGGGGCAGTGGCTGTATCAATTCACTGGGTCACGGCGGCGCTTATCCTGGCTCTCATCGGTTCGGGATTTCGCGCTGGCGGTCCCGGTGAGGCAGCGGTTAAAGCCGAGATCCTGCGGTTTCACATACCCATGGCGATGGCGGTCCTGGTCTTGACGATAGGCCGACTCGTTTGGTGGTGGCGCTTCGATCGCAAGCCGGCCCCCGTTGCCGGCTCCATTCGTTGGCAGGAGCGCACAGCTTACGCGGTGCATTTTCTTTTCTACGTTGTGATCTTCGGGATGATAGCGAGTGGCGTCGGTATGCTCGCGCTGAGCGGCGCCGCCCCCATCATCTTCGGCGGGGTGGGCGGCTCGCTACCGGACTTTCATAAATATCCCCCGCACATACCCCACGGCGTCGGAGCAAGCCTCCTCATCGTCTTGGTCATTGTGCACACCGGCGCGGCGCTCTATCACCACTTCATTCGCCGCGACGGTCTCATCCGACGAATGTGGTTTGCGAACTGATCGTCGGGTCACGTCGGGGAAGTGAGCGTGAGCAAGGTTGTTAGCCTTGCCCTGCTCGGCACCACGATCTTGCAGGTACCGTTCACTGTTGACCCCAGCCTCGTGCTTGCTTGCATTTACGTTCTCGGCCCTAGTCGACATCGTGTTCGGCTATTTTCCGGCCCGCCAAGCCGCGCGACTGAACCCGATCGAAGCTCTACGGCATGAATAAGGCTTGGTTCTCCGTCGAGGCGTAGGCTGTCGCTTCCCAGGAGCACGGCGGGCGGCGATGATCTTGTGGTGCGTTCAGCCCAACGCATCAGAAGCTAGTCGTCCGCTGTTGCGGTGTCGGGTGAGCGCTTCAGGAAGGCGGCCAGCTTCTTGACGGCGCGGATGTACTCCCGCTGGGTGGCGGGCACGAAGTTGCCGACCGTCATGTCCTCGAGCATGCGGGCGCGCAGCGGGCTGATGGGCTTCTCGCTCATCGGGGTCTCCTGTCTTGAGGTTGGAGTGCTTGACCCCTCGATCCTCAAGACGGAGCGCCCGTTCCGTTACCGTCCGCCGGTCAGTTGGTTAGCGCTTCCTGAGCCGCTGGCTCAGACCTTCGCGCGCAGCGCCCTCCCGCGCGAGCGGGTTCGTTCAACTCGGCCGAGCCGACCTCGGCAGGCACAAACTATCCGCCCTCTAGTTCTCAAATGAGCGTGCCTAGGCAAGGGCGCGATGTGCACTCCTGCCGATCAGTCGATTTTCGGAGAGCGTGCGTCACAACTCGCACAGCCGGCATGAGCAGCTAGATCATTCATCTTTGCTGAGCGCGGCGAAGCGGACAGCAAGTCATCGAGGCATAAGTAGCTGCGACTAGCAGGTCTGATCCGTCTTTTTACCGGGGGAGGCCTGCGCGCCAATCGGGCTGGCGCAATGCGGTCGGGAGAATTGCCCAAGGGTTGCAAGGCGGATCGCCGTTGTGGAGCACCGCCGGCGCGCAATTATACCCTGGGTCAATGATTGCGAGGTCGAGCACATGCCGGCGATAGAACACCCAGGTCTTAGCAGGCGCGCTTTCAACTTACTCCTCGCCGCAAGCCTGCCGACACCGATGGCATTCAGCCGGAGCGCGCCGAAGCTTTCGGCGCGTGCTGTCGTCGAGACACTCTTCAAGGCGTCGGCCGAGGAGCCTCCCAAGTTTTCTCATGCGGATCTCTCCGATCTCGACCTAGCAGACCTCGATTTTAAGCGTGCTGATCTTTCCAGCTGCAATCTGTTCGGCACGGATCTTTCGCGCAGCAATCTGGAGGGATCAAACCTCTCGCGCACCAAGCTCGACCGCTCCACGCTGACGCGTGCTCGACTGTCACATGCGAACCTCGAGGGCGCATCGATCCGCAGGCCGAGCATCTACAGCGACATGAGCCTTAACCCCGCCGACGTGCCGACGCTGCGGTTCGTCAATCTCTGCGGTGCGACGGTAACCGCGCGCCTTGATGACGCTGACTTCACGGGAGCGAACCTGTCGCGGGCTCGCTTTGTCGTCTGGGCGGAAAGGCATAACGGCGGGCCGCCGACGACGGGATTGGCCCGCTGTGATTTTTCATCTGCAAGGATGATGGGCGTCGACGTCCGCGGCGTCTCGTTGACGGGCGCCATCTTTCGCCAAGCCGATCTGACTGCCGCCGATCTGCGGAGCGCTGATCTTTCGTATGCGGACTTCGAGGGGGCGGTGCTTACCGGGGCCAGGTTCGAGGGGGCGCGGCTAGAGGGTGCCAAAGGCTTGGGCTAATGGCGGCGCCCGTCGACCCAAGGCCATGTGTCGAACGCCGCCTGGCCTCATAGTGCACAGGTGACGCAAAGCTTCAGCTCCCCACTGGGACGCCAGAGCTTTTCACTGCTCGTCGAGCCGTCACTTGCGCGGATCGTCCGCAGGATTGATGTACGTAATGTTCCATGGACCGGTCGCGGTCAGGAGGACGACGCTCTCTTCCTCGTTCCACAGATAGTGTGCGTGGTTGTCAGGTAGGGTGAAGCTGGAGCCGGCGCCGAGCTTGTCACCCTTTTGGCGATCTAGCTTATCGCCCATGCCGTTCCAGACGGCGCCCTTCAGTACGGTGACCACCTCGGTGAAAGGATGCGTGTGGGCCGGTATCTCATAGTTCGCCGGGAACTTGAGATACGCCATGAACACGCCGGGTTTGCTCGGGTCGCCGATTACAAGTGCGCTCTGGGCTGCGCCGGGAAGCAACGGCTCGTCCTTCCAGGCGATGCTATCCAGCTCGAAGTTTTCCATCTTTGTCGTAGTCAAGCGCGCGATCTGATTGCCTGACGCGACGGCAAAGATCGCCAAGACGGCCAGACCTGCACCCGCCAACCCTGCCAGTAGAACTTTCATCCAAGTCTCCATTGATCTGGTGTGAACAGCACTCGCGCATAGCGGCGCTCCCGTTCATTGATGCCAGAGGGCTGGTCACTGCAACGGCGATCTGCCTGACGGAGGCCAGGCAAATTTCCTGACTGGACGCGCCTTGGTTTCCGCGCGTGCATGTTGCTCGGGCAGGCGAATTTCCCGGAGTATTTTAGGCTTTTCGCCCTTCCCAGGGGATGACAGCCCACTAGGCTTCGTCTCGCTATGCAGAAGAACTGGCCCTGGAGAACGCCTTGCGGCTTCGTCTGAATTCTATCGTACTGGGCATCGCTGGCTGCCTCGCCAGCGTCGCAACCCTGGCCACGGCGGCGGAGGTCGACGATGCGCGGCTGAGCGCGGCGCCAGACAGTCGCTCCGACTGGTTGACGTACGGGCGCGATTACGGCCAGCAGCGCTTCTCGCCGCTCGATCAGATCAACGCCGGCACGGTGAAGAAGCTAGTGCCGAAGTGGATCTATCAGACCGGAACAGCGGCGACGTTTCAGACGTCACCCCTCGTCGCCGATGGCGTTATGTATCTGACAACACCGTTCTCGAATGTCGTGGCGTTGGACGCGCGCACGGGTCGCGAACGCTGGCGTTACGAGCACAAGCGCGCGTCGCAAAAGACCTGCTGCGGTCCGGCAAATCGCGGGGCAGCGATAGGCTACGGGAAGGTCTTTGTCGCCACCGTCGACGCCCGTCTGGTCGCGCTCGATCAGCGAACCGGGAAGCCCGTGTGGGACGTTGCGCTGGCGAATTCCTCAGGTGAGTCCACGGAGGACAAAAACGTGCTTGCGGCGGATGATCCGCTCAATGCGAGGAACATCACGGGGTCGACGGGTGCCGGGGCTGTCATCGCGCCGCTGGCTTACGACGGCAAGGTCATCGTTGGTATCACCGGCGTCGGCTACGGTCTCCATCTCGACAGTCCTCGTGCCGGCGCGCCGCTGGGAGCGGTGGTTGGGGTTGCCGGGCGTTACGGTCAACCAGGCTTCCTCGCAGCCTATGACGCCGCGAGCGGCAAGCAGGTTTGGAAATTCGAAACGACGCAGGAAGGCTGGGAGGGAAGCTTCCGCGCGGAAACAACGGACGGAATTCCTCTCAACCGAGACATCGCTGCTGAGAAAGCCAACCTTGGCAAGTATGCGGACGCGTGGCGGCACGGCGGCGGATCGATCTGGCACACGCCAGCTGTCGATACGAAAACCGGCATGCTGTACTTCGGCGTCGGAAATCCGTCCCCCCAGGCAGAGGACAGTACGCGTCCGGGCGACAATCTCTACACTGTGGCGCTCGTCGCGCTGGACGCGAGAACCGGAAAGCGCATTTGGCACTTTCAGCAAGTTCCGCACGATCGATGGGGTTATGACGTCGCCAGTCCGCCCACGCTTTTCGAAGTCACCGTGGATGGAAAGACGGTTCCAGCAGTCGGGCAGGCAAGCAAACTCGGCTGGTATTATGTTCATGACCGCCGCAGTGGCGAGCTGCTGTTCAAATCCGACCCCTTCGTTCCGCAGGCCAATCTCTTCGCACCGCCGACGCCGCAAGGCGTGCGCATTACGCCAGGTCCAGCCGGCGGTTCGAACTGGTCACCCGCATCGCTGGATGCCACGAGTGGTGTTGTCTATGTCGCCGGCATGCATATTCCGATGATCTACCGGTCGGCAGAGCTGCCGGCGCAGGGCGATGAGCCGGCAGTTCCATACTTCACTATCGAACCCGCGCAAGAGGCGAATTGGGGCACGCTGACGGCCATCGACCTGTCGCGCAAGGGCCGCATCGCATGGCAGACGCGAACCGACGAGCCACTGGTCGGCGGTATCCTGGCGACTGCCGGCGATCTCGTGTTCACCGGTGAAGGTAAAGGTGACTTCTCCGCCTTCGATGCCGGATCCGGCGCCCGGTTGTGGAGCTTCAACTGCGGAGCCGGCGTCAACGCGCCGCCGGTCAGCTACGAGATCGACGGAGAGCAATACATCGCCGTGGCTGCGGGGGGGAGCCAGATATGGGGCTTCCGTCAAGGCGGCGCGGTTGTTGTATTCGGCTTGCCGAGCGCCGACACACCAGAGAAGCCCGATGCGGATTGACACCGAGATGCGAATTCTACTCCTGAGCTTGCTTGCCTTCCTATCCGCTTCAGCGCCAGCATACTGCCAGTCGTTGGCCCTGGAACCCGTCGCTGAAGGACTGACGGCTCCGTTGCATCTTGAGCAGCCGGCCGACGGCAGCGGACGCAAGCTCATCGTGCAGCAGGACGGGGTCGTCAAAGTCCTCGACCGGAACAACAAGTTGGCCGACGAGGCATTCCTCGATTTGCGGCCGCGCATGCGGAAGCTGGAGCAGGACTTCGAGGAGCGCGGTCTTCTCGGATTTGCATTGCACCCGGACTTTGCCAACAACGGCCGTGTCTACGTGAGCTATGCTGCGCCGTTGCGTCCCGGTGCGCCTGAGAATTGGAACTACACGCGGCGCATTTCCGAACTCTCCACAGCGCCGGGTGATCTCAGCAAAGTCGTGCCTGAGAGCGAGCGCGTACTGATCGAGCTCGATTGGCCGAGCCGCAAGCACAACGGCGGTGCGCTCGCCTTTGGGCCCGACGGGTTTCTCTACGTTGGGCTAGGCGATGGAGGCTTTTCGCATGGCGTCGGCGAAAAGGTGCAGTGGGAGGCGTTCGACGTTCCGGCCGCCGCGCTGAGCTGGGATCATCTTGCTCAGGACACCCAATCCCTCTTCGGCAAGATACTGCGGCTCGATGTCGACCACGGCTTTCCCGGCTACGCAGTACCTCGCGACAACCCCTTCGTCTCCGGACCTCAGGCAGGGCTTGGGAGACCGGAGGTCTGGGCCTCAGGGTTTCGCAATCCGTTCCGGCTCGCTTTCGACAGGGCCGACGGCTCCTCCTACGTCACGGCGGTCGCCGAGACGCTGTGGGAATCGGCTTATCGCGTGGCTGGGCCGGGGAATTTCGGCTGGCCGCTGCTCGAAGGCACGCATTGCGTCGACAGGTTGAACCCGCGCCAGCCGCCGAAGGCATGTGTGAAGACGGACGCCTCAGGCCAGCCTCTTCAGTTGCCGGTTGTCGAGTACCCCAACATGCAGGTCTCGCATCCTGACACGAGACTCGGCATCGATGGCGTCGGCACCGCTATTACCAGCGCGCGTGTGTACCGCGGGAAGGAGATAGAGCAACTGCGCGGCAAGCTGCTGATTTCGGACTGGAGCGCCTCATTCAAGGAGCCGTCCGGCCAGCTCTTCGTCGCGGAGCCCAACCCGCAGCCCGGGCAGCTGCGGGAATTGAGACGCCTTTTGCAGGTCGACGCCCGCATCGTCAGTCTCGCTGAAGATGACGATGGCGAAATATACGTGCTGACAAACGAGACGTTTGGTCCTTACGGCACCACCGGCAAGGCCTGGCGCCTCGTTGAAAAGCCGTGATGGAACGTCCGGGCTGGAGCTTGACGGCGCGTCACATAGTCGATTCGGCGCTCGAAAGCATGGGTTCGTGCGACACAGACTGCCCGGCAATCCCACTGGCAGAGGTCTTCAAGTGGTGACCTTCCTAAACGGTCCTTAGAGGCGGTCAATTGTGAACGTAGAGCAGACGCTCAAAATCGCTTAGCGTCGGTGGCGCGGCCCTCAAGCTAGATGTCCGTTAACTCGGCAATGCGACGATGGCGGCGGACGATTGTCGTCATGAGGATAATATACGCGTGTCCGCATATCAAATAAATATACGCCAACGCGTATATGAGTCCCGAGACGGCACACCCCGTTCGGCAGACCGTTCCCACTCTGGCAAACAAAACTGATCGATCCTCTGCACGTCTAACGCAGACGCTTGACTTTGAGGCGCAGCGATCGCGTCGAGTACCTTTGAACACATGCAGGCTAAAGCGCACCGGCCTCGCCAGCCTCGAACGAAAACCCCTCATTCTCCAGCGCGTTGCGGATCGTTGCGCAGTCCTTGACCGTAACCTTGGCGGCACGGGCCACCGTTTCCCACTGCCCTCGAACAATCCTTTCCATCTTTGCGACGACCGTCTCTGCCTGCTCTTTGAGAAGAAGGAAGCGGGCGCTCTGCGTCACGAGGTTTTGCGCAGTGGCTCGGCGTCCAAAATCGCCGATCGTCATCGCAAGATCGCGCTCCATGCCGGCCGACGGGGTCGGCGTGAGGTCGTAGGCCGGCGATAGCTGCCAGCTGCGATCACTGGCGATGATTGCGTGGTTACGCGGATGGTCGTCGGTATTGCTGATCAGCGCGTTGAAGACCATACGCCGAAACAGCTCGTTTGCAGATTCGCGCGGCTCGGAGCAGACGCGGCGCAGCTCCTCGGCCAGCGCCGGGTATGACCACTTGGCCCGGTCGCCGGCGACGTCGTCGGCGCGCAGCAGCGTGAGCCCACTCACCATGCGGGAGCGGAGATAGCCGTCTTTCGTCTTCTCGCGATCGAAGCGCTTGACGAGAAGGATGTCACGGTCGCCGACCTTGACCACCCTGCTCTCTGCAGCCGCGATGCCGCAACGCCTTGCAAGAGTGAGCATGGCGTGCTCGACGCGGGCGTTGTTCCAGCGATCGTCGGGCCTGTTGAACTTGGCGATCCAGAGACCCTTGCTGTCCTCCACCACCGCCTTGGGGCGCATGCCACCCATGGAAGTGCCGAGCAACAGAAGTTTTTGCGCCTGGACCGCTTCGGACCCCTTGAGCTTCCCGTCGTTTTTCAGCAGGGCGAGGGCTGTCTCCTGCAGCGATTTAAGGTCCAGCGTCTTGTTGAAATCGCGCTTGGGTGCAGGCGGATTCTCATTGTGCCCGAAGCCGAGCGCGCCGGCCCGATCGTCCGCCGACTGGATAAGATAGTCGACTTCGTCCAGCTTCGCTTTGCCGGCGGCGCGGTCGATGACAAGCCGTCCCCAATAGTCGGGCGAGGCGTCGCGCAGGGCGCCAAACACGCCCCTCAGCAACGCAGTCTCGTACTGCTGCGTCCCCAGCTTGAGCTCTACCGGATCGATCTCGACCGCGTTGTTGCGCGCCAGGTACGAGCGGCCATAGACGAGCTTTCCTACACCGTCCGACAACTCGAAGCGTGCGGCAGTGACTGCCTCCAGCTCGCCCGGCAACGTTATGTAGACATAGCAGCGCTTGGCCTTCCTAGAAGTCATTGTCCAGAGCCTCTGTGCGTCGGGCATGCGTCCGCTCCCGCGCCCGGGCAAGCGTCAGTCCCTCGTCGTCTTTGAGGGGGTCTGCGACAGGCTCCATCTGATCGATAAGGCCGTACGCCCACAGGAGGGCCAGGTAGACAGCGATGCCCGTGGAGGGCTTCCCGCTTTCAGCGTCGTGAACCACCCGGCGGCTGGTGCCAATTTTTGCCGCCGCCTCTTCGGTCGATAGGTTGCGGCGCAGCCTGGCCGTGCGCAGATTTTTTCCGAGCCGTTCAAGCGCTTGCTGGACGGGGTACGGGGGCGCGGCAAGGAGCGGGTTTCTGGCAGACATGCGACCTCAACGTTACAGACATTCGGCTTTTGCGACCTTGAGGCATCGTACACGATGATTGACGCCTAAGTCAACGATTGCGACCTCAAGGTTGCAAAACGGCCGTTTTTGCGCTCTTGCGGTATCAACTCAAAGGCTGGAAGAGCCAGGTCAACCGCCGCACCGTGGCCTGCGAGTTCTACGAGAAACTTTGCCTTGGGGGCGACGCCTCCCAACGGCGCGACCGGCAGCAACTGCAAGGGCTGCGCAGGACAACGGGCGATTTTGCCGTCGTGACGGGCAACGCGTCGCCTCGAGCTACGGCAGGTAAGGGTCTTACCCTTCGCACCGAAGCCGATCCCCCCTCAAATTGAGTGACATGACGCCGAGAAATGGAGCGACCGGTGAACGCAACGGCAAGGCAATCTTGTCGGCTGTCGAAAGGGCAGCTCCACCGTTTCACCGGCGTACCCGGTGTCCCAGTAGTTTTGGCAACAGAAGGAGATCGCAATGAGCACAATGCACACACCCAGGCTACTGACGACCATCGAGGCTGCGAAAGTGCTTCGACTGTCGCCGCGCACCCTGGAGCGTCTCCGCGTGCAGGGAACTGGCCCGAGCTACATGAAGGCAGGACGTGGGCTGCGCGCGCGGGTTCTCTACACCATCGAGGATTTGAACGCGTGGATCGCACGCAAGTACGCCTCGACGTCCGAGTATTCCACCGGCGTCTCTGCCGCTCACGCCAAAACGGCCTGAACCCCAGGCAAAAGAAAGGGTTCGAATATGCCCAAGAATTGCATCAGGGCAATCCGTCAGAAGAAGTACATGCCGCGCAAGCAACTCGCCGCGCTCGTCGACCTTCAGCCGAAACATATCGCGCTGTTCGATAAACTGGCGCCTCCCCAATGTCAGACAGATGCGATATGAGAAACCGGAAATGACTTCGACAGAAACACGGCAGTCTATTTCCAGAGCCGGGCAATTCGCCCTCGTCGTCATTTGCAAGAGGGTGTTCAACCCGGCTCGCATGCGACACGACCGCGATCATGCTCCCTTGACAGGGTTGAAGTCTCATCGCCAGCAGCAGCGGACGTTGGGCGGCAGACGCTGTGTGCCGAAAGAGACTGCAGGTGGTGCGCCTTCGTTCCGTCGATCGGCACCCTGGCGCACTCAATCGGGTCGAGAGCTGCAATAGACCTTGATGCCGAGTTATTGATCGTCGCGCGGTCGGTGTGAGCCAGCAGCGCAAAGATGTAGACATCGGCGCTCCGGCAAGGCTCGGCGGCCACAACGTTTGTCTCAGCGTCCCATGCTCGCTTCCGAGCAACTCCGAACTGGATCGTCGAGGGCTTCTTCTGATGCCACGACTGGATGTAGGCTGCCGATTTCACCTCAACCTTGGTTCCGTCTCCGAGAACTAGGTCGTAGGCATCCCACTCTCGGCGCACGCCCTCATCGATCCCCAGTGCCGGTGCTACGATGTACTCGGCGAGCACGCCTCTCATCGTATTGCTGACGAGATCAGACGCACTCCATTGCCAGAAGCTCAGGACGTCCGCAGCCAGCTCCTGCGAGCCGACCATAAAGCGCTCGGTGCCCGCCTTCTTCGACCGGTGACGGTCGGCCCCCCTTTTTTCATGTCCGAGATAACGGCGGGGTGAGCGCCTGACAACCCGTTCGGCGGGTGGTCCCGAACTTCGTCCCTAGCCGGCACGCGAAGGCGCGCCCCCTCCTCCGGCCGGGCCCAAGTTCCCGCCTCAGGATTATCGCTCCGGAGGTCGAAAATCGCATGGAACAAAGGGAAAACACCGGAGCGCGAAATTGCGCCAAGTGGTTGCTGGCTGGTTGCTAGACGCGGAATGTTCACCTGGTGCGGACAAAGCACACACCACCTAACACATTGAAATCATTGGTGCGGACGGTGGGAATCGAACCCACACGGCGTTGCCGCCTCAGGATTTTAAGTCCTGTGTGTCTACCAGTTCCACCACGTCCGCTTTGCCCGGGTCGGAGCCGTCAGGGGCGCCTTTATGGGGCGGTTCGGGCTAGCGATGCAATGCCCCCCGAGGCACTGCGCGGGCCACCGCCATGCCGGATTGCTGCCAGCAGCAGCACATACAGCAACAGCCCGTTGAATGTGTGCCACAAAAAGTGTGTTCCGATACCGCGGCCGCCACGCATGATCCAACGGCAGACCTCCAGATCGATGGTGCGGAAAGTCATCGAGATGAGGAACAGGGCGGCTCCTCCGAAAAGGTACTTCGCGGCGGGATGGCGTTGTAGCAGCAGCACGGCGCCGACCAGGACGAGCGCGATGAAGGCCGGCGTGTACCCGAGAGTGCCATTGAAGCAGCGCTTGCCGGCGCCGCGCGTCATGGGCAGCAGCTCGTTGGAGCAGGGAATCGACTGCGCGTAGCGGACACTGAGGAAGAAGCCCACCAGCGCGGCGATGACGATGATCCATGGTGCCCCGGCGAAACGGCGGAGCGCATAGCCGAGGTAGCCGAGCATGAAGAGCGAGATCGGGATGGTGTCGAAGGGGATAGCCCACACCGTGGCAAAGGTGTGGAACATGAAGCTGCCAATACCGATGCAAATGACGAGGACGACGAGCAACCGCTCGAACAGCGACCAGTCCTTGCGTGGGGAACGCGCAAGCTGCCAGCCGGCGATGAGGCCGGCAATGATGAAAGCCCCGTTCGATATCGCATTGAGGGGCTCGGCCCAGAACGAAGGGTCGGCGCCGCGCTCGCAATAGCTATAGACCTTGCTCCAATCCATGCGTGCTCAGAGGCGATAGAGGGCGGCAGCGGCCTTGCGTCCGCGCACGCGCTTGACGATCGAGGCCATCAGCGATCGAAGATGAGCCCGGACATAGCCGCGCGCGCCGAATTGCTCGAGGCGATAGCGGAACTGCGCGGCTGCGTCTCGCGCTGGCGCAGCGTCCTTGAAGCGGGCGCGTGCGGACAGCTTGCGGTCGCGCCCCATGGTGTCGATCTGCGAGGCGCCGAAAACGTCCGGTTCCACCGGGGGCGGGAGCACGCCGTAGGTGTTGAGGCCAAAGCGCCAGGGCCGTCGCATGTCCTCATCAACGGGTAGCGTGCGCTTTTCGATAGACTCGGCGAACTTGATCGCGCCCGTGCGATTGATGAGATACGCGCCCGTGCCGTTCGGGACGGTCCAGTAGCGGACGAGCTCGCGGCCGTTGCCGAGCGGGGCGATGGGCTGCACGACTGATTTTGTCGCGTTCGACAGGCGGATGATGTCCCAGTCGCCGACCGCGCTCACCGCGGCTTCGATGGTGGCGACCAAGTCATCCGAGAGTTGCACGTCATCTTCGAGGATGAGTGCGAATTCACTGTCGCTATCCTCGAGCAGGCGATGCAGCCGCAGGTGGCTGGCGTAGCAGCCGATCTCGCCGGGCGTGAAACCCGCCTCGTGGGGCGTGTCGCCGTCGAAGAACTGATCGCGCAGATCAGCCTCGAGGTGCCTGCCGTCGACGGCCGCGAAGCGCTCGAATGCCAGACCGACACGATTGCACTCGGCGATCATGCGGGTGAGGCGATCGCGGTCGCGGTCGAGGTTGATGACGAATACCCACATGTCTCGCCTCGCCCCGACCTCATACACGACTGCCTAGTCCTTCTTCTCCGGCGCCACGACACGAATATGCAGCTCGCGGAGCTGCTTGGGCATAACTTCGGAAGGCGCGCCCATGAGCAGATCGTTGGCCTGCTGATTCATCGGGAAGAGCGAGATCTCGCGCAGGTTTTTGGCGCCGACGAGCAGCATGACGATGCGGTCGATGCCCGCGGCCATGCCACCGTGTGGGGGTGCGCCATACTGGAACGCGCGGTAGAGACCGCCGAAGCGCTCCTCGACTTCCTTTTGACCAAGGCCCGTGATCTCGAAGGCCTTCACCATCGTGTCGGGGCGATGATTACGCACCGAGCCTGAAGCGATCTCGAAGCCGTTGCAGACGATATCGTACTGATAGGCCTTGATGTTGAGGCGATCCTCGTCGCTGCTGGCGGCGTTCAGTGCGTCCAGCCCGCCTTGCGGCATCGAGAACGGATTGTGCGAGAAGTCGATCTTCTTGTCGTCCTCGTTCCACTCGTAAAACGGGAAGTCGACTATCCAAGCGAGCGCGAATTTGCCCTCGTCGATCAGCTTGAGCTCTTCGCCGATGCGTGCGCGGGCCTCGCCGGCGAACTTATAGAAGCGCGCTGGATTGCCTGCCGCGAAGAAAACGGCATCGCCCTCTTTGAGGCCGAGCTGCGTGCGGATCTGCTCGGAGCGTTCGGGGCCGAGGTTTTTGCCGACGGGACCGGCCGCCTCGTTCTCACGATAGAAGATGTAAGCCAGACCCGGCTGGCCTTCGCCCTGCGCCCAAGAGTTCATGCGGTCGCAGAAGGCGCGAGAGCCGCCGCCCGGCGCGGGGATCGCCCACACGCGGACCTTGGGATCCTTGTCGATCATGCCGGCGAAGATCTTGAAGCCCGAGCCGCGGAAGGCTTCCGTCACGTCCTGCATCTCGATCGGGTTGCGCAGATCCGGCTTGTCGGAGCCGTACTTGGCAATCGCCTCATCGTAAGGGATGCGCGGCCATCCGTGCGTAACTTCCTTGCCCGCCCCAAACTCCTCGAACACGCCAGTGATGACGGGCTCCATCGCGGAGAAGATGTCTTCCTGCTCGACGAAGCTCATCTCGACGTCGAGCTGATAGAACTCGCCCGGCAGACGATCGGCGCGCGGATCCTCGTCGCGGAAGCAAGGCGCGATCTGGAAGTAGCGATCAAAACCCGAAACCATCAGCAGCTGCTTATACTGCTGTGGTGCCTGCGGCAGTGCGTAGAACTTACCAGCATGAATGCGCGATGGGACAAGAAAGTCACGCGCGCCTTCGGGCGATGACGCCGTCAAAATCGGCGTCGAGAACTCAAAGAAGCCGCCTTCCACCATGCGCTTGCGGATCGAAGCGACGATCGCCATCCGCTGCATGATGTTCTTGTGCAGTGTCTCGCGACGCAAATCGAGGAAGCGATACTGCAGACGCAGGTCTTCCGGATAGTCCGGCTCGCCGAACACCGGAACGGGGAGCTCCTTTGCCTGCGAGAGCACCTCGATTTCGGTGGCGAACAGCTCGACCTCGCCCGTCGGCAGCTCAGCGTTGACGGTGCCTTCGGGGCGCTGACGCACTGCGCCATCGACGCGAATGACCCATTCGGAGCGCACGCTCTCGGCCGTCTTGAACGCCGGACTGTCGGGATCGGCGACGACCTGCGTGATGCCGTAGTGGTCGCGCAAATCGATGAACAGCAGCCCGCCGTGGTCGCGCACGCGATGCACCCAGCCCGACAGGCGCACCGATTTGCCGATGTCGGAGGCGCGCAGCGCGCCGCACGTGTGCGAGCGATAGCGATGCAGCGCGGTGTCCACTGACGCCGCAACCGCCTGTTTCGCCTTAGCTTTCGCCTTCGCCTCAGTCATCGTTCGGGGTCCCGCCGCGATCAATCAAAAATTGCTTAGCGGCGGGAAAAGCGCATTTCACCAAAGGGTTGTCAAGGCGGAGGTTAACAGCCCTTTGGATGCAGCTGATTGAGGCGCGGCAACGGCGATCAGCGCCGCGGTTTTCAGCGGTTGTCCTTTCTGGCCTGCGCGACCTTGGTTGCCTGCGATACCGAACCGACCTGACTGCCAGGAATGATACTGCGGCGGCGCGTGCTGGGGATTGGCTGCATGCCCTTGCCGGCGGTGCGATCGGCCGATGCGGGATTGACAAAGAAGGCGCTGCGGCGTGCGGCCAGCGCGCGGCGCGCCGCGTCGACGTTGGAAGTGCGCGCCTCCAGCGCCCGCTGGCGCACCAGCTCGCGATTGACGCGCTTCAGTGCCGCGGACAGCGCCTGCTTGCGCTTCAAGGGCTGTTCGGTGTTGCCGGGGAACGAGCCGCCGCGCACATCTCCCTTGCCGCGCAGCTCGCGCTGACGCTGACGCACGAGCGTTCTCACCTTGCCCTTTTCGGCGCGGATCTGCTTCTGCAGATCGCGCAGCGCTTTGGCGTCGACATCGTAGATCGCCGGATGATGCGTCTTGTCGACGAGTTCGAGCTGATCTCCGCTGAGGACGCTGCGCTCCGTTGCACGCGAATGGGCCATCTGAGGTCTCCGTTTTGCTTCGCTGGCCGAGACCCTAGCGGGGCGGATCGGTGCGCGGGCGGCTTTGGCGCGGCTTGCTTGCCGAAGTCTGACCGGGGACGAGACAAATGCGGCAATAGGCTGTGGGCAGTCGGCAGTGGGGGCAGAGGGGTGGTCATTCGGGGGTGTCCTCCGCGGTGAGGGACCAGCCGAGGAGCGCGAGGGCGCCTGCGAACCGCGCCTGGCACAGCCCTTGATGATGGCGCGTGCACGGCAAGCCCGCGGCGTAAGGACCGAAGCAGCGACTGCGGCGACGGCACTTCTTCAGCGCGCAGATGCGCGGCAACCCGGCGGCCGAGGCGATCATGCGCTCGGTATATTCGGCGGTGAACGCCTCGGGCGAGGAATCGAGGAAGATGCCGGAGGGTTTGCGTGGGCGTTCGCCGCGGGGTGATGTCGACATTTGGCTCTCCTGATCGGGCAGTGAGGCAGTGGGCAGTCGGTCCTCTGTCATCCCGGAAGCTGCGCGCGCAGGCGAGCTGATATCCGGGATCCAGCGTCAGCGCGGCGAAGCCTCCGCATGGAGAGCTGGCGCGCGTCTCTCCTGGGTCCCGGGTCTTGCTCGGCCAGGCCTCGCTGCGCCCGGGATGACAGACGCGGGGTCTCGTTCTCGCGAGCGCATCGCTCCGAGGCATTGCACATCACTTCGGGAGCACGGGCGCCGAACGACCGCCATCCGTAGTCAAAACCGGCAGCCTTCCGGCGCCCGCGTTGGCCGCTGCCGTGCCGGAGGTGCGATACTCGGCGTCAGCGCGTTTCAGGTCCGGCCCTTGGCTTCCAACAGCGGGGCCGCATCGTCAGGACCTTCCACTTCTGCGCTCGCGTGGTGCAGGGGTGCGAGCGCCGCTGCCGACGGGCGTCCGTGCGTGCGGTTGCCCGCGGCGCACAGCTCCGATCGACGGCCCCGGCATCTGAGGGAGCTACTCCTCGCGACAGCGCGGCGACGGTGCAGCGCTGCCTCAACCGGGCACCATCCCCTGCCCCGCTTAGCCGCTCAGCTGCTGCGTCCCAGATGGGCAGAGGTGGGGGAAGTATGGAGTGGGGTATGGGGGCGGGGATTAGTTTGGGATCGTAGCCACCAACTCAACGTCACCCCGACGAAGGTCGGGGCCTACGCCAGCTTCAGCACGCGCTTTTCGCGCAGGCGGTTGCGACGCTGCCGCTGGCTCACGTCACAGCTAGCGTTGCAATTGTGGAGACTTGCGTGGGTGCCGGCCTTCGCCGGCATGACGTTTCGGGGAGGCGAGCACCGCGACGCCTCGGCGGCATTCGCGAAGCGCACCATTGGGCCGCTTTAGCGGCAGCGCGCATCTCAGCGCGCGGAATGGCGCCGGTCATGCGGCTTTGTCCTCGTGCAGGAGCCGAGCAAGCTGTGCCTTCCATCCTTTGGCGTGGACGATTCGTGCCGCTTGCAGACCGCCACGTACTATTTCGCCCTTGCTGAGCTGCGACACACGCTTCCAGTCGAGTCCAAAGACGTATATGGCGTTGTCTTTGCGAACGCTTTCAAGGACGACCAGCCGTCGCGCATTGAAGACGTACGCCAAGTAGTCATCAAAGCCCGCCTCCCCAACAAAAATCTCATCGGGGCCGAAGCCTTTGATTGTCTCCTGCCTGTCCCAGATCACACGCTTCGTATCGTCTGAGCGCTTGCCAATAGCTGCATCAATATGCGCTTCAACCTTCTGCCATGGATAGTCGCCCGGCGGCAGCATCCGCCAATTTGCACGACGAATTTCCGGAAGTCGCATAGGACGCATGTTGGCGCCGACAAGCTCGCAACTTCTGAAAATTTCGAGGAGAAGGTTGACGCAATGTCGATTGTTACTCGATTCACTCTCGGTCTTCCTAAGCTCGGGAGAGGTGACGTGCAATGCGCCGTCGATGCTGATTACTGTGAGTTCGACGCCCGGCGGCGGGACGAGATCGCGCGGGTAACAGTCGCGGTAGATGTCGCGAAAGTCCTCGTGTTCCGTCTGGTCCTGCCCTGACCACTGCGTCCACTTCCAACTTACGGTACGAATGTAGCGAGGCTCTTTTGGAAGGTCGCGATGTACGACCCAACGGCCGCGAGCATTGTATCTCGTCACCGGACCCACGACGCGCGGGAGTACAGTATCTCCCGCGCCCGGCGCGGCGGAGAGCCCGACTCGCCCGTATTGCTCGTTTGAGAGGCTAGCGACAACACGAAACGTCGCGCCTTCTGATATGCCGCCGAGATACAGATCCAAGTTCGTGACGTGATGTTTGGTGATGCGCATCCAGCGCCTCCTTTCACGAGAAAAGAAAAAGGCGGCTCAAGCGAGCCGCCTCTGTTCAACCCTTCGGGGGATAGGGATCGTTGCCGTAGCTGTCCTTGTCGCGAATTCGCCCATCGGGCCGATGGATCACAACCTCCGAGCCCTGGTTCTGTGCGATACGCCGCGCGGAACTTGCTGCATCGGATTGTGTGTGGTGAGTCGAGGTGACTCGGCCGTTCCCCGCACCGCGGACGGCCCAATCTCCGTTATGCGGTACGACGTGCTGACTCTTGCGGCTCATTTGTTTGTGAACTCCCTTCGTTTTCGTGGGTAGATCGCTTGCGCTTACTCGCCACGAATGCCAATTTGGTGTCCGGTCAGACAACAGGCAGGCTTCAAAAAATGCCCAGACCCAGCAAAGCTGGTTCGAGGCGTGTTGTCTATCCAGACAACACGTACAGAATGTCTTCGAACTTGTCAAGGAGAGCGAATGCCTGAGTCGGCGTTTGGAAATTGGCTAAAGAGCCTGCGTGAACGCCGTGACCTTAGTTTGCGAGAGGTCTCACAGCTGAGTGATGTCGATCATGCATATATTTATCGCTTGGAGACTGGCGCTAAGGAGGCTCCGTCCGACGAAGTCGTTGGCAAGTTGATATCCGCACTCACACCCCCGAAACGCGATGCGGAAGTTTTGCGATTTTTAGCAAGCCATCCGAATGTTGATCCCAAACTGTTGGAATTTCTTCGCACCGACGCAAAAATATCCTTTAACGAGTTTCACATGCTCACCACTGTCGTAAACCGAGGCGCACGCCCAAATTACGAAACTTCGCTAGCCCGTATCCGTCGACTATGGGGGGACGATGACGGTGGATGATGTCTCTGTCGCGATAAAAGCCCGTGAGTTTATTCGACTCTGCGGGCCGCAGGCGCTTCCAGTCTCCGTTGACACTTACGCCGCTCAAATTGGAGGCGTTATCAAGGAGGAAGTGCTAGATGAAAATGAGGATGCCTGGTCGTTTCGCGACCCGAACGGCAAGTACCGCATCTGTGTGAACTGCGCGCATAACCCACGACGTCAGCGGTTCAGCGTTTGCCATGAAGTGGCTCATGTCGTTCTCGACGTTCCTGCCGATCACTCACATCCTAGTTGGAGTTACGCCCGTAGGCCGGCGGGCGAAGTAGCCTGCGATGTATTCGCCGCCGAACTGCTGCTTCCGCATAGGCTGTTCAAGCCGCGCGTGGATGCAGCCGACATGGGGCTCGCGTCGATAAGTGCATTGGCCGAAGAGTTCGAAGCTTCGCTTGTCTCAACGGGTTCGCGGTTCGCCGCCTTCTCCAGCGAGTTGTGTGCCTTCGTGATTTCCGAGGGTGGCAAAGTTCGCTATAGCTCGAGATCCACTCGGCTTCGTGATGCAAAGGCTTGGATCAGGCCAGGATCAGCTCTGCCTGTCGACTCTAATAGCGCCCGCGTGCGTGCGGGCGCGCCTGCAACGGGGCCGGAGGATGCCGAGCCGGAACAATGGTTTGAAGACTTTGATCGCGACGCGTCACTTTATGAGGACGCCAGACATTTTGCCCAATGGGACCAGACGCTGACATTGCTCTGGTTCGAAGACCATGAACTTCCGATCACGCCATCCGAGCGGAAACAAGGGAGCCAGTGGATCAACGGCTTGCGCGAACTCGACGGTGTGCTGCCTTGGCCTGGACGTAAGAGGCGCAGGTGACCATTCCTAGCTAAATGCCTGCAGGCTCAACCCGCCCACGCTTCGGCGATGCCGGTGAAGAAGGCGTGCGAGCCGGAGCGCAGGTTGCCGAGGGCGTAGCCGCCTTCCTGCACGATCAGCGTCGGCGGGCTTAGCCGCGACGCGATCACTCGCAGTTGTTTTTGACGACGTTCTGGGCGGTGACGAGCCACTTGCCGTGCGCGGGCTTGGCCTTGGGGATCAGCTCGACGGCCATGGTCGCGTCGGCTCAGGCCGAGGAACGTTGCTGCGCTTGGTGCGCTGCTGCCCGGGGCACGAGCGTCTGCCCCTCACGAGCTTCTGCCCCTCACCCCCGGCCTTCGCCGGGGCAGGCTCCACCCTCTCCCCGTCAAGGACGGGGAGAGGGGATGAGAGGGTGGCGGCCCCTCACCCGGATGCGATCGTGCGATCGCATCCGACCTCTCCCCACTGGGGAGAGGTTAAGGGTACTCCCCGCCGATCAGTCGTGCCAGGCTTCGGCGATGCCGGTGAAGAAGGCGTGCGAGCCGGAGCGCAGGTTGCCGAGGGCGTAGCCGCCTTCCTGCACGATCAGCGTCGGCGCGCCGAAGCGGCCGATGCGCTTGCCGATGCGCTGCATGCCGGCGTTGGTGAGCGCGAATGATCCCGTCGGGTCGCCGCGCATGATGTCGAAGCCGATGGAGAGCACAAGGATGCGCGGCTTGAAGTTGCGGATCACCGACAGCGCGCGGTCGAGCACGACCATGTAGCGGTCATCGTCGACCGGCGGCTCGAGCGGGAAATTATGATTGAAGCCGAGGCCGTTGCCCTCGCCGCGCTCGTCGGCATAGCCGGAGAAATTCGGGTAGGCGTGGCTTGGGTGGCCGTGGATGGAGACCGTGAGCACGTCGGGGCGCGCGTAGAAGATGTCCTGGCCGCCGTTGCCGTGGTGATAGTCGATGTCGAGCAGGGCGACGGGGCCGTGGCGCGAGAGATAATGCGCGGCGATGGCGGAGTTGTTGAGGAAGCAGAAGCCGCCGTAGATGCGGCGCTCGGCGTGGTGGCCGGGCGGCCGGCAGAGCGCGTAGGCGAAGCGCTCGCCCTTTTCGATCAGCGTGGCGGCGGTGAGGGCGACGTTGGCGGCATCGCGGGCGGCGGCGAAGACGTTGCGCGTCAGCGGCGTGAAGGTGTCGGCGCAGAAGTAGCCGGCGCGGTCTTCGAGCGCGCGGGGGATGCGGTCGGGGCGGCGGATGGGGAAGACCTCGGGGTAGATCAGCGCCTTGTCGTCGAGCTTCTGGCCCATGGCCTTCAAGTAGCCGACGAGCGCGGGCGTGTGCACGGCGGTCAAGTGGTCCTCGCCGAAGTGGCGCGTCGGCACGCGCTCGATGGGCAGGCCTTCGAGGCCCTTGAGGATGGCGGCGACGCGCACGGGGCGCTCGACGTAGCCCTTCTCGCGCAGGTGATGGATGTGGTGGCGCTCGGAGACGACCATCTTGATGGGCAGCAGGTATTTGCCGCGCGTGGGGACGGCGCGCTCGGGCTGGGTGCCGATGGGGGCGAGGCGGACGGGATTGTCGGCGAAGGAGCCGACGATGCGCATGACGAAGGGGTCGTCGGGCTCGAAGGCGTACTGGTCGACCAGAATGTTGCGGACGACGGCGCGGGCGTCGGCCTTGGCGAGCATAGGCTTGCGGCCGAGCGGGTCGAACAGCAGCGTCGTCAGGTAGCCGTCGTTGCGCGGGTTGGCGTCGACGTCCCAGAGCGTGCCGAGCACCTTCTGCACGTCGTAGCGGGCGTAGAAGCGCAGGCGGCGGCGGTTGATGGCGGCGCGCGATTTGTCTTTCAGCTTTTCGGGCTCGGCGGGCGGCACGTCGAGGAACATGCCTTTGGCGCCGCGGGCGGCGAGCAGCTCGCGCAGGGCTTCGTAGAGGGCGATGCCTATGCCGCGGGCGGGGCGGCGCGGGTCGGAGGCGAAGTACTGCAGGTAGCCGTAGTTGAGCTCGGAGAAGTAGTAGACGAAGGCAAGGCCGGTGATGCGATCACGCGCGTCGGTGGAGAGCAGCAGGATCGGGTCGAAGGTGATGGAGCGGCGGTTGAGCAGCATGTAGGCGATGCGGTCGATCGCTTCGGCCTCGTAGGGGAAGGCGGCGCGGAAGAGATCGGAGGCTTCGGCGAAGCGGCGGCGGTCGGCGTCGGAGACGAGTTCGAAGAGCCGCCGGAACCTGATCATTCAGCGGTGCTCCGTGCGCGGTGGGCGTGTTGCTGCGGGCGGCGGCTGCGGGTCGGGGAAGGCGAGCGTGTCCGAGGTGTAGGTTTCCGTCACCTGACTGATGGGCGTGCCGTCGGGCAGTGTGAGGATGGCGCGGTGCTGCAGGACCTCGTGCGGGATTTTCAGGGTGGCGCTTGCTGTGGCGTCGGGGAGCGGGGTGTTGTCGTTGGCGGCGCGCATCTCCCAGCCGTCGGGTAGCGGCGACCATAGCAGCTTTGCCGACAACGTGCGGCGGCGGAAGTCGAGCGGCTTCACCACGCGGCCGAAGGCGGTGTCGGTGGTGTCGAGTGTGGCGTTCATTTCGGGCGTGAGGCGCGAGGGGACGTACCAGTTCTGCGCCTCGGAGAGCACGTGATCGCCGCACTTCAAACGCACGCGGCGGAAGCGGACGGGCTCTGTGGCGCTGACGCCGAGGAGCTGGCGCTGCTCGGGCGTCGGCGGCTCGTCGGCGCCGGTGACGCGCTCGGCGATGATGCGCGCGGGCGCGGCGAGGGCATGCGTGGCACACCAGCGGTCGAGGGTGAGCGTGGCGCTGTCGTTGGAAAGCAGCTCGGCGTTGAGCGTCTGAAGCAGGGCGAGGGCTTCAAGGCGCGTTACGTAGTCGTCGCGCCAGGCGGGGGCAGGCGATCGGGCGTGCGCGATCGTGGCGAGAAGCAGCAGCGCGAGCGGCGTCAGCGCGGTGCGAAAGATGAGACGCATTGGTTTCCACCGTCGAGAGATGCCGCCCGCTTCGTCACGCAGCGTCGAGATAGGTCGCCTCGAGGCGATTGCGGCCGCCATTCTTGGCTTGATACAGCGCCCGGTCGGCGGCGTCGATCATCGCCTCGACGGTGAGCGATGGCGAGATCGTCGCGGTGGCGACGCCGACGCTGATGGTCACATGCTGCAAAGCATCGCTGCGGCCGAAGTGCTGGATATCGAGGTCGCGAACAGCAGCGCAAAGACGCTCGCCCAAGAGGCGTGCCTTGTCGGCGTCGATGCCGAGAATGCAGGCGATGAACTCCTCACCGCCGAAGCGGGCGACGAGATCGCTCTTTCCGCGGATCGCCGCGGCGATGGCGCCGGAGACGATACGCAGGCATTCGTCGCCGGCGAGATGGCCGTAATAGTCGTTGTAGGCCTTGAAGTGATCGACGTCCGCCAGCAGCACGGCGATCGGTGTTCCGATATTCTTGGGATCGTTGAAGACTTCCTCGCAGTGACGATCGCAGGCGCCACGATTGGCGAGACCCGTCAGGCCGTCGGTGTCGGATAGGGCTTTGAGCTTTTCGCGATCGGCATTGAGCGCGGCGGTGCGCTGTGCCTCACGCGAGCTGAGCAGATACTCGAACAGCTCATGACGCTGGATGCGATAGTTGGCGAGCAGACTGAAGGATCCGACCAGCATAATCTCAATGCAAACCGCCCAGCCGAGCGGACTTTGCCACAAGGCGGCGGCGGCCATCGCAAGGCAACATATCGCGGTTGAAATGCACGCGAGTCTGAATCGCGGAACAACGGTGGTATTGCCGAATGCGAGGCCGAAGATCGGCGACATGAACGCCGCGGGTGCCGACGATGCAGTCGAGAGAAGCGGTACGCATGTGAGCACGATGACCATAAATGTCCCGCTAGCGACCACCAGCTGCTCGCGCCGGTCGGCCGTCGCGCGACGTGCTGCGATCGCAGCGACGATGCAAACGGGAAGAGCGGCGCACCGCAGCCAAATCCCGTCGAAACCGATGTCAGGCAGGAAGGCGAAATCGGTCAGCGCTGTGAGTACGAAAGCGATGCCGCCGAACGCCATGGTGAACTCGAGGTGGCGATGACGGTCCTCGGCCGTGTCTTGTTCGTAGCGCTGCCAGAGGCGCTTGGAAAAAACCGTTGTGTAGGACGCCTGAAAGCGGACAATTGCCTCATCCAGCATGCGGATGAAGTCCGGATCAACAGCTGCATTCTGGAGCGGTCTGCGTCTCGCGAGAAACGGCATTCTTACCTGATCGCTGGGACTCTGATCTGGATCATATCCGCAGAGCAGGCGCGGATTCGTATCTACCGCGGTGCGCGAGGATGGGTTGCGGAGACAGCGTAAAGGAACGGTTGCCCCGCTCGTTCAGCCCTTTCTCAATTTTTGGCAAACAGGCGCATGAAGCTTTCGATCATCGGGGCGTCGACGAACTCGTCGACGCGCACGATAAGTCCGTCGCGCACAGTGAACTCGGAGCGCATATTGCCGGACAGCAGTTCGCCGCTGGCCTTGTGCTGGAAGACATATTCGATGCGTATGCGCACGACATCCCCGCTTACGGAGAAGATACGCGGTTTGAAAACGAGGTAATCGAACTGCTCACGAATGCCGAGCATCTTCACCGTGACCGCATCGCGACCATGCGTTTCTCCACCGAGCAGCAGTGCATCGGGTGAAACGTTCAGCGTGTAGACGATCTCGGGATCCACGTACGCGGCCATGCAGCCCGCCGGATCATCCCGCCATTTGCCCAGTAGCGTCTCGGTAACTTCCAGGGGTGTCCGCATCGCGCCATTCAACCAGAGGGATGGCACGTACCTTAAAACAACGCGTGCGTGAATGTTAGCCAGTCTTCTAAGGTGCACACAACCTAAGATAGTTTTTCGTCACGACGAAAGTTGCATATCAAGCCAAGCGGCTGTCATAGGCCTGCCTATAATATCAACGGCTTAGACGGCCTCAGTGCAGAGCGGGACGGGATGTCTCGCTCAACTCGTCGCTCTGTTCCTGAAGCTGCTCCGCCAATGCCTGCGCGACCTCGAGATCGATCGCATAGGGCGCGTCATCGTCGAAGCGCAGCAGCACCATGCGCTCGCCACTCGCATGACCGACCGAGCAGGTCTTTGGCAGCCGCGTCATCTCGGCGACGGCGCCAGCGCGCGGCGCCATGGCCGCAATCGCCTCCAGTACGGGTACGAGATCTGCGGCGAGCCCAGCAGGAATGCTGAGTTCGCACTCCTCACCCTTCGAGTTCACGAAAGTGAGCTGAAAACGGCGCTTGTCTTGTGACACTGCCGTCTCGGTGAGCGTAGTAGCAAGGAACGTTTTCATCGCCGACCCCCCAGCCAGGCCTTTCTCACTCCATTGTGGAATCGAGTCGAGGGCCGTCACAAGGGGCGGGCAGCAGATAGGGCGATTTAGCGCTTTACCTGTGATCAAAAAGAATAACGCGGCGCTTGGCCGCGTTATTCTTATGCAGGTTGCCGTTAGCCGTGGCGGTTGAGCCAGCTATCGACGTCCTCTTTCACCTGGTCCTTGGCGTAACCGTAGCGGGCCTGAAGCTTGCCCTCGAGCTGGTCGCGGTTGCCATTGATCTGGGCAATGTCGTCGTCAGTGAGCTTGCCCCACTGCTCCTTGACCTTGCCGGTGAACTGCTTCCAATTACCTTCGACGCGATCCCAATTCATGGGTATTACCTCCACATTGAACACAGAGGTAAAACGCGCGGACCGCCACCGCGTTCCAACTATTAGCGCCACTTCTTTTGCATGCAGATCAAATGGACAGCATGCTGACATTTTTTCAGGAGCCCACATTCAGGCTCTATTACATGATCGGAGGCGTCGCCCTGCTGACGCTGCCAATGTTGTTGCTGGCACGCTGGTATCATCGGGAAATTCTGAAGTCGCCTGGTGGCCGCGAACTGATGAAGCGGCAGAACCGCTCTCCTGTTCGCAGCAGGGGCGATATCATGTCGGTGTCGTCGCAATTCAACATCGGCATGGGCCTGATGAAGAGCATCTCACGCGGTCGCTTTGGGCAACACGCTCGAGCGACACAGAACAAGGCGTATTGGATCGTCGGCTTCTGGATCGCGGCAAACGTCGTCTATTTTGGTTTGCTCATTTGGGCCGATGAAGTGGCCCGCTCACCGCTCGCGTCCTGACGCGGGTTCGCGGCACAGCACGATTGCGCTGCGCCGCGGACACCTAATTGTCTCACCTATTATTCGTTCGCCGCGCGCGCGTTAGTTCGGCGCGTGATTGCCCGGCGTGCGGTCGGACGTCTCGCCGCTCTTGGTCGTGTCGACCTGCGTGGAAGGTGTCGTGGTATCCTTCTGCGGCGTGCGGTCGGACGTCTCGGCGCCCGGCATCTGGTTAGACGGAGCGCCAGTGCCCGCGGTGGGATTCATGGTGCCTTCCGTCTGCATCTTGCCTTCGGTTGATTTGTAATTGTCGTCAGCAAGTACTGGCGAGGCGGCGAGCGGAATGGCAGTAAATGCGATTATCAGCAGTTTGTTCATAGCGTTTCTCTCCTTGGCTGCATGAGAGGGAAACGCACTGATCACCGTCAGGTTGCATTGCGTGTACGGCTAGCCTTAAAGCGCCGAGGCAGCGGTTGTCAGCAATCCGCCTACGATCGCCGTATTAGAAGCGAAAACGCCCTTCAATGCCTCGCGAAGCTCGCCTTCGGGCTGGTCCCAGAAGTTCACCAGCACCAGGGTGGCGATGACTGTGAAGATTGCGAGACCGATCGCGGCCGGCGCCACGGCGACGCCTACCATCAAACACGCGCCGCCAATAAGCTCGAGCACGCTGGCGACGTAAAGGCATTCACGCGGCTTAGGCACACCGCGCGCTGCAAGCATCGCAGTGACATTGGCGCCAACCGGTCCGAAGTGATTGAGGCCTGCCCAGACATAGAGCGCACCCATCAGCATCTGACCGACGGTGATGAGAATGCTGGTGATGCTGGCGTCCATGGCGTGCTTTCCCTGATTGGTGAGGGTCGCCGCCGCTAGCGTAGTAAGCGGCTCGGCGTGTTGCGGCATCATGCATGCCGCCGGCGGTCAGCGGTAGATGTAGGTGACCGTGAATGTGCGATCGACGAGCGTCGCGTTCCTCGGAGGAAACGGGTAGGCGGTCTGGCGCGCGGCAAAGATGACGTTGAAGTCGAGATCAGAGTCGCCGCCGCTCTTGAGAAGCTTCACGTCGGCGCGCGAGCCATTCTCGTTGAGCACGATGCGCACGGTAACGCGACCGCGTGCCCGCTCACGCGGCATCGTCTTTTGCAGCGCGCGAATGACGTTGCGAGCAAACTCGTCGTTCTCGCCTGAACGCGTGATGCCAGGGGGACGCTGCACAGCGGAGGAACTGCCCGCATCCGACTGCGTCGCGGAGCCATCGTAAGGCACCGACAAATCGAGGGCCGAGGTCTGCGTGCGTTTTTTCTGCGGCTGCTTGGCCTGCTGTTTGGCGGGCGGCTTCTTTGCCGGCTCGGCCTTCTTTGCTTCCTGCTTCGGCGGCTCGGGCTTGGGCTCTTCCTGCTTTGGCGCCTCTTTCGGCTGTTTGAGTGCGTCGGCCGCAGGCGCGTCCTCGAGGGCTGGTAAAGCCTCGGCGGCTGCATCAGGTGCGGGCGTCTCGACTGGCGGGGCCTCTGCGGGCTGCGCGGCCTCGGGCTCAGGCGTCGGCGGTTGTGGCGGCTCGGGGGGTGTCTGCTCGGCCTGCTGCTCGGGTTGCGGCTCTACGGGCTGCTGTTCGGGCAGCGCCGCCGTCTGCTGCTGCTGAGGCTGGGCTCCGGGAGGGGGCTGCGCCGGCGTCGGCGGCTCCATGCTGTCCTTCAGCGTCGCGGCATCGACGAGCTCGACAGCGATCGCATCGCTGGCGCCTTCAGGCGTGCCAAGCGTGCGCTGGTTGGCGGAGCCGATACCGATGATGAGCAGCGCATGCGCCAGCAGCGCGCCGGCAAAGCCCGCCCAGAACACGCGGTCGCGCCGACGCAGGCTGGCGAGGTAATCACTCGTCGCCGCCGGCCGATCCACCGTCAGCACGATTCCCCCGGCGTTCATGCAGCTTGCTCGTCCCGTCCTGTTCGCGATCGTGGCGTCGCGCGATGATTGCGCCGCCCTCGTGCCAGTTGTCCATGCGATCTGGGCATTTTCAACAACGCGACGGTCGCACGGGGGACACAGGGCTCGGGAAATGCACCAAAAAACGCAGAAAGGGCCCCTTCTGGGGGCCCTTTTCGTGGTGCTCGGCAGCGGATCGGCGGTGGCAGGCCTTCGGGGCCGAGCTAATGTTTCAAAGTGTAGAATCAGGGGCTGAGGTTGGCAACCGCCGGGATGTAGGTCGGGTCCAGCACCTCGGCGAGGTCCCACATCACGCGGCGGGCAGCGGCGTCCATGCTGGGGTCGCGGACGATGAGCTCGGCACGGCTGCCCAGCGGGGCCTCGTAGTCCTTCGAGTAGGGGAGCGCGGGCTGGCGACCGCCGCGGCCGATGGCGGCGACGCGGTTGGGGGCGACGCCCGAGGCAATCAGGTAGTCGGCCACGGCGCGGGCCCGCTGCTGGGACAGGTGAGTGTTGTTGGCGCGTGAGCCGCCGTCGGTGTAGCCATGCACCTCAATGCGCATGCCGGGGCAGGTCTCGACCAGCCTGGCGAGGCGATCAAGCTCAGGGCGCGCGTCGCTCTCGATGCGGCCACCGCGCGTGAACGGGACGGGATCGAACAGGCCGACGCGGCAGGGATCGTTCGAGATGTCGTGGAAGCGCGAGCCGCGGCGCTCCATCTCGACCGCGGGTGTCTTGGGAAGCTGCGGTACGCTGATGGCGCCAGTCTCGATGTTGTTCGAACGCGGCTGAGTGGTGGCGGCCGTGTCGAGCAGGCCACGGGCCCGAGCGGCGGCAACGGCGGCGATCGAGCGATCGATCTCGTTGTTGCGGGCGGCGCGGAAGTCCCGGGCGCGTTCGGCATCACAACGCGGGCTGGCGTCGGTGGCAGACTTGCAGTGCGTCAGGCTGGCCTGAAGCTGATGGGCGCGCTCGGCTTCGCAACGCGGGCTCGCGTCGGTGGCGGACTTGCAATGCGTCAGGCTGGCCTGAAGCTGATAGGCACGCTCGGCTTCGCAGCGCGGGCTGGTGTCAGAGGCCGACTTGCAGTGCGAGAGGCTGTAGGACACCTCGGTGATGTTCGCACGGTCGAGGCGGCATCCGGAGGCGGAATAACCGACAGAGCGGCAGTCGCTAAGCGCAACCTGCAGCGCCTCGATGGGCTGGCATCCAGCTGCTGCAGAATTTGCACAGGTCGATGCGGGATGACCGATGGCGGCAACCGAAGCAATACCGGCGTCCTGGCAATTCTGGCTGTTCAGATTGTGAGCGCAGTGGGAAGCCGGGTGGCCGATGGCGAGGGCGAAGTTATTCTTCTGGGCCTGGGCGCGGGCAGCAGTGACCGCTGCAAGCGAGGCTTTGATCTCATTGTTACGTGCTACGGCGAAGGCGCGGGCGCGCTCATCGGTGACGCGCTGCAAGGAAGCCGTGGCGAGTGCCTGCTGGCTGGCCGCGAACTCGCGGGCGCGCTGCGTCTGGCACTTCGCGCGATCATCGTTGGCCAGCGTGCACGGAGCGAGGCGGGCCATGATTTGACGGCGGCGCTCGTTGGCGACGTTCTCGATCGAAGCGGTTGCGAGCGCGTTCTGGCGCGCCGCGAACTGACGCTGGCGCTCGGCGGTGACGGCGCTGAGAGAAACCTCGATCAGAGCGTTCTGCTGGATCTCGAGGCGGCGGGCTTCCTCGGCGCGGGCGCGGGCCATGACGGCTGCGCTCGCGGCTGCGCGGGCTGCCTGGCGGGCGCGCACCTCGGCGGCGAGTGCCATGGAGGCGGCGGCCAGAGCGTTCTGGCGGGTTGCGAAGTCACGCTGACGCTCGGCGAGGCAGCGCGGCGTCTGCGAATCCGGCGTCTTGCAGTGCGTGGTGCTGAGATCGTAGCGGCTCACGCGCTCGACGCGGGCGATGGCCGCGTTGATTTCCGCATCGCGCTGACGCTGCACGGCGTCCTCAATGATGAGGCAAGCGACGAAATCGGAAGCGGTGGCGCAGTGGGTGTGATCGGCCGCTATGGCCGGTACGGCGATGGTCGATAATAATATCGGCAGGAGCGGGCGAATACGCATGAACAGGTCCTCGGCTGCTGGGCGGGCGCGGCTAAGACGCGCTTGAAAGACCTGATCAAATTGCAGCTAATTTGCTTAAAATTCAGTGCGGTGTACGGCTAAGTTCAAGCCAACTCGTGACACAAAACGGAACGATCGGCGAAAAAGATCGCTGTACGACAGCAACTCGCACGGGGATCGGAATAGGGCCTCGTTGAGGCAAAGACCGCGCGGTGCGAGAGCCTGCCGAACACCGCTGTCCAAATAGAAGAAGGCCCGCCGCGGAGATGATCCACGGCGGGCCCTTTGATGCTTCGCGGACTGATTACTCGGCGGCTTCGGCTACCTCGGTCACAGTCACGCCCATGCGCTCGGCAACGCCGCGGCCGTAGGCGGGGTCTGCCTTGAAGAAGTGGGCGACCTGACGCTTGACGATCTCTTCGGGCACGCCCTGCATCGCCTCGGCGATGTTGTTCATGAGCTGAGCCTGCTGATCAGGGCTCATGAGGCGGAACAGATCGCCAGGTTGCTTATAGTCGTCGTTGTCGTCGCGATGGTTGTAGCGCGTCGCATCGCCGGAGATCTTCAGCGGCGGTTCGGCGAAACGCTCGTCCTGCTTGGCGGAGCCGGCAACAGAGTTGGGCTCATAGTAGGCATCGACGTTGCCTGTCACCGGCGGGAAGAACCGCATCGGTCCGTCCTTATGGTAGTGGTGCACGGGGCACTTGGCTGTGTTCACCGGCAGATGCTCGTAGTGCGTGCCGAGGCGGTAACGGTGTGCATCGGCGTAAGAGAAGATGCGCGCCTGGAGCATCTTGTCGGGCGAGAACGAAATGCCTGGCACGACGTTCGAGGGCGAGAAGGCGGCCTGCTCGATCTCGTTGAAGTAGTTCTCCGGATTGCGGTTGAGCTCCATCACGCCGAGCTCGATCAGCGGGTAGTCGGCGTGCGGCCAAACCTTCGTCAGGTCGAACGGGTTGTACCAGTGCTTGCCGACGTCAGCCTCGGGCATGACCTGGACGAATACGTTCCACCTGGGGAAGTCGCCGTCCTCGATCGCGCCGAACAGGTCTGCCTGATAGGATTCACGGTTCTTACCGATGATGCCTTCGGATTCGCGATTGGTGTGGTTCTTGATGCCCTGCTGGCTCTTGAAGTGGAACTTCACCCAGAAGCGCTCGTCCTTATCGTTGATGAACGAATAGGTGTGCGAACCGAAGCCGTGCATGAAGCGCGGGCTTTGCGGAATGCCGCGATCGGACATCAGGATCGTCACCTGATGCAGGCTCTCGGGAGACAGCGACCAGAAATCCCACATGGCCGTGGGCGAGCGCATGTTGGTCTTCGGGTGACGCTTCTGGGTGTGGATGAAGTCGGGAAACTTGTAGGGATCGCGAATGAAGAACACCGGAGTGTTGTTGCCGACGAGATCCCAGTTGCCTTCCTCAGTGTAGAACTTCAGCGCGAAACCGCGCACATCGCGCTCGTGGTCGGCGGCGCCCATCTCGCCGGCGACGGTGGAGAAGCGGGCCAGCATTTCGGTGCGGGCGCCGGGCTGCAACGCCTTGGCCTTGGTGTACTTGGTGAGGTCGCCGGTGACGGTCAGCGTGCCGAAGGCGCCCCAGCCTTTGGCGTGAACAGTGCGCTCGGGAATGCGCTCGCGGTTCTGATGCGCCAGCTTCTCGATGAGCTGATAGTCCTGCATGAGGACAGGGCCCAGCGGCCCAGCGGTGAGAGAATTCTGGTTGTCGGCGATCGGTGCGCCGGCGGTGGTCGTGAGCGTTACCTTGGGCGTTTTGTCTGACATGGGGTGACTCCGGAGTGGCTCGTCGCTTCGCACTCAAGGGGCCCTTCCTTAGAGTGCTTGTAAAATGATCTTTCCTGAGATTGCCTATAAGGCGATCTTATTGGTGCGCTTAGAAACAGGCATAAATACTTATATTCGCGGGCTGGCCACTGACGGCCGTCAGTTTAGTTGGGGCCCGGCCGCTTCATCCTACCGCACGTATTTGCCAGCGAGTCCTGACGCCGCGGAGAATTCTGGCGTGTTCTCCACCGCGGCCACACGCCAAAAGTTCTTGCTCCGAGACACATGTTGGGCCGGCGGTGCAATTGCAAGCGCGCGCACGATTGCTCGCGCAGGCTGCAGCGGTGCGCGCACGTGCTGATTTTCCGCTGCGGTTCATCGCGCCAGTCCGACTTTAGTCGATGCCCGAAAATCCATGCGCATGGCTGCCGTGCGCTCGTGCGCTACCTCTCGACGCCCGTGTTCACTACTTCGTGATCGGCTCTGCGTGTCAGTCGAACAACGGTGTTTGCACGCTCCCTCGCGAGGAACGTCTCACTCACCTTTTCGGCCGCCCAGCGGAGCAGTGCCCGGCGATGACGTGATCGTCGGCAAAGATCTATGGGAAGGAGCGAGTGAATGATTGCTAGTCGATTGGTAGGTGCGATGGCCGCGACCGTCGCCCTCACGGCGACGGCGTTGGCCAACGATAGCGTCCTCAAGTGCGTCGAGGATGCGAACAACTGGTGCATGCAGCAGGGCGATTACGCCAACACGCGGTACTCCAAGCTCGACCAGATCAACACCGGGAACGTCGGCGAGCTACGCGTCGCCTGGACGTTCTCGACTGGCGTGCTGCGCGGGCATGAGGGCTCTCCGCTCGTCGTCGGCAATACGATGTACCTTCACACGCCGTTCCCGAACATCGTCTACGCTCTCAACCTCGACGACGAGAGCCGGATCGTCTGGAAGTATGAGCCGAAGCAGGATCCGTCGGTTATTCCGGTGATGTGCTGCGATACGGTCAATCGCGGCGTTCAGTACGCAGACGGCAAGATATTCCTCTACCAGGCCGACACATCGGTCGTGGCGCTCGATGCCAAGACGGGCAAAGAAGTGTGGAAAGCTGTCAACGGCGATCCGAAGAAGGGTGAAACCGGCACCAGCGCCGTGCTCATTGCAGGCGACAAGGTGATCGTCGGCGTCTCCGGCGGCGAGTTCGGCGTGCGGGGCCACATCTCGGCCTACGACATCGCCGATGGCCGCCGCGCATGGCGCGCATACTCTGTCGGTCCGGACAGCGAGATCCTGTTCAATCCAGAGAAGACGATGTCGCTCGGCAAGCCGGTCGGCAAAGATTCGTCGCTGAAGACCTGGAACGGCGAGCAATGGAAGCTCGGCGGCGGCGGCACGTGGGGCTGGTATTCCTGGGATCCGAAGCTGAACCTCGTCTACTACGGCACCGGCAATCCTTCGACGTGGAACCCCGCGCAGCGTTCCGGACCCGATGGCAAGCAGATCGATCAGAAGTGGTCGCAGTCGGTCATCGCGCGCAATCCCGATACCGGCGCAGCCGTCTGGGCGTACCAGTTCACTCCTTTCGACGAGTGGGACTATGACGCCGTCAACGAGATGATCCTCGTCGACGACATGGAAGTGAAGGGCGAGAAGCACAACGTGCTCGTGCACTTCGACCGCAACGGCTTCGGCTATACGATCGATCGCAAGTCGGGCAGACCGCTGGTTGCCGAGAAGTTCGACCCCGTCGTCAACTGGGCAACGCACGTCGATCTCGATCCCAAGAGCCCGACGTACGGGCGGCCCGCCGTCGTTGCCGCCAAGTCGACCTTCCTCAACGGTGAAGACGCCAACACCACGGACATCTGCCCGTCGGCACACGGCACCAAGGACCAGCAGCCAGCTGCATACTCGCCGCTGACCAAGCTGTTCATCGTGCCGACGAACCACGTCTGCATGGACTATGAGCCGTTCAAGGTCGAGTACGCGGCGGGGCAGCCTTACATCGGCGCCACCGTGTCGATGTATCCGCCGAAGGGCTCGCCGAACATGGGCAACCTCATTGCCTGGGACGCCTCCGAGGGCAAGATCGTGTGGGCGAACAAGGAGCAGTTCTCGGTGTGGTCGGGCGTGCTGACGACCGCGGGCGGCATCGCCTGCGTCGGGACGCTCGAGGGCTACTTCAAGTGCGTCGACCAGAAGACCGGCAAGCTGCTCTACAAGAACCGCACGCCGTCCGGGATCATCGGCAACGTGTTCACCTACGGGCACAAGGGCAAGCAGTACATCGGCGTGCTGTCCGGCGTCGGCGGTTGGGCAGGTATCGGCCTCGCGGCGGGCCTCACCAACCCGACCGATGGCCTTGGAGCCGTCGGTGGCTATTCCGGCCTCAATAGCTATACCGCACTCGGTGGCTCGCTGACGGTCTGGGCGCTGCCATAAGCGGGAGCCTTGGCCACGGCCGGCCCCCGGCCGGGCCGTGAGACGACGCAGGGGCTGGTGCGCTTTGGCGCACCAGCCCTTTTTGCTGCCGGATGAGCCGGCTGGGATCGGCCGAAAGACAGGCGTTCGGGGATGCCTAGTGTTGCATCCCCATCTTCCGCCCAGCGCTGCGCTGAGCGATGTTTCTCCCTACCCGCGACAAATCCGATTCGATGCGCTATACGGCGATCAAATGCGTATCGTCAGCACCTCAGAAGATCTCTCCCAAGCCGTCCGGCGCCTTTCGACGAGTGACTTCGTCACCGTCGACACCGAATTCCTGCGCGAATCGACGTTCTGGCCGCAGCTCTGCCTGATCCAGATCGCCTCGCCCGAGGAAGCGATGATCGTCGATCCGATGGCGCCCGGCATCGACCTCGCCCCGTTCTGGGAGCTGATGGCCGAGGAACGGGTCATGAAGGTTTTCCATGCCGCGCGGCAGGACATCGAAATCGTTTATGCCCGGGCAGGACTGGTGCCGCGGCCCGTCTTCGACACGCAGGTGGCCGCGATGGTGTGCGGCTTCGGCGAGAGCGTGTCGTACGTCAACCTCGTCAAGAGCGTAACCGGGGCCGACCTCGACAAGTCCTCGCGCTTCACCGACTGGAGCCGCAGGCCGCTTTCCGAAAAGCAGCTCGAATATGCGCTCGGAGACGTGACGCACCTGCGCGAGGTCTATCGCCATCTCAGGGCCGACATCGACAAGGCCGGGCGCGCAGACTGGCTGAACGAGGAAATGGGCATCCTCACGGATACCAAGACCTACGAGCAGCACCCCGAAGAGGCTTGGCAGCGGCTCAAGCTACGGGTGAAGAACCGCAAGGCGCTGGCGGTGCTTATGGAGCTTGCAGCGTGGCGCGAGCGGCTGGCGCAGGCGCAGGACGTGCCGCGCTCACGCATTCTGCGCGACGATGCGCTGTACGACATCGCCAATCAGGCACCGACGTCGGCGGAGCAGCTCAGCCACCTGCGCACACTGAGCGAGGGCTTTTCGCGCTCGGCGCGGGCGCGCGAGATCATCGAGGCGGTGAAACGCGGGCTGGCGCGCGATACCAAGAGCGTGCCGCCGATCTCGCGCGGTGCGCAACTGACCGCCGAATCGACGGCGCTGATCGAGCTGCTGCGGGTGCTGCTGAAAGCGTCGGCTGCGCGCCATCGCGTGGCGACGAAGCTGATCGCCGGCTCTGAGGATCTGGAGCGGATCGCCACCGAGACCGAGCCGGACATCCCAGCGCTCAAAGGATGGCGGCGGCGTCTGTTCGGTGAGGACGCACTGCGGTTGAAGCGCGGCGAGATCGCGCTGACGCTGGCGGGCAGCGAAGTGGTGCCAATCGCGACGGCGAAGGCCGATCGGGAACCCGCGGAATAAACGCGCGGTGTCTGCCCCGGTCAGATCGCTGCGCGATGATGACAGCCACAGGCGTGCGCGGTAATCTTCCGGCCCCGAAGCAACGCAATGGGTTCACCGAGCAATGCCGAAAAACGCTCCGCCGCGCTTGCCCGTCGCACAGCTTGCGTATCTCGCCGTGTTCGGCGTGTTCGTGTTCATTTATCTGCGGCGCGTGCTGAACGGTACGGCGACGGATCTCGACTGGATCACGCTAGGCGTCGCAACCGTGCTGCTGCTGGTGACGGCCTATCGCGTGTTGATTGCGCTCACCAAACCAGGTGCGTGACGCCTGCGCGGGCCGAGCTATTTGCGGCCGGGGTCGTAGTGGTTTTTCTGGCGCCACTCGGAGAAGAAGTAGGCGAGCGTGTCGTCGATGTTATCCGGCAGCACGATGCGCACGGTGACGAGCTGATCGCCCGGCTCTGACCGCCCGGCGGCTTTGACGCCCTTACCCTTCAAGCGGAACACGCGGCCGGAGCTGGTCCCTTTGGGGATGCTCAGCTGCACGCGGCCGGAGATGGTCGGGACTTCGACCTTGGCGCCGAGCACGGCTTCGTCGATCGTGATCGGCACGTCGATGAGGATGTCGTCGTCCTCGCGCTTGAACAGCGGGTGCGGGCGCACGCGTACCTCGATCAGCGCATCGCCCCCTTCGGCCGCGCCAACGCCGCGCTGGCCCTTGCCCTTGAGGCGAAGCACCTGTCCATCGGTGACGCCGGCCGGGACGTTGAGGTCGAGCATGCCGCCGCTCGGCAGCGTGACGCGCTTGGTTGCGCCTGCTGCTGCCTCGAGGAAATCGACCTCGAGGGTGTAGCGGACGTCCTGGCCCTTGGCGGAGAAGTTGGAGCGGGGGCCGCCGGCAGCCCCGCCGCGTCCCATGCCGCCGAAGATGTCGGAGAAGATGTCGCCGAAGCCGAACTCCTCGAAGCCGGCTGCTCCGGCTCCGGCGCCGGCACCGGCCCTCGCCCCGTTGCGGGCATACTGGCGGAAGCCTGGGTGGCGTGGCTCGCCGCGGGCGTCGATCTCGCCGCGGTCGAACGCGCGGCGCTTGTCGGCGTCGCCGAGGATCTCGTAGGCGGAGGAGACCTTCCTGAAGCGCTCCTCGTTACCCTTGGAAATGTCGGGGTGGTATTCCTTGGCGAGTTTGCGGAAGGCGCGCCGGATGTCCTCGTCCGAGGCGTTCCGCGATACGCCCAGGGTTGCATACGGATCATCGGCCATTGCGAACGTCCTGTCCCCTTATGCCGACCCCCCGGTCAGCTGCCACAGTCTAGCAGGAAATATGGCGGCGGCAGGCCGGTGACAATGGCTTGCGGCTGACACCTGGGGAGAGGAAGCATTGTTTGTGGCCGGTGTGTCCCGAGCGGATGGCCGGCGCTAGCGCCGGGGCGCCTTGCGCCCTTGCCGCCTCCGGCGGCCAAGAGAGCCGTTGCGGGTAAGGGGGATTCGTCCGCCAAGCAGCGATCGGTTAACGGCCGAAGCGGATTTCCGGGGTCTTTTCCAGGAGCTGGGCGAGGGTATCGAAACGGCGGCGCAGGCGCTCGCCGTCGAGGCCGGCATAGGCCTTGGGGATGGTCAGGACGAGCTTGTCGCCATCATAGCTGAGCGGGGTTTCGTCGATGACGCCCGGCACGCCGACCGACAGCATGTGCGCGGTACGGATGGCGGCGGCGATGATGCGGGCGCGCTTCTGGGCCCGTTTGGAGATGAGCAGCTTCAGGCGGGAGGAGAGGTCGTCGGCGTGCTCCTGGGAGGCACCGGCGTGGCGATAGAAGATTGCCAGGGCCATGAACACGCGGCCGGGGTGATCGATGCCGGAAAGTCCGGAGTGGGCGAGCAGGTTGAGGCTCTGCTCTCCGCGGTAGTCGGGGTGCTCGCGCCACCCGATGTCGGAGATCAGGCAGGCGGCGTAGCGCAGACGGCGCTCCTCGGGCGTTTCCTTGGGACCGGGCGGCTCGAACAGCGCGTCGGTCCACTTGCACAGCTCCCAGGCATGGTCCACCGAGCGCGAGCGCAGGCTGGCGTATTCGGCGCAGAACGAGAGCAGCGGATCCTTGCGGCGTTCGTGCGCGGGCAGCAGCGAGTAGATGAGGCCCTCGCGGACGCCGAAGACCGAGAACACAACCTCGCTGGGGTTGAGAGCTCTGAGCAGGCGCTCGAGCACGAAGGCGCCGAAGGGCAGCACCTCGCGGCGCGCCTTGGCCAGCTCGTCATAACCTGAAAGGCCGGTGAGCTTCTTGGTCTTGCGCAGAAACTCGCAGAAGGCGATCGCAACCATGGTCGGGATGGCGTAGCCGTGCGTGACATGCAGCGGATAGTTGGTCTGCTCCATGTGCAGCTTCGCGATGGCGCGCCAGCTTCCGCCGACGGCGAAGAACGGGCGTCCGGCACCCTGGCCGATCCAGGGGACGCTCGCCAGGGCATCATCGATGAGCGGCTGCGCCTTCTCGATCTTGTTGCCCGTGGCGTCGATGAGCCGGAGACCGCCGACCGGCAGCGTGACGGCCTGCTTGGCCCGATCCGCGGAAATGTCGATCAGTTCCAGGCTGCCGCCGCCGAGGTCACCGGCAATGCCGTCCGGGTCGACGAAACCCATCATGATACCCTGCGAGACGAGGCGCGCCTCCCGTTCGCCGGAGAGGATCTCGATGCGCAGGCCGAGTGCCTTCTCGGCGCGAGAGATGAAGTCGGCGCCGTCTTGTGCTTCGCGCACGGCCGCGGTGGCGAAGGCGCGCACGTTCTTCACTTCGAGGATGCGGGTGATGGTGCGAAAGCGGGAGAGCGCGGCAAGTGCTCGGTCGACGGCATCGGTGCCGAGGCGGCCGGTGGAGGCGATCGACTTGCCGAGGCCGCACAGAACCTTCTCGTTGAACAGCGGCGTCGGCGCACGAACGGCGCCCTCGTACACCACCAGGCGCACCGAGTTGGAACCGATGTCGATAACGCCTATGGGCTCGAGCTCGTGCACCCGGTTTTGCTCGCCGAACAACCGCTCCAAGCTCGTCAAAGGCAGCCCCGCTTCGTCTTTTTAAGTCAGTCTTTGTGCAGCATGCTGAAGCGGGGTGGGAAGTTCTCCTTGAGCGCCTGGCCACGACCCGAAAGACTCGGGTTGGTGAGAAAATACCGGTGCGCGTTGAAGGCTTCCTCTCCCGGTGCCGGATGAATGCGCTCCGAAGAGCCGTCCGGCATAATCCTCCAGCTCTGCTGGTTGTCCTTGAGGTTCGCGACCATGATCTGATCGAGCACCTGTTCGTGCACGGTAGGGTTCATGATCGGCACCATGGCCTCGACGCGGCGGTCGAGGTTGCGTGGCATCATGTCGGCGGAGCTGATGTAGACGGCGGCCTTCGGGGAAGGCAACCCCTGGCCGCGCCCGAACGCGTAAATACGGGCATGCTCGAGGAAACGGCCAACGATGCTTTTTACGCGAATGTTCTCGGATAGCCCGGGGATGCCCGGGCGCAGGCAGCAAACGCCGCGGCAGATAAGGTCGATCTCGACGCCGGCCTGGCTCGCCTCGTAGAGCGCGGTGATGATCTGGCCGTCGACCAGAGCGTTCATCTTCATCCAGACGGCGGCGGGGCGCCCGGCCTTGGCGTGCTCTATCTCCTCGCGGATGTGGGCGATGATGCGCTGGCGGATGCCGTGCGGGCTCGCGGCCATGGCCTCAAGCTCGGCGGGCTCGCCGTAGCCGGTGACGAAGTTCAAGATGCGCGTCACGTCGCGGGCGATCGCCGGGTCGGTCGTGAACAGTGACAGGTCGGTGTAAACGCGCGCGGTGAGCGGATGGTAGTTGCCGGTGCCGATGTGGCAGTAGCTGACCAGCTCCGATCCTTCGCGGCGCACGATGATGCCGAGCTTGGCGTGCGTCTTCAGCTCGATGAAGCCGTAGACGACGTGCACGCCGGCGTTTTCCAGATCGCGCGCCCAGCGAATGTTGGCGGCCTCGTCGAAGCGGGCCTTCAGCTCGACGACGGCTGTAACGGATTTGCCGGCTTCGACGGCTTCCTTCAACGCCTGTACGATGGGGCTGTCGCGCGAGGTGCGATAGAGCGTCCACTTGATGGCCATGACGTTCGGATCAGCCACGGCCTGGCGCAGGTACTGCACCACCACGTCGAAAGATTCGTACGGGTGGTGGACGATGATGTCCTTCTTGCGAACGGCGGCGAAGCAGTCGCCGCTGAACTCGCGGATACGCTCGGGGAAGCGCGAGACGAACGGCTTGAAGAGTAGATCGGGCCGGTCGGCGACGATGAGCTGCGCGGTGTCGGCGAGCGCGAGCAGGCCGTCCTTGATGAAGACGGCGTCCTCGCCGACTTCCAGTTCCTCGATGACGAACTTCTTCAGGCGATTGGGCATTGCCGCTTCAAGCTCGAGGCGGATCACGTGGCCGCGGCGACGGCGCTTCAAAGCGGATTCGAACGAGCGGACGAGATCTTCGGCTTCTTCCTGAATCTCGACCTCGCTGTCGCGCAGCACGCGGAAGGCACCCTGGCTCTTGATCTCAAAGCCGGGGAACAGCTCGGAAATGAACAGACCAATGATGGTCTCGATCTTGATGAAGCGCAGGTCCTTGTGCTCGGCGTCCATGCCACCGAGGCGGATGAAGCGTTCGAGCTGGCTGGGGATCGGGATGAGGCCGTTCATCGACTTAGAGTCGGAGCTGCGCAGCATCTCGACGGCCATGGTGAGGCCGCGGTTGAGAATGAACGGGAAGGGGTGCGCGGGGTCGACAGCGATCGGTGTCAAGATCGGGAAGATATGTGTGAGGAACAGGCGTTGCAGCCAGCCTTTCTCGGCCGGCTTCAGATCTCCGGCTTCGAGAATATGGATGCCGTTCTGAGCCATGTCCGTTTTCAGGCTGCGCCAGCACGCTTGCTTGTCGGCAACGAGCGAGGCGGCAAAGCGGTTGATGGTGCGAAGTTGCTGCGACGGTGTCAGGCCGTCCTGCGAAGGCGTCTGCACACCCGCCGCCACCTGGCCGTAGATGCCGGCGACGCGCACCATGTAGAACTCGTCGAGGTTCGACGCGGAGATCGACAGGAAGCGCACGCGCTCGAGCAAGGGGTGGCGCTCGTTCTGCGCCTCTTCGAGGACGCGACGATTGAATTGCAGCCAGGACAGCTCGCGATTGTAAAAGCGCGCCGGCCCCTCGGGCGGAGGCTCGATTGCTGCTGCAGATTTGCGTACGGCTGCCTTCTCGCGCACTTTGTTCCTCGCGCTGGCCATCGTGGATTGTCCTCGCCCGCGTCGTTTGTGATCGCGGGGACGCTAAGTCACAAATATGACATGCTCGCCACGGGCGGCATTTAAATCGCGTTACTCACGGCTTTCCCCCATCGCTGCCAACACCTGTGCGGCTAGCGGTCGCGTCACCTTCCTGTGAGTCGCCAGCGCCAAACGGTCGATGTCGGCGACAATGTTGCTTGCCGCAGCCATCGAACGCTCCATGCGGACGCTGAGATAGTCGATCACCTGGGGCTCGACGTAGAGCTGGCGGTCATCGAACAGCTTGACCAGCACCGCCTTGAGAAGCGCCTCGTCGGGGGGCTGAACCTCCACCATCGGCAGCGCGCGCAGCCGCGAGCGGAGGTCGGGCACGTGGAATTCCTGCTCGCCCGGTGGCACGCGCGACGTCAGCAGGACGGAAAGTTTGCTCTCGCGCGCCCGGTTGAGCAAGTGGAAGAGCACCTTTTCATCGGCAATCCCCCGGTCGATATCCTCGACGACGATGGCGGCGGCATCCGGGAGGCTGGCCACCAGGGTGTCGCTCAGCTCGGCGGCGCTGACGATGCCGGCTCCCGAACGCAAGCGCCAGACGTTGGCGAGATGGCTCTTGCCGGAACCCTGCGGGCCGGCAACGAATGAGGCCGGGTGCGGCCAGCGAGGCCAAGCGTCGATCATCTCCACGGCGGCGGCGTTGGAATTCGAAACGAGAAAATCCTCGGCGCCCAAAGCCTGGCGGTGGGCGAGATCAAGGACAAGCTGGCGCGGAGAGGCGGTCATTCGTATTCGCAAGTTGTGAACGGGTGATGGTGTGTTGCCGATGATTACGGCGAAACTGGCTTCTCGAGCGAGGGTGACGTGGCGGTCGCTGTGGGCAAAGCGGTCAGCGTCGTTGGCGGCGCGATGCCGCTGTAGAGCGGGCTGGCGAGATAAATCTTCAGCGCGAACCTGACAAGCACACCGATGGCGGCTGCGATCGGCACGGCGACGAGCACGCCGACGAACCCGAACAGGTAGCTGAACACGAACAGCGAGAAGATGAGCCAAACGGGGTGCAGGCCGATCTTGGAGCCGACGATGTTGGGCGAGAGAAACCCGGCATCGAGCACCTGAGCGCCGGCGAAGATGCCGACGACGATGAGAATCGGAACAGCGTCGGGCCAGAACTGTACGATCGCGATGGTGGTCGCGGTGATGAAGCCCAGCGCCCAGCCGACGAACGGCACGAAGCTCATGAGGCCGGTGGCGAGGCCGACGAGAAGGCCATAGCGCAGACCCATCAAGCCCAGCGCCACCGCATAGTAGATGGAGAGCACGAGGCAGACGGTGCCTTGACCGCGGATGAAGGCGGAGACGGCGTCGTTCACCTCGGAAGCCAGACGGCGAATGGTGGGCGCGTGTGCGCGCGGCAGCCAGGAATCGACCTTGGCGAGCATCGGGTGCCAGTCGATCAGCATGTAGAAGACGACGAGCGGCGTCACGAGCAGCAGCGACAGGAAATCGAACAGCGCGCGGCCCTGGCTCCACAGCGAGCCGGCGACGAAGCCGGCCAGGCTGGTGATGTTCTCGGCGATAGCGTTGGAGCTGCGGTCGAGGCCTGCGGCGACCTCGGGATAGTGTGTGCCGAGCCGCTCGCGCGCCCAGACATCAAGAAGTCCACGCAGCCGCGCGATCTCATCGGGTAGGGCGACCGCGAACTGCTGCGCCTGGGTCAGCAGCAAGGGAACGAGGAAGATGAGCGCGGCGGCAATGATGCAGGCGAAGGCGGCGACCATGAGGGTGGCGGCGATCCCGCGCGGCAGACCCCAGCGCGCCAAGCGGTCGGCGGCCGGGTTGAGGAAGTAGGCGATGACCATGCCGGCGACGAACGGCAGGATGACACCGCGCAGCAGGGCAATGAGCAGGATGAGCACGAGCCCGGCGGAGAGCCAGAACAGGACCTGACGTTCGACGCGCATCGCTCAAAGCCCCTCGTCCGGCCGATCGGCCAACCCTTGGCGATGCCGCTGTCCCTCAGCCGCCCGCCTCAGGCGATTCATCCGACATGTGTCGCAGCCAACTATGCAGGTAAGCAGCCAACGACGCCACAGTCAGCGCACCCGTCAGCCACACCAGCACAAAGCGCGTCCAGCCGAGCCCGAGGCCGAAACCTTCGTCGGCGAGAACGGTCGCGGCCAGCACGATCTGCGCGACGGTGTTCGCCTTGGAGACGATGAGCGGCTTGATACGAACGGGGTGGTCGAGCAGCCAGGACAGAATGACGGCGATGACGATGAGAATATCGCGCGAGACGACGGCGACCACGAGCCACAAGGGGAGCTTTCCGTCAACGCCGAGCGCCAGAAAGATGCTGACGATCAACAGCTTGTCGGCAAGCGGGTCGAGATAAGCGCCCAGCTCGGTCTGCCAGCCGAATGTCTTGGCGAGGTAGCCGTCCACGGCGTCGGAGATGCCGGCGATGATGAAGACGATGAACGCGACCTGCGTCTGACCGGTGATGAGCAGCCAAAAGACCACCGGGACGAGGATCACTCGCCCCACGGTGATGATATTGGGGATGTTCAGCAACCGGTCCACGCGCGTTCACCTGTTTTGGCGACGCGTCGAGGGCGCTCCGCCTTGTTGTTATTTCGCCGCTTGTAGCCGCTGCGTTATCGCTGGCCTAATAGGATGAGCGAAGAATGAGACGGTCTGCGCCATTTTCCAGCGCGAGGCCACTGCCGTAAAGGGCCGTGGCGAGTTCGCGCGCGCCGCCGGGGAAGCGCAGGGTGAGATCGGCGCCGCGGGCCGATTCCACTTCGATGCGCACGTCCTCGACGCCCGGCAGACTAAGGAGCTGTCGGCGCATCTGGCTCCATTCGGCAAGGCTCTGATATTGGGCGCGCATGGCGACTGCAACGCCACCGCCGGAACCTGTTGACGAGTAGGCCGGCGCATAGGCCGATGAGGATGCGGGCGAGACCTTGGTCGCCTTCCAGCGGCCTTCGAGCACACCAAGGCCGACGACGGCTGCGAGCTCCATCGAATAGGCGGTGTCGCCATCGAAGATGCGATAGCTGCGCTTGAGGTTGAAGCTGCCGACGGCATCAATGCCGGACATCGTGACGTTGAGGCGTCCGGTTGCCGGATCGGGATCGGCGATGGCGAGCACCACGTAAGGCGAGCCGTACTCACCGGCGAGAGTGCGTTCCGCGCCGCGGCCTTCGGTAGCCATCTTGAGGGTGTCGGGGTGGATTTCACCCTTCACCGTCTGCAGCGCGAACGGCGTCAGGGAGTGCTCGAGATCAAGTCCGCGCCAGGCATTGGTCCAGGCGCGCGCGGCCGGGCCGGTGTCGATCGAGCCGTCGGCGGTGCGTACCACCGGCACGACGATGATCTCCCGCGCCTGGTCCTCGACGAACGCGATGCCTTCCTGCTGCAGCACGGAGCGCACACTGTCGGGGCGGAAGGAGAAATCGAGGCTGGCAATATAGCGGGTGGACGAGTTGCGCTCGGAGCGCACCGAGACACCTTCGAGGAAGCCGGACGATCTGAGGCCGGAGAGGCGCTTCAGGCGGTCGAAGTCGGTGACGGGCACGAGGCGCTTCAGAAGCGAGTGAAACGCGGCCTGCTGGCCGTCGCTCATCGCCTGCTTCTTGGCGGCAACGGCGTTGGCGGCCTCGGCATCGACGGGGTAGTTGCCGACAGTGAACACGTCATCGCTGGCCGAAGCGGCGCTGGCCGCTGCCCAGACAATGGCCATGGCGGCCATTGTGCACACAATCTTCAACCGGATGGCCGGCACGCGACTTCCCTCCCCGCTCTGCAGCCTTGCCTCGCCGGCAGAATCGCCGCGAGTTGCCGACCTGACGCCTAAGCTGCTAGAGCCTTTCCGCTTTTCGTTGAAACGCGGACAGGCTCTAGACTTGTGTGTTGCCGTGCTTCTTATCGGAAAACCGGTTCCCACCTTTCCGGAAGCACTCTAGGACGCCGCATCTCCGGCAGGTAAAGCCGGCAAAAGTTGGGTTCCGAGGTCACATGACAGACGCAGATCGGGAACGCAACCCGGCCATAACCTATCGCGACGCCGGTGTTGATATCGATGCTGGAAACCGCCTCGTCGAGCTGATCAAGCCGCTGGCGCGGTCGACGAGGCGCGCCGGGGCGGATACGGACCTCGGCGGTTTCGGGGGGCTGTTCGACCTCAAGGGCGCGGGTTTTCGCGACCCGGTGCTGGTTTCGGCGACCGACGGCGTCGGCACGAAGCTGAAGATCGCCATCGACACGGGACAGCACGCGACGATCGGCATCGACCTCGTCGCCATGTGCGTCAACGACCTGGTCGTGCAGGGCGCCGAACCTTTGTTTTTCCTCGACTATTTCGCCTGCGGGAAGCTCGACGTGGAAACCGCCAAGGCGGTGGTGTCGGGCATCGCGGAAGGCTGTCGGCAGGCGGGCTGCGCGCTTATCGGGGGCGAGACGGCCGAGATGCCCGGGATGTATCAGCCGGGCGACTACGACCTTGCTGGCTTTGCGGTCGGCGCAGTGGAGCGCGGCGAGATCCTGCCGCGCAGCGATATCGTCGCAGGCGACGTGATGATCGGGCTGGCCGCGTCCGGCGTGCATTCCAATGGGTACTCGCTGGTGCGGCGCTTGGTTAAGGAAAGCGGGCTTGCCTGGGAGGCTGAGGCGCCATTCGAGCCGGGGCGGACGCTGGCCGAAGCGCTGCTGGCCCCGACGCGCGTCTATGTGAAGCCGGTGCTGGCGGCGATCGAAGCCGTCGGCGGCACGCAGGGGCCGATCAAGGCGCTTGCTCATATCACCGGCGGCGGACTTTCGGAGAATTTGCCGCGGGTGCTCCCCGACGACGTGGCGGCGCGTGTCGATCTTTCCTCATTTGCAACGCTGCCGGTGTTCGGGTGGCTGGCAAAGACGGGCCGGCTGCCGGACGAAGAGATGCTGAAGACGTTCAACTGCGGCGTCGGCATGGTGATGGTCGTCGCCCGGAACGATGCGGACGCGCTTGTACGGCTGATGCAGGAGTGGGGCGAGGCGCCTTACGTCATCGGCGAGATCGTGCCGGGAAGCGGCGCGCGCTCGGAGGCCAAGGGCAAGGGCGATTCCTGGGCGGTTCAGTACTCGGGCGCCCTGCGCTACGCCTGATCACCGCGGCCAATCTGTTTCGCGCTGCCACTCTCGCGGCAGCAATGCCCGACGCGCGCCTCTCAGGATGGCCTGGCCTCGTGTGCCTGGCGCGCAACAGCCGTCACATTTCACAAATCCGTCAAACGCGGACTGCCGGGTCGCTCCGCTGTGCCCGCTTCTTGCAGTGCGAAGAACTCTTGCCTTTCATTCCTGTGACGGATCGTGACAAGCGCGAGCGCACCTTACGGATCCGTAAGAATCCCGAAAGGTCGGGGCGAGGTAGACGATGCAGTGTGAGCCGACTGTGCAGGGGCATTGCGCCTGCTGGTGGGATTGTGTGGCTCGTACCCGCTGCCCAGTAGCCGGATGGCTGCAGTGCCGCTTGGTGCGCGCAAGGGCGACGAAAATTCACGTAATCCGCTTGATTGTGGAACGAGCCGTTTAATGCTCCAAAAAGTCGGCGCGGAGCTGAAACCTGCCCTTGCGTTTTTGCGGCGAGGCTTCGGCGTCGCCCAGCGAAGTGCTATTCAGGCTTTTGCCACAGCGTCTGGCTTCGAAATTGTCGGTGAAATAACCACGGCAATAGAAAGCGGCGTCATCCCCACATTGACACTTGCCGCCCTCACCGACCTTCTCGTTCGTGTCGATTTGAATTCGGCTCGCACAATCATCGTTAGCACAGCAAGCCTTCTGTCGGGCACCGGTTTCGAGCGGATCGTGTGCTACGAGCGCCTGCGCGAGCGCGGCATCGACCTCATTGCTGCCGACACCCCGGATGCCTTCGCTGCGGAGTCCGACGAGCATCCGGAAGTGCGGAAAATCCTTGCCGCATCAGCACAATTTGATGCCGCGTCGGCCTCGTCCGCATCGCGTCTTACTGTCAGCGCGCGCCGCGCATCAACGGGCCCGGCGCGGCGGCGTCGCTATGCGGACATCGAGCCGGAAGCGACGCTGATGGCGAAACGCATCTATCAGTCGAGCCGCGTCAGTGGGGATCGCGTCACGCTGCGCGAGATTAGCGCTAAGCTTGCTGAAGTTGGCTTTGTCAGCGCGAATAAGAAGCCGTTTCATCCCGAAGCAATTCGGCGAATGCTGAAGGGTCATTGGCCGCGGAATAAGACGTCGCAGTGATGCAATCCGTCCAAGCGAATGCGTCATAAATTGTCATATTCCGAATCAGTGTTTACGGGACCCTAATCCCCAAGTTATCGATGCCTCGGCTAGCGCGGATCCGGCAGGGTCCCCGCTGGGCGGCATGGTCGCGTAATTGAGTTCCGGTTGCGTGGGCCGTAGGCCAGTTTAGTGCGTAGTGCGTAGGAGTTGCGTATGAGTGGGGGAGTAAAGGCTGGGTGGATCTCCGCCCTTGCCGTTAGCGGTCTGATGCTGGGCGTCGCCAACGCCCAAGCCGCAGACCTCGGTGGGGATTGCTGCAGCGATCTCGAAGAGCGTGTCGCCGAACTCGAGGCGACTACGGCACGGAAGGGCAACCGCAAGGTCAGCCTCACGATCTCCGGCTGGGTCAACGAGTCAGTCACCTTCTGGGACGACGGCACCGAGAGCAACGTCTATGTCGGCACGAACTCGCTGGAGCAGTCGCGCTTCAAGTTCGCCGGCAAGGCCAAGATCAATAAGGACTTCGAGGCTGGCTACACGCTGGAAGTCGGCGTCAACGGCCACGCGTCGAACAAGTGGAACCAGACCGCTCCCTCGAGCAGCAGCGACAACGTTCTGACGCTGCGCAAGAGCAACTGGTACATCAAGAGCAAGACCTACGGTAAGGTCACAGTCGGTCTCGACGGCACCTCGACGTATCACCTGCTCGACGATGCCGACGGCGCCAACACACGTAACGTCTCGGATGCTGAAGCTTCGGCCGTCTATCAGGGCGCGTTCCTGATCCGCAGCAACGGCGCTCTCACCTCGCTGAAGTGGAGCGACGTCGAGCGTGGCTTCAACAACGGCACGCCCGGCCAGAGCGGCCGTCGTAACGTCGTGAAGTACGACACCCCGGAGTTCGGCGGCTTCACGGCCTCGGTTTCGTGGGGTGAAGACGACATGTGGGACAGCGCGCTGACCTACAAGGGTGAGTTCCACGAGTTCAAGCTGCTCGGCAAGATCGGCTACGGCGAGAGCACGGACCCGACTGCTACCGGCTGCGGCACGGCGACCGAGTTCAAGTGCACCTGGTGGGGCGCTGCCGGCACGCTGATGCATGCTCCGACTGGCCTCTATGTCTATGGTGGCTACGGCGAGCAGAAGGTCGAGACGATCACTGCCGGCCTCGATGACACCAGCACGACCTGGTTCGTGCAGCCTGGCATCGAGCGCAAGTGGCATGAGCTCGGCAAGACCACGGTGTTCGGCGAGTATCGCAAGGACGAAGCCGGCGCCAACCCGGGCAAGACGCTCGGCGCTGACCTGACCTTCTGGTCGGCTGGCTTGGTGCAGAACATCGAAGCCGCTTCGATGGACCTCTACGTCATGTACCGCCACGCCGAAGGCGACTACACGACAGGCTCCGTTGCCGTGCCGGTCAACCACACGATCGACGACTTCGACATGGTCATCGCTGGATCGCGCATCCAGTTCTGATCAGGGCGATCGATCTACCTACTCTCTCGACTTGGGCCGCCATTGTTGGCGGCCCTTTTTTTGTTTGCAGGACGCGCGTTTGTCGCGTGGCGCGATTGCATCGCGCGGATTCAATTGAACGTCATCAATCCATAGTGAACGGGAGTTACCTCGCTGGGGTCGTGTTCCAGTGGGGGTTCTCGTGTCGCGTACTTCGCTTCTGAGCGGTGCATCCGCTCTTGCGCTCAGCGCATTCTCGGTCTTCTCGTTCTCCGTCCCGGCAGCCGCCGACTTCACAGTTCCTAGCGCCACCGGCAATCAATCTGTCAGCGGGAATGACAAGGGCGCCGTTGCCAGCGGCGCCACGCTGAATGGCACGATCACCTGGGGCGGCGGCTCAAATGCGCCCGGCGTGATCATCGACAACTGGGGAACGATCTCGGCGTCGGGGCGCGCCATCGATACCGGCTCGTTCTCGAGCGGAAGCATCACGTTGAATAACTACGAGGACGCGCTAATAACCTCCAGTAGCGACACTTTCCGCATCAACACCTCAATCTCCAACGGCACGGTCACTGTCAACAACGCCGGCACCATGACCTCGACCGGCAATCAGGTGTTCGACCTCGTAAAGAACGCGTCGGCCACGAGCGTGTTCAGCCTTTACAATTCCGGGAAAATTCTGGCGCCCGACGATGACGCGATCAGGCCCGGGCTCGGAACGATTCTCATCGAGAATAGCGGTCTAATCGAAGCGTCCGAACGGGCGATCAACATCGAGGATGGCGATCTTAGCAACCTCGTCTCATTCAAGGTCTACAACTACGAGGGTGGAGAGATAACCGGCCTTGCCGATGACGCCATCCGCATCACAGCCGGCGACGACTACGAGAGCTCGTTGACTACGACCGCCGCAAAAATCCTCGTCGACAATGCCGGCACAATTTCCGGTACGGGCGGGCAGGCCATCGACTTCAACGATCTCTCCTCGTCCGCGGCGACGATCGAGATCATCAACCGCGCTACGGGCGTGATCTCGTCAACAGGTGCCGATGCCATCCGCCCGGGCGAGGCCGCAACGGTCACAAACTACGGCGAGATCTATGCCGGCGGGGTCATCGGCTCGGGCGACAGCAGCGATGCGATCGACCTGCAGGCCCACGCCGGAACGATCTACAATATGGAAACTGGCGAGATTTCCGGCTTCCGCCACGGCATCACCACGGACAACGACGTCACCGTCTACAACTGGGGCGAGATCACCGGCCGCAACGGCTCGGGCGTCGGTTCCGACGGCGATGGCACTGTGATCAATTACGGCACTATCACCGGCGCCTACGCAGGCGTTGGTAATGGTGACGGCGACGGCGTCGACATCGACTACACGGGCTACATCGAAAACTACGGCACCATCCAGGGCACTGGAGCAGGCGGCGTCGACAGCGGTGGTAACGCGAACCACTCCGAAGGCATCGCTATGGGCGCCGGTGTGATCAAGAACTACGCCGGTGCGATCATCTCGGGCTACGACCGCGGTATCCTCATCGACGATGGCTCGGGCAACTCGGCGTATGGCTCGGTGGAGATCACGAACGCTGGCACGATCGTGGGCTACGCAGGCGATGCGATCACCGTCGTCGGCGACTATGACGACCTGCTCATCAATTCGGGCAAGATCATCGGCAACGTCGATCTCGGTGGCGGCACGAACGTCCTCGACAACAAGGCCGGAGGCCTGCTCGAGGTCGGCACGATGCTGAGCATCGGTGCGGGGAATACGGTCAACAACGACGGTACCATTTCGCCGGGCGGAACAGGCACGGTGGAGACGACGGCGCTGACGGGCGGGTTGGCGCAGAGCGCGACCGGCACGCTCGCCATCGATCTCGATGCTGCTGCGGGCACGTCAGATCGCGTCGACGTGTCGGAAGGGGCGGACCTCGATGGCGCGGTCAAGCTGTCGGTCGCAAGTCTGGCAATTGCCGGCGGGACGACGACAGTGCTGACAGCCGACGACGGTGTTACGCTCAACGGCCTCGAGCTGATCGCCAGCCCGGCGCTGCAAGCGTTCCTGATCTACCCGGACGCCAATACGGTGCAGGTTTCCTACAATCTCAGCTTCGCGCCGAATATCGGACTGACGCAGAACGAGACAGCGGTCGGCGAGCATCTCAACGACGCGGTCGATGCCGATCCGACCAAGCTGGACGACATCACCTCGGCGCTGCTCGCGTTGACCACGGATGGCGAGTACCGCTCGGCGCTCGATCAGCTTTCTCCGGAGATCTATGGCGACAGTGCCGTTTCCACGCTGTACGGCGCGCACGCTTTCGGCAATTCGCTGCTGAGCTGCCACAAGCGTGAAGCGCAGTTCGCCGCTGTGAGCGAGGATGAATGCCTGTGGGCGGCGTTCACGGGCCGCACTCTTGATCAGAACGCTTCCGCCCAGGGCCTCGGCTACGACGAGCAGACGTGGGGCTTCTCCGGGGGCGGGCAGGTCGCGGTAGCGCCCGGGCTAATGCTCGGCCTTGCGGGCGGCATCGAACAGGGCAACGCCGATGCCACGAACGGGGCGAGCGCAGACATCGACCGGGCGTATGCTGGCCTGGCGCTGAAGCATGTCGCCGGTCCGTGGGTCGTTGCTGGCGCAGTGTTCGGCGGCACGGGCTCGACCGACACCACGCGGCCGATCAACTTCGGTGGTCTCGTCACCACGGCAACCGGCGACCAGACGGTGTCACATCTCAGCGGCCGCATGCGCGTCGCCTATCAGATGGGCGGCAACGCGCTCTATGCGAAGCCGATGATCGACGTGGAGGCAACGCACCTTTGGATCGGCTCGGTACAGGAGCAGGGCGGCCCGGGTGCTCTGTCGATCGCCAGCAGCGAGGAGACGGTTTTCTCCGCCGCTCCGGCTGTCGAGATCGGCGGCGAGGTCATGATCGACGGCGGCACGCTGGTGCGTCCGTTCGCGCGCTTGGGCGGGGTGTTCTACAGCGAGGACCACGTCACGATCACCAGCAGCTTCATCGGCGGACCAGCGGGCGTTCCCGGCTTTGCCACGCAGGCCGAGGTCGAGGACGTGATGGGGAACGTCGGCGCGGGGCTCGACTTCGTGTGGCGCGATGGCACGACGATCAAGGCGCAGTACGACGGGCTGTTCGGCTCCGAGGTGCAGCAGCACACATTCGGCGCCAAGGCGAGCGTGAAGTTCTGACGCGGTCGGGAACCGATAACCATCCAGGCATCCGGGGTCGCCGACACCGGATGCCTGACGGCCCCGGGCGTGCTAATGGGCGCGAATGAGCACCACGTCATCGGGCCCGGATAAGAAGCGGGTCGGCATTTTGATCTCCGGGCGCGGCTCCAACATGGTGTCGCTGATCGAGGCCGCGCGGGCCGGCGACTATCCGGCGGAGATCGTCTGCGTCATCTCCAACCGCCCCGAGGCTGCGGGCCTTGCCAGGGCGGAGGCACTCGGCATTCCGACCCAGGCGATCGACCACAAGGCGTTCGCATCGCGTGAGGCGTTCGAGGTGGAACTCGACCGCGCCTTGCGTGGGCATAGCGTCGAGATGGTCGCCTGCGCGGGGTTCATGCGCAAAATGACCGCGGGCTTCGTCGAGGGCTGGCGCGATGCCATGATCAACATCCACCCCTCGCTGCTGCCCTCGTACAAGGGGTTGCATACGCACGCGCGGGCGCTGGAGGACGGCGTGAAGATCGCCGGGTGCACGGTGCATTTCGTTCGGCCGGAGCTCGATTCTGGGCCGATCATCGCCCAGGTGGCGGTGCCGGTGCTCGACGGCGACTCGGAAGACAGCCTGGCGGCGCGAATCTTGGAGGCGGAGCACCGTCTTTATCCCCACGCGCTGGCGATGGTCGCATCGGGGGCGGCGAAGGTAGAAGGCGACAGGGTGGCTTACCGGCAATTCCAGATTAACCAAATGAATTCATTGTATTGGCCACCGTTGGACTGACCATTCGGCGTTGCAGCAGATCAGCGGTCTAGCGCCAAAATGAAGCGGAAACGCGCAGTCGCATGGACACTTATGACAGCCCGGTGATACTGCTCGGCGAGCCTTGGGGGGCACGGTTCTAATCCGTGCGCGGTTCTGCACGGGCCCGTTTCGTCGCCCAGTTTACAACCCGTTGGCTGGAATAGGCATAGAAGCTCATTCTTTGCGGCTTTTCCGCCGGGAGACACGTCATGACCGTGATGTCGACGCAGCCGACGCCTGCTGCCGCTGAAACAGATGCACCTGCCCACGCGCAGGGCCTGGGCGATGAATCTAGCGTCTGGTTCAAGCTGTCGCCGCTTCTAAAGGCTGGCGTCGATAACCCGCTACACATCCTGATGCAGATGGCGGAGCGCTACGGTCCGGTCATTCCGATCAACCTCGCCAACCAGCGCATCGTGCTCCTGTCGGAGCCGGAAGACTTCAAGCACGTGCTGGTCACCAAGGCGGACGCTTACGTCAAGTATTTCGACGGACTGAAGCCGATCTTCGGCAAGTCGATGATCACCAACGACGGTGCGCTCTGGCAAAAGATCCGCATGCCGCAGCAGCCGGCGTTCCATCCAGATATGTTCGCCGAGTACATCCCCTACTTCCTGGCGGCGATCCGCACGAAGATGGACATCTGGTCGGATGTGGCAAAGTCCGGCGAGACCATCGAAATGGTGGAGCAGACCTGGACGCTCGCTGCAGACATGATCTGCAAGGCGCTGTTCGACCGCGACATGCCGTTCAATCCGCACTTCGTGTTCAAGTGCGTGAAGACCTATACCGACGTGATGAACCACAAGGAGATCCGCCTCAAGAAGCAGGCTGGCGAGATCTTCGAGATCACCGAAGAGGACGCCGCCAAGGCGATGGAGGCCTGGGCTGCCGTGCCGCCTTCGCTGCTCGCCGCGGACCCGCGCGAAGAGCGCGAGCGCACCCTCTTGAAGATGATCGAGGCCGTCGTCGCCGATCCGAACGTGCCGGAATTCGACCAGCAGCAGGCGATCGACGAGATCAAGCAGTATCTGTGGGCCGGTACCGAAACGACGGCGCTGACACTGGCGTGGGCGCTCTATGAGACGGCGCGCCACCCCGAAATGGCGGAGCGCATTCGCAAAGAAGGCGAGGAAGTCTACGGCGATCGCGAGCCGACCGCCGCCGACTATTCGGCCCTCGCCTATACTCGCGCGCTCATCCAGGAGACGATGCGCATCTATCCGCCCGTGTGGGGGCTGATCCGCGTCGCCAACGAGCACGATGTGATCGGCGGCAAGGAGATCCGTCCTGGCGATCGCGTGGTGCTGTTCTCATACGGTGCACATCACAACCCGCGCTTCTGGGAGAACCCGGAAGAGTTCCGGCCCGAGCGCTGGATGGCGGGCGCTGCCAAGAAGCAGGTGAAGTATTCCTACCTGCCGTTCGGCGGCGGCAAGCGGTCTTGCATCGGCGGCGCCATGAGCCAGGTCGAGAACACGCTGGCGCTATCGCTGCTGCTGCGCCGCTTCCGCCCTGAGTACGTCGGCAACGATCCGGCAGGCATCAACGCAACCGTGACGCTGACGCCGAAAGGCGGGCTCAAGTTCAAGATCCGTGAGCTGAGCTAAGGACTTATCGTGCTGCGGGGCTAGGTGCGCCGGTCGCGCCATCCGCCGAAAGCAACGGACAAGCAAACAAAGCGCCGCCAATCGAGCGGCGCTTTTTTTGTGCCTGAAGCGCTGTCGCTGATCTTAGTCAACCGGTTATCGCCGCATTGGGCTACTGTGGAGGGAAGGGAGCCAAGCCGACTTGCGGCTCCCACCAACGGACAGAAAGGCGAAACCCTCAGATGCTCCTCCTTGCCCGCATGATCTCTCCGCGCGCTCTTGCTGTTTCGGGTATTGCAGTCATCACCCTGGCGCTCGCCGGAGCGGCGCTCGCGCAGATTCATCCGGACGCCAAGACCGGAAAGGTTATCGCCGAGAAGCTTTGCGTTGGCTGTCATATCGTCGGCGCGGAAGCTGCGGGCGCGACGGTTTCGTCTGACGTGCCGAGCTTCGAGCAGATCGCCAACGTGCCGGATCAGACGGTGAAGTCGATTGCAGGCGCCATCGTCATTCCGCATCCGCCGATGCCGCAGATCCAGCTGACGCGCGAAGAGATCGGCGACGTCGCCGCGTATATTTTGAGTCTCAAGAAGTAGCTGACACGCTCTTTCTTAAGTGACACGAGCGGAAATCGGCCTTGCATGCGGCGGAGGTCGCGCAAGCTGATGGCCGGCGCTCGCGCCGGGTGCCCTTGGCGCCTTGCCGCTGCGCGGGCTCTTTTTCATAGCGACACGAGCTGAGGGCGGCTTTGTGTGCGGCGGAGGTCGCGCAAGCTGATGGCCGGCGCTCGCGCCGGGCGCCCTTGGCGCCTTGCCGCTGCGCGGGCTCCTTTTTCATGGCGACACGAGCTGAGAGCGCCTTTGTGTGCGGCGTGCGGCGTGCGCGCTGACAGCCGCGCCTTAGGCGCGGGGCGCCTTGCGCCCTTGCCGCTGCGCGGCGAGCGACACACGTTCATTCCCTCCCCCCTTGCGGGGGAGGGTTAGGGTGGGGGGCCGCCACTTGGCCAGCGAGCGCGCAAGAGCGATGCGCAAAGCGCCAACTCAGGGCGAGCGCGAACTCTGGCAACTCGTGCGCAAACGTCAGATCAGCGGATGTAGCTTCCGGCGCCAGGCTTCCATCGGTCCGTTCATCGTCGACTTCGTCTGCCTGGAGCGACGGATCATTGTCGAGGTCGATGGCAGCTCACATGAAGACCCGACAAGGCGGGCCCGTGATGCCGAGCGAGACCGGTGGCTCGAACGGCAGGGGTTCCACGTTCTTCGGCTGCTTGACGGCGAGGTTCTGGAGAATCCGGAAGCTGCGCTTCAGCGCATTCGAGATTACTTGGGGGTTGCAAGCGACCCCCTCCCCGACCCTCCCCCGTGAAGGGGGAGGGAGATAGGTGGGCGGCATTGTGCGCTGCCGATTCACGCCCTCGCCGATAGGCGGTCGGGCGATCGGAGCGACCATGTGCGCTGCCGATTCACGCCCTCGCCGATAAACGCTCGGGCGATCGGGGCGCTAGCGGGGGACGAGGTAGCGCAGCTTGACGACGCCGTCGGGGAAGGCCTCGATGCCGTCGAAGGCAAGCGTCGGGCGGATCGTCAAGTCATTCAAGAGGTTGAGGCCGGCGCCCAGCAGAACCGGCACAAGGAAGATCTCGACCATATCGACGAGCCGTTCCTCCAGCGCCGACTGCATGGTGACGGCGCCTCCGACGATCCAGATATCGTTGCGGGTCTTCTCTCGGGCGAGCTGCAGCGCTGCGCGGATACCGCGCGTCGTGGTGGTGACACCTTCGGGCAGGTCGCCCAGTGAGCTGGATGTCAGGACGTAGACCGGCTTGCCGGCATAGGGCCAATCCTCGCCAATGGCGGAGATCAGCTCGAAGGTGCGGCGCCCCATGATCAGGGCGCCGACCTCGTCTATGAATTTGTCGTAGCCATAGAGGCGCGCGTCGTATGGCGCCAGCCAGTCCACGCTCCCCTCGCGGTCGGCGATGAAACCGTCAAGACTGGTGGCAACATAAAACCGGACGCGCGCCATTAGGAGTTAGTCCCCCTGGACCGCGCTTTGGCACGCGGTCGTTAGCCGACAATTTCCTTCGTCGTGAAGTTCAATGCAATCTCGCGCTTGGCGGAAGCAGCGCTATCGGACCCGTGGACCGAGTTGGCGCCCTTGGATTCGGCAAAGCGCTTGCGGATGGTGCCGCGCTTGGCCTCTGCCGGGTCCGTCGCACCCATGAGAGCGCGATAGGTGGCAACGGCGTCGTCGCCCTCGAGAACCTGAACAACGATCGGACCCGAGGTCATGAATTCGACCAGCTCGCCGAAAAAGGGGCGGGCCTTGTGCTCGGCGTAGAATTCCTTGGCCTGAGTTTTGGTCCAGCGCACGCGCTTCTGGCCAACGATGCGCAGGCCGGCCTTTTCGATGACCGCGTTGATTTCGCCCGTCAGGTTGCGTGCGGTAGCATCCGGTTTGATAATAGAAAACGTTCGCTCGATGGACATCCCTCGACCTCTTTAAGGGGTTGGATTTTTATTGAATTGCGGCGCCTTATAGCTGGGGCGCGGCGGCGCAGCAATGCTGCGGTGGACGAACCGACAACGCATTGGTGCGGCCAATTGACGAAGCACGGTACATCGAACCACATTGGTGCCATGCGAAAAGGCCAGCATAGGCCAGGGGCTGAGCATTAGCGTCGCGTCAGTTCCCTTCTTGATACGAGATCTCCATGACTGGCCAGCAGGCTGACATCCAGTGGTACATCGCGCGTGAGGGCAAGCAGCATGGCCCGCTTTCCGACGCGGAAATGCGCACATTTGTCGCGCAAGGGCATTTAAAGCCGACCGATCTCATCTGGCGTCCCGGATTTGCCGATTGGCGCCCGGCGCCGGCGGTGTTTCCGTTTCAACAGCCTCCGCCCCCTGCTGCACCGGCACGCCCGGCGATGCAGGGCGCGCAAGGCGGACCGGCTCGCGGTCTTGCCGGAGCAGGCGCCCAGCCGTCATTCGAGCCCGATCGCATTCGCGTGTCCGACGATGCCGATGGCGGCGGCGGCTCACGCATCAAGCGCTTTGCGCTGGTAGCTGTGCTGCTGGCCCTGATCGGCGGCGGCGGATGGTTTGCCTGGCAGAGCGGCGCCCTCAACATGGTGCAGGACAAGCTCAGCGCATCGCGCGAAGGCGAGCAGGTGCCGACCGTGTCGGCGCCAGCCGATAGCTCCACGCCGCCCGCGGCGCCGAGTGTCGCTCAGGCGGATGTCGATGCTGGCGCAAGCCAACTCGACGGCAAGTTCGAACAATTGCCGGCCTGGAGCGTGGTGAAGCGCGAGTTCCCCGACTGGTACAATGACCAGCTTCGTCAGGCTGCGACCCTTACGGCGCAAAACCAGCCGCAGGAGGCCGTCAACAAGCACCTCGCCGAGGCGCTGGTGGCGTTGCGCCGCCAGCATGCCAACGAAGCGCTGTCGGCCAGCACGCCGCGCCTGAAGGACGTGGCTTCCGCGTTCCTCGCCAATCTCAAGTCGTTGTCGACCAAGAGCGTCGGCGCTTGCTACGGCTTCATCTCGCAGGGCGAGACGGCACCGGCAGTGCTCGAGGTGCTGCAGTCGCCCGAGCAGGGGGCGGCGGTGCAGACGCAGATCGCGGCCATCTTCGAGGCCATTGCCGACGGGCGCAAGTCGCCCTCGCCGCACGACCGGGCGGCTAAGGAAGACTACGACGTGCTGGTGCAGGAGCTGGGTAAGCTCGGCTGGAAAGAGCAGGACCTGCAGGTCTTCTCGAATCCATCGATGCTGTCGCGTGAGCCGCCGGAGCGCGTGTGCCAGATGGTGCAGGACTGGTTCGCCGCGCATCTTTCCATTGCCGACCAGGGCACGCAGGAGCGTCTCTTGGTCGAAACGCTGAAGCCAGTCGTCTCGGGCTAGCTGGAGATGCTCGCGACCGCCACGAAAATCGCCATTACCGCCATCCTGGTGGTGGCGATCGCGGAGGTGGCGAAGCGGTCCTCGTTGCTGGGGGCCGTGCTGGCGTCGATCCCGCTGACTTCGGTGCTGGCGATGATCTGGCTCTATGCCGATACCGGCGACACAGGGAAGGTTGCCGATCTCGCAACGGGCATCTTCTGGCTGGTACTGCCTTCTCTGGTGCTTTTCATCGCGCTACCGCTGCTGCTGCGGGCAGGATGGACGTTTGCCCCCAGCCTTGCAGTGTCGTGCGGCCTGACGGCCGCTGCATATTTCCTGATGCTGGCCATCCTGAAGCGGTTCGGCATCGCCATCTAGCCGCTGCGAGCGGGTTTGCCGCCCGAGGATGACACGGCGAGGCGGAGCGGCTATGTGCTCGCCATGCTGCACATCAACGATCTCAGCTATCGCATTGAGGGCCGGCCCATATTCGAAGGGGCGACGGCCGGCATTCCCACCGGGCACAAGGTGGGCCTCGTCGGCCGTAACGGCGCCGGCAAGACAACGCTGCTGAAAATCATCGCCGGCGATCTTGCTGCGGACATGGGCTCGATCACGGTGCCGCGCACGACGCGCATCGGCCACGTGGCGCAGGAGGCCCCGGGCGGGAACGAGAGCATCATCGACACGGTGCTTGCCGCCGATACCGAGCGGGCGCAACTGCTGGCCGAGGCGGAGCATGCAAGCGACGCGCACCGCATCGCGGAAATTCACGAGCGATTGTCGGATATCGGCGCGCATTCGGCTCCGGCGCGGGCGGCGCAGATCCTTTCGGGCCTGGGCTTCGACGAAGTGGCGCAGAAGCGCGCGTGCCGGGAGCTGTCGGGTGGCTGGCGGATGCGCGTGGCGCTGGCATCTGTGCTGTTCCTAGAGCCGGAAATCCTGCTGCTCGACGAGCCGACCAACTATCTCGACCTCGAAGGCGCGATGTGGCTAGAGACGTACCTGCGGTCCTACCCGCATACGGTGCTGATCGTCAGCCATGACCGCGACCTGCTCAACCGCGCGGTGACGGCGATCCTGCATCTCGACCGCGGCAAGCTCACCTTCTATTCGGGCGGGTATGACGATTTCGAGGAAGCGCGACGCGAAAAGCAGCGACTGGAGCTGAAGCTCAAGAAGCACCAGGACGAGGAGCGGCGGCGCATCCAGGCGTTCATCGACCGGTTCAAGGCGAAGGCGACGAAGGCGGCGCAGGCGCAGAGCCGCGTCAAAGCTCTAGCGAAGATGCAGCCGATTGCGGCGCAGGTGGATGAGCGGGTGAAGCCGTTCTACCTGCCGAACCCGGCCAAGGCGCTGCCGAGCCCGCTGATGCGCTTCGAGGAGGTTTCGGTCGGGTATGCGCCGGGGGCACCGGTGCTGACGGGCATCAACCTACGGATAGATCAGGACGATCGCATCGCGCTGCTGGGCCAGAACGGCAACGGCAAGTCAACGTTCGCAAAGCTGATCGCGGGCAAGCTGAACCCGCTGTCGGGCAACGCGTTCGGGGCGAAGCGCGTGGATGTTGGCTATTTCGCGCAGCACCAGCTCGATGAGTTGAACCCGGGCAAGACTCCGTACGACCACATGGTCGAGCTGATGCCGGAGGCGACGGAAGCGCAGCGGCGCACGCGGCTGGGCACGTACGGATTTTCGGCCGACAAGGCGGACACCAAGTGCTCGAACCTTTCGGGCGGCGAGAAAGCGCGGCTACTGCTGGCGCTGGCGGCGTTCCATGCGCCGCATCTGCTCATTCTCGACGAGCCGACGAACCATCTCGATGTCGACAGCCGCGAGGCGCTGGTGCACGCGCTGACCGAATACGAAGGCGCGGTCATCCTGATCAGCCATGACCGGCATCTGATCGAAGCATCCGCAGATCGTTTGTGGATCGTGCGCGGCGGCACGGTTAAATCCTACGATGGCGATATGGATTCATATCGCGCCGACCTGCTTGCCGAACGCGGTTCGGCAACGCGCGCGCGCAATGGCAGCGCGAAAGCGGAAGCTTCGCGCGACAGTCGCGCAGACCAGCGGCGCGCAGCAGCCGATCGCCGCGCGCAACTCGCGCCGCTGAAGAAAGCGATGCAAGCGGCTGAGAAGTCCGTCGAAAAACTGAGCGCGGAAATCGCGCGTCTCGATCAGTTGCTCGCCGATCCGCAACTCTATGCGAAGGATCCGCAGCGTGCGCAGAACACTGCGATCGAGCGCGGCCAACTTGCGAAGCGTTTGAGCGATGCGGAAGAGCAATGGCTGCTCGCAAGCGATGCGTACGAGCGTGCGAATGTTGATGCGACCGACGCTGCAGATGCGTAGCGCGCAAACTTTTCGTGACGATTCAGCGACAAGCTAAATGTGCGAGATATGCACATGAATATTTGTTTTTGCGTGCCCCAATAGTGGCCGCTGCATGGCCGGTGTAAGAACGAATGTCTGGGAGCTGGCAGCCTCGGTCTTAAGCGGGGACCGTGCCCAACGCGGTGAGGGCCGTTCGGGGTCCGCAGCCAGCTCTCAACAGCTTTCCCCTATCATTGACCTACTTGTCAGCGGCTGCCCCAACGGCCGCTGACAACACGTCGTCCGCGTTCGGGCGCGCGGCGCAGCATGTAAGCCCAAGCATCGAGCGTTTCGCCGCCGGCAAGACGCACTTGTCTGACGATGCGGTCGTACTCGTTGTCGTCGGCGCCGTGCACGAAGCCTTCGTATTCGTCGAGCCAGAGCAGAGATGCTTGCGGTTTCGACATCAGCACGAGCTCGCCGTGCACGATGGTGTCGACGTCGTCGACGGCGAGCGCGCCGGGATAGTCGCCAAGGTCGAAGAGCTGGGCTTGCGGCAGCGAGGCGGGGCCGAGGCTGTCTGACTCGCGCGCCAAGCGCAGCCGCTCCTCAGTGCCGAGGGCGCTGCGCACGCCACTCATCAGCGTGCCGTAGACGAAGAGATAGCGAGCCCGGTCGTCATTCATCGGTTCTATGAGCCTCCGGCAGCCCTTATGCTGGGTCCCGGGTCTGCGCTCGGCGAGCCTCGCGCGCCCGGGATGACAGAGAGTTTCGCGTCGTCGGTCGAGAATACGCTTATTTCGTCTACATCCTCGCAAGCAAACGCAACGGCACGATCTATGTCGGCGTCACCAGCGACCTCTACGGGCGCATGAGCGAACATCGTGACGGCCTCATACCAGGATTCACGCAGAGATATGGTGTGAAGACGCTCGTCTATTTCGAGGAGCATGACGACATCGAGGAGGCGATCCGGCGTGAGAAGCGGATCAAGCGCTGGCGTCGGGCTTGGAAGATCGCGCTGATCGAGGGGGGCAATCCGGGTGGCGCGACCTGTGGCTCGATCGTACGACATAAGGTCTGTCATTCCGGGCGAGTGAGCGCAGCGAACGATGACCCGGGACCCAGTGCAGGACACTGGGCCTACGACGCTTTTCTCCTGGGTCCCGGATAGCGGCTCGCGGTGCTCGCCGCTTCCGGGATGACAGAGGACGGCGCTTAGCCGGCGATTTTGGTGAAGTCGGCGACGTTGAGAGTGGCGGCGCGGATCTGCGAGAGAAGATGCAGGCGGTTGAGGCGCAGCGCCGGATCGTCGGCGTTGACGGTCACCTTGTCGAAGAAGGCATCGACGGGGGCGCGCAGCTCGGCGAGGGCGCGCATGGCGCCGGCGAAGTTCTCGACGGCGAGGGCCGACGCCGTGTCGTCGTTCACCTTGTCGATGGCGGCGGCGAGCGCCTTTTCCTCATCCTGCTGAAGCAGCGCCGCGTCGTAGTCGCCGGCGTGGCTGGTCTTATCCTTCTTCTCCTCGATGGCGAGGATGTTCTGCGCGCGCTTTACGCCAGCAAGCAGGTTGACGCCGTCGTCGGTGCCGAGCAGCTCGGACAGCGCCTCGACGCGCTTGACGATGAGCGCGAGGTCGTCCTGGCCTGGGAGCGCGAACACGGCGTCGATGAGGTCGTGGCGGGCGCCCTTGTCGCGCAGGTAGACCTTCAGGCGGTCGGCGAAGAAGGACAGGAGGTCAGCCGCTTGCTTCACTTCCCATTCCTGAGGCGGAACATCCCAGCCACGCACATCAGACATGACGCCCACCGCCTGCTTTGAAGTGGCAACGAGCTTCTGAATGAGGCCATCGGGTTTGAGTTCATCCATCGCCTTAAGTGGTGCCAACTTGGCATCGACGTGCTCGGCTACCTTCGACAGCCTGTTTGCCATGACAAGTCGACCAGCGAGCACCAAGTAGGGAAATAGAGCTAGCCGCAAATCGTTTTCGATGACGATGCGGATAACGCCGAGCGCGGCGCGGCGGAGCTGGTAGGGATCGCCGGAGCCGGTGGGCTTCTCGCCGATGGCCCAGAAGCCGACCAGCATGTCGAGCTTGTCGGCGAGCGCGACGGCAACGGCGGCGCCGTCGTCTTCGCTCTCCAGCGGAACGGAATCGGTCGGGCCCTTGGGCTTGTAATGCAGCTCGATGGCGCGGGCGATTTCGGGGTTCAGCTTCTCGTGTGCAGCGTAATAGCGGCCCATGAGACCCTGAAGCTCGGGGAACTCGCCGACCATGCCGGAGACCAGATCGGCCTTCGACAGCTCGCCCGCGCGCAAGGCGAGCGCTGCCTCGCACAGCTCCTGCTCGGTGGCGATCTGGTGCGCCAGCTCCTTGATGCGCTCGGTGCGCTCGAACTGGGTGCCGAGCTTCTCGTGGAAGGTGATGCCCTTCAGCTCGTCGCGCATCTCGTCGAGGGTCTTCTTGAGATCGGTTTCCCAGAAGAACTTGGCGTCGGACAGGCGCGCGGCGATGACCTTCTCGTTGCCGGCGATGATGGTCTTGCCGCCGTCCTTGGCTTTGAGGTTCGAGACGAGCAGGAAGTGGTTCGCCAGCTTCTTGCCGTGACGCAGCGAGAAGCACTTCTGGTGCGTCTTCATCGCGCTCGTGAGGCACTCGCCCGGCACTTCGAGGAACGATTTGTCGAACTCGCCCATGAGCACGATCGGCCATTCGGTGAGGCCGGCGTTCTCGGCGGCGAGGGCGTCATCCTCGACGAGCGTGAGCTTGGCTTCCTTGGCGAGCGCGTGCGCGCCTTCGTTGATGGTGGCGGCACGGGTCGCGAAGTCGAGCACGACCTTGTTGGCCTTCAGCTGCTTTTCGTAGTCGGCGAAGTCGGTGACCTTGAACGGTTCGCCGCCCATGAAGCGGTGGCCGCGGGTGACGTTGCCCGACTTGATGCCGGCGATCTCGAAGGGGACGACCTTGCCGGCGAGCAGCAGGATGATCGACCGCAGGGGGCGTATCCAACGAAGCGCTTCTGCCGCGACAATGTATCTTCCTTGATCGTCTACAATGTAATCGCCTTCTTCCGTCACCAAGAAGTCTGGCTCTTGCCAGCGCATAGCCTTCGGCCAGGCGAAGTTCAGGATGGTTTCGCGCAGAACCTCGGCGATGATTTCGCCGGCGGGGCGGCCGGGCTTTTCGATCTTGGCGAGATAAAAGTCGCCCTTCTTCTCGTCCTTGACGATGGTCGCCTCGTCGAGGGAGGCGAGGCCGGCGGACTTGAGGAAGCCTTGCACGGCCTGCTCGGGTGCGTTCGTGCGCGGGCCCTTCTTCTCCTCGGAGATGGCAGGCGACTTCTTCGGCACATCGGCGATGACGAGCGTCAGGCGGCGCGGCGTTGCGAAGGCGCGCGCCTCACCCACTTCGAGGCCCTTCGCCTTGAGACCGTCGACCATGAGACGGCGCAAATCTTCCGATGCGCGCACCTGAAGACGGGCGGGAATCTCTTCGGAGAACAGCTCGAGCAGAAGCTCTGACATGGGGGCGCTTTTTCTTCGGTTTCGTTGTGAATTTCGGAGGCGCACTCATACGTTATCGGGGCCGCGGTGTCATCTCGTAAGGATTTGATCTGACACAAGCGGAGAGAGAGGATTGGTCCGCTTCAAGCGTCGCGCGGCGGATGGCCGGCGCTCGCGCCGGGGCGCCTTGCGCCCTGAGCGGCCTGCGGCCTCTCCGCTTGAGGATTTGATCTGACACAAGCGGAGAGAGGATTGGTCCGCTTCAAGCGTCGCGCGGCGGATGGCCGGCGCTCGCGCCGGGGCGCCTTGCGCCCTGAGCGGCCTGCGGCCTCTCCGCTTGAGGATTTGATCTGATACGAGCGGAGAGAGGATTGGTCGGGGCAGCCGGTGACGTTGGAAAAGCGTCACCCCGGAAACGGGTGACGTAATCGTGCGGCCAACCTCGTCATCCCGGCACTTGTTGCCGGGATCCAGTGTGCGTATGGGGCGGGACAAGCGGACAGATGGATCCCGGGGACGAGCCCCGGGATGACAACCTGATCTGTCATCCCGGGCGAGCGAGCGCAGCGAACGATGACCCGGGAGCCAGCGCAAGATTCCGAGTCTGTGACGCTTTTCTCCTGGATCCCGGATAGCGGCTGGCGATGCTCGCCGCTTCCGGGATGACAGAGAAGCTCCTAGGGCGAGACGGGCTGGGGCTCGGCGGTAGGGAGCGGCGCGGTCTCTCTTGCGACGACAGCGTCAGCGATGTCGACCAGAGCGCCCGTGGCGCCGAGATAGCCGAGGCCGACGAGGATCAGCGCCACGGCGAACCAGAACACCGGACGCGCTCGATTGAAGAGGATCAGCCAGGCGACAATCAAAGCCGGCACACCGACAATTAGTCCACCAAGAACGACAGGCGGCATTATGCGCTTCCTCCCGTGGTCTCACGCCAAGCTACGCAGCAGGCCGTGGCCAGCTCGCGCACCCGGAGAATATAGCTCTGCCGCTCGGTGACGGAAATAACGCCGCGCGCGTCGAGCAGGTTGAAGAGGTGGCTGGCCTTTATGCACTGATCATACGCGGGCAGCGCCATCTCGTGCCGACCATCCCTCCTGCCCGCGTCGAGCAGCGCCAGGCACTCCTTCTCGGCGTCGGCGAAATGCTGCAAAAGGAGGGCCGTATCGGCGTACTCGAAGTTGAAGCGCGAATATTCCTGCTCGGCCTGCAGGAATACGTCTCCGTAGGAGAGCTTGCGCGCGTCGGTGCGGCCGTTGAACGAGAGGTCGTACACGCGGTCGACGCCCTGAATATACATTGCCAACCGCTCGAGACCGTAAGTAATCTCGGCGGAGACGACCTCGCACTCGCAGCCGCCAACCTGCTGGAAGTAGGTGAACTGCGTCACCTCCATGCCGTCGCACCAGACTTCCCAGCCGAGACCCCAGGCGCCGAGCGTCGGGCTCTCCCAGTCGTCCTCGACGAAGCGGATGTCGTGCAGCTCTGGAGCGATGCCGATGCGGCGCAGGCTTTCGAGGTAGAGATCCTGCATGTCGGATGGCGCCGGCTTCATGATGACCTGAAGCTGGTAGTAGTGCTGCAGACGGTTGGGGTTCTCGCCGTAGCGGCCATCCTTGGGGCGGCGCGAGGGTTGTACGTAGCAGGCGTTCCACGGCCTGGGGCCGAGGGCGCGCAGGGTCGTTGCCGGGTGGAAGGTGCCGGCGCCGACTTCCATGTCGTAGGGCTGCAGGATGACGCAACCCTGCTCAGCCCAGAAGCGCTGCAGGGTGAAGATGAGGTCCTGGAAGGACTTCTTCGGGTGCAGCGGCGGCACTTCTACGGCGTGCGCGCGGGCGGATTTTGCTTCGGCGGTCGGCATGTTGGGCGGCCCTTTTGGAGTTGGGCCGCACTATACGCATGGCGCGGGTTCTGTCACGCGGGCAGCTATTGCAGGCGCTCGGTGATGCGAACCTCGGGCGGCAATGGCGATATCATGGTGGCGATGCGGGGATCATCAGCCGGCTTGCCGTAAACCTGGGAATAGAGCGTTGCCAGCCAGCGCTGCAAATCTTCGCGCGCCAGCGTTGCCGGCGGGGTCTGCGCAAGCAGCAGGAGCTGCATGGGCGGGGGCGTGCCGGCGTGGGAGAGCGGCAGGATATAGCTGAGGCCTTCGATAAGACGGCAGCCATGGCGCGCATAGAAGGCGAGGCGGCGGCGGATGGGGCTGGAGGCGTCGAGGTCATCGCGAGGCGCGTCAACTTCGAGAATGCCCGGCGCGCCGGGGGCATGCTCGGCGGCATAAGCAACGGCGGTGGTCAGTAGCGCCGAGCCGAGGCCGGAGGAGCGCACGTTGCCGTCGACCGCCATGTATTCGAGCAGCCAGAATTCCTTGGAATGCGGGATGAATGTTATGGCGAAGCCGACGATTTCGCCGTCCGCCGTCTCGGCGATGAGGCAGGCGTAGCGGTCATCCTCGATCTGCGCGCGCAACTGGGGCAGCGACTTCTGCTCGGACGGCTCGATCGCGTCGCGATAAATGGCCGTCACTGCCTCGAAGCGCCGATCGTCGGCGGAACGCAGGGGTACAATCGATATGGTCAATCGGCGGTCCTCGGGGCAACGGCAGTCGCGGCTGGCCGAGTTTGCCAGCGCTAGTTCAACGGGACGTTGACGGTGCCTTGCAGGGTGTAGCCGTTGTAGTCGCCGGCACCGGATTGTCGAAGTTCCAAACGCCCTTGATGTGCGCCCAGCTTCTCCACATCAGAGGCCGCGGGAGGGTGGGGCGCCGAAGGCGGTGCGGAATGCGCGGGAAAAGTGCGCCTGATCGGCGAAGCCTGCAGCGTGTGCGGCTTGCGTCAGCGTCGCCCCACCTGCTGCGTCGCGGATTGCTGTGCGCAGGCGTTGCCAGGTGCGGTAGCGGCGAAAGGGGACACCCACCTCGGCGGTGAAGAGATGCTGGAAGCGCGAGACGGAAAGGCCGACCGTTCGCGCGAGTTGCTCAACCGATACGGGTTCTGAATGCGCGTTCTGAAGTAACCCGAGCGCGTGCGAGATGCGCGGCTCCAGTGCGCGCGTCGCGTGGCGGCGCGCGAACGCGAGTGCGTCGGCAGTCATGTCGTGAAGCTCATCGGATGCCGGCCGCTGCTCGAAGAGGTTGCGCATGAGCGCCACGTCGCCTGACCCGACAAGCGCGCCGTCCACCTCTTCGGCGTTGCGCATCAGCGGAGCGAAGACTTCGGCGCGGCCCATGCTCGGCTCGAGATAGAGGACACCAAGCGGAGCGCCGCTGACGTCGAACTCGTACGTCGTCCCGGCGCGGATGACGGCCGCGCGGCAGGTGTGCCAGGCGCCATTGCCTATGCGCAGACGGAAGGTGTCGTAGAGGCCGGCAAGATAGACGGCGGTGCTGTGGGCGTGCGGCGCGTTGTGCGCCAGGGGACCGGCGAAAACGGACCAGCCGGCATCGACATGCCACAACGAACCGCGGGTGCGCTCGGCAGCATGTTCGTTCAAGCGCCGGGGCGCTGTCATTTCCTATCCTCACCACAACCAGACGCAGGAAGGTTGCAGAGGACGGTCAAAGTGGCAATGGACGATAATGGCGAATTTGCCCGGGGACGCGTGACGCGGCGCGGGCTCCTCGGTGTGGCCGCAGGGATCGCCGCGGCGCCGCTGGCGCGTGCTTTGTTGCCGGGTGAAGCGCTGGCGGCCGCGCCGCAGCTCGGTCTCACCAAGCCCGGCTTTGCGCGCTTCAGGCTGGGCGCGTTCGAGCTGACGATGCTGCCCGATTCCGATGCCTTCATCGACGGGCCGTTTCCGATCATCGGCGAGAACGCTGCGGAAGCCGATGTGCAACGGCTGATGATCGAGAACCTGTTGCCGCCGAAGACATACCAGCCCGGCTTCACGCCGATGGTCGTCAATACGGGAAAAGAGCTGGTGATCTTCGACACAGGCAACGGCGCGAACGGCTTCGTCAAGCGCCCCGATGGCGGCTGGCTGGCGGCGCAACTGGCGCCTGCCGGTTTCACGCCGGATCAGATCGACGTCGTGGTGCTCTCGCATGGTCATATCGACCACGTCGGCGGCATCATGGAGGGCGGCAAGCCGCTGTTTCCCAACGCGCGCTATGTCATAGCGGCGACCGAGTACGACTACTGGGCGCAGGAAGGCGTGCACACGAGCGACCTGGCAAAGCTCATGGCCGGGGTGTTCCGCACCAACGTCGTGCCGGTGAGAGATCGCATCAGCTTCATCAAACCGGGGGACGACGTCGTCGGTGGCATCCGGTCGATGGCTGCTCCGGGACACACGCCCGGGCATCTGGCGTTCATGATCGAGAGCGACGGCAAGAACATGCTCTTCTGGGGCGACTGCGCACATCATCAGGTGGCCTCGCTGGCGCGACCCGATTGGCATTGCATGTTTGATTCAGACAAAGAACAGGGCGCCACGACACGCAAACGGATCTACGACTTGGCGGCGGCGGAGCGAATTCCCGTGCAGGGCTATCACATGCCGTTTCCGTCGCTGGGATACGTCGAGCGAAGGCAGGAAGGCGGCTATCGGTGGCTGGCGCACACGTATCAACTCAGTCAGCCGTCCGCGGGCTGAAACACCCCCACCCGCCCCTCCCCCGCAAGGGGGGAGGGAAAGCGTTTGGATGCTCGCGTGTTGACGAGGCGAGCGGGCTACAGCAAGTTGCGCGGAGGCCGATGCCGCCTGCCGCTTGCGCCCGAAAGGGTATGGTGAAGTGCATCAAGGGATGCGTTGATCCTTCAGCCAGACGGCGAACGGGTCGGCAATGCAAGCGCTGATCTATCTCGTTCGCCGCAATGCTAGAGGATCACATGGGTCAAATCCCTGACGCCAAAGCCATGGCACGCGCGCTGCGCAATGCCCTCGGCGACAAGCAGGTCACGCTCTCGCACAGCGAATGTCTCGAAATCGTCGCCAAGCAATTCGGCGCGGAGAACTGGAACGTGCTCGCCGCGCGGATCGAGGCGGAGCAGAGCGCGGCGACACAGCCGGAGAAGAGCGCAGTTCGCTTCAGCGACGCCATTCCCATCCTGCGGATTTTCGATGTCGAGAAGGCGAAGGAATTCTACGTCGGCTTTCTCGGTTTCACGATCGATTGGGAGCATCGCTTTGGCGACGACTTTCCGCTTTACGCGCAAGTCTCGCGCGCGGACATCAAGCTGCACCTGTCGGAGCATCACGGCGATGCTAGCCCCGGCTCGACCGTGTTCGTGTGGATGCGCGGGATCGCCGATTATCATCGGGAGCTGACGGCAAAGAAGTACCGATATTACCGGCCGGGGCTGGAAGATGCTGCCTGGGACGCAAAGATGATGCAGGTGGCCGATCCGTTCGGCAACCGGTTGCGCTTCAGCGAGCCGAACGCGGCGGATGATCCGCGCGCGTAGCGCATTTCAGAGTCAGCCGGAAACCCCTCACCCGGTCGCGATCTGTCGATCGCGCCCAACCTCTCCCTGTAGGGAGAGGTTAAGTGTGCCAATGACCTAGCCTCTCCCCGGCGGGGAGAGGCCGAAGCGAATGCAAATGAGCTCGGGTGAGGGGCTTCGACCTCAGCCCAAGTCGTGCTGGAGTCGGCGTTACTTGCTGGCTTTGAGAAGCTGGTCGCGCTCGGCAAGCAGGGCGTCGAGCTTAGCCTGCTGATCGGCGATGCGATCGGCGGTGCGGCTTTCGTCAGCGGCGCCGGAATAAGCCGCGGCCTGCTCGACGAGCTCGCGCAGGTTGTCGCGTAGGACAGCGATGGCATTGTCGAGCTCGGCAAGCAGTTCGGGGTCGGCGGCCATGGTCGTCCTCTTGGTGGGGATCTGTCGTCGGGATGATAGGCTAGCGGCCTTGATACGCCTTGAGCCTTATCAAGGGCTGAAGCTTTACGCGTTGCGGTGGCGAGCGGGGCGATAAACGCCGGCCTCGGGATCCCATTCGAGCTTGCCCAAGTCTTTCGGCACAGTGTGAAGCTCGGGACCGCGCGCCATCTGCTCCTGAGTTTCGCGTGCTACGTCGGCCGCACGCGCCATCTCACGCGCGATCCATTTGAAGCCAGCAGAAATACCAGCGCCGATGAGCAAAGCGGCGACGAGCTGGGGCATCGGTGACACTCCCTCATGCAACGCGCGCCGGCCCTCAAGACGGCAGCGCAGGTTACAACCCGAACCGCGACCAGAGGGCCCGGGCCTCGACAGCGGATATCAAGTCCTCGGCAAAGGCAAGACGTGGCCTCGTTAATTCCTCGTAACCCGCGGCGGACGGCGAGCGGCGCAAGCGGCTCAAAAGGCCACCCTTTTCAAGGGGAACGACCTTCAAGCGAACCTTGTCGCCGAACAGCTCGCGCATTTTTGTGCGCACATCCGAGATGCCGTCGATGAGTCCGTATTCCAGGGCTTTAGGGGCCGACCAGAAGGCGCCCGTGAACAGCTCGTTGTCGGCGGCAGCGAGGCGGCCGGCGCGGCGTTCCTTGACGACGCCGATGAAGACGTCGTGCACGTCGCGCTGCACGGCCTTGATGCGCTCGACGTCCTCGGGGCGCTCGGGACGGAAGGGGTCGAGCGTGTCCTTGGCCGTGCCGGCGGTGTAGACGCGGCGCTCGATGCCGAGCTTCTCGATGGCCTTGTCGAAGCCAAAGCCTGAGAAGATGACGCCGATCGATCCGACGATGGACGACGCGTCGGCGTAGATCTCGTCACCGGCAACGGCGAGGTAGTAGCCGCCCGACGCCGCGACGTCCTCGCAGAAGACATAGACCTTCTTTTTGTTCTCTTCGGCGAGCTGGCGGATGCGATGAAAGATCAGGCTCGACTGCACCGCAGAGCCGCCCGGCGAGTTGATGATGATGGCGACGGCGGGCGTCTTCGACAGTTCGAACGCCTTCTCGATGGCGCCGGCGGCGTGGCCGATCGAGAGGCCGGGACGCAGCGGCGTCGACATTCCGATCGGACCGGAGAAACGCAGCACTGGGACAACTGGACCCTGGCCGAAGAACCACATGCGGTATGAGCCTCGCGAAGATCTGATCGTTGGGTGAGGCGCCGGTTTTAGGGCATTGGCCGCGCCCCGGCTAGAGCCGTGTTGTGGTCGGAGCCGTCAGCGGCGCGCCCCAGGCAGCGGCAGGCTTGCTCCAGCCCGCAGAATGGCCTGCGCGGTTGGTGTGAAGTCGTTTCCTTCGCTGTGGAGCACAAGGCCAGAAAGAAGCTGCAATGGTGCACGGCTGCCCTTCATGCCCTCGACGATGACCCGGTGCGCGTTGTCTCCGGGGCGTGGGTAGAGCGGCATGATCTTGATGCCGCCGAAGCGCGGATCGAGCGCGGCCAGTACGCGCTGCATCGCATCTGCCTTGTGTACGATGGTGGCAAGCCCGCGGGGGGCCGCCATACGCGCCATGAAGCGGGCCCAGCTATCCAGCTCGTCATCGGGCATGGCATGCGCCGCGGCTTTGGTTGCATCGGGCGCGAGCGTGCCGGAGCCGGTGTCGTGATAGGGCGGGTTGGCGATAACGTGGGTGAAGCTTTCCTCGATCAGCCCCGCGGCGCGCACCTCGGCGGCGGGTGCACCAACCGATAGCGTGACGACGCGAACGCGGTGGGAGAGGTTGTTGCGGCGGACATTCTCTTCGGCGAGCGTTGCCAACTGCGGGTCGCGCTCCAGGAGCACGACTTCGGCGGTTTCGATGCGGCGGGCGACGCACAGCCCCGCGGTGCCGACGCCGGCACCGAGGTCGAGCACGCGCTGCGGGCGATTGTCGGAAGCGGGCACAGTCGCGGCGAGCATTACGGCGTCGAGGCCGGCACGATAACCGGAGCGCTGCTGCAGGATGTGCAGCGCGCTGCCGAGGAAGGCGTCGTCGGTGAGGTGCGACCCAGCGGCGGGGCTGAGCGTCTGTGTTGCCGGAGCATCCGTCATGGCTCGACCATCCACTGACCGAGGTCGGCATCGAGAAGGAGCCGGCGGGCGGCATCCCAGCGATCATCAGGCACGGCGATCCGCTGCACCACGGCGCCCAGCGAGCCCTGCACGGTGCTCATGTTGCCATCGAACAAGGCCGTCTCGATCCCCGCATCCTCGAGCAAGGCACGGAGAAAGCTCAACAAGACCGGATCGTTAGTGGTTACGAGGTCGCGCATGGGCTCACAGTAGCCTCTCTGGACCGGCTGCGGCAAAGTTTGATAGTACGGGGGCCGATAGCGGGGCTATACCAACAGCAACAAACGAGAACCCGGAAACTCGCCTTTGGCCCAGATCATCCCCCTCGACTCCGCCCGGAATGGCCCCAATGGGTTGCAGCCGCTGCTCGACCTCGTTTCGGCGGATATGGAGGCGATCAACCGCATCATCCTCGACAAGGCCGTGTCGGATGTGGAGCTCATTCCGGAGCTGGCACACCACCTGATCGATTCAGGCGGCAAGCGGCTGCGGCCGATGCTGGCGCTCGCGTCCGCCAAGCTGTGCGACTATCCGGGGCAGGGGCATATTCGCGTCGCCAGCGCGATCGAGTTCATGCACACCGCGACGCTGCTGCACGACGACGTGGTCGATGAGAGCGGCCTGCGCCGCGGCAAGCAGACGGCGCGCATCCTGTGGGGCAACCAGGCGAGCGTTCTGGTGGGCGATTTCCTGCTCGGGCAGGCGTTCCGCATGCTGGTGGATGTCGGCTCGCTGCCGGTGCTGAAGATCCTTTCTAACGCGGCTGCCGTTATCGCCGAAGGCGAGGTGATGCAGCTTGCTGCCGCCAACAACACGGCGACGACCGAGGACGAATATCTCGCCATCATCAACGCCAAGACGGCCGCCCTTTTCTCAGCGGCGGCAGAAGTCGGGGCGGCGATCTCCAACCGTCCGGCGGCCGAGCAGACGGCCCTCAAGGCTTATGGCCGCAACCTGGGCCTCGCCTTCCAGCTTGTCGACGATGCGCTCGATTATTCGGGCGACAGCTCGAACCTCGGCAAGGCGGTGGGCGACGATTTCCGCGAGGGCAAGATCACGCTGCCGATCATCCTGTCGTTCCGGCGCGGCTCGGAGGAGGAGCGGCGGTTCTGGACGCGGACGATTGCCGAGGGCGATATCCAGGATGGCGACCTGGAACGCGCTGTGTCCTTGATGAAACAGCACAAGGCCATCGAAGCGACGATGGAGCGGGCGCGCTCGTTCGGTGCCGTCGCGCATGACGCCCTGGCAATTTTCCCGGATCGGCCCGAAAAGGCCGCAATGCTGGACGTGATCGAGTTCTGCGTGCATCGCTCGCACTGAAAACGTGGGCGGCTTATACGCCCTTATTGCCGGCCGCAGGGCTCCATCCTAGGATTCGGCGCTTCGCATCAGGATCGGGGAACGCCGGTGGGTTCGCTTAAGCAGACGATCGGACGTAAGGCCGGCATTGCCGGTTATATCCTTGGCGCATTGTGCCTGGTGGCCGGTGCAGGTGCGGCAGCGCAGTCGGCGACTGCGGAGCAACCGGGCATCGTGCTGGTGAAGCTCGGCATCGCCGACATGAGCAAGGCCGAGCAGACGAACCTGTGGAAGCTGGTCGACGAGTATGCGACCGTCGATGCGCTGCAGGAATTCTGCGGCACGAAGCTCAATCTGCAGCGGCGCGCCTGGATCGCGGTCAGCACGTGCGTCGAGCCGGCATCGCTGAAAAAGGTGTTCGCCAAGTTCCGCACCAAGAAGAGCGAGTACTTGAAGCAGTGGCAGACGCTGCACGGCGAGGCGGAAGCGAAGAAGAACGTGTGCGAGCGCTTCAAGCCGAAGCTGACGGAGTACACGAAGATCATGAGCGGTCAGATCGAGCAGGCCGCCACCGCCTGCCGGAATTGTTTTTTTTGTTAGTGACGCGAGCGGATAGAAACTTGCTCTTCGCCAACCGTCGCGCACGCAGACGGCCGCGCCAAAGAGCATGACAGCCTCAACTGCGGTCGGTAGCGGAAGCGATTAGTTGCCGAGGGTGGTGGCGGTGACCCACCAATCGGGATGATGCGCCTTGAGGCTGTCGGCGGCCTCGGCTGCGGCGCTAGCATCGGTGAAGATGCCGTAAGACGTCGGCCCCGCACCCGACAGGCTGACGTACTGGCAGCCCGGCTTTGCGGCAAGCGCCGCTTCGGCCCAGGCGCTCTGCTCCATGATGGCGTGCGCGGCGTTGCGCAGATCATTGCCGATCCCGCGCATGTGGGCGATGAGCGCGTCGGCGTCCGACATTTCGGGCGGGATGACCGGCGGGTTGGCGTGCTCGAGCGGCGGCGTGATGAGTTGCCGGAACACCGAGCGTGTTTTTTCCACCGGCGCTGCATCCATCGGACAGACCAGCACGGCATCGAGGCTCGCGAGCGCAGGCAATGGCTCAATGTGCTCGCCGACGCCCCACACGAGAGCGGAGCAATCGGCAAGGCATACGGGAACATCGGCGCCGAGCGAGGTCGCGATGGCGTGCCAGTCGATGTTGCTTTGCGGGTTGACGCTGCGCACGGCGCGCAGCACTGCCGCCGCATCGGCCGAACCGCCGCCAATTCCGGCTGCGATGGGCAGCGCCTTCTCGATCTCGACGGCGCCCAAGGTCAGGCCCGGGTCGGCTGCTGCGAGGCGCTGCAGCGTCGTGTCGACGAGATTGCGGCCGGTGATGGCGCCGATGTAGGGGCCCGACACCGTGACAGACGGCGTGGCGCCCGGGCGAAACACCACTTTGTCGCCGACGTCGGCAAAGACGATCAGACTTTCGAGGAGATGGTAACCATCCGCGCGCCGACCATGGACGCGCAGCGTGAGATTGACCTTGGCGCGCGCGCGTTCGGCAATGACCGTCATTGGACTTCGACCATTAAAGAAGCGGCCCCGACGAATTGACGGGGCCGCTCGAATTACACGCCTGTCGTTGGCGAGGTTACTCTACCAGGGCAGGGTTAAGCTTGGTTTCCTTGCGGCGCTTCTGCTGGATCTTACGCATCGTCTCGCGAGCGCCGACCCGGGCTTCAAGGCTGGGCGGCAGGCCTTCGACAAGCTTCTGCTTGATCTTCACGACCTCTTCGGGCTCGGGATCAAGGGTCAGCGCCTGATCCCACTGGAATTTCGCCTCGCGCTCACGGCCGACGCGCCACAGGGCATCGCCGAGGTGGTCGTTGAGGACGGGGTCCTGCGGCTTCAATTCCACGGCGCGCTCAAGGAAGCGCACGGCCTCGGCGTAGTTGCCGAGCTTGTAGTGGGCCCAACCGAGGCTGTCGACGATGTAGCCATCATCCGGCTTCAGCGCGACGGCCTTCTCGATCAGGTCCATGCCCTCCTTGAGGTTCATGTTCTGATCGATCCAGCTGTAGCCGAGGTAGTTCAGGGCGAGAGGCTGGTCGGGGTAAAGCTCCAGCGCCTTCTTGAGATCGGCTTCGGCAGCCGGCCAATTCTTCAGACGCTCATAGCAGGTGCCGCGCGAATAGAAGATGCTCCAGTGGCGCTTATCGGGATTGGGGATCAGCGCGATGGCCTTGGTGTAGATGTCGGCGGCTTCCGCATAGCGCTTGCGCGCGCGCAGGATGTTGCCCAGCGCATCGAGCGGCTTCAGGTCGGTCTGGTTCTCGGCAATCTGCTTGTCGAGGATGACCTTGGCCTCTTCATCGCGATCGAGAGAGTTGAGATCGAAGGCCTTGCGGATGTCGATGGCCGACTGCAGGGCGCTGCCGGGCGGGATGCGGTTGTAGGCGTCGATGGCATCCTTGTAGCGCTGGCCGGTCTCGTAAGCGCTGGCGAGTGCAGCAAGGGCGAATGCGTGATTGGGCTGTGCGTGCAGTGCCATCTGCAAATAAAGGACGCCCATGCTGAGGCCGCCCTCACTGGTGAGCGCTTCGCCCAGACCATAGAATACCTCGGCCATGCCTTCGGCCGGGGTGGTGACGAGCAGCGGGGTCTTTTTGCCGTTCCCGATCTCGTCGCGCAGCTCGCGCACGAGAACGTGCGGCTCTGACTGGTTGCGATCGGTCTGCTGGTCGAGGATCTCGTTGGCGAGCTTCAAGTTGCCGTTGCGCGCGGCGTGGCGTGCGTAGGCCAGCGCGATGCGCAATGTGGTGGCGTCCTGGCGCATCGAATGCTCGTACGCGGTCTCGGCCTCTTTGCTGCGGCCGAGCACGTCAGAGATCAGCGCCTTGTGATAGTTGAGATAGAACTGCGCCCACTCGGCCTGCTTGGGCATGTCGAGGAATTTGAGCGCGCGCTGCGCATTGCCGTCGGCTGCGGCGGCCCAGGCGCGGGCAAGCGCGCTGGTCAGCTCGCCGATCGGGCCATCGCTGGCCTTGCGGAATTCATCGTCCGATTTCTTGAAGTCACCCTTCTTGAAGGCCTCGAGACCGAGCAGAAGGTGCGCCATCCGGTTGGTGGCATCCTTGGCCACAAGCTGGCGCGCAAGCGGCACGGCCTTGTCCCAATGCCCTTCGGTCGCTTCCGTCTGGAACGCCTGCTCGATGAGCACCTTGTTATTTGGATCGAGCGTCAGAGCGCTGCCGTAAAACGAAGATGCGGCGTCGGCATCGTTGATGCTCTTGGCGATGTTGGCGGCAAGATAGCTGCCGAACAGCGAATGTGCCGACGTTTCTGTCGTGAAATCGGTGGCGGCTTGCGCGGCACCAAGGCCGAAGGTGAGGACGCCGATGGTTGTCACCGATGAGTGCAACACCTTGCGAAGGCTAGCCCGCATTCAACCTGATCCTTCTTGGAGGCCGGAGGTGATTCCCGTAGCGGCACAGACTAGCAAATAACGCGGCGATTTGGCGACAGCCACGCTGGGTAACGTTGAATCTGCAAAATTCACCGTGCCCCTGTTTTGCTCTCTGTGAGAAATCAGCCGGCTCACATTCCAGCGTAATTCGGGCCACCCCCGCCTTCGGGGCAAACCCAGTTGATGTTCTGGCTGGGGTCCTTGATATCGCAGGTCTTACAGTGCACGCAGTTTTGCGCGTTGATCTGGAAGCGCGGATCCCCACCCGGTTCGACGACGATCTCGTAGACGCCCGCCGGACAGTAGCGCTGAGCAGGCTCGGCAAATTCGGGCAGGTTGATGGCAACGGGCACACGAGTGTCGGTAAGCTTAAGGTGAACCGGCTGGTTCTCCTCATGATTGGTGCCCGAGAACGACACGTTCGTAAGGCGGTCAAACGTGAGGACGCCGTCCGGTTTGGGGTAGTCGATGGTCTTGGCGTTCTGGGCCCGCTTCAGGGTGGCATAGTCGGGCTTTTTGTGGCTCAGCGTGAAAAGGCCGCCGGGGATCAAGGTATTGATCCACATATCGAGGCCGCCCAGGGCAATACCGAGATAAGTGCCGAAGCGCGACCAGAGCGGCTTGGCATTGCGCACCGGCTTCAGGTCGGCGGCGATGTCGCCTTCGCGGACGGCGGTCTCATAAGCTGAAAGCTCGTCCTGCTGGCGGCCTTCCGCCAGGGCGGCGAACGCGGCCTCGGCAGCGGCCATGCCGGACAGGATGGCGTTGTGGCTGCCCTTGATGCGGGGCACGTTGACGAAGCCCGCGGCGCAGCCGAGCAGGGCGCCGCCGGGGAAGGTCAGTTTCGGGATCGACTGCCAGCCGCCCTCGGTGATGGCGCGGGCACCGTAGCCGATGCGCTTACCGCCCTCGAATGTGCCGCGGATCGAGGGGTGGGTCTTGAAGCGCTGGAACTCGTCATAGGGCGAGAGGTAAGGGTTCTCGTAGTTGAGGTGCAGCACGAAGCCGACCGCCACGAGGTCCTCGCCGTAGTGATAAAGGAAGGAGCCGCCGCCGGTACGGTCATCCAGCGGCCAGCCGAACGAGTGCTGGACGAGACCCGGCTGGTGCTTCTCCGGTGCGATGCGCCACAACTCCTTGAGGCCGATGCCGAATTTCTGCGGATCACGGCCATCGGAAAGACGGAACTGCTCGATCAGGCTCTTGGTCAGCGAGCCGCGCGCGCCCTCGGCAAAGAAGGTGTACTTGCCGCGCAACTCCATACCGCGCACGAACGCGTCGGTTGGCTGGCCGTCGCGGCCGACGCCCATATCGCCGGTGGCGATGCCGACGACGGCGCCGTTCTCGTCATAGAGAACTTCGCTGGCGGCAAAACCCGGGTAGACCTCGACGCCCATCTCGGCTGCCTGCTCGCCGAGCCATGTGACCAGCGCGCCGAGGCTGACGATGTAATTGCCGTGATTGCTCATGAGCGGCGGCATGAACATGTTGGGCAGCCGCAGAGCTTTGGTCTTGGTGAGGAAGTAGAAGCGATCGTCGGTGACCGCGGTCTCGACCGGCGCGCCCTTCTCCTTCCAGTCGGGAATGAGGCGGTTGAGGCCCTTCGGGTCGATGACGGCACCCGAGAGGATGTGGGCGCCGACGGCGGAGCCCTTCTCGACCACGACGACGGAGACATCGCTGCCGGCCTCGGCAGCAAGCTGCTTGAGGCGGATTGCAGCCGCCAAGCCCGCGGGGCCTGCGCCGACGATGACGACGTCGAACTCCATCGCCTCTCTGGGCGGCAGCTCGGCTGCGTATTCGGCCTCGGCCATATTGGATGTCACCTCGCTGTCGGGGAGTTTCAAATATGTCTAAACTGGTCGTAGGTCTGGAGGGGCGGCAGCGTCAAGCGCCGCGGAGCCGCGAATTGCCGCGACTTGCCATAAGGCGCCGGCGATGACGCTGTCAGGCAAAGGCAGCGTGTTATAGGGTCCCGGCATGATCGAGGACGAGACAATTCGGAAGGCTGCCGGCCGACTCCTCGCCTGGTACGAGGCGATGGGGGTCGATGCCGCCCTGGCGGATGAGCCGGTGGACTGGCTCGCGCGCGGCGAGACGGCGCCGGGGGCTCGCTTCGCTTTGCCGGGGATGGCAACCGCTCCAGAGACCGCGCCGGGACCCCCAGCAGCTCGGCCTGGCGCTGCACCTGCGCCTCGGCCTCCGCTCAACGCACGCCCCCCGACAACGACACGGCCGGCACGACAGTTCCCCGCGAAGGCGCCGGCGGCCGGCGATGCCGCGCCTGATGTCGCAGGCGTTGCCAATCTTGCTGAGCTCAAGGCGCGGCTCATGGCTTTCGAGGGGTGCGGGCTCAAGGCGACAGCGAAGAACCTGTGTCTCTACCGGGGTGCGGAAACGGCTCCGCTCATGATCATCGGCGAGGCGCCCGGGCGCGAGGAAGACCTCGAAGGAAAACCCTTCGTCGGCCGTGCCGGACAATTGCTGGACAAGATGCTGGCGTCGATCGGCATGGACGAGACGAACACGCACATCACCAACATCGTCTATTGGCGCCCGCCGGGGAACCGCACGCCGACCCCGCAAGAAGCCTTGGCGTGCCGTCCCTTCCTGGAACGGCAGGTTGCGCTCGTGCGGCCGAAGGTGGTGCTGGCACTTGGCGGGGCCTCGGCGAAGCATCTATTCGACACAGCCGACGGCATCATGCGCATTCGCGGCAAATGGCGCGAACTCAATATCGGCGGGACCAGCGTGAAGGCGATGGCGACGCTGCACCCCGCCTACCTGCTGCGTACACCGGCGGCGAAGAACATGGCGTGGCGCGATCTGCTCGCCGTGAAGGCAGAGCTGAAATAGCAAAGAACGACAGATGGCAAAGATCGACGAAAGCTTCGAATTCAAGCCGGTGCGCTTCGCAACGCTGACGGTGTCCGACACGCGCGACAAGGCGACGGACAAATCCGGCGACACGCTGGAGGAGATGATCCGCGCGGCGGGGCATGCACTGGTGAAGCGCGAGATCGTCACCGACGACATCACGCAGATCCGCGCCAAGGTGGAGAGCTGGATCGCCGATCCCGGCATCGAAGCGATCATCACCACCGGGGGCACCGGCTTCACGGGCCGCGACGTCACGCCGGAAGCGGTGAAGCCTTTGTTCGAGAAGGAGATCGAGGGCTTCTCGGTCATCTTCCACATGATCTCGTTTGAGACCGTGGAGACGTCGACCATCCAGTCGCGCGCGTGCGGGGGCACGGCGAACGGCACTTACATCTTCTGCCTGCCGGGTTCACCGGGCGCATGCAAAGATGCGTGGAACGGCATTCTCAAGTGGCAGTTCGACAGCCGCCACCGGCCATGCAATCTGGTCGAGATCATGCCGCGGCTGAAAGAGTCGCGCGGCTGAGCCTGGTTTCAGGCGGCGGCGCGGGCGCGCTGGATGGCGGTCGCTTCCAGCGTCGCGTTGGCGCTTTCGAACAGCGCAGCCGCGAGCTGGCCGCCGACCACGAACACGAGGCCGAAGAGAACCGCCGGTAGCCCGAGCATCACGCCGAACGGTGCACCGAACAGGCCGAGGGCGGAAAGCTCGCCAACGAGGCCAGCAAAGCCTGCGACGGCGGCGAAAATTCCGGAGAGAAGCATCAGCCAGCCGGCGCCGCTGAGCATATGCGCGAACGCCTTGCCGACGCCGAAGCGTGCTTCAAACGGGGCGCGCTGGTCGGCGGGGGCGTGCTGACGCGAGATGATCTGCGGCAGGTTGCCAGCGGCGGACCGCTGCTCTTCACTGGCGTATCCAGCCGGCTCATTGTTGGCGACGTTGTAGACGCGCTGACCGGTGGGCGTGCTCGGCGGCGTCTGCGGCGGCTGCGGCCCGTTTCCGGCGGCACCACCCGCTTCCTTGCTGCGTGCGACGCGCGCCTCGCCCCAGCGCCACTCGGCGATGCGGAACAGGCCTTCGCGTGCTTCCTGCGCTTCGGGCGTACCGCCATGCTGCTCGACAAGATGGCGATAGAATTGGAGGGCGTAGTCCATCTTGCCCTCAGCTTCCGCGCGCCGCGCTGCCTGAAGCACTTGCGCGGGCGTGAACTGCACCGAAGTAGAAGTCTGCACCATGACGCAACCCCCTGACACTCAAACAAGTGGTGCAACGCTACCACTGTCAATTGCCGAAGTCCGCATCAATGCTGCGGGATGCACGGCAAAACCACCAACTTTGCTAACGCCACGGCCGACAGATTGTCGCGGCCACGCCGAAGTCCGTATTGCTAGAGATCGTGCGGCTGTTCGAGGCGCGCGATGTGCAACCCCGGAAAGCCGACAAGAGTTTCAGCCAGACGATCGCCGTTTGCGCTCGTCCGATTGCTTGCTGGGCGCACCAGCCAGTATCCGCGCGCGCCTCGTGCCTTCAGCGCCGCGCCGACATGCTCGACCTTGAACGAAGGAACCCCCGACGCGACGATGAGCACAGGCACATCGAGTGGCATGTCGCTGACGCGCGGGAGACGTCCCGTTTCGATGGCGAGCTTATCGGCCGTGTCTTCGTCGATCAGAAGGAAACGTCCGGCCGCAGCGCGAGCGACGGGCTTGCGACGGCGGACGGGTGCGGCTCGAGGCGGCAATGGCAGAGAAGACAGACGCGATGAATTGCTGGTGGACACAGCTTTTACCCCCGTAAAGCGCTGAGCGTTCTTAAGTCACCTAAATCTAACGGCAAAATTACGACCGCACGAGAGCGCGAATGCGGCGCGGGCGACTTTGCTGTCGGAATTGCAAACTGCCGTCAGGTGCGCATGGCGCGCGGAGCGACCTGCGGCGCGAGATTGCCGAGAACGCCGCGCATGTAGCCAACCCGGCGATAACGGGCCGCATCGGAAATTGCGCGGGCCGACAGCACGCGCACATGACGCGGGCCGATGCGGCGGATGAGATCGACGTCCTCGCGCGCGTTCAACGGACGATGGCCGCCAGCCTCGTCGTAGTGGCGGCGTGAAATAAGCAATCCCTGATCACCGTACGGCATGCGCAGGAGCGCACAGCGCAAACGGGCGATGCCTTCCAAGGTGCGCGGCGCGAAGCCTTCGTCGTCGAGGGCGTAGCGGAAGGCGGCTGCACGGCAGCGCGTTGAGCCGCGGTCGACGCGTTCCATGAAGTTGTCGGCCTCGCGCTCCCACCCGGCCTCGAGAACCGTATCTGGATAAAGAAACAGCAGCCATGGGTGACGGGCGGCGTGGGCGCCGGCGCGCATCTGGGCGCCGCGATTAGGGGGCGTGGTGATGAGGTCGGCGCCGGCGTGGTCGGCGATCATGCCGGTGTGGTCGGTCGAGCCGCCGTCGACGACGATCACCTCGCGGACGACGCCTTCCAGCGCCGCCGGAACAAGAGCGGTGAGGGTCGCGGGCAGGCTCGCCTCTGCGTTGAGCGTGGGAATGATGACCGAGATCATAGGCTTCTCTGCCACAGGCTGCGCCAAGCCAACAACAGGTAATGCGATGGCTGATTGATCTTAAGGCATGTTCTTGCTTTGTTCGCCATAGTGCGGTAGCCTCGCCGGCACGCAAAGCTGAGAGGCAAAGGTGCGGAAGAGGCAGCGTGAAAAACCGACAATCGATGCGACACCCGGCGGCCTCGTCGACGATGAGCGCCGACGCGGCCGCGGGGCGCGCTCGAACCACACGGGCCGTTTCGAGGGCGAACGGCGCGAGACGTTCGATGACGGATGGGAAGGGCTGGGCGAGCTAGACGCCTTCAAAACAACGGTGTTCGATGATCCGGCGCGTACGATCATCACGCGCAACGACAGCCCGGACATCTCATTCGACCGCTCGATCAATCCATATCGAGGCTGCGAGCATGGCTGCATCTATTGCTTCGCGCGGCCCACGCATTGCTTTCTCGGGCATTCGGCTGGGCTCGATTTCGAGACCAAGCTCTATGCGCGCACCAATGCAGCGACGTTGCTGGAGCGTGAACTTGCCAATCCGCGCTATCAGCCGGCGTGCATGGCAATCGGCACGAATACCGACCCCTACCAACCGATCGAGCGCGAGCGGCGCATCATGCGGTCGGTCCTGGAGGTGCTGGAGCGCACCAATCATCCGGTCGGCATCGTCACGAAATCGGCGCTGATCACGCGCGACATCGACATTCTGGCGCGCATGGCAGCGCGCGGGCTGGCGCGGGCGGCGATCTCCGTGACGACGCTCGATGCAAAGATTGCTCGCGCGATGGAGCCGCGGGCGCCGACGCCGCGGCGGCGGCTCGATGCGGTGCGTCAACTGGCAGAGGCCGGCATTCCGACGACGGTCATGGTGGCGCCGATCATTCCGGGCCTCACCGATCCGGAAGTCGAGCGCATCCTCGAAGCGGCCAAGGAGGCGGGTGCACGCTCGGCCGGCTACGTGATGCTGCGCCTGCCGCTGGAGATCAGCGTGCTGTTTCGCGAATGGCTGGGAAGTGCGTTCCCCGACAAGGCCGACCGGGTGATGCACCTGATGCAATCGATGCACGGGGGGCGCGACTACACGTCGGAGTTCGGTATGCGCATGCGCGGCTCGGGCCCCTATGCCGAGCAGATCGGCGCGCGGTTCAGGCTGGCGGTCAAGCGATTGGGATTTAACGCAGATCACAGCGAGCTGAGAACGGATCTGTTCCGCCGCCCCGTGCTCGCGGGGCAACAAATGCAGCTTTTCTGACGCTTTTCCTCAGGGAGATGAAGACGCCGCTTTGACTTGGCGGGAGCGGCGGCCGAATGATCGGCGGTCATGGGAACGCCTGCCGCCGAGCTACGACCTAGACCGACCTTCGAACTGGAGGCGGCCGAGCTGCAACTGCACGGCGGCCCGGTCGCGGGCGTCGACGAAGCCGGGCGCGGCCCCCTCGCGGGGCCGGTGGTCGCTGCGGCGGTGATCCTCGATCCGGAACGTATCCCCGACGGGATCGATGATTCCAAGGTGCTGGACGAGGACGCGCGCGAGTTCCTCTACGGGCGCATCAAGGCAACCTCGATCATCGGGGTCGGCATGGCGAATGTCGAAATGATCGACGAGATCAATATCCTGCATGCCACGATGTGGGCGATGGCGCAGGCGGTGTCGCAACTGCCGCAACTGCCGAAGCTGGTCGCCATCGACGGCAACCGGGCCCCGAAGCTGAATTGCCAGTCCCGGACAGTGGTGAAGGGCGATGCGCGCTGCCTGTCGATTGCGGCGGCGTCGATCATCGCCAAGGTGACGCGGGACCGGATCATGGTGAAGCTCGGGACGAAGCATCCCGGCTACGGCTTCGAGCGTCACAAAGGCTATGGCACGCCGGAGCATCACGACGCGATCAAGCGGCTGGGCGTGACGGTGCATCACCGGCGCTCGTTCCGCACCGTGCAACTCGCGCTCGGCCTCATCACGGAAGACGTAAAAGTCCTCTGAGCGCTTCTCGCGTCGATAATGCGCGGCTAGAGCACGATCGCTTTTCTTCGAACCGCGATGCGGCTCTAGCTTTTTTGATGAGACCGATGATTCACGCTTCGGACTGATAGGGTCCGAAACGATCATGGTCTAACCCCAAAAGCTCTTGATCGTGCCGGCTTCGCGCTTTGCGCGATCGTAGCCGTTGTGGAGCGCGGGCAGGATTTGCTTCGGATCCATCAGATTGACGTCGGGCGGATCGGCTTTGATCCACAGGGTCTTGGTGCCGACCTCTTCGACCTGGCGGATATTGTCGGCGAGGCGATGGGGAATTCCGGTGAGGAAGGGTGGCACGAGCCCATCGTTCAACGTGATGATCAGCGCGCGCTTGGAGCCGGCGACGAGATCGACGTGCGCCGCGTTGGGGCACATGCCGCCATCCATACATAAGCGCTGGCCAAGCAAGGTCGGCCCCATGATGCCGGGCAACGACGAACTCGCTGCGGCGCCGTGAGCCAACGGTATGGCGTTCTTTCTTGCGGTTGCCTGCGAAACGACGATGCGCTCGCCGGTGTAGCAATCGACGGCGGTGGTGTGCATTTTCGCTGCCGGCCAATCGGTCTTGCTGTCGCCGGTGAGAAACGCGGCGGCGCGCTCGACGCCAGCTCCATTCAGGTGATTGTCGGCGGCGAGCGCGGCATGGCCGATGATCTGCCGCGTGGCGCGTGAACCATCCTTGGCGGCGGCGTTTATTTTTTGCGCGCGCTGCTGGCTGGCGTTCGGGTTGCTCACGGGAGCGATGCGGGCAAAGAGGCTCGGGAAGTAGCCGAAGAACTCGAACTCGTCGCGCATGCGGTGGAAGTGACCGCTCGCCATCGACGAGCCGGCGTACGAGCCCGCCGATGTACCGACGATCATTTCGGCGAGCGATGAAGCGTCGATGCCTTCGTCGAGCAGCCCGTGGAAGAAGCCGCAATACCAGGCGATGTACCATTCGCCGCCGCCGCCTAGAACGAGCGTTCGATCAAGTCCCTTGGCAAGTGGCGAAGGGCTCGGTTTGTCGGGCAGCGGAATGGCGAGCCCATCGGAAGAGAAGAGGCTCGTGTCGAGCTGATCGGCAAGCTGCACGAGATGCTGCGTGTCCGGCTCGGCCAGGGAACGCGCAGCGCCGAGGGCAACGGCGGCCGGTGCAAGCGCTGATACTTTGAGGAAGCTTCGGCGTTGCATCGCGTCTCGTTCCGCTGCTGAACCAGCCTCTTCATCACCGGCGTTGCTTTAACATCGCGGAAAGTTCGCCGATCAGAAGCCGAGCTTTGTGCGAAAGGCATCCAGCGGCGCCCATGCTTCCGCGTTGTATAGATTCCTCAAGCGTGCCAAGTGCTTGAATAGACTCGCCTCTGCATCGACAACCGAGAATTCGCTGGTCAAGGGAGTCCACGGCCCGTTAGACTCGCGGCTGTCGAGGCGAGCTGAAAGCTCGGCTTGGCCCGTGTTCCCCGTTGTTTGAGAGTTGCGTTCCCATGGTTCTGCGTCGTTCGCCTGTGGCCCAATCGGCCAATCGCATCATCGTCGGTGATTGCCTTGCGGCCCTGAAGAAATTGCCCGACGCCTCGGTCGATCTGGTCTTCGCGGACCCTCCCTACAATCTGCAGCTCTCAGCGGACCTGATGCGTCCGAACAATACGCGCGTCGATGGCGTCGACGACGATTGGGACAAGTTCGCGAGCTTTGAGGACTACGACAAGTTTTCGCGCGCGTGGCTGACGGAGTGCCGGCGCATCCTGAAGCCTGATGGCGCCATCTGGGTGATCGGCTCGTATCACAACATCTTCCGCCTTGGCGTGGCGCTGCAGGATCTCGGCTTCTGGATCCAGAACGACATCGTCTGGCGCAAGGTGAACCCGATGCCGAATTTCCGCGGCAAGCGCTTCACCAATGCGCACGAGACGCTGATCTGGGCAGCGCGCGACCAGCGGGCGCGGGCGACGTTCAACTATGAGAGCCTGAAGGCACTCAACGACGATTTACAGATGCGCTCCGACTGGCTGTTTCCGATCTGCTCGGGGCCCGAGCGGCTGAAGGACGAGGGCGGGCGCAAGGCGCATCCGACTCAGAAGCCAGAGGCACTGTTGCAACGTGTACTGCTCGCTTCGACGAAGCCGGGCGACCTGATCCTCGATCCGTTCTTCGGCACGGGAACAACCGGCGCGGTGGCCAAGCAGCTCGGCCGCCGGTACATCGGTATCGAGCGGGATGCCGACTATGCAAAGGCGGCCGAGGAGCGTCTCGCGCGGGTGCAGCCGCTGTCGCCATCGGCGCTGCAGACGGTGAAGGGCAAGCGCGCCGAACCGCGCGTTCCGTTCGGCACCATCGTCGAGATGCGTCTGCTGACGCCCGGCGCGATGCTGCTCGATTCACGCAAGCGGATCAAAGCCGAGGTCAAAGCCGACGGCACGCTCGCATGGGGCGGAAACCAGGGTTCGATCCATCGCCTGGGCGCAATGGCCCAAGGCAAGAGTGCATGCAACGGATGGACCTATTGGCACTTCGAGGTCGAGGGGAAGCTGAAGCCGATCGATATCCTGCGCGACGAGGCCAAGCGGCAATTGGGATTGAGCGAAACGCCTACCGTTATTGCTGCTGAATAAACCGTGACTTCGGACGAGCAACCTGACCCGATTTGCGACAATCGGCCCCCGGCGCGCGTTTGCCGGTTGACGCAAATCGGGGCCGGTCAATGTTGCTCGTCGCGAGGCGATGACGCCGCAGTAGACTGATGCCCCTTCTAGGCGTAAGGCAGTAGCCCTTCACATCGATATTCCTGGGACGGGCATGCGTCGCAACTCGGTGAGAACCGACCGCTTGCTGGTGATTGGAGCGGGGCCAATCGGCTTGGCTATGGCGGACGCGCTGAAGCAGCGCGGCGTCGCTTTCGATCACGTCGACGCCAGCGATGGCATCGGGGGCCTCTGGCGCCACGGCGTCTATCAGGGCGTGCACATCGTCTCGTCAAAAAAGTCGACCGGCTACACGGACTATCCGATGCCGGCGCATTATCCCGACTTTCCTTCCAGCGCGCAGATGCTGCGGTATCTGGAGAACTTCGCCCGCGACCGTAATCTCATGGAAGGCCTGGAGCTGCGCCGCCGCGTGGTGCGGGCGCAGCCGCTGTCGGACGAGAGCTGGCAGGTGACCTTCGATGACGGCGAGGAGCGCACCTACAAGGGCGTGGCCGTCTGCAACGGGCATCACTGGGACAAGCGCGAGATCGATTATCCGGGGCGCTTCACGGGCACGCTCATTCACTCCGCGGAGTACAAGGAACCCAAGCAGCTCGCCGGCCAGCGCGTACTGGTCATTGGCGGCGGCAATTCGGGGTGCGATATCGCGTGCGAGTCGGCCAGGGTCGGAGCGTCGTGCGACTGGAGCCTGCGCTCGGGCTACTGGTTCCTGCCGAAGACGGTGTTCGGCGTTCCGCTGACCGATCTGCCAATCTGGAACCTTCCCGTCGCGCTGCAGCGGCTTATCCTGCACACCGCCGTGCGGATCTTCATCGGCGACTATCGCCGCTACGGGTTGCCAAAGCCGGGGCACAAGCTGTTTGCGCGGCACCCCGCATTCGGCACGGACGTGCTCAACTATCTGCGCCAGGGCCGCATCAAATCGCGGCCGGACATCGAGCGGCTTGCGGGCACGAAGGTGCACTTCGTCGATGGCAGCGTGGGCGAATATGACGTGGTGGTCGCCGCGACAGGCTTCAAAAACTCGATCCCGTTCCTGCCCAAGAGCCTGGTGCCGATCGAGAACGACGTTGCGCACGTCTATGGCGGGGCGTTCCCGGCCAACGTGAAGAACCTCTACATCGTCGGCTGGGCACAGGCTCGAAATGGCTTCGGCACGATCATCTCGCCGGCGTCGAAGCTCTATGCGGACATGATCGCGCTGCAGGACGAGATGGAGCTGCCGATCGGATTCATCCTGAAGTGGCGCGGCTTCAAGATTCCGGCTTCGCAACTGCTTGATCCGGGCGCCACGCGGCGCACAATCTGGGTGGCGCGACGGATATTGCCGCTGCTGAAGCGGCGCTCGCGGTTGCTGGCCGAGAAGGGTTTGCGCGAGCCGTTCGATCCGGCACGCTATCCGTTCGAGGATGAGAACGGTCGCATCCAGGCGACTCTTAAATGCTAGGTGACGCAAGCTGAGAGAAGCTTGGTGTGCGGCTCGCGTTGCGCGAGCTGAGGGCCGGCGCTCGCGCCGGGCGCCCTTGGCGCCTTGCCGCCTGAGGCGGCGTTTTTCTTGGTGACACGGGCTGAGGGAAGCTTGGTGTGCGGCTCGCGTCGCGCGAGCTGAACTCCGGCGCTCGCGCCGGGGCGCTCCTTCGTTCTGCGCCGCCGATTCACGTCCTCGCTGAAAGGCGCTCGGACGATCGGGGGCGCCTTGCGCCCTTGCCGCTGTACGGCCAGGTGACTTGCGTCTACCGGCTTTGTCATCGTCGGCTTTATGCCGAGGATCTATCGCCCAGCCGGCTCGGTCCGCGAAGTTGCTGCACTGGATCCTCGGGACCCGAGGATGACAGCTGGGGCAGACGCGACGGTTCATGGCCGCGAAGGCGGCCATGGTGTCAGCTAGAGGGCGTTTGCCCGATTAGCGCTGGACGCGCTCGCGCTGCGGCACGTCGGTCGGGCGCAGCTCGCCGGTGCGCTCGCGGTAGGCGAGGCCCGGGTAGTACGGGTAGGCGTAGCCGCGATAATAGAAGAGGTAGGGGCCGGTAGCGTTGTTCTGGTCCGGGCGGCGGTACTTCACCTCGCCCGCCGGGGTGCGATAGAACTCGGCCTTGGCGGGGGCTTGTGGGACAGCGATGAAGGCCAGCGCCGCGAAGGCCGCCGAGCCAAGTGCAAGGGTAATCCGCATTATTCGCCTCGTTGATCCTGAATAAGGACCACGGAACATCGTTCCCCCCGGGTCCGCCTCATTTTGAGAAGGTAACAACGGACGCTTAACTAAGGGTGACTGCAATGCCACGCATTGCGGGCAATGCGCAGCGGAACGGGCGTCACAAGGGAGCGTTCGCAAGTGCGAGATGGACCGTGCGGGGGCGGGGACAAGGGCACACGGGATGCTCATCGGCCCTCGTTCGAACTTCCCATGAGGTCCTTCGAACCCGAGGTCCGTGCGCCGGTCGCCACGCGCCCGGCGAGGCAACTATCCGTCACTCGACCCGGGCGCCCGAGATGGAGCCAGCAGAGACCGGCCGCTGCTTACGCGCAGCAATCCTCCGCGTCAGGAACTTTTCTGTTATGATTGGCGTCATAAAGTAGGGGCCGCGTTTCCCCTGAGTTGCGGAGCTTACTATGGCCGCGCGTGCATACTGGAAGGGCTTCCTCCGGCTCTCCCTCGTTTCTATCTCGGTCGAGCTCTACAACGCCGTCGAGACGAAATCGGAAATCTCCTTCAGGCAGATCCATAAGCCCTCGGGGCGGCGCATCAACTACACCAAGACGGTGCAGGGCGTCGGCGAGGTGAAGAGCTCCGACATCGTCAAGGGTTACGAAGTCGATCAGGACACCTACATCACGCTCGAGCCGGAAGAGATCGAGGCGGTGAAGCTCGAGAGCAAAAAGACCATCGATCTGGTCAAGTTCGTCGACGCTACCGAAATCGACCCGCGCTACTTCGAGCGCCCCTACTACATCACGCCAGCCGACAAGCACTCGGCGGAAGGCTACGTCGTCATTCGCGATGCGCTGAAGAAGACCGGCAAGGCGGGTCTCGCCCAGCTGACGATCGGCGGGCGCGAATGGCTGGTGGCGATCACGGCGCTCGGCGACGGGTTGCTGATGGAAATGCTGCGCTACGCAAACGAGCTGCGCGAGCCGGCCGACTTCTTCGATGCCGTGCCTTCGCTGAAGCCGGACAAAGAGATGGTCGATCTCGCGGTGGAGCTGATTGATCGCAAGGCCGGCAAGTTCACACCCGATCAGTTCGAGGATCACTACGCCACAGCGCTGCACGACCTCATCAACAAGAAGATGAAGGGCCAGAAGATCAAGGCGCCGCACGAGGAGGTTTCGCCGGGCGGAGCCAAGGTGATCGACCTGATGTCGGCGTTGCGCAAGTCGATCGGCGAGGGCAGCGGCGGCAAGCCGAAGAGCACGAAAACCGCGAGCCGGCGCGCACCAGCTACCCGGCGCAGCGCGAAGAAGCGCGCCTGATCTTCTCGCCGGAGCAGCGTGCGATGGCTTCGAAAAAAGCGGCAGGGAGCGGCGGCAAAAGCAAAGTACCGCCTCGGCCGGAGCGCGATCCACGCAAACTGATCAGCTTCGATCCTGAAACTCTGCAAGCGCTGGAGTTGCTGGGGCGCGACTCCATGAAGGACATGCAGGATCTCGCGGATGAAGCGTTTCGCGACCTCTTGAAGAAGCACGGCCGTCCGAGTTCGCTCAGGCAAGCGCTGAAACAGTCCACGCGGCAGATTCCGGCCAACGACGGGGTGGCCAACGCGCGGCGAAAGTCGCGCTGAAGCATCCGCCGGCACGCTTTGCATGAGCGCGATACTTAATGGACAGCGTTAAGTGCAATTTCGTGATCACTCGTACAAAAGGCGATCAAACCGCATTGCAGCGGGGCTGCCTCTGGTTAACAGAAAGTATATTGCCAATCGTTTCAACTCTTTGAAAGAACTTCCTATTCCCTTTCTGCGTTTGGGATGCAACGAAGCCCCCTTCTGCAACAACCGAGGGAGTTCACATGCAAGCCCTACGCGCTGGAATGCTCGCCGCCGCGGTCGTGCTGCCGTTCGCAGCCGCCCATGCTCAAACCGGAGTCGCCTCGCACTATTCCGACCTGTCGACAACGGCCAGCGGACGCTCTTACAGCTCGGGCGCCATGGTTGCCGCGCACCGTAGCCACCCATTCGGCACCAAGCTGCGCGTCAAGAACCTCCGCACTGGCAAATCCGTGATCGTCACGGTCGTGGATCGCGGGCCGTTCGTGAAAGGCCGCATTATCGATCTGTCCAAGGGCGCGGCCAACGCGCTCGGCTTCTCCGGCCTGCAGCGCGTCGAAGTCGCTGTCGTCGGCAAGGGCCGCAAGTAACGGACAGAAAGGCGAAGCTCTCGGGCTTCTGCCTACTCGGTGCAATGCCGAGGGAAAAGAGGCCTCCCGGTTCATTTCCGGGGGGCCTTTTTTGTTCATTGTGGTCGCGGCCGGGCCGGATGAGCAGGTCCGGTCAGGTGAACGTCAGTTAGAGGGTGAAAACTCGAAACTGGCGTTTTGGGAGGTCGTCGGACAAACGTAGATTATCGGGGTGTGAGGCTCGGTTTTGCGTAGCGAAGGAGCTGGCGAGGGCGAATAAATCCGGGGGGCGCCGGTGGCTTTGGCTTACCGATCCGATATCGACGCCATGCGCGCGGTGGCCGTCGTCATTGTTTTGTTGTTTCATTTCGATTTTGCGATTGTTCCGGGCGGGTATGTCGGCGTCGATGTGTTCTTCGTTATTTCCGGCTATTTGATCACGTCCATCGTTTTGAGTGAGCGCGCCACCTTCTCGATTGCGGAGTTCTACGCGCGACGGGCGCGGCGAATATTGCCGGCGCTGCTGCTCGTCATCGCGACCTCTCTCGCGGCGGCGATGGTTCTATTCATTCCGCAGGATCTGGCGAGGGCGGCCGAGAGTGCCGTGGCGGCAATTTTCTTCGTCTCCAATTTTCTGTTTCAGGACCAGTCCGGCTACTTCGATACGGCCGGCCATCTGAAGCCGCTGCTGCACACGTGGTCCCTGGCGATCGAAGAGCAGTTCTATCTCATCCACCCCATTTTCCTTCTGGCGCTGGCGAGATTGCCGTGGCGCGGCGCGACTATCGCCGCACTGATGGCTGTGTTTGCGGCGTCGGTGACCATCAGCGCGATTACGACCTTCACCGACCCGCTTGCGGCTTACTACCTGCTGCCGGCGCGAGCGTGGGAGCTGGCGACTGGCTCGCTTTTAGCCGTCCGGCTTTTTGGGCGACCGGCTTCCTCCAGCACGGCTGCGCTGGCAAGTCTGTGCGGACTTGCCTTGATCCTCGCCGCCGCGGTCACGTTCAGCGAGAGTACAGCGTTCCCGGGCGTCGCAGCTCTCGTGCCCGTGGGAGGCGCGGCGATGATGATTTGGGCCGGCCAGCGGCCATCGGCGCTCACGCCGGCGCTGGCGTGGCGACCGTTGGTGTGGATAGGGCTGATCTCCTACGCGCTCTACCTGTGGCACTGGCCGGTGCTGGTTTTCGCACGCTACGCGAACGGCGGCGAACTCGATGCCGTGCAAACGGCGCTGGCGCTCGGCTTGGTATTTATCCTCTCGACCGGCAGCTACTATTTCGTCGAGCGGCCGGCCCGCGCTTGGCCGTTGCCCAACTTGTCGCGCGCTCTAGGGGGCGGCGCCGCGCTTGTTGGCGCGGCGGCGTGCATCGCGTGGCTCAGCGGCGGACTACCCCAGCGCCTGTCGCCGGAGACGACTGCGGTTCTGGCCAAATCAGAAAGGTCACCGCCGCTCGAATGCGTCGATCGGGGTATTTCGACGGACAGCGGCGGCAGCTATTGCGTGTTCGGGGCGAAGGGACGAACGCCATCGTTCGTGCTGGTTGGTGACAGCCACGCCAACGCGGTAGCCCCGGCCGTTTTCAAGGTGGCAGCCGACATCGGCCAAGCAGGATATTTCGTCTGGGCGCCCGGGTTTTGTCCGCTGCCGGGAGTTACTGAGATCCGAAACCCGGACTATAGCCGGCCGATGCCGGACTTCATCGCGCTGATGGCGAAGGCTCCGCAGGTCAAGCGCGTTGTGGTCGTCTGTTACTGGGGCCTGCATGTGAGCCCTGAGCGGCAATTCAGAAAGCTGGAATTCCGAGATGCGGGATACGATGGCTCCGGCCGCGCCTATAACAGGACATCTCTAGCGCGGGGGCTTTCGCGGCTGACGGAAGCGCTGCCGGGCCGCAGCCTCGTGCTGTTCGAAGACGTGCCTACGGGGACGGAGCTCGATCCAAAAGCGGCGGCGCGGCTGATGCACGTATGGGGAGAGGCTGGCGCCGGCGGCGGTATCGGCCTCGATCGGAGCGCGTACGAACAGCAGCGGTCATATTACCTGCCGATCCTGCAATCGGTCGCCGCCGAAAGGCCCGAGGTCGAGATCATGCCGGTCTCACAGTATCTTTGCGGCCCGACGCGTTGTCTTGGATGGCTAGACGGGCGGCCAATCTATCGCGACGACGACCACATCGGCCGCAATGGCGCAATGCTTATGGCGGATGCGTTCAGGCGAGCTATCGCTCCATCTCCCGCGCCAGAGCCCGCAGCGGGTGACGCGATCGTCACCGGAGCTATCCCGAAGGCCAAGACAAATAGCTCGGCATTCTCGTTAGATCGAAGTTGCTCGAGCAACAGTGCATTAAATCCGGTGTGCCACGACGGCGGGCGATGAACCCGCAGGAGACTGGCGCCAACACTCGCTCCACTCCCGAACGGGCAAAAGTTCATCCTCAAAGGGAGAGCCACATGTCGACTAATCTGGTTGCGAGCGTTGCCAAGCTACTTACCCCCGAACTGCTATCGCGCGTCGCCCAAGCGCTCGGCATCGACCAGTCGATGATCGAGAAAGCTGTTTCGGCCGGCGTGCCAGGATTGCTGGCAGCGTTCATGTCGCTGGTGAACAAACCGGGCGGCGCGACGAGATTGGCCGACGCTGCCTCGCAAGTTCAGCCGGGAGCGCTCGCCGATTTTGCCAATAGCGGACCTGCTAGCCAACGCGATGCGATGGATATGGGGCTCGGCGCAATTTCGTCGTTGCTGGGCGGGAATACGGTGTCGACGCTCGCGCAGTCGCTGGGGCGCTATTCCGGCATCGGCGAAGGTGCATCGAAGGGCCTCATCGGCTTGCTCGGTCCGATGGTGCTGGGCGTGCTCGGGCAGCAGCAGCGGACGAGCGGTCTCAGCGCTTCGGGTCTGGCGAATATGCTGCAGTCACAGGCAGGTAACATCTCGCGCGCGCTCCCATCCGGGTTTGCGCGGCAGCTCAGCGACGCCGGAATTCTCGAGCAGCCAACGAGCGTGACGGGTATGAGCCGCACGCGTGCGGATGATCGTTCGCAGTGGGGTTGGGTCGCGCCGGCACTCGCGGTGGTCGCGCTCGGCGCATTGGCCTGGTACCTGTTCGGCCGCCCGCACGAGACGACGACGGTTGCCAATGCGCCCTCCGCGGTGGAGACACCGATGCAGGCTCCCGGAGCACGCGATCTGACCGTTACTGCCGCCGATGAGTCGCGTTGGATCGGGCGCCCCATCTTCAGCCGAAACAATGAGAAAGTCGGCGAGATTGCCCAGATCAAGCGTGGCGCGGACGACAAGATCACCGACATCTACTTCGACGGCGGCACGTTCCTGGGCGTGGGCGACCGGCGCTATCACATCACCGCGAATGAAATTCAGGAGACGCGCCCCGACGGCGTGGTTCTGACGCTCGATGAAGCGCAGGTGAAGCAGCTGCCGGAAGCTCAGGGGGCGATGAAGCCGCAGTGAGGGATCGCATCTGCGGACGCTTGCTGACGGCGAGCGTCCGCTAGGTCTCGCTCAAGGCGTGGGAGATGATCTTGCGCATGACGCTGGGAATGGCGGCGCCGTGCATGTCGCGTCGCGCCACCCACCGGCAGCGATCGGGCTCGGCCCAGAAGTTCAGCGTTGCATTATTCGGCACCAGAGCGCGATAGACGACGACCTCCAGCCGGAAGTGGGTGAAGACGTGCACCACCGTGCCCGGCACCGCCCACCAGTCAGCGCGCACGGGCGCGGTGCGGAGCGCCTCTTTTACCGGAGGAAGAAGGTCGCCCCAGTGGGTTCCGGGTACTTCCAGCATTCCGCCTAAAAGACCGGCTTCGGCGCGCTTGCGCAGCAGCACATGGCCATCCTCACGCAGGGCGACGAAAGCGTAGCCGACGCGCTGCGGACGCTCGGCGCGCTCGAGGCGCATCGGCAATTGCTCGGCGATACCGTGGGCCGAAGCGGCGCAGTCCTGCTGCACGGGACAAACGAGACACGATGGACGCTTGGGCGTGCAGATGCCCGCGCCCAGATCCATCATGGCCTGCGCAAAATCGCCGGCGCGGCGCGGCGGGGTGAGGGTCGCGGCGAGGCGCTTCAGTTCGGTTTTCGCCGTGGGCAGCGGTTGGCGCACGGCGAAGAGGCGCGCGACGACGCGCTCGACGTTGCCATCGACCGGAGTTGCCGCCTCACCGAAGGCGATGGCTGCGATGGCGTTGGCTGTGTAGGGGCCGATGCCGGGCAGCCTCTGCAGTTCGGCGACGGTGGATGGGAATTTGCCGCCGAGCTCGGTGGCGACGACGACCGCGCACTTATGCAGATTGCGGGCGCGGCTGTAGTAGCCGAGGCCGGCCCAGGCGGCGAGAACGTCGTCGAGCGGCGCGGCGGCGAGTTTTTCCACAGTCGGCCAGCGGACGAGAAAGCGTAGGTAGAACGGGATGACGGCCTTTACCGTGGTCTGCTGCAGCATGATCTCGCTGAGCCAGACGCGGTAGGGATTGGCGCGCTTTCCAGGGGCGACGCGCCATGGCAGATCGCGGCGCTCGTCGTCATACCAAGCGAGCAGCGCGTCCACCGTATCGGGGCCGGCCGGCCGTAGCGGCAGTTGCTTTCTCGCAACAGCAGTCAAGGGATGATCTCCCGGCGCCCGCGAATCGATCCCTTGATGGTAATCGTCGAAGTCATCGCTGGATACGTCCTAGCCCGGGTTCCTCACATGGCTGTCACCGCACCACAGTTTCGCCGATCGTATCCGCCGCGCACTCGCGGGCAGGGGTTCATATCGGCGCGGGCGGTCGGCAGCTACGTGCCGAAGCTAACGCATAAGGCGTTCGAGAAGTACGGGTTCGCGGCGGCGGCACTGATCACCGATTGGGCGGTGATCGTCGGCAAAGAGGTTGCCAGCTACACCTTGCCGGAGCGGCTGAAGTGGCCGCGGGGGGTGGATTTCGGCGCCGAGGCGGACGAGACGGATTCAGGCCGTCCAGGCGCTACGCTGATCGTGCGGGTGGATCCGGCCCGGGCGCTCGACGTGCAGTACCGGGCTCAGCAATTGATCGAGCGCATCAACGGTCATTTCGGCTATCGGGCCGTGGCGGAGCTGCGCATCCTGCAGGCGCCATTGCCGGAGCGGCCCGCTCGGCGTTCCCCAGTTGCAACGGGGCCGGTATCGCAGATTTCAGCGCCGGAGCTGTCCGGAGTGGGCGACGAGCGGCTGCGCACGGCGTTAACAGCACTCAAGGCGGGCCTGCTGCGGCGCGGCGAGACCCGCTGAGCGGGCGCCCTCAATCCCCTGAAACGAACCAAACTTACGCTTCATTCACTTGGACGGCGGCGCGTTTTGCCTTATTCCGACGCCCGATAGCGTGGTAGTGCGGGGTGGAACCCCGCGCCCGCAGAAGGCGTCGTGAATTAGGCAAGGAGCACACACGTGTCCGCATCGAAGTCCTCGTTTGGCCGATTTGAGCTTTCGCGGCGTAGCGTGCTCGCCGTTCTGTGCGTCGGCGCCATTGGCGCTGCTGCGCTGCCGGCCCTCGCCCAGTCGCGCGGGCCTTCCGAAGTTTCGGTGGAAGAGCTGATGAAGCCGGTCGGCCTGCCTGACCTAGCGCTCGGCCCGAAGGACGCGAAGGTTACGGTCGTCGAGTACGCGTCGATGACGTGCGGTCACTGTGCGCATTTCACCAAGGACGTGTGGCCGGAGTTCAAGAAGAAGTACGTCGACACCAACAAGGTGCGCTACGTGTTCCGTGAATTCCCGCTCGACAACCTTGCCGCGGCCGCCTCGATGCTGGCGCGCTGCACCGGCGAAGACAAAGCCTTCTCGCTTATCGAGGTGTTGTTCGAGAAGCAGAACGAGTGGGCGTTCGGCGAGGGCAACCCCGTGCCGCGGCTGTTCGAGATCGCCAAGCAGGCGGGCTTCACGCAGGAATCGTTCGACAAGTGCCTGACCGACCAGAAGCTTCTGGATGAGATCACCGCTGGCCGCACGCGCGCCGGCGAAGTGCTCGGCGTCAGCGCGACGCCGACGTTCTACATCAACGGCAAGAAGCTCGATGGCGCGCCGACGATGGAGAAGTTCGACGCGATGATCGAGCCGATGCTGGCCAAGAGCTGAGCGGGGCAATCGTGAAAAAGGCGAGCGTCCTCGCCGCACTCTTGGTGCTGTCCTCGCTGCAAGGATGCGGGGGCAGCTCCTTGGTGAACACGACGGCGCTGACGCCAGAACAGGCCGATGCCGGCGGTGCCGGCTCGGCTTTTGCGTCTTCAGAGGGGAGCAAGGCGGAGGAACGTTTCAATCCGTTCGCCGATCCCAACGAGCGGGCGACGGGCGGCCGCGAGGTCATCGCGGACCCTACGCTCGCCGACGTCATGAAAACCGGCTCGCTGCCGGAGATGAGCTTCGGGCGCGCGGATGCGCCGGTGACGATCGTCGAATACGCATCGCTGACGTGTCCGCACTGCCGGCACTTCCATATGACGACGTATCCGGCGTTCAAGAAGGAATTCATCGATACGGGCAAGGTGCGCTACATCCTGCGCGAGTTCCCGATCGGAAAGACGTCCGGCGCGGCGACCATCGCCTTGCGCTGCGCAGCTCCAGACAAGCACCTGACTTTGTTTGGTAAATTCATGGAGCAACAGCCATCCTGGGTCTCCCAGGAGGTGCGGCTCGACCCTATATTCAAAGTCGCCTCGCAAGTGGGGATGACGCGTGCGCAGTTCGATGCGTGCCGCGAGAATCAAGCCATGATCGAGGGATTGAAGTGGGTGAAAGACCGCGGACGCACGCTCGGCGTCATCGGCACTCCGAATTTCTTTGTCGGGAACAAGCTCGTGAAGAAAGAGCTCTCGATCGAAGACATTCGTGCCATGGTCGGACCGCTCGTGGCAGCGCGTGCCACGGCATCGGCTGATACGCCGCGCTAGTCGTTCACAGCAGCCCATTCGTGTTGTGGCGCAGGCCGTCTGCGCTTGGGAACCGCTATGAAGATCACGCGCCTCAGGCTTCTGGGCTTCAAATCGTTCGTCGAAGCGACCGAGCTTTTGATCGAGCCCGGATTGACCGGCGTCGTCGGCCCGAACGGCTGCGGAAAGTCGAACCTGCTCGAAGCGCTCCGCTGGGTGATGGGCGAGACCTCGCACAAGAGCATGCGCGCGGCGGCGATGGACGACGTCATCTTCTCGGGCACGAACGGGCGTCCGGCACGCAACTCGGCCGAGGTGACGATCTTCCTCGACAATACGGCGCGGCGGGCGCCGGCTGAATTCAACAACGCCGATCACATCGAGATCACGCGGCGCATCGAGCGCGAAGCGGGCAGCGCCTATCGCATCAATGGACGCGAGGCGCGGGCGCGCGACGTGAAAATCCTGTTCGAGGATGCGGCGACGGGCGCACGTTCGCCGGCACTGGTGCGGCAGGGGCAGATTGCCGAGATCGTCAGCGCGAAGCCGGAACAGCGGCGGCGCATCCTGGAGGACGCCGCGGGTGTCGCCGGGCTGCACAGCCGCCGACATGAGGCGGAATTGCGCCTAAAGGCAACCGAAGCCAATCTTGCACGCCTCTACGATGTGCTGGGTCAGCTCAACACGCAGGTCGAGAGCCTGAAGCGGCAGGCGCGGGCCGCGCGACGCTACAAGGAGATTTCCGAGGCGATCCGCCGGCAGGAGGCGCTGCTGGGTCACCTCTCGTGGATCGACGCGCAGGCCCACGTCGATAGCGAGGAAGCGGCATTGCGCGACGCCGTGGCGTTGCAGGCAGCAGCAACAGAAGCGGAATCGCAGGCGCTGGTCAAAGAAGCACGACTGGCGGAGGGCATGGCCCCGCTGCGCGAGGAAGAAGCCAAGCGCGCGGCAATCCTCAGCCGGTTGCGCATCGAGCAGGAGAATTTCGAGCAGGAGGCCGAGCGCGTCGCAGAGCGTGAGCGCGAGCTTAGAGCACGCGCCGAGCAGCTTGCTGCCGACGCCGCGCGAGAGGAAGCGCTGATCGCCGAAGCGCAGCAGATCCTCGGCGATCTCGAAATCGAGATCGAAGATCTGGCCTCAGCGGAGGTCGAAGCTGGCGACAAGGAACGGGCAGCGCGCGAGCGTCTGGAAGAGGCGGAGGAAATCCTCGCCGAGACGGAAGCGCGGCTTGCTGAACTGACCACGAAAGTTGCCGAGCACCGGGCGCGCAAGCAGAGCGCGGAGGCCAGCGTCAGCGAGCGCCAATGGACGGTAGAGAAGCTGACACGGCAGCTTGGCGAACTCGAAGCGCAGGCGCGCGAGATCATGGCGCGGGCGCCGGACGCGCACAAGCTGCAACAAATCACCGAGGCAGGGCAGCAGCTCGCCGACCAGATCGCGAAGTTCGAGGTGCAGTCGCTTGCCGCGGAGGACAACGCGCGCACACTGCTCGTTGCTTCTGACGAAGCGCGCGAAGAAAGCAGCAAGGCGCGGCTGCGGCTCGCGTCTCTGCGCACCGAGCGCGAGACGCTGGTGAAGCTGCTGATCGGCAATCAGCCGACGCAGTATCCGCCGGTCGTCGATCGCATGCGCGTGGCGCCCGGATACGAAGCGGCGCTCGGCGCGGCACTGGGCGATGACCTGGAAGTGCCTGCCGCCGAAGAGGCGGCCGTGCACTGGCGCCATGTGGATGTGCCGCGTTCCGATCCGGCGCTGCCCGCGGGTGTCGAGCCGCTTGCGGCCCGCGTCGAGGCGCCGCCGGAACTCGACCGGCGTTTGCGCCAGACGGGCGTCGTCGCCGGGCGCGAGCACGGGCACAAGCTGCAACCTTCGCTGAAGCCCGGACAGCGGCTCGTCACGCGTGCGGGCGATCTTTGGCGTTGGGATGGATTCACGGCCGCCGCCGAAGGCGTGACGCCGGCGGCACAGCGCCTAGCGGAACGCAACCGGCTGTCGTCGCTGGAGCTGGAGGAAGCAGAGGCGCGCACGGCCGCTGCCTCCACCGCTGAGGCCGAGCAGGCGGCGGCGCAGGCGCTGGCGGCAGCGCGCTCCGAGGAACAGCGTCTGCGGCAGCTCGGCCGCGAGGCGCAGGCGATGCTGGCGAAGACGCGCGAGAGCCTCACCACGATCGAGCGTGCCGCGCGCGAAACGGAAGCCAAGCTCGCTACCGTTTCGGGTGCGCGGGCGCGCGCAGAAGAAGAGCTGAAAGCGGCGCAGGAAGCGCTGGCGGAAGCGGAAGCAAGTGTCGAGGCTCTGGCGACGGCCGAGAATCTCGAGCCGTCACTCAATGCGGCCAAGAGCGAAGCCTCGGTGCAGCGGATAACGGTTGCGGAGGCGCGTGGCGCAGTTGGCGACATCGAGCGCGAGCGGCGCGCGCGGGCCGACCGCGGTGCGGCCATCGGCATCGAACGCGATCGGTGGACGATCCGCTCATCGGGAGCCGAGCGGCAGATTGCAACGTTGAAAACGCGTCTCAGCGAAACCAAGACCGAGTTGGAGAGCCTTGCAGACATTCCGGCGATGCTGGAGGAAAAGCGCGGCAAGCTGATGAGCGCGTTGTCGGACGCGGAGCGCGAGCGGCAGGTTGCGGCCGACGCGCTGGCGGAAGCCGATAGGGCGCTGCGCGCCAGCGTGCAGGCGTTACGGGCGGCACAAAATGCGGTGTCGGAAGCGCGCGAAGGGCGTGCACGTACGGAAGCGAAGCTGGAAGCGGCGCGCACGCGTCGACAGGATGTTTCGCGCCTCATCCGGGAGAACCTCGGCGTCGCGCCGGAAGGTTGCCTGGAGATGGCGCAATTTCCCGTGGGGGAGAGACTGCCGGCGCTGCCGGACGTCGAGCGCAAGCTTTCGAACTTGAAGGGCGACCGCGAGCGTCTCGGCGGTGTCAATCTCGCGGCCGATGACGAGTTGCAGCAGCTGAGCATTCAATCGGCAGGGCTCGAAACGGAGAAGGCCGACGTCGAGAACGCGATCGCCAAGCTGCGCAGCGCCATTGGCCAGCTCAATCGCGAAGCGCACAAGCGGCTGAACGAGGCGTTCGAGGCGGTGAATACGCATTTCGGGCGGCTGTTCACGACGCTGTTCGGCGGCGGGGAAGCGCGGCTCGAGATGATCGCGGGCGATGATCCGCTGGAAGGTGGTCTTGAGATCATCGCCAAGCCGCCGGGCAAGAAGCCGGCGACGCTGTCGCTGCTTTCGGGCGGCGAGCAATCCCTGACGGCTATGTCGCTGATCTTTGCGGTGTTCCTCACCAACCCATCGCCGATCTGCGTGCTGGACGAGGTCGATGCGCCGCTGGACGACGCCAACGTCGATCGCTTCTGCCGGCTGCTGGAAAGCATGGCGGACGAGACGGCAACGCGGTTCCTCGTCATTACGCATCATCCGATGACGATGTCGCGCATGAGCCGGCTGTTCGGCGTGACGATGGCGGAGAAGGGCATATCGCAGCTCGTGTCGGTCGATCTGCAGACGGCGCAGCGTTACCGCGAGGCGGGCTGATCGCCGCTCTGTTGGTAGCGTCGCACTCTGTTTTGTCGTGCTTCTTATCGAAAAACCGGCTTCCACTTTTCCGGAAGCACTCCAGCGTTCAGCCAGAAACAATCAGGGACAGAAAAGCGATGCGGTTCGCATTGATCGCGGCAGCACTGATGCTTGCGGGCCAGGCACATGCCGAAGGCTATGTTCGCAGCCTCGAAGAGGCGACGCCAGCGGCGGCGGACCTGATCCGCGGCAAAGCGCACGACTGGCGTCAGGCTCCGGAAATCGTCAAGGACCGGGCCGGCGACATGATCTTCGAGGCTGGCAAATTTCCATACAAGGGCGAGATGAACCCCGACGACATGATCGCCTGCCTCGACGATCTGGCGCTCAAGTCGAACGCGGGGCGCACGGTCGATACGATGATTGCCGAGTGCGGCGGCGTGCCGGGCTACGTGGACGTGGACTGATCGCGCGGTGAGCCGTCGCGGCGGGCGCCGAGGTGCTGCAAAACCGGATTGCGGAGCGCGCGCGCCCTCATCGGCTTGCCTATCGGGGCGACGAGTTCCTTGCTAGCCTCGACGATGAGCACGCCGCAGAAGGCTGGCGATATGCCTTCGCCGACGCGTTCCCACGCAGTGGATGAGCGGAGCAGCATGCGGCGGCCGAGCGGCGGGAAATAGAGCGCGCCGCCCCAATCGAGCGGCGAGAACATCGCGCCGATGAGCAAGTGGTCGAGCTGACGCCGGCTGTAGGGTCGGCCTTGTCCGAACGGCGTGTTGTCGAGCCGCGCCCACACACCGCGGCGATTGGGGACGACGAGGATGACGCGTCCTTCGGGCGCGAGTACACGCCACATCTCGCGCAGAAGGTGCCGGGTGTGCTCGGCCACCTCCAGACAGTGCACGACGAGGAGCCGATCGACCGAGCCATCGGGCAGCGGCAGACGGTCATCATCGACGAGCACCGTGTGGGACGCGCCTTCGCGCGGCCAGCGAACCGCGCCCTGACTGTCGGGCATGAGCGCGCCCAGGCGGCGCACCTCACCGCGGAAGGCGCCGAGGTAGGGCGATGAGTAACCAAGACCGATCAGCGTCGATTGCTGCAGGCCGCGCCAGCGCGCGCGAATGCGATGGGCCAGCAGGCGGCGCACCGTCTGGCCAAGCGGCGTTCCGTAAAATTCCTGCAGTTCATCGACGTCGAGCAGCATGCTGTCTCGGGACCCTTCGCGTTGCCAGCCAATCTGACGTCTCTGCGCGGCATTTCAAGCCTCGCCTTGGGCTACGCGTTGTCTTAATGACGGCGCGCGGATACCCTCTTAGCGTCGCCCGACATAGCAATGAAGAGAGCCGGTCGTTATGCCGAAGCTCGAAATCGAGCAATTCCTTTGTCTTTCCGACAACTATGGCGTCCTCATTCACGATCCTGAGGCCGGGGTTACGGCTGCGATCGATGCGCCGGATGCCAAGGCCGTCCTGGCGCAACTCGAGGCCAAGGGATGGACGCTGACGCACCTTTTCGTGACACACCACCATGGCGATCACACGGGCGGCAACCTCGCCCTCAAAGAGGCGACGGGGTGCACCATCTATGGGCCGGCCGCAGAGGCTGAGCGCATTCCGGGCATCGACGTCGAGGTTACGGATGGCGACGTCATCAGGTTCGGAGATTTCGACGTCAAAGTTATCGAGACCCCGGGGCACACGATCGGGCACATCGCCTACTGGATACCGGACGCGAAGGTGGCATTCGTTGGCGATACGCTGTTTGCGCTCGGCGCGGGGCGCGTCTTCGAGGGCACGGCCGAGGTGATGTGGCGATCGCTGCAGAAGCTGATGCGGCTGCCCCCCGACACCGAGATTTACTGTGGACATGAATATACCCAGGCGAATGCGCGATTTGCGCTGACGCTGGAGCCGGACAACCTCGCGCTGGTCAACCGCGCGAAGGAAGTCGACCTGTTGCGGGATCAGGGGAAGCCGACGCTGCCGACGCGGCTTGATCGCGAGCTGGAGACAAATCCGTTCCTGCGCCCGAACGTCACCGCGATTCGGGCGAAGCTCGGAATGCTGTACGCGCCTGACTGGCACGTATTTGCGGCGATCCGCGAACGCAAGAACAAGAGCTGATCCGCATGGCCGAGCCCAGCGCAGAAGAGATCATCCGACTGCTCGATCTGAAGCCGCACCCGGAAGGCGGGCACTATCGCGAGACGTTTCGCGATGATCGCGGCGATGGGAAGCGCGCAGCTTCAACGGCGATCTATTTTCTGCTCGCTGCGGGGGAAGTCTCGCACTGGCACAGGGTCGATGCAGCCGAGGTGTGGCTGTGGCATGCGGGGGCGCCGCTGGAGTTGTCGATCGCACCGCCGGACGGGCTCGCCAGCAGGTCGGTCTTGAGCGCAAATCTTGCCGCCGGGGAGCGTCCGCAGGGCGTTGTTCCTCCGGGGTTTTGGCAGAGTGCGAAGAGTCTGGGCGCATGGACATTAGTTAGCTGCACGGTGGCGCCTGGATTCCAGTTCGAATCGTTCGAGCTGGCGCCGAAAAGTTTTGCTCCGCCCGAAGCTTAGGGTGTTGCATGGGCGGCGCAAACGGCTGTTGCGCGCAAAGCTCATAATCGAGTTTTCCACCACTAATGCTCAGCCACAAAAGCTGCTAAGCGACCGATCTCGCAGAGTTTTCCCCTGAGCTTGAAGGAGCGACGGTTGCCGCATCCCCGCGACTCACCAAAGAGTCGTTGCAACTCAATATTCCTACGGCCACGCGGGGGATGCCGGTTATGAAGCGCGAGTCATCAGGGCCAATTCTGACCACGGTGTTCGTCGATTACGACAACGTCTACCTTTCTCTGAAGCGCAAGAACGAGGAAGCAGCCAAACGCTTCTCGAAGGATGCCGGTCTCTGGCTCAAGGAGATTGCGTCCGGTGCGCTGATGACGCCGACGAATACGCCGGCTCTCGATGTGGAGCGCCGCATCGCCATCAGCCGCTGCTATGGCAATCCGGTGCCACGTCGGAACCAGAGCGACAACTCGACCGACATGAGCTCGTTCCCGTTCGTGCGCCATCACTTCCTGCGCGCGGGCTTCGAGGTGGTCGACTGCCCGCCGCTGACGCAGCAGCTCAAGAACTCCGCGGACATCCGCATGGTGATGGACGTGCGCGACTTGCTCACGCACGACACGCGCTTCGATGAGTTCGTGATCCTGTCGGCCGATGCCGACTTCACACCTGTGTTGCATCGCCTGCGCTCGCATGCGCGTCGCACGGTGGTGTTCTCCAACGATCACACGGCGACGCCGTATACGGCGATCTGCGACGCGGAGATCCGCGAAGCCGACTTCCTGTCGCTGTTGATCGATGGACAGCTTCCGAACCGCAATCAGGGTCGCGGCGAACAGGCGGCACTGCCGAGCGCAGCTTCGATCGAGACGGTGCGCAGCGAAATCCTCGCCGAGGTGGCAACGGCCGTGCGCACGGCAGACCAGCCGCTGGCGCTCGAGGCTCTGGCCGATCGCTGCGTGCGCGCGCTCGGACATGACAAGACGGTCGGCTCGGCATGGGGCGGCACGGGGAGCTTCCGTGATCTGCTGTCGCGCGGGCTGCCGGACGATATCCGCCTGACCGGTCAGCCACCGTACTTCGTCTATGACGCCAACCGCGCGATCCAGGACGAAGCTCCGCGCATCGAGAAGCGTGTGGAGTCGCGTGCAGAGGCACGCATCGACACCCCTCGCGCAGACGTGCGTCCGCAGCCTGCGGCGCCGGCTGCACCGTCCGAGACGATGCGGGGCGAGCCTTCGATGATGCAGCGTGCACTGGCGCCGTTGCTTGGTGCCCAGTCCGGTGCACGTCCGGCTGGCCCTGCGCCCGAGTTGCAGGCTCCGATGCAGCGCGCTCCGATGGGACCGATGCATGCCGATCCGATGATGGGCCAGCCGATGCAGGTGCGGCCCGCAGCGAACGCGGGTGCACCGCAACCGCAGCCGCAGCGGACCGCGCAGGGCGCCGCTGCGATCCAGCAGTCGATCGCACGCATTCATGAGGCAAGCCAGGCGCCGACGCTGTCACCGCAGGACTATCGCACGCTGTTCGATGTGATGGCGCAGGAGATCGGCGCCAATGGTCTCGCCGGCCAGCAGACGCTGACGAACATCGTCAAGCGGGCGGAGAACCATGGCATCGACATCCGGCGCGACGACGTTCGCTTCGTGCTCGATGTGGTGAGCGAAGCCGATCCCTGGTTCGACCAAGGCGCATCGGCGAGCCTCTTTGCTTCGCGGTTCCGCAACTTCGTGGTGGCGCGCTGCCGTGGCCAAGGGCTCAACCTTTCGGCCGACGAGCTCGATCTGATCGAAGCGTGGTTCGCCGCTCCGGTTTCGCAGCAGCAACCGCAGCGCAATGTTGCGGGTGGTCAGCCTGCACCATCGCGTCAGCCGCAGACCATGAGCGCAATGGTTGCTCCGCAGGAGCCTATGCAGCAGGCTGTCGGCGGCGGGATGGGCGAAGGCGGACAACAGGAGCGCTGGTGGAACTATGGCGAGGCGCAGCCGCAGGGCAACGCCGACCAGGGCGATGATTATCCGCGGATCATCCGCACGCGCCTTCGAGGCTGAGGCGCCGAGCGAGAAGCTGATACAAAAATGGCCGGGCAAATGCCCGGCCATTTTCTTTTGGCGATTAATGCGACCGATCAGGTCGCCATGTAGTGACCGCCGTTGACGTCGAGGCAGGCACCGGTGACGAAGCCGGCGTTGTCCGATGCCAGGAAGGCCACCGCACGCGCGATCTCCTCGGACTCGCCGAGGCGGCCGACGGGGATCTGCGGGATGATCTTGGTGTCGAGAACTTCCTTAGGCACCGCGGCGACCATCTCGGTGGCGATGTAGCCAGGTGCGATGGTGTTGACAGTGATGCCTTTGGCGGCGCTCTCGTAAGCGAGGGCCTTGGTGAAGCCGTGCGTGCCGGCCTTGGCCGCGGAGTAGTTGGTCTGGCCCATCTGGCCCTTGCGGCCGTTGATCGACGAGATGTTGATGATGCGGCCGAAGTTGCGCGAGCGCATACCGTCGATGACGTGACGGCACATGTTGAAGAGGCTGTCGAGGTCGACGTTGATGACCTCGTTCCACTGCTCCTTCGTCATGCGGTGAAGCATGGCGTCGCGCGTGATGCCGGCGTTGTTCACCAGCACGTCGACGGGGCCGACCTCTTTCGTCACCTGGGCGATGCCGGCGGCGCAAGCGTCGAAATCACCAACGTTCCATTTGAACACGGGGATGCCGGTTTCGGCCTGGAACTGCTGCGCAGCGGCGTCATTGCCGGCGTAGTTGGCAGCAACGCGGTAGCCAGCGTTCTTGAGAGCGACGGAAATGGCGTGGCCGATACCGCGCGTACCTCCCGTCACCAGGGCGACACGAGCCATGAAAAACCTCCCTCGGATGGTCTCTTGTTGATTTGATCAGGGGTGGGCGGGCGCTCCGGCCACTAAGGGCCGGAGCGGATTTCGACGAACCTCTGTCAGTCGCGCGCGACGCACATGGCGATGCCCATGCCGCCGCCGATGCATAGCGTGGCGAGGCCCTTCTTGGCGTCGCGGCGCTTCATCTCGTGCACCAGCGTCGTCAGCACGCGGGCGCCGGAAGCGCCGATCGGGTGCCCGATGGCGATAGCGCCACCGTTGACGTTGACCTTGTCGGTGTCCCAGCCGAGACCCTTGTTCACGGCGCAGGCCTGGGCGGCGAAGGCCTCGTTGGCTTCGACGAGGTCGAGGTCCTGAGCGGTCCAGCCGGCCTTCTCGAGCGCCTTCTTGGCGGCGGGGATCGGGCCGGTGCCCATGATCGAGGGATCAACGCCGGCCTGGGCCCACGACACGATGCGCGCGAGCGGCTCGATACCGCGCTTCTTGGCCTCGGCCGCCGTCATCAACACCACAACGGCAGCGCCGTCGTTGATGCCAGAGGCGTTGGCAGCGGTGACGGTGCCTTCCTTCGGGTCGAAGGCCGGGCGCAGCTTGGCGATGCTGTCGAGCGTGACGCCGTCCTTGATGTACTCATCCTGGTCGACGACGGTGTCGCCCTTCTTGCCCTTGATGACTACGGGGACGATCTCATCCTTGAACTTGCCGGCCTTGCGCGCGGCCTCGGCCTTGTTCTGCGAGGCGACGGCGAAGTTGTCCTGATCCTCGCGGGTGATCTGCCACTGGCGCGCGACGTTCTCGGCCGTGGTGCCCATGTGATAGTTGTTGAAGCTATCCCAGAGGCCATCCTTGACCATCGTGTCGACGAACTTGACGTCGCCCATCTTGGTGCCGTTGCGCATGTGGGAAGCATGCATCGACTGGCTCATGCTCTCCTGGCCACCGGCCACGACGATGCTGGCGTCGCCCGCCTTGATCTGCTGGGCGCCGAGTGCGACCGCGCGCAGGCCCGAGCCGCAAATCTGGTTCACGCCCCAAGCGGGGGCGTCGACGGGAACGCCGGCGCCGATGGCAGCCTGGCGGGCCGGGCCCTGGCCCTGACCGGCGATCAGTACCTGTCCCAGGATGACTTCCGAGACGTCGCCCGGCTCGACCTTGGCGCGCTCGAGAGCGGCCTTGATGACGATCTCACCGAGCTTGGAAGCGGGGAGACCAGCGAGGGCGCCGTTGAACGAGCCAACTGGGGTGCGTGCCGCACTGGCAATGACGATGGTGTTGTCGTCGCTCATCCGTAAAGGCTCCTCCTCGAGCATGCGGATTCTTATAGATCGGGCTAGCGCCGAGGCGACGGTGCCCGTTTTCAGGGGCCCGGCTGGCCGCGGTGCATAAACCACGTATTACCAAAGCTTAGGCTTGCCGCCAGCTAATGCGCCAAATGACTGCGGCGGTCAACACAAACGGCTGGCACCAGTGGGCGGGGGTGTGTTACGCTGCCGCAGTGCAAAAATCTTCTGCAACGGCCCAGCAATGTTGAACAAACCCGACGCGCCAGCCGACAAAAGAGAAGCGGTTGTCATCAAGAAATACGCCAACCGGCGACTCTACAATACTGAGACGAGCACCTACGTCACGCTCGAGGATCTGGCGGCGATGGTGCGGTCGGACCGGGATTTCGTCGTCTACGACGCGAAGACGGGCGACGACCTCACGCATTCGGTGCTCACGCAGATCATCGTCGAGCAGGAGAACCGGCAGGGCGGTCAGACGCTGCTTCCCGTGCCGTTCCTGCGCCAGCTCATTCGCTTCTACGACGACAGCATCGGACGCATGGTCCCGGGCTACCTGCAGTTCAGCCTAGAGAACCTTGTGAAGGAGCAGGAGAAGATCCGGGCTCAGTTCGCCACGGCATTCTCGAACCCGACCGCTGCGTTCGAGGTCTATCAGGACCAGGCGCGCAAGAACATGCAGATGTTCGAGCAGGCGCTTTCGATGTGGAGCCCCTTCACGGGCGTGCCCGGCACCGGCAAGATGCGCACCGAGGGCGAGAAGCCCGCGGCGAAAGCCGGTGAAGCCAGCGAGATCACAGAGCTCAAGGCCCAGCTTGCGAACATGCAGCAGAAGATCGACAAGCTTTCGGGCGACAACTGATCCTTCCGCGCTGACGCCGAAGTCGGAATCAAAAAAGCGACCGCATTGACGGTCGCTTTTTCATTCTCAGCGCTTGCCGCGGTGTTGCGCGATCAGTCGATCGCGCCGCCGATAGCGAGGTCGCGGCGGGCGACGCGGATGCCGATGGTGAAGCCGGCAATAACGTCGATGGCGGTCGCAACCATGATGAGGAAGAACGTCGACGTCGCAGCCTGCGGGACGAGAAGGAACTCGACGATGCACAGGATGAACACGATCATCGACAAGCCGTGATCGACGAGCGAGGACGTCGACGTGTAGGTCGACTTCACGATCTCGGCGAAGAGGAGGAACAGGGTCAGCAGAACGATGAGATCGCCGACCGTGAACTGCCAAACGCCGCCGCTCAGCATGTTCAATTCGAACAGCGAAGACTTCAGCACGTCGGTGCCGCCGGAAACGAAGACCACGACGTTATACAGAATGAACGCGAGGATGATTGACGGCAGCGACCTAAGCGACATTACGCAGTCCCCCTGTTCGGCGCGTGTGGCCGGGCTATGACAAATCTATTGCCACGGGGGCCTTGCTGCTGCAACGCCGAATACCCCCCGAGCATCGGCGCAATGTCCCCTGCCGTCAGGGCCTTTTTTAGACGTCGGCCTTCGGCTCGAGAATCTGACGGCCGCGGTACTTGCCGGTCTTCAGATCGATGTGGTGGGGACGGCGAAGCTCGCCCGACTCCTTGTCCTCGACGTAGGCCGGCGCGCTGAGCGCGTCGTGCGAGCGGCGCTGCCCGCGCTTCATCGGGGAAACCTTCTTCCGCGGAACTGCCATAGTCCTAAACTCCGTAGTCTTTTCCGGGGACAGGGCTAAATTCGCCCCGCTCGGGCGCTAAGGCCCGCCGAAACCCCGTTTGTGGGAAATTTCCGTTGCACAGCCCGGCGCAGGGTTCACCCCGCCGGGCACATGGGCGCGCCTTATACCGACATTCTAATGGGAGTGCCAGAGGCAAGCTAAGCGTTAACGCTGGATGTCGACGCAGGCCGAAGCCGAACGGGCCCGGGCGGCGCGGGATTGGATGACCGAAGCCTTGCGGGCGGTGCGGGGTCCGGGCGAGCCGGCATCGCGGACGATCGGGTTGGGCAGGACTGCCGCAAGCTGGGCCGCCTGACGTGGGGTGAGGCTCGCGGCGGAGCGGCCGAAATGGGCGCGCGCGGCCGCCTCGGCGCCGAACACGCCGGGGCCCCATTCGACGATGTTCAGATAAACCTCGAGGATGCGGCGCTTAGGCCAAGCCAGCTCAATCGCGAAGGTGAGCGGGATTTCGATCATCTTGCGCAGGTAGCTCTTGGTCGGCAGCAAAAACAGGTTCTTGGCGACCTGCATCGTTATCGTGCTGGCGCCGCGCGGGTAGCCGTCGGAGGCGCGCCGCAGCGCGTTGGCAGCCTCGATGAAGTCGACGCCCCAGTGCTGACAGAAACGGCCATCCTCTGCGACGATGACGGCGCGCTGCAGGTTGGGCGAGATGCGATCGATCGGCACCCACTGCTTATTGACCGAACTGCCCGTGAGGAAGCGCTGCGCCATCAGCATGGAGAGCGGCGGGTTGATGAAGCGGTAGGCGACGATCAGCACGAGCACGGCGATGAACCAGCCGGCGAATACGAGGAAAAGGGCGTGTGCGGCGCGACGGACAAGATCGCGCCAATCACGGCGGCCGGGTGCGATCGAAGCAGGTGGCGCCTGGGCGTCGACAGTGGATACGGGCCGGACGGCAAAATCGAACGATGGGTCGGGGCGCGGAACGGGTGGCGGCGCCGGCGTGGGCATCCGCGGGGCTGGCGGCGGCTGAGGCTGCCGGGGCGTGGTCCAGCGCGGCTGATCGTCGGGAAGAGCCGGCGGTGACGCCTGAAAAGAGGGCGCGGGAGGCGGCGGCGGTTCAGATGCGCGGGCGACGGGCGGCGGGTCGGCGACCGGCCTCGGCGGCAGCGGCGGCGGCGCGGCGATTGGGCGTGGTGCCAGCGAGCGAGGCTGTTGAGGTGCGTGCGTCTCTGCGGGTAGCGGAGGCGGGGCGCTCTCGTCGGGCGTCGGAGCGAGCGTGGGTTGCGGCTCGGGCTCGGACGTGGCCTGCGGCGTGGTCTCGGGTTGGGGCTGGGGTTGAGGTCGGTGGGGCTGGCGCCCGGGCTCCGCGCCAAGCGTCCCGCGCGACTCCGAGGCGGCCGGGACGGACGGCGACGCTGGCTCGGGAGACGCCTGCTGGGTGACGGGCTCGATAGGCTGCTCGTGAAACTGCTCGGGCTGCGTGGCTGCGACGCTGGCTTCGTCTTGCCTCTCCGTTTCGGGTGCAGCGCTCGCGCTCGGAGGCTCGACAGGAGATGAGGGCTCGGCTGCTGTTTGCTCGGGCGCGACCTCTGCAGGCTCAGAAGGCGGCTCCGCCTGCGCGGGGGGCGAAGGAGCCGTCCAGCGCGGCACCTGCGGCAACGGTCGATCCGACGGCCGCGGCACGGCAAACGGCTGCGGCTCGAACGTGCGCGAGGTTGGCGGCGCTTCGCGCTCGGGTTCGGCAGCGGGCGCTGGCGTTGGAGCCGGCTCTTGCTGCGGCTCCGGATCGGCCGGCGGGGGCGCCGCGGCGTCTCTATTCAGTGGCGCGGGGCGCGTCTGCTGGTCGAAGAGCGGCACACCGGCATAACGGCGCACGGGCTGCGTCGTGTCGCGTTCCAAATGATCGAAATAGGCGCGTTCGGCTGCATCCGCTTCCGACTCTCCGAAGCGGGCCGGATCCTGGACCGGCGCCGTCTCATCGGGCGTTGCCTCAGAGTGCTGTCGCTCGCCGGAGGGCTTTTGCGCCTCGGCGTCGGCATCTGCCTTGTTGCCGGGTCGCGGGCGCTGAGGATCGGACCTGTCCATACTTTGCTTGCATCGCCCCGATGCTGTATCCGCTCGCGTGTCGCCTGCGCCGAAGGGCGCCGGCGGCCTGGCCCGGCCACTAGGTACTCTGAGAATGACGTTCATGCAAAGGCTCGGCGCTGCAGCGGGCCTTATCGAGCAGCGCCTTTCCGAATTGCTCGCAGAATGCGGGCCGGAAAAGGGCGAACGCCTCGCTGATGCGATGGAGCACGCACTGCTTGGAGGCGGCAAGCGCTTCCGGCCGTTTCTGGTCGTTGAAACAGCAGGGCTTTTTGGGGTGATCCCGGACAAGGCCGTGGACGCAGGTGCGGCCTTCGAGTGCGTCCACTGCTATTCTCTGGCGCACGATGATCTGCCAGCGATGGACGACGACGACCTGAGACGCGGGCGTCCGACGGTGCACAAAGCGTTCGACGAATGGACCGCCATACTGGCCGGCGACGCCCTGCTGACGCTCGCTTTCGAAATCATGGCGCGTCAGGAAACCCACCCCGATCCTGCGGTACGGTCGGAGCTCACGCGGCTGCTCGCGCACGCGGCCGGTGGCCGCGGGATGGTGCTCGGTCAAATGCTGGATCTTGCCGCCGAAAAGCGAGGTGAACCGGCGGCTCCAAAAGTCGTGCATGTGCAGCGGCTGCAGGCGCTGAAAACCGGTGCCCTGCTTGCGGCAGCGTGCGAGGCCGGCGCCGTTCTGGGCGGGGCGACAGGCGAAGAACGCGCGGCGGTCAGGCGCTATGGCGAGCATCTTGGGCTGGCCTTCCAGATTGCCGACGATCTGCTCGATGCCGAAGGCGACGCCGAAACGGTCGGCAAAGCGACGGGCAAGGACCATGCTGCGGGAAAGGCGACGCTCGTGTCGCTGCTCGGGATCGAGGCGGCGCGCGCGAGGCTCGAAGACGCTGTGCGCGGCGCCGAGCGCGAGCTAGCGCCGTTCGGCGATAAGGCCGCAACGCTGATCGAGGCGGCGCGCTTCACAGCGGCGCGTGAGAGATAGCTTTTGTTTTTTGGCTGACACCAGCGGTGAAGAGCGTTGTGTGCGGCGAGCGTCGCGCAAGATGACATCCGGCGCTGGCGCCGGGCGCCTTTGGCGCCTTGCCGCTTCGCGGCATGCGGTCTTAGCTGAAAGCAAGAAGGCGCCCGGGTGGGCGCCTTCGAATTGAACCATCGTGGCCGGGTCAGAAGTGGAAGTTGACGCCTGCGCGCACGGTGTGGAAGTCGGTGTCGGTGGTGTAGGTGCCGGACGGGCCCGACAGCGTCTGTTCGCCTAGATCGACATAGAGATATTCGGTCTTGAGGGACCAGTTCGGTGCGAACTTCCATTCCATGCCGCCGCCCAACGTGTAGCCCGAGGCGATCTCGTCCTTACTCATCGAAACGCTTGGCGTCGTGATGCTCTGATTGAGATCGGCGAAGGCCCAGCCGCCTGTGAAGTAGACCAGCGTCGAGCCAGCGGCGTAACCGATGCGGCCGCGCACCGTCGAGAACCAGTCGATGTCGGTCTGCACGTTGGCGAAGCCGCTGTTGAGCGACGTCGAGTCGCTGATGTCAGCGCCCTGCAGGTCGGCTTCCATGCCGAGCACGAGCCAGTTGAACTGCGCGTTGTAGCCGATCTGGCCACCGCCATACCAACCGCTCGGGTTCAGCGAGCCGCTCGCGCCATTGTAGTAGGCGGAGTTATCGTTGCCCCAGCCGTAGCCAGCGTTGGCGCCGAAGTAGAGGCCTTGCCAATTCCACGCGTTGTGCTCGCGCACCGGCTCGTAGATCGGCTCAGCGCGCGGCGGTGGTGGCGTATACGGTCCCAGGTCCGCGGCGGAAGCGCAGGTCGTCCATGCGCCAGCGGCGAGGCCGGCAAGCAGCAGCTTATTCATGATTAGATCCCCGTTCGTCTGATGACGATTGCGCTCTTAACGTTCAGAGAAGCGCGCAGGTTCCCGTCTCGTGCGCGGGCAAGGCCATAAAGCTATGCAGCTCCAATGGCCTAAGCTTGGCGAAGGAGAGTCGAAATCAGGGAAGAACTTTGACCGTCAGCTAGTTTGGCAGGCCCGGCGTCTTCTTTTCGCGCGGATCGCCGGATTCGCTCTTCTTGTTATCGAAGATCTGCTCGCTATGAGCACGCGCGCCCGCGACCTGGTTCGCCGACAGTCTGCATTCGTTGTTCTTGTCGAGCAGGGCAAACGCCCGGTTTGGCCGTTCGACAAATTCCATGCGGTCGACTTTGCCGTCCTTGTTGCCGTCGTAGTAGCTGAAGTCGGCCGTCTCGAACATGCGATCGATGGAAATCACCTTGGCGTATTCGGCGCTATCGAGTGCGCCGTCGCGGTTGGTATCAGCGGCGTCGAAGAGTTCGCCGGCGTAGGCCTTCCATTCATCGCAGGTGACGATGCCGTCGCGGTTGCGATCCCAGTTGCCTGCAGCTGACAGGAATACGCGATCGACATCGGGAACGGACGAGCCGGAGCACGCCGCGAGAAGAAGCGCGAAGGCACCCACGGGGCCGATGTGCAAAGCGCAGCGCAATGCGGGTGTTTTGGTCTTCATTGTCGTTTCCCCCAATGCACGACCGCGCCTCTAGGCCGTGTGACGTTCTTCAGTCGACGCTTCGGTCTCTTCTGTGGCGCCGGCTTGCTTGTGGCCCCCGCCACCGAATCGACGCTCGATATAGTCTTCCACGAGCTGCTGGAATTCAGCGGCAATGTTGGGACCGCGGAGAGTTGTCACCTTCTTTCCGTCAATGAAGACGGGGGCGGCGGGTGCTTCGCCGGTTCCGGGCAGCGAGATGCCGATGTCCGCTTGCTTCGATTCGCCAGGGCCGTTCACGATGCAGCCCATGACCGCGAAATTGAGCGTCTCGACGCCGGGATAGCGCGTGCGCCATTCGGGGATGCGGTCGCGGATCATGTCCTGGACGTTGCGCGCGAGCTGCTGGAACACCGTCGACGTGGTGCGACCGCAGCCGGGGCACGCGGTGACGATAGGCATGAATGAACGCAAGCCCATCGATTGCAGGATTTCCTGGGCGACGCGCACTTCGAGCGTGCGATCGCCGCCAGGCTCGGGTGTCAGCGACACGCGGATGGTGTCGCCGATGCCAGACTGGAGCAGGAGCCCGATGCCGGCGGTGGAGGCGACGATGCCCTTCGAGCCCATACCCGCTTCGGTGAGACCAACGTGCAGTGCATATTGGCTGCGTGCGGCGAGCAGCGTGTAGACCGCGACGAGGTCCTGCACAGCAGAAACCTTGGCGGAGAGGATGATGTCGTTCGCCGTCATGCCGAGCTCCTCGGCGCGCTGCGCGGAGATGAGCGCGGACTGCACGATCGCCTCGTGCATCACGGCACGCGCATCCTTGGGCGCGTTAGAGCCGGCGTTCTCGTCCATCAGGCGCGTCAGCAGCTCTTGATCGAGCGAGCCCCAGTTGACGCCGATGCGCACGGGCTTGGCGAAGCGTAACGCAGTCTCGATGATGGCCGCGAACTGGCGGTCCTTCTTGTCCTTGAAGCCGACGTTGCCGGGATTGATGCGGTACTTGCCCAGCGCTTCGGCGGCGGCAGGATTATCTGCGAGAAGCGTGTGGCCGTTGTAGTGGAAGTCGCCCACGAGGGGCACGCTGACGCCGCGTTGCGCAAGACGGTCGCGGATGTGGGGTACGGCCTTGGCGGCCTCATCGCGGTCGACGGTGATGCGCACAAGCTCGGAGCCGGTCCTGGCGAGCGCTGCGACCTGCGCGGTCGTTGCCTCGATGTCGGCCGTGTCGGTGTTGGTCATCGACTGGACCACGACAGGCGCGCCGCCGCCAACGATCACGTCCGCAATACGGACGGGGTGGGTGCGGCGCCTCTCGGCTATGAGATCGGTGGGCGAAGCCCGCATGGGTGCCGTTTCTGCCAGTTGAACCAACCGTCTACCTAATCCAGCGCCGACAAGTTGGCCAGAGGGCGGCCGAAATCACACTATCCACGTGGCCGGTTGGCGCGGCTCAGCGAGGCCCAACTGAGTGAGATGCCAGCCAAAACCGACATAATCAGCACGATCGAGGGGCCGCCGGGGCTGTCGAACGTGGCGGAGAGCCACAGGCCAGACATCACGCTGCCTGCCGCAATGAGGGCCGTCAGGGCGACCATGCGCTGCGGCGTGCGCGACAGCGGACGGGCGGCGACGGCGGGCACGACCAGGAATGCCATCACCAGCAGGATGCCGACGATCTTCATGGCAACGGCGATGGCGACGGCGAGCAGCACGATAAAAGCGGTGCGCACCAGCTCGCGGTCGACGCCCTCTGCCGCGGCGAGATCCTCATGCACGGCGAGACGCAGAAGCGGCTGCCAGAGCCAGGCGACGATGGCGAGCACGATGGCGCCGCCGATGAGGATGATGGCAACGTCTTGCCTCGTAACGGCGAAGACATCGCCGAAGAGGAAGCCGGTGAGGTCGACGGGCGCGCCTTTGATCATCGAAGTGGCGATGACGCCGGCGGCGAGGGCTGCGTGATGCAGCAGGCCGAGGATGGAATCGAGTGCGACAACTTTCTGGCGCGAGAACCAGAGCAGCAGTGCTGCGACGGCGAGCGCGACAATCAGCACGCCCCAGGTGACGTCCATCTGCAGCGCGAGGCCGAGGGCGACTCCGATAAGGCCCGCTTGGGCAACCGTCTCGCCGAAGTAGGCCATGCGCTGCCAGACGACGAAGCAGCCGAGGGGCGCGGCAACGACGGCAAGCCCCAGGCTGGCAATGAGAGCGCGCAAAAAGAATGGCTCGAGCACTATTCGTCTCCGCGCGCAGGGCGGCTCGGATCACCGTCTCCGCCGGCCTCGTCGGCGGCTGAAGGCTTAGGCATGCCGGCGAGGTCGTGGCTGTGATCGTGGTGATGGCGATAGAGCGCGAAGGCGCGGGCAGCCTCGGCTCCGAACAGGCGCCCATAGGAAGGATGCTGCGCCACCGCTTCGGGCATGCCCGAGCAGCAGACGTGATGGTTGAGGCAGATGACGCGGTCGGAACGCGCCATGACGATGTGCAGATCGTGCGAGACGAGCAGCACGCCGAAGCCGGCTTCGTCGCGCAGGCGCGCGATGAGGTTGTAGAGGTCGGCTTCGCCGCTGTAATCCACGCCCTGCACCGGCTCGTCGAGCACGAGCAGGTTCGGCTGACGGAGCAGGGCGCGGGCGAGGAGCACGCGTTGCGTTTCGCCGCCGGACAATTCACCGAGCTGCTGGTGACGCACCGAGGCAGCGTCGACGTGCTCCAGTATCTCGTTGATGTGCGTATCGGAATAGCTGCCGCCGAGCCGGAGGAAGCCGTCGACCGTCATCGGAATGGCGATGTCGCTATCGAAGCGCTGCGGAACGTAGCCGATCCTCAAGTCGCGGCGGCGGTGCACCACGCCGCGGTCGGGGCGCTCCAATCCGAGCAGCACGCGCACCAGAGTGGTCTTGCCAGCGCCGTTGGGCCCGATGAGGGTGACGATCTCGCGGGCGTGGATATCAATGTCGACGTCGATGAGCAGGTCGCGGCCGTGGCGCGAGACGCAGATGCCGCGCGCAGAAATGAGCGCGACGGAATCGACTGGCTGCGGGCTGGCGTCGCCATGGCGGTGTGCGCAGGCATGGCCAGAGCCATGACCGCACGGCGCCAGAGCCGGAGCGGCCGGTCCTTCGCGCTGCGACATCGGTGGGTCAGTCCTTCTTAGACTCGCAGTTGCGGCACAAGCCCGACACTTCGACGAACTTCACGCGTGGGTGGAACGAGGCGTCGCGCGCCAAGCGGTCGATGGTGTCGAAGATGCCCTCGGAGTCAACCTCCTGCACGGCATTGCACTTCTCGCAGGAGAGAAAGATCGGGCGGCGGCCGGTGCGATGGTCCATGCGCCGGCAGGCGAAGAAGGCGTTCTTGCTCTCGAGGCGATGAATGACGCCGGCTTCGAGAAGAGCGTCGATGGCGCGGTAGACGGAGATAGGCGCAAGACGCGTGCCCTTCTCGGCCAGCTTGGCGAGGATATCGTAGGCGCCGATCGAAGCGTGTGTCGCGGCGATCTCCTCGAAGACGTCCTGGCGAAGCTTGGTGAAGCGCAGGTTCTTCTCGGTGAATGCCTGGTTAGCTCGTTCGACGGCTTTCGCCAGTTTGCGCTCTGCCTGGGTCGTCGACAGCGTCTGCTGCTTGGCGGTGGCCTCGGTCATCGCTTCATCCCGAGCGTTTCTATTTCGAGTTACTCTATACCACCGGCTTTCGCGAGCATAGGAGGCATACGGGAAAGGGATCATAAACCTACCCGATAGTGATCCCTTTTCCGCCAACTTCATGTGGTTGCTAGCAGTACCGGAAGGAAGTCGGGAGCCGGCGCCGATGGGGCGCCAACGTTCGCTCTCTAACGTATTCAATCTCCGAGAGCCCCAAATAGAAAATATGCCTTCTCAATCCGCGTATATTATCGCGGCACGGCGGACAGCCATCGGTCGCATCGGTGGACTGCACAAAAGCCGGCGCCTGGAAGAGCTTTGCGCTCCGCTGATCGGCGTTGCACTGCAAGATAGTGGCGTTGATCCGGCGCAGGTTGACGAGTTGATCGTCGGCAACGCTTCGGAGGGCGGCAACCCAGCGCGGCTGATCGCACTGGCTGCCGGGCTGCCGGAGACCACGCCGGCGGCGACGATCGACCGGCAATGCGGCTCGGGTCTCGATGCCATCGTGGCGGCCGCGCGCGCAGTATCCCTAGGAGAATCCCGCGCGATCGTTGCCGGCGGTGCGGAGGCAATCTCGATGGCGCCGTGGCGTGTCGCCAAGCCGCGCAGCCTGCAACAGCTTCCGCGCTTCCTGAGCTATGACCCAGGCTCGGTCGATGAGCGCGACGGGCCACTGCATCTTGAATCGAGCGAAGCGCTTGCGGCGCGCCTCGGCATCAGCCGCGCCGATCAGGACGCTTATACTTTGCGCTCCTATCTCAAGGCGGAACAAGCGCGCGAGAAAAAGCGCTTCGTCGGCGAGATTGCGCCCATTCGCTCCAACCCCGAGGAAGCGCGCGATCAGAGTTCGTCGGCGCCGGACTTCAAGGACTTGGCGCAACTGGCGCCCTATCTGCCGCCGGATGGAACACTGACGCCAGGCAATACCTCGACGCTGCACGATGGAGCCGCGGTCGCAGTCGTCGTATCGCACGAGGTGTGGTCATCACTCGGCAAGCCACGGGGCTTGCGGCTGCTTGCGCATGCGACGCGCGGTACCTCGCCCGACGACGAGGCTGCGGCGCCGATCGAGGCGATGAGGAAGTTGAAGGCCGGATACCGCGGCTACAAGGCATCCGACATCGGCGCGATCGAGATGAGCGAGTCCTCGGCGGCGCAGGCCATCGCGCTGGTGCGCAGCCTCGAGCTCGACGAGGACATCGTCAACGCCGATGGCGGGGCGATCGCGCGCGGGCATCCGTTCGCGGCGGCGAGCTCGGTGCTGGTGACGCGGCTGTTCACGCGGATGGCGCGCGGTGAAAGCAAAGGCCCCTCGCTGGGCATTGCGACGCTGGGCGTGGCGGGCGGCATGGGTATTGCCGCACTTTTCGAAGCGGTCTGACGCGACCGCTCGCCCCATACCCCTGCCCGCCGCGGGCGGCGAAGTACCCAAATTAACGTTACGCTTGCATTTACATCGGCCTCTGCCCAAATCTCGCTAGAGCGCGCGCTGGACGTCCCGGCCACTCGGACACCCGTAACAACATCCAAGTGCATGGGATCGCCGCAATCCTGCCCCGAAGTGGCCAGGAGCTGTGGTCATCCTGCATCGTCGCGTGACCTTTGCGCCGCAACGAGGCGACGCGGCGACGGATTGTCCGGCATCGGCCGGTTGAGCGGGATATGCAGATGGACGTGAAACAGACTTTCGACGCGGTGATGGCCAACCCGGCCGCATACGCGCGCAGCATCCTTCTCGGCGTGCTGGTGATCGCCGCGCTGATCGCCTTGTTCAAGGTGGGCCCGCGGCTATGGCGGGTGATCGAGGACATCTTCTTCTCAAACTGGCAGCTGGCGATGCTGGGAACGGCGGCGATCGTGCTGTCGCTGGCCGGCGGCTGGACCACCTGGGACGGCATGACGAACTTCACCGGCGAACCGGTGCTGTCACTGATGTTCACGTTCGGCATTCACGGCGTCATGCTGATCGTGGCGTGGCTGATCGGCGAAAGTTTTGCCACCGGTATGAGCTCGGTGCCGCGCGGCGGCTACGCGCGGGTGACGGCGCCGCTGGTGGTGGTGGTCGGCCTTGCCGTGGTGCTGCTCGGCGCGGCCGTCTCCTTCTATCAGTGGAAGCATGGCATCGAGGCCGACAACTGGATCAAGGCGCTGGCCGCGGGCGGACTGCTGTTCGGCGTGCTCGGTCTCATTACCGTGTTCGCGCGTACCGACATCGTGGCGCCGTACGCCCAGGCGCTGCGCATCATGGCGAAGAACTCGATGCTGTGGGTGATGTTCCTCGCCTGTATGTCGACGTCGGTGTTCTTCTCGTTCGACAGCCGCTTCAACGTGGTGTTCCCGAAGGATCAGCGCGAGCGCGTCTCGGAGCTGCGCGCAACGAACCAGGTTTCCGGCATCATTGCCGACATCGGCGACACGATCGCCAAGCAGGAGTTGGAGCAGACGTCGACGCTGTTCCAGAGCGAGGGCTGGCATGCCTACGAGGGCCAGCTCGACCGGCTCGCCTCGGCGGCGCAAAGCTCCACGGGCGAGATCGAGAAGTACTTCAACGACCAGATCGAATTGCGCAACCGCGCCATCAAGGAGCAGCAGGAGCGCATCACCACGGCGCAGAGCGGGCAGGCAGGCCTTGCCGGCAAGAAGACCTCGCTGACAGACGAGCTGGCGCGCCTCGAAGCCGACCGCTCGACCCTTGCTGCTGACTATGCCTCGACGAAATCGGAGCTCGATAATCGTGCCAAGGCGATCGATGCCAAGCGCGTCGAGGCAATGGCCGAGGGCCAGGGTGTCGAAGGCACGCTGAAGGAAGGGCGCGGGCCGGTCTATAGGCAGCTCATGGGCGAGCTGTCGAAGATGCAGGCGGCGTACAAGATCCAGGACGACCGCGTCAAAGACGCCAAGAAGCGGCTCGACACGGCGGAAACGCGCATCTCGCAGATCAAGCGCGAGCTGGCAGTCGTCGACGGTGAACTCGCCAAATACAAGGGCGAGGAAGAGACCGCGTCGCAGCGCATTCAGATGACGCAAGAGAACACGAGCAGCCAGGATGCGGGTCAGCGCACAGACCCCGGCCGGATGCTGCCGGCGTTCGAGACGGCGCGCGCAGAGTTCCGGCAGGCGCCGAGCGCGGATCGGCTCGCGGAGGTGCAGCAGCGCTGCTCGCAGCTCTACAGCGCAATGTACTCGGCCGATGTGACGAAAACGAAGGTATCGGGCATCGACTGCGATCCCAAGCAGGCGACCGAAGCGGCGGCATCGCTGTTCACGCTGCAGAGCGGCACCAAAACGTTCAATGCGAATTGCGTCGGTGGCGACAAGCTAGCGGCACAGCGCTCCACGGATGCGCTGTTCGGCTTTGCGGTAAAGTGCCTTTCTGACAGCGGACTGCCGAGCAAGCAGACGGACGAGCTGCGCACCAAGATCTCGTTCGCGGAGATGAACCGCGACGACAAGGCCCATCGCTTCGTGGTGTCGTGGAACGCGTTCCAGGACGGTAACCGACTGGCGTACCTGGCGCTGGCGATTGCCATCGGTATCGACTCGCTGATCTTCATGACGGGCCTGTTCGGGGCGAATGCGGTGCGCTCGCCGCTGGCGGACGTGCCATCGCCGAAGGGACGCAACTCGCAGCAACTCGAAGCGATCGTCGAGAATGCGCTGCTTCCCGATACGTTCGAGAACGCCCAGGCGACGCTCAACGCGATGCGACCTATCACCAATGCGTCGGGCTTCATGGCCGAGGTGCGTCCGGAGCGGCTCGACCCGCATACGGCGCAGCGCGTGATCGGCGTGCTCAATGCCGGCTCGACGATCAACGCCGTCGAGTACGACGAGGCAGCGGGGCGGTACCTGGTACGGGCCGAACTCTACGAGTTCCTGTCGATCGTGTCGAAGCGCTCGTTCGAGGCCGACAAGTCGAACGTCGATATCGCGGAGCTGGAGAAGCTCGTCGGCGTGGCGCTGCTGCCGAACATCAACGAGAACGCCGACACGGTGCTGCACTACATGCACCCGATCGATGAGGATCGCGGATTCACGGCGGAGATCAACCTTGCGGAGGTGATCGACGAACACCGCCGTACAGTGCGCTCCACGCTGAACGCGGGCGCAACGCTGGGACGTGTGCAAAGGCGCGGCAAGGGCGCCGACGAATTCTGGATCCACAAGGACCTCTATAAGACGTTGGCGCGCATCCGCGCGCGCACACTGATGGCCGACTATGGAGCGCCGCGGCTGACGAATGGGGCGGCACCCCAGCGCGCGAGCTTCGGCGGATCTCTGACGCAGCGGACACAGGCTTTGGAGCAGCTGACCGAACCGACGCGGGCCTTGGAGCACAGGCCGGTTGCGAACGAAGAGACGACGAGGGCAATTCGCATCAACTTCCTCGAACAGCTTCTGGCAGCGCTCAACCTAAGGCCGGAAGCGTGGGAGCGGGTTTCGGGGAGCGCGCACATGGCGGCGATTGCGGCTAATGAAGCCTTCAATCGCGCACGCCGGGCGCACGGATCGCTCGACGCGCTGTTGCGCACGAGGGACGACGAAGCACGGCTTTCGTTCGATGAAGCCTATTCTATGATCAAGAGCACGCTGCAGCCGCATTCGAGCTGGGAGCGGCACATGCTGGACGATGCCTATCAGGAGCTGGATCAGCACTGGCCGGTGCTGATGCTGCTGCCGAACGGCCCGTTCGAATTGGTGCTGCGCGATATCGTCGAAAAGCTGGAGCCGGATGCGGGCGGCGGCGCGCTCACCGCGGATCAGCAGTCACTACTGGAAATCTCGCGGGCGCTGTTCGAAGCCTTCCAGGCCAACTCACGTGCCGACGAGGCAGCTTGGCGGCGGCTCGGCACGAGCATCACGGCGGCGCAGCATGCCGAAGCGCGTGTCGCGGCCGGCTCGAGCTCGATGCTGCAGTAACGCACGACAAACGACAATGGAGCGCCCCCTGTTGCGCATGAGCAATGCGGGGCGCTCTACTTTTTTCGGCCATTGCATCGGCCCCGTTTCGCCATCGCACCTGCCCGCTTCTGCCGCGCGCGCGATTTAAGTTGCGCGCACATTTTCAAAGGCGAGGAGATATTGCGATGTCGATAATGCGATACGCGGCGCTCACCATTGCGCTGGCCGCTCCGCTGATGAGTGCGCGGGCAGGCGAAGTGAAAATCGACGCCGAACTTGGTCAGAGCGTCATTTCCGCCAACAAGCCCGGAACGGTCTACCTGCGCTTGAGCCTCAAGGGCCTTGCCGCTGAGAAGCGCGAGCGGCGCACGCCGATTAACGCGGCCATCGTGATCGACCGGTCCGGCTCGATGCAGGGCAAGCGGATCGAGGCCGCGCAAGAAGGCGCGCGGGTGGCGCTGAAACGGCTTTCCGCAGACGACAGGATCGCACTCGTTGCCTACAACCACAATGTCGACGTGCTGTCTCCGGCGGCTCCGTTACGCGATGCCGAGCGGCTCACCGCGGCCATCGACAAGCTGCAGGCCAGCGGGACGACGGCGCTCTATGCAGGCGTCGAGGAAGGCGGCCGGCAAGTCGAAGAATACCTGGCGGACAACGGCGTCAACCGCGTGGTGCTGCTGTCGGACGGTCTTGCGAACGTCGGGCCGTCGCAGCCGAGCGATCTCGCCAGGCTGGGGCGCAAACTCGCGGCAAAGGGCATCTCGGTTTCCACCATCGGCCTCGGGCTCGATTACAACGAGGACCTGATGCAGCGGCTGGCTGCGGCGTCGGACGGCAATCACGCTTTTGTAGAGCGGCCGGGCGACCTTGCGGAAATATTCGATCGCGAATTTGGCGATGCGCTGTCGGTTTCAGCGCGCGACATCACCATCATCATCGAGTGCAAGAGCGGCTTCACGCCGAAGCGCATCCTCGGCCGCGACGGCAGCATCGAGGGCGACAAGGTGACGTTGAAGCTCAATCAGCTGCAGGCATCGAACGAGCGCTATGTGGTGATCGAGATGGACGGCGCCGATACGCACGGCGAAGGCGCGGCCGACGTTGCCGACGTGCGCGTCACTTATACCGATCTCGACAGCGGCAAGGCGGCCGAGGCGGAGGCCAAGCCGACGGTGCGCTTTTCTAGCAATGCGAAGGAGATCGACGACAGCCTCAACAAGACGGTGATGAGCCAGGTGACACAGCAGATAGCGACCGAACAGAGCGAGAAGGCGGTCGAGCTGCGCGACAAGGGCGACATCACCGGAGCGCGCAAAGTTCTGGAGGACAACGCGCTGTATCTGAAGCGGTCGCGCGATACCTATTCCTCCGGGGCAGCTCCGGCGGCGACATCGTCGATCAAAGGGCTGAGCGATCTGGAGAAGCAGAGCATCGAGGCCGCGAACAACCTCGATGAAGACGCCTGGGGACGGACGCGCAAATCCATGCGCTCCAATCAGCACAAGGCCAAGGTGCAGCAGGCTTATTAAGTCTGGGTGACACAAGCTGAGGGAAGCTTTGCCTACGGCTGGCGTTGCGCGAGTTGAGGTCCGCGCCACTATTGCGCTGCCGATTCACGCCCTCGCTGAGACGCTCGGGCGATCGGAGCGACTTCGCTGGGCGCCCTTGGCGCCTGAGCATGGCAGCATCGCTGCCATGCTGACGAGGCACGCTGGTCCCGGGTCTCGCTCGCGGTGCTCGCGTCGCCCGGGATGACAGAGTGATCAGGGCTGGAAGGGGATGACCTTGGAGCGCTGCTCGCCGAGGCCTTCGACGCGAAGCAAAAGCTCATCGCCCGCTTTCAGGTACTCAGGCGGCTTCTTGGCGGAGCCGACGCCGGGCGGGGTGCCGGTCGTCACCACGTCGCCGGGGTCGAGGACCATGAAGCGCGAGATGTAGGCGAGCAGGAACGGGATCGAGAAGATCATCGTCGAGGTGGAGCCGGTCTGCTTGCGCTCGCCGTTGACGTCGAGTGACATGGCGAGGTTCTGCACGTCGGCGATCTCGTCCGGTGTCGCGAGGAAAGGCCCGAGCGGGCCGAATGTCTCCGCGGATTTGCCCTTCACCCACTGGCCGGCGTGCTTCACCTGGAAGCGGCGCTCGGAGACGTCATTGCAGAGGCAGAAGCCGGCGATGTGCGCCATGGCGTCCTTCTCTTCGACGTAGCGCGCCCTGGTGCCGACGACGAAGGCGATCTCCACCTCCCAGTCCATGTGGCGCGCGTCCTTGGGGTACATGATGTCGTCGTTGGGTCCGACGATGCAGTTGGGCGCCTTGTTGAACAGGATCGGCTCGGCCGGGATCTCCTGGTTCGTCTCCTTGGCGTGATCGGCGTAGTTGAGGCCGATAGCGATGAAGTTGCGCGTGCCGGCGACGGGGGCGCCGATGCGCACGCCGGCCGGAACGAGCGGAAGGCTCGCCGGGTCGATGGCGCGCAGCTTGTCGAGCGAGGCGGGGGAAAGCGCTGCGCCGGCGAAATCGCTCACATGGGCGGAAAGGTCACGGATGTTGCCCTGGCTGTCGATGAGCCCGGGCTTCTCGCTGCCGGGCTGGCCAAAACGCACAAGCTTCATGGATCGGCGCTCGCTGGTGAGATGATGGAAGGAATGGCGGGATAACAACGCGGTACTCGCTATCGCACTCTGCCTTCCGGGGCAACTCGCCAGCTGCGGGGATTGCGAATCTGAGCGCTAGCCCAGGCCGTTAACGGACAACGGTGCGGCGTGCTGCCGACTGCCGCAGCGTGAGGGGGCGCGCGCGGTGCTAAAGGCGGGGCATGGCAAGCATGCTGCGCACCTGCATCGCACTGGCGGTGCTCACATTCGGTCTGCAGGCTTCGGCTGCAGCCAATGACGACATCGACAAGCGGCTCGGCGATGCGCGGAGCTGGGTGACAGCCGCGGGGAGCTATTCGGGCCAGCGCTTCAGCACGCTGAAGCAGATCACCGCAGACAACGTGCACGAGCTACGGCCGGTATGGAGCTTCTCGACCGGCGTGCTGCGCGGGCACGAGGGTGCGCCGCTGGTCGTCGGTGGCATCATGTACGTGCACACGCCGTTCCCGAACATCGTCTACGCGCTCGATCTCGATCACGAGGGGCGCATCCTGTGGAAGTACGAGCCGGGGCAGGATGCTTCGGTGGCGGCGGTGATGTGCTGCGACACTGTCAGCCGCGGGCTCGGCTATGGCGATGGCAAAATCCTGCTGGCGCAGGCCGACGCGACGCTCGTGGCACTCGATGCCAAGACCGGCGCCGCGGTGTGGACGGCGAAAAACGGTGATCCGAAGCTGGGCGAGACGATGACGGGGGCACCGCTCGTCGTGAAGGACAAGGTGATCGTCGGCATCGGCGGTGGCGAATACGGCGCGCTCGGGCGGTTGTCCGCCTATCGGCTCTCCGACGGAAAGCCGTTGTGGTCGGCGGCGTCGGCGGGGCCGGACGCGGCGATGCTGATCGACCCGCAAAAGACGACCGAACTCGGCAAGCCGGTGGGCGAGAACTCGTCGCTCAAGAGCTGGGAGGGCGAGGAATGGAAGATAGGCGGTGGCCCGACGTGGGGCTGGATCACGTACGATCCGAAGCTCGACCTCATCTATTATGGCACGGGCAATCCGGGCACCTGGAACCCGATCCAACGCCCGGGCGACAACAAATGGACCGATACGATCTTCGCGCGCTCGGCTGAAACCGGCGTTGCGAAGTGGGTCTATCAGATGACGCCGCACGATGAGTGGGATTACGACGGCATCAACGAGATGATCCTCGCCGACATTTCGATCGGCGGCGCGACGCGGCGCGCGCTGGTACATTTCGACCGCAACGGGTTCGGCTATACGCTCGACCGCACGAGCGGGGCACTCCTTCTCGCGGAGAAGTTCGACGCAAGCGTCAATTGGGCGAGCGGCGTCGATCTGGCGACGGGAAGGCCGCAGCGGGCCCGGGCGTTCAGCCCGGAAGCGGGTGGCGAGGACACCGCTACCGAGGGGATCTGCCCGTCTGCGCTCGGAGCCAAGAACCAGCAACCGGCGGCGTTCTCACCGCAAACGCGGCTGTTCTACGTGCCGACCAATCATACGTGCATGAGCTATGAGCCGTTTCACGTGTCGTATACGGCGGGGCAGCCATACGTCGGGGCGACGCTGACGATGACGCCTGCGCCGGGGGACACAAACCTGGGCAACTTCATCGCCTGGGACGCTGGCAGCGGGAAGATCGTGTGGTCGGTGCCTGAGCGATTTTCGGTGTGGTCGGGGGCGCTGGCGACGGCGGGGGGCGTCGTGTTCTACGGGACGCTCGAGGGCTATCTCAAAGCCGTCGATGCCCGCACGGGGCACGAGCTTTATCGCTTCAAGACGCCGTCCGGGATCGTCGGCAATCCCATCACCTACGAGCGCAACGGCAAGCAGTTCATTGCCGTGCTGTCGGGCGTCGGCGGCTGGGCGGGGATCGGCTTGGCGGCGGGACTGTCGAGCCCGGATGACGGCTCGGGCGCGGTCGGCCTCAATCAGGCGCTATCGAACTACACGGCGCTCGGCGGGGTCGTGACGGTGTTCGCGCGGCCTTAGCAGGGCTGGCGACTGCCACGGGATGGCGGAGAGGGTGGGATTTGAACCCACGATACCCTTGCGAGTATGCCGCATTTCGAGTGCGGTGCTTTCAGCCACTCAGCCACCTCTCCAAACCCGCAATTCCGGGCCGAGGCGATGCCTCGTGGCTGATGGCAAACCGGCCCGGGAAGTTCGGAACGGTGCTCTTAAGAGAAACGCGCGGGCCTGACAAGGCCCGCGACGGGCCGCGCACGCAGGCTGGACCAAAAGTCGCCGAAACGGGCGAGTTGCGCCGGCACCGCGCAGGGTCGGGCATCGGCGTGGCGGCTCTGATTGCACTTCCGCACCCCCCCTCTCAGCTCTCATGCCCCCGCGCTACAACCGCGAAGGGCAACCAAAAGGGTGGACGATCGATACGCGAGTGTTGCCACTTAGGGCTAGGAGGAGCATTGCATTGCGCATAACTTCGGGCGTCGGTGGGGGCCGATTGTCATGCGTTTTTTGATCCTTTTCTTTTCACTCATTGTCATTGCCGGGTGCGCCACGATCGTCAAAGGCACAACCCAAATGGTGGCGATTGATACGCCCGGCGCGCCGGGAGCCAGCTGTGAGCTTTCTTCGCCGGGGATCGGATCGCGCAGCGTCGTGACGCCTGCCACGATCGAGCTCGATAAGAGCCAGCACAACATAGCCGTGACCTGCCGGAAGGCTTGCTTCCAGGACAGCGTTGCTATGATCCCGTCCTATACGGAGGGGATGGCGGCCGGCAACGTGATCGCAGGCGGCGTCATCGGGCTGGGCGTAGATGCGGCGACGGGCGCGATGAACAAATATGCCGATCGCACGTCTGTTACGATGATCCCAATCCAGGGTTGCCGCGCTTAGCGTCCAACAGCCCGCGCATCTTCATGCGTGCTCTGCCCCGCTTTTTTAGCGCGCGGAGCGCTTACTCTTGGCCCGCTTTCGCCGATACCGCGACTTCGCCTTTCTGCCACGTCGCCATACGGCAACTGGGTCTCGGCTTCGGCCCATGCAGAGAGTTGCGCCAGCACCACGCTGCCGGCGCGGTAAGACGAGCACCCAGGGGATAACGGGGATAAGGCAGGTGTGCCGCTGGCTCGCCGATCCCGGCTGACCACAAAATGCCTCAGTCGTATTACGCGGAGGTCAGTCGATGCTGAATACGCAATCTCTCGAATGGCTGATGGCATGCGAACGCCTCAAAGACGAGGCCATGGCCGTCGAACGGCAGTGCGAGTGCATCCTCAAACGGTTCGAGCGTCTCGATCGCGAACCGACTGCGGCTGAACGCGATGCCCGGCGCCACGACTATATCGAAAATCGCGATCGGCTGTTCCAGCTCAACGCCGAGATCGATGCGATTTCACGGCGCCTGGAAGCCGATCACTAGAATTTTGCCGCATACGAAAACAACGCGAGTTTGCGTGGCAATTGCGGTTGCCGCGCAAACTCGCGTTATAACTCTCTAAAAGCCCGAAGGGCCTTTGTCGCGGCCTCAGGCGACTGGCACGCCGACGAGGCGCCAGACTTCGCCGATGACATTTCCGAGCAGAAATGCCGACCAGAGATAAAGGCCGACGCCCGCCCACCAATGGCGGTCGTGCGACCGCGCCACGCTTTCGACGGTGTCGCGGCATGCGGCTGCGTATTCGCTCGCGACCAGCTTCAATGCCTCGGTCATTGCTGTACCCCTTGCGGTCCCAAATCCCACCAGACTCTGAGCCGATCCTGGTTAATACCTTGCAAATACGTGATTTGTTTGTGAGCGTCGATCAGAAATTTCGAGGTGCACATACCGCGGCAAAGAATTATTTCGGCGGGATGCACAGTTTCAGGGGAGCATGTGCATAGCGGGCAAAACGCATTCGAGCTCATTGGTTGCCCTGATGCTGCCATGCTAGCAAATGTGGGTCGCCGTCGAATGTAAAGAGGTGGTAAATTGAAAGCGTTTTGTCTTGCTTTTGCATTTCTGCTGGCATCGCTTCCAGCGAATGCCGAGGAATTGCCGCAGACAAGTAATGCGTGGCGTGCAGTTGAGCCCGATCTAGCAGAACCGGGCAGTTATCAGTGGACCGTAGTCGATGACGCAACGGGCAGAGCACAGGCTCCGGCCGCGGCGGACGAGAGAGCCCAGAAGAGTGCTGCGGCGCGCGCTGCGCTGGCGCAGATCAGAGCCGAAACCGATCGCGTGATGGCCGAAGCCCGTAGGAACGGCGCAAAGGTTTCGCGCATCCGCTACGACTTACGGATCCGCTGCATGGTCGAAGAGGTCGAGGTCGGACCAGAGACCCAGGCCGTATCGGCAGGCGGCATGCCCTACATCTGGGGGGCAAAAGACGAGGAACAGCCCACCAGCGGCACGATGGAGCTTTGCGAGGTGGACTATTCCCAGAAGGTGCGCTCGCGCCCAATCGAAGGCGAAGCAGCACCCGCTCAGCCGGAATTAGTCGACTTCAAAGTCGCCTTCCCGGTGGACTGAATGCCTGACGCGGTCCTCCCGTCTCTCGGGATCGCGTTGTCGAGAAGCGCGCCGGGGCCCGCGGGGTGTCCCGGCGCGCTGCGTTTTCAGGGGCGGCGCTGACGGCGCGCCCAGTAGATGGCGAAGATGCCCATCCACAAGAGCAGCGCGACGACATCAAGCAGCGTCGAGAGTTCCTGGACGGCACGCTGCCATGGCTGATCGGGAGCGCCGAGCCAGATGGCCGCGCTCGTAATTACCCCAGCAACAAGACAAAGGCCCGTCAGGCCCCAGATCACACGAACGGTTCGGCGGGTCATGGCGCGATCATAGCCATGAAAGGGGCGAAGCGCGAGGGTGAGCACTCAAGCGTCGCGGAAGCGCGCCAACTGCCAAACGAGCCGGCCGAGGACGGCGTTGGTCAGCTCGAGCGAAAAGGCGAAGCTGCCGGCGCCCAAGTCGCGGTGCTCGATGGTCATCTGGCCGGGGGAGAAGAGGCGTGGAATGGGCAGACGCCAGTTGCCCAACGCGAGGAAATAGCGCGCCGAGCGAAAGACGAGCACCTCGCCTTCGACGGTGACGCGCAACTCCATGCCGATGCCACGACCAACGTACTCCTCGAGGCCAGTCGGGCCGCGAAAGCGCTTTGCCGAGTGGATCGCTTGCGGAAAGCGGCCGGGGCGGTTGTAGATCCGCAGCCAGCATTGACCGCCAAGACGCTCGTCCTCGCTGACGATGACGAGTGCCGGGCCCGTGGCGCCATTCGTCAGCGGCAGAGGCGCTCCGATAGCGCGGGCGAGGAATGACAGAAGGCGCCCAGCCCACGACAGCGAAGTGGCTTCGACTTCTCCCGAGTAGACGATGGTTTGGCCCGGCGCGAGGCGCTTGGAGAAGCGCCGGCGCACGGCTTCGGGAAGCTGCGCCCATGCCTCCTCGCCGAGAAGAGCGCGGAAGCGGATATCCTCGACGGTGGCGGCCTGCCTGTCAGGCGACGCGACTAGCGCATTCGGTAGCGCATCTGGCGGGCTGGATTGCGGGAAGGCGGACACGGCATATCACCCCCATTGATGAAGTGCGGACGTACATCAGGCGCGGGTTGGGCGCGGCGTCTTGCGTGATGCCTTGCCGACGAAGCGGGCGATGGTTCCGCCCATACGGATCAGTGCCATCAGTGTCGGTGCGGGCAGGCGAATGATTTCGCCGAAGCTGCGGTCTACGGTCTCAGTGAAATCGAGCATGGAGGCGAGGCGCTTGCGCACGCCCTGCTCTACTGCGGCGTCGTTCTTTGCGTCGGCCAAACAGGTCCGCAGTACGGCGATGGCAGGATCGATCTCGCGAGTCTTGCGGGCCTGGGCGATGCGCCGGACCATCTCGAAAACGTCGGCTTCCGCTTCGTAGAAGTCGCGCCGGTCGCCCATCGCGTGCACACGGCGAACGAGGTTCCAGGACAGCAGCTCGCGCAGACTGGTGGAAACGTTGGAGCGGGCCATGCCGAGGCGCTCGGCGATGTCCTCGGCCGTCAGCGGCGTCTCGCTGAGGTAGAGGAGCGCGTGAATCTGCGCGACCGAGCGATTTACGCCCCAGTTTGAGCCCATTTCACCCCAGCGGACGACGAAGCGCTCCACGGGACCGGGCATGAAGTCATCTCTTGCTGTAATTTCTGTCATGACAGAAATTTGCGACACCAATCATCGACTGTCAACCTTTATGTCTGATCGAATGATGCCGATTCAGGCGGCAAACTGCCTGCCTTTAGCGCGCCCACGGAGCGCTTTGCACGGTGCTTCAAGCGGTCTGCGGTGCTAATATCGTATCAATGGACTGCCGCTCATTCCGTCTTTTGATGTCAGCCCGCCGCCTCCCGCGGCGCCTACTTGCGCGAAACCACGCAGGAACCTCGCCGGCGTGAAGTGCGTTCTTCCTGCGCGAGAGGATTTGCTCACATGCTCATCAATTACGGCTTCGAGATCGCTATCTTGGTTCCACGTGCGACCCCTGTGATTTGCTTGCTCGACGTTCATCCCGAGCGCAGAGCCGACATCAACTTCGAGGCACCTTTTCAGTCAGAGCCGACAACTCGAGCGCATACTTATGTCGATGGCTTCGGCAATCAGTGCCGCCGTTTGATGGCGCCGGCGGGTGAGATCAGCCTTACGCTGGCCGGCACTATCGTCGACAGCGGAGTTCCCGACGCAGTCAACCCGACTGTGCAGGAAGTTGCCGTTGACGCCCTCCCCGACCAAGCGCTGACATACCTGCTGGGAAGCCGTTATTGCGAGACGGACCGTTTGAGTCAGGTTGCATGGGACATGTTCGGCGGCATGAAGCCCGGCTGGGGACGCGTGCAGGCGATAAGCAACTTCGTTCACGGGCACATCACGTTCGGATATCAGCACGCGCGGGCGACGCGAACCGCGCTCGAGGCCTTCGAAGAGAGGAAGGGCGTCTGCCGTGACTTCGCCCACCTGATGATCACGTTCTGCAGGTGCCTCAACATTCCTGCGCGCTACGTCAATGGATACCTCGGCGACATCGGCGTGCCGGCCGATCCGGCGCCAATGGACTTCAGCGCGTGGACGGAGGTGTATCTGGGCGATCGCTGGTACACGTTCGACGCGCGGCATAACAAGCCGCGTGTCGGTCGTATCGTCGTGGCGCGCGGGCGCGATGCCACCGACGTACCGCTGCTCAACACTTTCGGGCCGCACACGCTCAAGACCTTCAAAGTCTGGACGGACGAGCACGTGCCGACCGCGCGTGCGGCGAGCGCCTGACGCAAGGCGCATTCCGGGAAGTTCCCGAAACTATCGTCCAATTGCTGACTTGTTCGCGCCACCTAGGTGCGGTTGTCTCCGCGGCATTGATTGTCGTGGAGACTTCTCGTGGAAAGCCTGTCCGCAGCCGTCCAGAGGTTGTTCAGCAGCCCCGCCTTCAAGTTTTTCCTGATCTGCGGACTGATACTCATCATGACGATCCCGCTGCTGCTGGTGTGGGGGCTCGTCAGCGAAAGAGAACAGCGCGCCGCAGAGGTTCGTCGCGGCGTTGCCAGCGAATGGGGCGGTCCGCAGTATATCGACGGGCCGCTGCTAGTCGTCCCCTACACCGTCAAGCGTGTGACGGGCGAAGCGGATAAGCGCGTCGAGGAGATCGTGGAGCGGCGGGCGGTGTTCCTGCCGCAGACGCTGAAGATCAGCGGCAAGGCGGCGACGAAAGTGCTGCATCGCTCGATCTATGACGTGGCGGTCTATACGGGCATGCTCGATTTCGCCGGCAGCTTCGCCGCACCCGATATGTCCGAGGTTGCGGCCGACATCCAATCAGTGCGCTGGTCCGATGCGGTGCTGGCAGTTGCCATCAGCGACGTCGCGGGGCTGAAGCGAACCGCCGCACTGACAATCAATGGCAGCGATAGCCTCAATTTCGAGCCGAGCATCGGCGTGCCGGCCATACAGGGCAACGGCATCCATGTAAGGCTCGCGCCGGCGAAGGCTCTGTTCGAGAATGACGGCGCCGCGGCGATGAGCGCTGGTGGCATGCGCGGGTTCGACTTCAAGTTTTCGCTGGCGCTCAATGGATCGTCTGAGCTGACGTTCGCGCCGGTTGCGCGGCAAACCATCGTGGAGCTCTCGTCGGACTGGCGCGATCCGAGCTTCATGGGCGCGTTCCTGCCAAACGACCGCGTACTCAATCCGGCAGAGTTTGCTGCGCGGTGGAACATCCCGCATCTGGCGCGCAGTGTGCCGCAGTCCTGGAGCCTTGCCGAGCAGCCGCTCGAGCGCATGCGCTCCTATGCTTTCGGCGTGCGCTTTTTCGTGCCGGTCGATTTCTACCAGCTGGTGACGCGGGCGGCGAAATACGCGCTGATGTTCCTGGCGACGGCGTTCATGGCTGTATTCCTGCTGGAGATGGCTTCGGGACGGAGCGTGCATCCGGTGCAGTACTTGTTCGTCGGCCTGGCGATGACGTTCTTCTATGTGCTGCTGTTGTCGTTCGCCGAGCAGGTCGGCTTTCTTCCGGCGTATCTGGTGGCGGCCCTGGCGACGGGCGGGCTGATCTCGCTGTACGTGGCAAAGGTTCAGCAGAGCTTCGGCAAAGGCCTGATCATGGCGGCCGTGCTCGCGGTGCTTTACGGGCTGCTCTACATGATCCTGCAGCTCGAAGACTACGCGCTGATGGCGGGCGCGATTGCCGGGTTCGTGATGCTGGCTATCGTCATGTTCGCGACGCTCAACGTCGACTGGTCGGGCAAGTCGCGCAGCGCAGACTGATTGCCACCAGCGAACGATTGCCGGGTCGCGCCGTCGTGTTCCAGCCGGAACAGCGGCACCCCGGCATTTTCATAAAAATCTCCCCGACTAGCGCCGCGTACCGAGGCGCAAAGCACAGGGAGAGTAACATGAATGCTTCTTCTGAGCCGCACGCCGGCAGCGAACCATCACCACCCTATCCCGGTCATCCGTTCGGCGGTCTGATCCGCGACGGCGGGCCCGGCATGCGTGCCGTCGATCCACGCAATGGCGACGAGAGCCAAGACGAGCCGGCCACTGACGACGAAACCGGCGGCTTCGATTTTCACCTCGGTGTCTACGCACGATTTTGATCAACGAGCGCGCGCAGGACGCGTGTCGCGAGGAGTATTGCCATGAACATCATGCCTCAGGCGCTCAACAAGCTGCGCGCCAAGCTCGACTACGATCTCGTCGCCAGCCCATTTTCGGCGCTGCCGGAATACAAGGCGATACGGCAGCACGAGAACCTCGGCGCGCTACTGGGGATCAAGAACCCCTTCTTCCGGTCGACCGAGGGACTGCAGGGGCGGCACACGCTGATCGATGGCAAGCCGGTGCTGAATTTCGCATGGTGCGACTATCTCGGCCTCAGCCAGCACCCTGAACTGGTCGCAGCGTCGAAGGATGCGATCGACACTTATGGAACGTCGGTGTCGGCGAGCCGGATGGTGTCGGGCGACACGCCCCTGCATCGCGAGTTGGAGAATGAGATTGCGGCGACGATCGGCGTCGATGCGGCGCTTGTGTTCGTCAGCGGCCATGCGGCCAACGTCTCGACGATCGGCACGATCATGACGGCCGACGATCTCATCGTGCATGACGAGTTCGTACACAACAGCGCCGTGGTCGGCATGCGCCTGTCGAGCGCCACGACAATGAGCTTCAAGCACAATCGGCTCGACCAGCTCGAACGCATTCTGCGCGAGGAGCGCACGAAGTACAAAAATGCGCTCGTCGTCATCGAGGGGCTCTATTCGACGGAAGGTGACATTCCCGATCTTCTCCGCGTGATCGAACTGAAGGAACGCTATGGCGCGTGGCTGATGGTCGACGACGCGCATGGGTGCGGTGTGCTGGGCGGGACCGGCGCGGGGCTCGCCGAGCACTGCGGCGTCGCGGGCGACAAGGTCGACATCTGGATGGGCACGCTGAGCAAAGCGTATGCCTCATGCGGCGGCTATATCGCAGGAAGCGCCGATCTGATCCAGGCGTTGCGCTATTCGGCTCCGGGGTTCGTTTTCTCGGTCGGCCTGCCGCCGAGCATGACGGCGGCAGCGCTCGCCGCGTTGCGCGTCGTCAAGCGAGAGCCACATCGGGTGGCACGGCTGCATGCCAACGGCGCCTACTTCCTGCGCGAAGCCAAGCTGCGCGGCCTCGATACCGGGCGTGCGGTCGGCATCGGTATGCTGCCGGTGATGGTCGGCGCGACAACGCGGGCGGCGAAGGCGGTAACGTCCGTGCTCGAGCGCGGGATCAACGCTTCGCTGATCATGGCGCCAGGCGTGCCGGTGAATGCGGCGCGGCTGCGGTTCTTTCTAACGGCGGACTTCACGCCAGACGAGATCACGCGAGCGCTGGATGTAACGGCGGAGGTGCTGCGGCGCTGAATCGCCTCCCTGTCCCTACCTTGTCAAAGGGGAGGACAGGAAAGCTGGAGGGGTGCCGTTGCGGGAGCGGCGGTGTGGCCGATCACCTCGTAGCCGCGGGCGACGAGCCGGCCCTCCGATGCGTCCGCGACCATGGCGAGGCGCGTGTTCCAGTTGAGGATCGGGCGCGTCAGCCAGGGGAAGTCCGGGTCGAGTTCGGTCGGCACGGAATGCATCTGACAAGCGCGCCCAGCGCTGTCGACACCGCGCGTGTGGCCGCGCCATCCGGGCGCCTGCCAGTGGTTGGCGATGGTGTTGCCGCCCTCGTGCACGTGAGCTTCGGTCTCGGTGCGCTCGATGACTGCGGTTTCGGATGGCTTGATGCCGGCGAGAGAAAAGATCGCGGGGGCGGAGATCGGGCGGTTTGCCAGCATCTCCTTTGCCGCGGCGAACGAGGGTGCCGTCTCGAACACTTCGCGCAGCAGATGCGCGGCGGTGACGTGGCGCATGCGCCAGACCCGATGGCGGTTGATTGCCCAGTCGATATGATAATGGCCGACGCGATGGCGCATCGGGGCTTGATTGAGTGCGGCGGAGAAGCGGCCCGGCGCCATTCCTTGCAGGACGCCCGTGTATCCCGGCCAAGTGAGCGTCACGAATGGACCCGCTGCACCGGCGACGCGGGCGGCGATCACATAGCGGCCGAGGCCATACGTGATCCAATCGAGCACGCGAACGAGGCGGGCACTCGTGCCATCAGGTGAAGGCGCCACGCGGCAGGTGCAGCCCCACTCGTAGTTGACGGAGAGAAAGTAGGCGCCCGGGCGGCCGAGGCGGGCGGCGATGGCGTCGATCTCGGGTAGATACGTGCTGTCCTGCTTGGCGAGCCAGCGGCGCGAGACGGCGTCGAGCGTGCGCAACAATCGGCGGGGCACGCCTTCGGTTGCACCGTCCATCAGCGCGTGGGCACGGGCCGGCTCGAGCTCCAGGGTTTCGAGGGGGAACGCCGGTCCGGTATCGTGGACGGGAATGGACTGCATGGGTTGCATTGCCCTCCTTCGGGGCCCCATGATTGTGCCAGCCCCCTTCGGCTATATGGTGACGCCGGGGCGAGCTTGGCGGCCTGGAAAGCGGCCGACCCCGAACGCCCGGCCAAGGCGCCTGCCCAATTGACAAGTTACGGGGCTTCGACGATAAACCCGCCTTCTCGCGCTCCCTTCACAGGGGGCGCGCAATGCGCTGCCCGAGGCCTGATCGCCCTTAAATGAGGTGATCCATAGAAGTCCGCAGCTCGACTGCGGCGCCACAGGGCGCGGTAACGCAAGGGAATTGCCATGTACGCTGTCATCAAGACGGGCGGCAAGCAGTATCGTGTTGCTGCTGACGACGTCATTACCATCGAGAAGATCGCCGGTGAGGCCGGGTCGAACGTGGAGTTCGCCGAAGTCCTCATGATCGGCGGCGACAACCCCAAGATCGGTAGCCCGTTCATCTCCGGCGCGAAGGTCGTCGGCGAGTTCGTCGAGGCAACCCGCGGCCCGAAGGTCATCTCCTTCAAGAAGCGCCGCCGCAAGAATTCACGCCGCAAGCGCGGTCATCGTCAGGACCTCGTCAAGGTCCGCATCAAGAGCATCGTTGGCGCCTAAGCGGCCGCCTGAACCAAACCTGAGGTACTGACCAATGGCACAAAAGAAAGCTGGCGGCTCAACTAAGAACGGCCGCGACTCGCATAGTAAGCGCCTCGGCGTGAAGCGCTTCGGCGGCGAGCACGTCATCCCCGGCAATATCCTGGTGCGCCAGCGCGGCACGCAGTGGCATCCGGGCACGGGTGTCGGCATGGGCACCGACCACACCATCTTCGCGGTGGTCGAGGGCAGCGTCGAATTCAAGACCAAGAGCAACGGCAGGGTTTACGTCTCGGTGCGCGAGGGCGAGGCCGTCGCTGCCGAGTAGCACAACCTCCCGACGTTCAGGAAATTCCAAGGGGGATGTCGCGGCATCCCCCTTTTTCGTGGCAGAACGGTAGCCTCAGGGGCAGGCCGACAGCAGGACCGGAGCGCGCGGCGCCATGCGCTCGCAACGTTTGACTTATCGACCGATCGACGCGCGCGACGCGAGCCGCATTGCGGTGCTGGCAGGCGACTGGGACATCGCGCGCATGACAGCGCGCATCCCACATCCCTATTCGCTCGTCGATGCAGACCAGTGGATCTCGTCCATCGAGAGCGACGAGTTCGTGCGCGCGGTAGAACGGGACGGGGAGTTGATCGGCGCGGTAGGCTACATCCAGCGTGATGCCGAACAGGCCGAAATCGGCTATTGGATCGGCAAGCCCTGGTGGGGCAACGGTTACGCCACGGAAGCGGCGAGCGCGCTGATGGAGTTCTGCTTCGGGCAAGCCGGCTTCAAAAAGCTGACCTGTGGCCACTTCATAGATAATTCAGCGTCGGCACGCGTTATCAAGAAACTGGGTTTCCGACGCGTCGGCAGCGACCAGCAGTGGTGCGAAGCGCGCAAAAGCGAAGTGCCGACGATCCGATATATACGCCGGCGGCCGTGGCTCGGTCGCCTTTGGCGAGGTGGTGAGCGATGAAATTTCTCGACCAGGCGAAGATCTACATTGCATCGGGAGCAGGCGGTAACGGCAGCCTGAGCTTCCGGCGCGAGAAGTTCATCGAGTACGGCGGCCCCGACGGCGGCGATGGCGGCCGGGGCGGGGACGTGTGGGCGGAGTGCGTCGACAATCTCAACACGCTGATCGACTATCGCTACCAGCAGCATTTCAAGGCGAAGCGCGGCGGCAATGGCGCCGGCCGCAACCGGGCGGGTGCCAACGGCGATGACTGCATCCTCAAGGTACCGCCGGGCACGGAGATCTATGCCGAAGACCAGGAGACGCTGCTTGCCGATCTCGAGAAGCCGGGACAGCGCGCGCTGCTGGCGCGCGGCGGCAACGGGGGCTTCGGCAACGCACACTTCAAGTCGTCGACCAATCAGGCGCCGCGCCGCGTCAATCCCGGCCAGCCGGCCGAGGAACTGACGATCTGGCTGCGGCTGAAGCTGATCGCGGATGCGGGCATCGTCGGCATGCCGAACGCGGGTAAATCGACGTTCCTCGCGGCGGTGAGCGCGGCGAAACCGAAGATCGCGGCCTATCCGTTCACGACGCTGCATCCCAACCTCGGGGTGGTGCGTGCGGGCGATTTCGATTTTGTGCTGGCAGACATTCCCGGATTGATCGAAGGGGCGAGCGAAGGTGCCGGCATCGGCACGCGCTTCCTCGGCCATGTCGAGCGCACCAAGGTTCTGCTGCATCTCGTCGACGCGACAGAGCCGGACGTGGCGGAGGCCTATCGCACCGTGCGGCGCGAGTTGAAGGCCTACGGTGGCGGGCTCGACAAAAAGAAGGAGATCGTGGCGCTGTCGAAGTGCGACGCGATCGACGAGGCCACGCTGGCCGAGCAGGTCGAGGCACTGAAGAAAGCTGCGAGGAAGAAGCCGCTGGTGCTCTCGGCGGTGTCGGGCAGCGGTGTGCGGGAAGCGCTGTTTGCCTTGGCGCGGGAAATCGACCGCGGCAAAAAGCAGGACGCTGAGGAATCGCAGCCGGGCAATAAAGAGGCGTGGCGGCCCTAGTCGCTGAGCATTGTCCCGTTTGGAGTCGCAGCGCGCCTGCCGTTAACAAACCGGTCACTGCGAATGCAACAATTGTCCGGAACTTACTGACTCTTCAGTGCCTTATAGCAATCCTACTCACCAGATAGCCGATAAAGCCGTCGGCGGGTGAACGATTGCAGCGAAGACGAAACACAACTTTTGTGACCCTACCGATCGTGGCACTCGCTGCCGCGGCGTTCGGCGTCGTATTGGCTTCCCTCGCCATCGGTGCCCGGGAGGTCGATAGCCTCGCGCTCGAGCGTCAGCGGGTCACAATCGAGCAGGCCATCGACCAGTTCGGCCTGTCCCTGGCGCGCGAACTGCGCGTGCAGTCCGTGTGGAACGAGGGCTATGAGAAGGTGCACGCGGAGGATCTGCCGTGGCTGCACAAATATTATGGCACGTATCTCAACCAGCTGCTGGGCTACGACCGGATCTATGTCCTGTCGAGCGACGACAAGCCGGTCTTCGGGTTCGATGCTCAAAATCCGGATATCCCGTCGGATTACGCCAAGATTGCCCCGGGCCTGAGCGACCTTGTCGCGGCAATGCGGGCCCGTTCGCCTAATCTTCCCGCCGACAACGTCCTCAATACAGAGATTTCACTGGGCCAAGGGTACAAGGTGCATCACCGCGCCGTTGCCGACGTCCGGTCTATCGACGGGCGTCCGACGACTGTCGTGGTCTCGACGATCGTCCCCGACCACGCGCCCCCCGACCAGATCGAAGCACGTCCATACCTGCTCGTCGCGATCGAGGACATCGACACGGCGTTTACGAAACAGCTCGGCGACAACTTCGGCTTTCACGATCTCAGATGGGTCAACAGTGATACACCGAGAGGCTCCGATACGGAGGTCGTGCGAGCCGCCAACGGCGCGATTGTCGGCACGCTCGCATGGGCCAAGGACAGGCCGGGGCTGGATTTCATGCTGCGGGCGGCTCCTGGGCTGCTCTTAGCCCTGCTGCCCATCGCATTGCTGACGTATCTGCTTATCGTGTGGGGAAAGCGGCAACTGCGGCGCATCCTCGAGAGCGAGCAGGATGCAACGCGTGCCGCCCGCACTGATGCTCTGACCGATCTTCCCAACCGCGTGGCCCTGCGCGAGCGGCTCGGGCTCATGCTGGATGCAGCCCGGGAAAACAGCTCGACGGTGGCGGTCGTGTCAGTCGACCTCGATCATTTCAAAGGGATCAACGACGCGTTCGGCCATGCCATCGGCGACAGCGTATTGAAGGCATGCGCGCGCCGTCTGGAAGGCCTTGTAGGTGACGACTGCCTCGTCGTGCGGCCTGACGGCGACAGTTTCGCGATTGTGGCACCCGGCGTCAGCAATACCGGCGTCACCCAGCTCGCAAGTAGGGTCATTGAAGAGCTTACCGAACCATTCGACGTCGGTGGCACCCGGGTATTCGTATCAGCGTCTGTCGGCTACGCCCTGGGTTTGCGTGACGGCGACACCGGCGACGAGCTGATGCGCAGGGCCGAGCTGGCGGTTGGCAAGGCGAAGGAGGAATCCGATAGCGTCGCGGTTGCCTTTGCGCCGGACATGGATGCGGAAGTCACCTATCGGCTCATGCTCGAGACAGCGCTGCGGGCTGCTGTCGCCGACGAGGCAATCGAAGTCGTCTATCAGCCGCTGATGGATGCGAGCGGTAAGCGCGTGCTCGCTGTCGAGGCGCTGGCGCGCTGGACCGATCCGGATTTCGGGGCGATTTCCCCGGACATCTTCATACCGCTGGCCGAGGAAACCGGGCTCATTCAGGCCATCGGAGGGTTGGTGTTGCGCCGCGCGGTGAACGATTGCAAGGCATGGCCGGACGTGTCGGTTGCCGTCAACGTGTCGGCCTCGCAGATCCACCACGGCGATGTGGTGGATGTGGTACGAAAGGCCCTCATCGAGAGCCGAATGCCGGCGCACAGGCTGGAGATCGAGATTACGGAAAGCGTGCTGCTCACCGATGAGAAGCGTGCCAACGAGCAGATGCGCGGACTGCAGGGGCTCGGCGTGCGGGTGGCGCTGGACGACTTTGGAACCGGCTACTCGAGCCTGCAATATCTGCGACGCTTCGGCTTCGACAAGCTCAAGATCGACCGCAGCTTCATAGATGGCGCCGGTGATCCGAGGGGCAGCTCGGTGGTACTGGCATCGATCATCAAGCTGGGGCAGGACCTCGACCTGACCATCACCGCGGAAGGCGTCGAGACCGAGGAACAGCGGCGCTGGCTGCAGGCGGCAGGCTGCCACCAGCTGCAGGGATTCTTGTTCTCTCGTCCATTGACTGCCGCGGAGATGATTGCATTCATCGCCTCGCATCAGACCAACAGAGCCGTGGCAAGTTGAAACAATCGGCTTTGCCAAGCAGCAAATTGCTCGACTTGGGTTGATCGACCGATTAGCTGGCCCGGTCGACGGGGTAACGGGACGGGACGCCTAGATCAGCATGAACGACAGTTATGACGTCATCATCATCGGCTCGGGCCTGGGCGGGCTGACCGCTGGGGCGCAACTGGCCAAGGCCGGTTGCAAGACGCTGCTCATCGAACGCAACACCAGCGTCGGCGGAGCTGCCTCGACGTACAAGGCCGGAGATCTGGTGATCGAAGCCTCGTTGCACGAGACGTCCGCGCCGGATGATCCGAGCGACCCCAAGCATGCCGTGCTGAGCGACATCGGCGTGCTCGACAAGGTGACGTGGGTGCCGACGGGCTCGGTGTACGAGGTGCGAGGCGGGCCGCTCGGTGCGCCGTTTACGCTGCCGGATGGCATTGCCAACGCACGGGCGGCGATGATCGACCGCTTTCCGACGCTCGGCGAAGGGATCGGCGACATACTCTCGGAGATGGAGCGAATTGCGACCGGGCTCGGGCAACTCAGCCGCGGGCGCGCCTCGTTCGACGATCCACTGGCCGGGCTATCTGCCCTGATGAAGGCGATGCCGGTGGTCGGCGGCTGGCGGCAATCGCTGTCGCAGCGGCTCTCGGCAGCATTCGGCGACAACGAGGGTGCCAAGTGCGCACTGGCTGCAAACCTTCTCTATTGGCACGATGATCCCGACACCTTGTGGTGGATCCTATTTGCAGTCGCACAGGGCGGCTATATCGGCGCTGGCGGGCGCTATGTTCAGGGTGGATCGCAGCGTCTCAGCAATGCGATTGCAAAGGCGTTCAGGGCGTCCGGCGGAGAGCTGTTGCTGCGACGGACCGTCAGCGAAATCCTGATCGGAAACGACGGGCTTCCGGTCGGCGTCGTGCACGAGGGGCGTGAAGGCGATCGCGTCGAGGTGCGCGCAAGAGTCGTCGTCGGCAATGCCGCGCCTTCGGTTATGGCGGCGATGCTGCCGGATGCGACGCGGCAGCGCTTTTTTGCGCCCTATGCCGAGCAGCCGTTGTCGATATCTCTTTTCTCGGCGACCATCGGCGTATCGGAGCGGCCGCAGCAGTTCGGGCTCAACTCGTATGCCACCATGCTGCTGCCCGAATGGATGCGGACGCTCAGCGATTATCGGCGCGGCTCCGATGTCCTGGCGGGACTGCCGGGCGAAGCGCTGCCCCCGCTGGCGGTCGTCAACTATGCGGCAGTGGACAGCGGCCTCGGCGGGCCGCCCTATCCCGTCTCAGTGGTCGGCGTGGACAGGATCGCCAACTGGCGGGGCCTCGATCCAGAGGCTTATGAGGCAAAGCGGTCCGCTTGGCGCGATGCACTGATCGCCGCACTCGACCGAACCTATCCGGGGTTTGCCGGCAGCGTGACAAATTGCGTTTTCAGCACGCCGGTGACGATGAACAGCTATCTGGGAACGCCCGAGGGCGCGGTCTACGGGTTTGCACCGCTGCCGCCGAAGGCGCCTATCTGGCGCGGCCAGGTGCGCTCGCCGCGAACGGCTATCGACCGGCTTTTCCTGGCATCGGCATTCGCGGGTTGCGGGGGCTACACGGGCGCCATTCTCGGCGGCGCAAATGCCGCCCGGCATGTGCTGGCAACGCTGCCGGTTAGCAAAAAATAGGCAGATAGCGTGCTAGGCCGGCGGCAACGGAAATGCCTGCCGCGGGGACGCACATGGACGATACCAAGGGACTGCGCTCGAAGCTGCATCAGAGCTGGGGCTGGCTGCTCGCGCTCGGCATTGTGCTGATGCTGTTCGGATTCCTTATCCTGACGACGCCGATGGGCGTTGTGACGGCATCGCTGACGACGGAGATCTGGATCGCGGCTGCGATGATTGCGGCCGGCGTGCTGCAACTCATGCACGGCGTTCGCGCGGGCGACTGGAGCCATTCGATGTGGCAGATCCTCGGCGGGGCGATCTTCATCCTCGGCGGCATCATGATCTTCCTCTACCCGACGCTCGGGCTCGTCTCGCTGACGATGATCATTGCCGCAACGCTGGTGGCACAGGGCATCACATCGCTGATGGTCGGCGGTGGCGTGGGCGATGTTTCCAGCCGCCGCTGGCTAGTCCTTTCGGCGGTGATCTCGATCGTCGCGGGCCTCTTGATCCTGTTCGATCTGCCTTCCTCGGCCGGTTGGACGCTCGGCACCATCGTCGGCGCGGCGCTGCTGCTGCAGGGCATCAGCCTGACGCTCTTGTCGCTGGAAGTGCGCCGCGCTTCCTGAGCTTGCTTGCCTTGCGGACGCTGGCTACTGGCGCGACTGCGCCAGCCAGACCGTGTGGCCACCGCAATCGGGGTCCTCGACTGCGTGGCGGATGACGTCGAAGCCGTTGGCGTCGAGGAGCCTGGTGTATTCCTCGGCGGCAAGGCTCGCGTGATAGAGGCGCTCGCCGTAAATCTCGCCGATGGCCTCACCGTCTCTTGGCCCGGACGTGAACAGCAAGAGACCGCGCGGCGCGATGTGGTCGCGGAAGATGGGAAACATCGCGCGCTGCGCATCACCGGTCAGGTGAAAGAAGCTGTCCCAGGCGACGATAGCGTCGAAGCGGTGCGACAGCGCCAGGGCGCGCATGTCGGCGACAATCCACGTCATCGCCGGGAAGCGTGCTGCGCATAGGTCGATCATCGCCGCTGCGCCATCCACGCCGGTCAGGCGGCATCCCTTGTCGATGAGGTAGCGCGCGATTGGCTCGCCGGTGCCACATCCGAGATCGAGCACGCGGCGGTCCGGCGGCAGCCTTTCGAGCAAGGCTTCGAGGTATTGGCCTTCCATGAGATCGCGGCCGCGATCGCGGTCGAACTCGGCGGCGTTGGCCTCGTAGATGTGCAGAACTTCAGACATCATCCCTCGTCAGTGCGGCTGATAGGCGGAGATGTCCCAGATTCTGCCGACGCCGTCGAATGTCGCGGTGACGAGCCAGTTGCCGTCCGGGCTGAATGCGGCGGCTTGGACTTCGCTGGCGTCGGTCGGCAGGATGGCGAGCAGCTTTCCGGTCGCTGCGTCCCAGATGCGCGCGTTCTTGTCGTGCGAGGCGGTGACGACGAGCTTTCCGTCGGGGCTGAAGGCGCCATCCATGACGGGCCGGCCGTGGCCGTCGAGCGTGAACAGCAAAGCGCCAGTCGATGCGTCCCAGATGCGCGCGGTGCGGTCGCCGGAGGTGGTGAGGACCTTGCTGCCGTCGGGGCTGAACTCGATGTGCACGATGCTGCGCTGGTGGCCTTCGAGCGTGGCAAGACGGGCGCCCGTGGCGGCATCCCAGATGATGCCGGTCTCGTCGCTGCCGGCGGTCGCGACGCGCTTTCCTTGCGGATCGAAGGCGGCGTCGAGCACCATGCGTTTGTGGCCGGTGAGCGTGGAGAGCGGTTTGCCAGTGGCGGCGTCCCAAAGTCGGGCTGTCTTGTCGGTCGAAGCGGTGACGACCTTGGTGCCGTCCGGGCTGAAGGCGGCCCGCATGACGGGGCTGGTGTGGCCAACGAGATCGGCAACGATCTTGCCGCTGGATGCATCCCAAACGGTCGCCTTCTTGTCGCGGGCAGCGGTGACGACGCGCGTGCCGTCCGGGCTCCAGGCCGCGTATTCGAGCATGCCCGCGTGGCCATCGAGCGTCAGCTGAAGTGCGCCGCTGGAAGCGTCCCAGATGCGGGCGGTGCCGTCGCGCGAGGCGGTGACGATGCGCTTGCCATCCGGACTGAACGCGGTGCTGCGGACGGCTTCTGTGTGGCCCTGAAGATCAGCCAGCAGGGCGCCTGACTTTGCATCCCAAACGCGCGCCGTGTGATCGCTGGAGGCGGTGACGACTTTCGACCCATCAGGACTGAATCTGGCACGTGCGAGGTCGCCTGTGTGGCCCTTGAGGACGAGGGCCGGCTTAGGCGCCTCGGGTTCAGGGGCTTGGGCGGTTGCGCCGCGAGCGGCGACCAGGGCGGCCGCCGCAGCAAGGAATGCCAGGGCGACGGATTGCCCGAAGGCCCTCAGCGGAAATATGGTCATTGTGCTTCCCCCAAACGTGGTTGGGCGGCCCCTTTTGCTGGAGCTGCCTCTTTGTTCGCTGGCGCCACGCTTCAGGGCCAATCAGGCCTCGTTTTTGGGGTGAGGCTACCGCTTTTGGCGCGACTGGGCTATCAGGCTGCCTCAAAGCTGCGATCCTCAAGCCCGCGCCGAAGCGCAAGCCATGACAACAGAAGCAAAATCCGACCCCAAATCAAACGTGCGTCCCGAGTGGACCAATGCGCGGCGCATCGTCGTCAAGATCGGCTCGGCGCTGCTGACCGACCGGGCCACCGGCACGCTGAAAGCGGAGTGGCTGGCCACGCTGCTGGATGATGTCGCCGCGCTCGTTGGAGCGGGCAAGCAGGTGGTGCTGGTGTCGTCGGGCGCGATTGCGCTCGGACGTCATACGCTGAAGCTGCCGAAGGGGCCGCTGGAGCTGGAGCAGAGCCAAGCGGCGGCGGCCGTGGGGCAGATCAGCCTGGCGCATGCCTATCAGGAGATGTTCGGCGCGCGCGGGCTGGTTGCCGCGCAGGTGCTGATGACGCTGGGCGATACCGAGGAGCGGCGGCGCTATCTCAATGCGCGTCACACCATCGAGACGCTGCTGGACCTGAAGGCGGTTCCGGTGGTGAACGAGAACGACACGGTGGCGACGACGGAAATCCGTTACGGCGACAACGATCGGCTTTCGGCGCGCGTTGCGTCGATGGTGTCGGCGGACTGCCTGGTGCTGCTGTCGGATATCGACGGTCTCTATACCGCGCCTCCGAATGCCAACGCCGATGCCAGACGCCTCGACACCGTGACGGCGATCACGCCGGAGATCGAGGCGATGGCCGGCGATGTCGGCACCGAGCTATCGAAAGGCGGCATGAAGACCAAGGTCGAGGCGGGCAAGATCGCGCTCGGCGCGGGCACGCACATGGTCATCGCCAGCGGCAAGGTCATGCACCCGCTGCGCTCGATCGGCGAGGGCGCGCCGTGCACGTGGTTCCTGGCCCATTCCGATCCGATCACCGCGCGCAAGCGCTGGATCGCCGGACAACTGGAGCCGAAAGGCTTCGTTTACGTCGATGCAGGAGCGGTGACGGCGCTGGCGGCGGGAAAGAGCCTGCTGCCCGCGGGCGTGGCGCGGATCGAGGGCAATTTCGACCGCGGGGACGCGGTGATCATCCGCGCGCCAGATGGGCGCGAGCTGGGCCGCGGGCTCATTGCCTATGCCAGGGTCGACGCCGAACGCATCATCGGCAAGAAAAGCGCGGAGATCGCCACTATATTGGGGGTGTCGCGCTGCGATGAGCTGATCCATCGCGACGACATGGCCCTGCACCGGAGCTCGAGCACATGAACAAGCCTGAGCGGATAGACGCTACGACCGAGGAAACGATGCTCGCCATGGGGCGGCGGGCGCGTGCGGGCGCGCATCAGCTTTCGCTTGCTGAACCAGAGACGAAGACGCAGGCGCTGCGGGCCGCTGCCAAGGCGATGCGCGAAGCAACCGCGACGATCCTTGCGGCAAACGAAAAGGACCTTGCGGCGGCGCGCGCGGCCGGGCGCCCTGCGGCCTTCATCGACCGGCTGATGCTCAACGAGGCGCGTATCGAAGGCATCGCCAAGGGCATCGAAGAGATCGCCGAATTGTCCGATCCGGTCGGCACGGTGCTGGCGGAGTGGACGCGGCCGAACGGATTGCAGTTTCAGCGCGTGCGCGTGCCGCTCGGCGTCATCGGTATCATTTTCGAGAGCCGGCCGAACGTGACGGCGGATGCCGGTGCGCTGGCGCTGAAAGCCGGCAATGCTGCGATCCTGCGCGCGGGCTCGGAGAGCCTGCATTCGTCCCTCGCCATTCATGCGGCGCTGGTCTCGGGCTTGAAGAGTGCCGGGCTGCCGGAAGCTGCCATTCAGCTGGTGCCGACGCCTGATCGCGCGGCGGTGGGGCATATGCTTGCCGGTCTCGAAGGTTGCATCGACGTGATCGTGCCGCGCGGCGGCAAGAGCCTCGTCGAGCGCGTGCAGAAGGAAGCGCGCGTGCCGGTTTTCGCGCACCTCGAAGGGTTATGCCACACGTATGTCGATAAGGACGCCGACCTCGATATGGCGGTGAGCATCGTCGTCAACGCGAAGATGCGGCGCACGGGCGTTTGCGGGGCGACGGAGACAGTACTGATCGACAAGGCGGCGCCCGCGGAATTCCTGCCGACGCTGGTCAAGGCGCTGATCGAAGCCGGGTGCGAGGTGCGCGGCGATCAGACCGCGCAGGACGCCGATGCGCGCGTGATCGCCGCGAGCGATGCCGACTGGGCGACCGAATATCTCGACGCCGTCGTCGCCATGAAGATGGTCGACGGTGTACAGGGCGCGATCGATCACATAGCGCGCTACGGGACGCAGCACACCGATGCTATCGTGACCGCTAACGCGGAGACGGCGGAACGCTTCCTGCGTGAGGCGGATTCGGCAATCGTGCTGCACAACGCCTCGACGCAGTTCGCCGACGGCGGAGAGTTCGGGTTCGGCGGCGAGATCGGCATCGCGACCGGCAAGCTGCACGCGCGCGGACCGGTGGGTGTCGAACAGCTCACAAGCTTCAAGTACGTCGTGCGGGGGAACGGCCAAATCCGGCCGAGTTGAGCCGGGAAAGGAGTGTCATGCGTTCCCTGACATCGCTCATCGCTATGCTTATCGCGGCATCTGTCGCGGTTTCCATTCCGGCGGAGGCAGCCAAGCGCAAAGCGCTTCGGTCGTGGAAGCCGGCGCCCGTCCTCAAGGACTGCACGCGGCTCAACGGCAGATACGGGTACTACGGCAATCCGTGGTGCACGCCAGCAGAGCAGCGCGCGTGGGATCGCGCCACCTCGCAGCGCTGACTGCGTCCAGGCTTGATGATCCGCGGGAAGGCTAGCTTCATAGCGTTCCGGATGTTTGACGGCATCGCCGCGCAGAAAAACAGCGCGCCCGTGGGTGGCGCGCTGCTCTTCTCGTGGGCAAACTTGTCGAGTGTGCGTATCACGCCACGTGGCGGCGCTGGTTTTCGTTGAGAAGCTTGATGACTTCCGCCTGCGGGCGCGCCTCGCTGAACAAAAAGCCCTGACCTTCCTTGCAGCCTTCGGCGGCGAGGCAGGCGAGATCCGCCTGCGTCTCGATACCTTCGGCAACCACCTTCATATCGAGGCCGGAGGCGAGGCCGAGAATTGCACGCACGATGGCGAGCGTGTGCCGGTTGCTGGGCAGATCGCGCACGAACGAACGGTCGATCTTGATCTTGTCGAACGGGAACGAGCGCAGATAGCTGAGCGATGAATAGCCCGTGCCGAAGTCATCCATCGAGATACGCACACCCAGCGCGCGCAACGCGTGAAGATGGGCGATCACGTGGTCAGTGCGGTCGAGCAGTACGCTTTCGGTGATTTCCAGATCGAGCCGCGCGGGGTCGAGGCCGGAAGCCGTAAGCGCATCCTTGACGTTGGCGTAGACATTGCCGACGCGGAACTGCATCGGCGACAGGTTGACGGCAAGCTTGACGTGCTCGGGCCATTCGATCGCGTCGGCGCAGGCACGCTTCAGCACGAAGTTGCCGAGCGCGGTAATGAGGCCGGTTTCCTCGGCAAGGGGCACGAACTCGGAGGGCGGCACGAACCCGCGCGTTGGATGCGGCCAGCGCAGCAGGGCCTCGAACCCGACGACCTCGTTCGTCGATAGCTCGACGAGCGGCTGGTAGTGCACCTCGATTTTCCCGGTAGCAATCGCTGCGCGCAGGTCGGTCTCGATCTGGCGGCGCGCCTGAGCCTTGGCGTCCATCTCCTGCTCGAAGAAGCGGAATGTGGACTTGCCTTCGGACTTACCGCGATAGAGCGCCAGGTCGGCATTGCGCAGCAGGCGGTCTGCGTCCTCGCCGTCAGTGGGAGCGACGGCTATGCCAATGGTTGCACCGACCGTGAGCGCGTGGCCCTCGATCATATAGGGCTCGCTCACGGTATCGATCACCCGCTGCGCGAGGATTGCGAGTTCTTGTGGCGTCTTCGATTCGGAAACGAGGATGGCAAACTCGTCGCCTCCAAGCCGCGCGGCCATGTCGCGCTGACGCGTCACACGTTGGATGCGGTGCGCCACCTCCTGCAGGAGGCGGTCACCCATCGGGTGGCCCAGGGTATCGTTTACGAGCTTGAAGTTGTCGAGGTCGATGCAGAGCGCGCCAGCGAAGCCGCCAGAGCGCGCACGCGCGGCGAGCGCGTCGCCCATGCGCTGCCGGAACAACACGCGATTGGGGAGTTCGGTGAGCGCGTCGTGGTGCGCCATGAAGGCGATGCGTGCTTCGGCCTGCTTGCGCTCCGTTATGTCGACCACGGCCAGGAGGATCGCGGGGTCTCCCTCGTATTCGAGCTGGCGCGAAAAGACGACGGCCTCGATCGTGCGTCCGTCGCGTGTCGAATGCTTGACGGTAACGACCTCAGTTTCGTGCGAGCACGCTACGTCGTCGACGCGCTCGTCATGCTCAACGCGCAGATCATGCAGCTTCAGTTTGAGAAGCTGGTCACGCGTGTAGCCGTAATGGCTCTGGGCGGCCGCATTGGCTGCAATGAACGACTGCGTATCGCGGTGCAAGACGAACATGGGCACGGGATTGTCGTCGAACAGCAGGCGGAAGGATGCCTCGCGCTGTTTCAGCGTTGTGATATCCATCCGCAGGCCAATGACGCCGCCGTCGCTGGTCTTGCGCTCCTCGATGAGGATGCAGCGGCCATCGGACAGGTTCTGCTCGTGAGGGCCGCGCGGGTTATAGAGCTGGTCGAGCCGTTCCTTGATCCACTCTTCCTCGCGCCCCTTCGCTTCGGGGTAATCGCCGCGGCCGACGCCGATGCGCAGCGTATCTTCCAGGCGCACACCAACTTTGAATAGATCGGCGCTGCGCTTGTAGATGTCGGCGTATTTCTGATTCCAAAGGATGTAGCGGCCCTCATTGTCGAGGAACACAATGCCCTGAGGGAGAATTTCCAGTGCTGCGCGCAGACGTTCGTGCGCGGTTGCTGCGTTGGCTATCGCGGCGTCGGCGACGGCGCGTGCATTCTTCACCTTCGCGCCACCGCCATGCAGTGGATCCAACATTGTCCAGCAGCGATCCTTTGCGCGCTCGAGCAGGCTGCGCGCGTAATCGACCGCCGCCCTACGATGCTTCCCGCCATTCGCTTTCGTGAAACTCTTTGCCATCTGCTTCGCCGCTGCTGATCGATGGCGGCCAAAGTGCTTGGCTCAAACTAAAAAACAATTGCGCGTTTTTGACCCGACGACCGACGTCTGCTGTGGACTCGTCTAATTCTTGAGCACAGCTCAGTGCAGAGAATATCGGATAGCGGTCCTGGCCCCGTATTTGCGCCCGCGTATAGAGCGACTGCCCAGCGCTTGGACGCGCCTGCTCAAAGTTGCGCCATGTGGGGGCATGGCAAACATCTTCTTTACAAGGGTGCGGATTTAGAGCGCGCGGATGCTCTGATCCGCGCGCTCTAATGAGCGGGCTTAGTCGTGGTGCCAAGCCGGCAGGTCGGGGAGCTGCTCTTCGGTCAACTCGGTGACGAGGTTGCCGTCCTTCTGCTTCACCTGGTCGAGCGTCATCACCGCGGCCTTCTCGCCGATGCCGAGGAAGCCGCCGTATTCAATGGCGACGCCTTTGATCTCGCCATTCTTATCTTCGAGGAGCGACTCGACCTCGGCGATTTTCTTGCCGCTGGCGTCGTAGATATCCATGTCCTCGACGCGGTCGACCGTGGCGCCCAGCGGAGCGACCATCTTGTTGTCGTCGTCGGTCTTGCGTAACTCGCCGATGATCAGCACGCCGGCTGGGGCAGCCATCGGTGCGGCGGCCGACTTATCCAGCGGCTCGGGCGCAGTGCTTGGCTGCGGAGCCGCCTGCATATTCGTCGAAGGCTCAGTACCGGATTTATCCATCGGCTCGGGCGCATTCGACGCCGGCGGGGCCTGCATCGTGGTCGATGGGGAAGCACCAGATTTCTCCATCGGCTCTTGGGCGAACACCGGTCCGGAAAGCAAAACGGCGGACGCAGCGAGTATCAGCTTGGTCTTCATTTGGACACCTCCTTTATCGACCACGGCGGTAACAACTCTTAGTGTCCCCCTAGAGTTTCTTCAGCGGTTCTCCTCGGCGCCACTCACTGGCCGCTCCGGCACCTCGTAAGCAATGTAGCGGACGATTTTCCACGCACCGTCAGGCTGCTTGCGGAGCACGTCCATTCCCGGCTCGGTCGAGGTGACCGTTTGCCCGGTGGGTAGAGTGACGGTGAGCTTCCAGACAAGGCGCACCACGGCAAGGTCTGCCGACACCATGATCTCGCGGATGTCGAGGCTGTAGGTGTAGCGCTTGCTCTTGTCGCGCATGGAGCGATGCAGCAGCGTGCAAATGTCGTCGTAGCCGCGCTCGGGATAGCCGCGGAAGTCATAGCGCAGCTCGGACGAGAACAGCGCGCAGACAGCGTCGGCGTTTCCGCTGTTGAAGTCCTTGGTCCAGCTCTGCAGCGTGGCGCGGATTTTTTCCTCGGCGTCGTCGGCGAATGCCTCCCTGGCCGGCGCTGCGAATAGAAGCAGCGCGAGCAGGGCGGTCGCCAACATGTTTTCGCCGCAGGAGAGCATCTAGGCGCGCGCCTCCGTCAATCGCTTGTGGACTTTGCCGAGAGCATCAGCGACCGCATCCTTGAAGGCGCCGGTGATCGCTTTCGCGTCGCCGTCCTTGTCCGTCCAGTTGAGGAGGAAGGCGGTGGTGACGGGAACGTCGCGGACGATCATCTGGCCAGCCAATGCGAGGCAATGGAAGCCGTTCCAGTCGATGGAGCCACCTTTCATGTAGGCCGCGGTGTTGGTGGGGACCACGAGGGCGATCGCGTCGGCCATCGCTTGGATGCGCTTGAACTCGGTGAGCGTTTCCGGCTTCTTGAAGAACTCGCCGGCAAGAGCGCGCTTGTAATAGTCGACGAACTGCGATGCCGGCGCGGCCATGGTGTCGACGTCGTTCAGCGCAGACCGATATTTCGACGTGTCCGGCTTCTCAGAATCTGCTTCCGCTTTCACAGCCTTCCAACCAAGGTCGTCGCCTTTGGGTGCGCCGATGAGATAGGAAAAGAAGCTGCGCGTGGAATCGGGGATGCGCACCTTTGTCAGCCCGGCCCCGGCAATGAATTCGCGCACCATCTGCGGTGTCACGCGCTTCATCGCCATATCCGTTGCCGTGTTGTCGCTGTGTGCGATCATGGCTTCCAGCGCACTTCGTGCCTGCGTCGTGCCGGTGAGATTCGCGAACACGGGACTGACGAGCGAACGAACGCCATCATCGAGGGGGAGCTGTTCCAACTCGTCGAGATTGCCGGCTTCGACCTCGCGCAGAAATTGGGCGAGCACGAACGTCTTGAAGCAGCTGCCGCAGAACAGCTCGTCGTCGGCGTGATACTTCACACGCCATGGGTTGGCCGCCTCGTCGACATCGACTTGCGCACCTTTCGTTCCCGGCAACGCGACGAAGCCGTCGAGCAGGTGCGGGATTGCGTGGGCGTCGGAAGATTGGGGAGCGGCGGTTGCTGCGGTGCGCGCCACCGTCATCGCCCCCGCCACCGATGCGGCCGAAGCCAGAAACTGACGTCTACGCATACTGCCTCCTGATGTCCGGCGGGGCGCAGCGCCGGTCGCCCACAGGAATGCAGAGCAATCATGACTGGCGCGTTACTAGCGTTGCATGTCGCACCGCCCGCGCACGGTTAGGGAGTGCTCGATGCACTGGCGGGGGCGGGATGCTTTCTTTCGATGCGATTTTTCCTATTGATCAGGAGCCTATCGCCTACAATCAGATGCAACGCCGAATAGTAACGGGTCGAAAACAACCAACGCGATGGACGAGTCCGCGCAGTCACCTTCGTTCGGCAGCTCGATGCCGCCGCTGGCATATGCCGGCCAGCGCATTGGCGTGATGGGTGGCACGTTCAATCCTCCGCACGAGGGTCATGCGCTCGTTGCTACCACCGCGCTGCGCCGGCTGAAGCTCGACCAGCTCTGGTGGATGGTGACACCCGGCAATCCACTGAAGAGCGGCAACGGTCTGCCGCCGTTGGCCGAGCGCCTGGCAGCCAGTCGCCGTCTCGTTACCGATCCACGCATCGCGGTGACCGGCTTCGAGGAAGGGCTAGGGCAGTCCTATACTTATGCGACGCTGACCCATCTGACCGGCCGAATGCCTGGCGTGCACTTCGTCTGGGTGATGGGTGCGGACAACCTGGCAAGCTTCCACCGCTGGCGGCGCTGGCGCGAGATTGCGGAGCTGGTGCCGATTGCCGTGGTCGATCGTCCAGGATGGCGTTTCAGGGCCCTCGCCTCGCCGGCGGCGGTGCGACTCATGCCCTTTCGCATCCCTGAAATGGCAGCTGGGAGACTGGCGATGATGCGGCCGCCGGCTTGGGTTTTCCTGAGCACACGGCTGTCAGGGGCGTCATCGACGGCCCTGCGAGGCGCTGTCTGACAATTGTAAGACGCCGAAATATATACAATTTTTTACAATCCCGCGTTGCATATGAAAAAGCTTGCCGTGCATTAACTATTGCTGGATGGCGGCCCTAGGCCTTATGTTTTGTGCTGGCGGCGAGCTGGTATGCTCTCCGCAGAAGAGCGCCGTGGGTGTGGGATTGCGCAAAGCACCCCGGTGCAGGCCCCAAGGGGTGCATGAGGAAGGGACAACCAGCACACGATGCGAACCGCACTTGAGGGTGCCCATAGGGGCGCGCCTCACGCCGAGCTTTTGTCAGACGGACAGAAATCGGCAGCACTGGTCCAGGAAATCGCCCACTGGCTCGATGAGGCCAAGGCCGAGGAGATCGTCACGATCAACCTCGCTGGAAAGACCTCGATCGGCGATTTCATGGTGATCGCAACAGGTCGGACCGACCGGCACGTCGGCGCAGTCGCCGATCAGATCAGCCGCAAGCTGAAAGAAAAGGGCCTCTCCCGGGTTCGGGTCGAGGGTCTGGAAGCGTGCGACTGGGTGTTGATCGATACCGGCGACATCATCGTGCATGTATTCCGCGACGAGGTGCGCGAGTTCTACAACCTCGAGAAGATGTGGTCCGCGGAACGCCCAGGCGAGCCGACTACGGCTCACTGAGCGCGCCTCAGGCGGCACAATAGCGGTGACGGCGCCTCCCCGCATGGCGGTGGGAGGCGCCAGCCGGGATGAGCGGTCATGCGCCTTATCGTTGCAGCAGTTGGCCGCCTCAAAGACGCGGAGAAAGATCTCTGCGTGCGCTATACCAAGCGCTTCGATGCTGCCGGCCGCTCGCTCGGGCTTGGTCCGCTCATCATCACCGAACTCAACGAAAGCCGCGCATCCGGAGCCGAGGCCCGCAAGAGCGATGAGGCCACGCGCCTGCTCAAGGCGGCCGGTGCGGCAAGCCAAATCGTTGCCCTCGACGAGGGCGGCAAGATGCTTTCGAGCGTGGCGCTGGCGGACTGGCTTGCAAGGATACGCGACGAAGGCTGCAAGGATCTGGCGCTGCTGATCGGTGGCCCCGACGGCCATGGCGGAGAAGTTGCATCAGCTGCCACGCTGAAACTGTCTCTCGGTCCGATGACGCTGCCGCACGGATTGGCGCGGGCCATGCTCATCGAGCAACTCTATCGCGCGACGACCATCCTATCGGGGCATCCGTATCACCGCGCATAGCTGGGGGCGGACGCGTGCGGCCTCTTGCTCCGCTCCTTGAACTTAACGCGAGGTAGCCAACCTCGTTCAAGCACGAGAGGCTCACTTTATCGAGTTTTCATGGCTGTCGATCAATGTAGTGCAGTGTCGGCACGTTAGCTGACAGCTGATTACGGAGGGAGATTCCATGTCGAGATACCGGCCGATGCTGGCGGCGAGTGTCAGCGTACTTGTCGGCATGGCGGCACTTGCTTCAGCTGCGGATGCTCGAGGATTTGGTGGTGGCGGCGGCTACGGCGGCGGCGGCCATGAAGGAGGCTTCGGTCCTGGCGGCGGAGGCTTCGGCCCCGGCGGACATGGCTATGGACCGCCGAACGGCGGTTACGGGCCCGGCGGCGGCGGTTATGGCCCGGCTCCAGGACGTCGCAATCCGTGGGCGGCCGGCGCGGTTCCGTGGATCAACATGGACTACAACGATCTGCTGCAAACGCCGCCGAACAACTCCGGCTCACAGCAGCCGAACGATTGCGACTATCTCTTCAAGAAGGCAATGGACGTGGGCACGCCACAGATGTGGAAGCTCTTCAACGACTGCGCGCACAATCGCTGAGCGCTCTCGCATTCGACGCCAAAACTCTGCAGAAGGTGCGCACGGATCGACGTGACCGCGCCTTCTGCTTTTTCGCCGCGATCAGATCGCGCGATATCGCATAGCGATCCCAAAGACTCATTCTGCTAGCCTACTTTCAGTGTGGTCCCGCACTCGACTTCGCGGGGCGCGTAGTAGTGCGTGCACGCATCGATACTCCGCGTCATCGACTTGACTCATTTCCCCAACGCGCGCGGCTAATCCATTGTTAGCACTACGCTCCTATAGTCCGCTCATGGCAGATTGGATGGCCCCCTCACGCCGCCAACGCGCATGATGCCGTTCTGCTATGCCGGTGCGAGCCCGGTATGTGTCCGCTAACCGCGAACCAAGGGCCGCCGGTACAATGTTGCTCGCCAATTTGAAGGTCTCACGCAAGATTGCGTTGGGGCTAGCGTGTGTTCTCGTGATGTTTGCATTCACGGGAACCGCATTTTTCTTCGCTCTCCTTGCGATCGACCGCACCACCGAGGACGTCTCGGCGGCCGTCAGTCTAGAGAGAACACTCAGCCGCGCGGCGTCATACGTCTACGACGAGCAGCAGGCGCGTACAGACAACGAGGGCGCGTCTGCCATTCAGGCCGCGTCGAGAAACTTCTCAGAGCAGATCAATAAGGCGCTCGAGAGCGTCAAGACTCACGCAGAACTGGCACCGCTCGCCAGCGAAGTGCAGGCTATCGACAGCGCTGCTGCCGCATGGCGCCGCGCTGTCGGGGGCGACGGCGTAAACACGGGGGACCGTGGCAACGCTGCAGCCGCGTTTGAATCCCTCCGGGCTGCCGCAAAATCCGCCGAACAAAAGACAGATGCGATCGTCGCCGACAAACGCGCCGAGCGGAATTCAGCGCTTTACTGGGCGCACGCTACACAATTGATCGGGAGCCTGATCGCGATCGTCATGGCGTTAATGGCCGGCTGGTGGCTGTCGCGCGTGATTGCCCGGCCGCTGGGACAGATCACTACGGCGGTGCACGCTCTGACTTCCGGCGATCATGATATCGACGTCCCCGCAATCAAGAGCACCGACGAGATTGGCCTCATGGCGCAGGCGGTTGCCACGTTCAAAGAGGCCGCGATCGAAAAGCGGCGTCTGGAGCGGGAGGCCGAAGCTGCGCGCGTTGCTGCCGAAGAAGAGCGGCGCAAGCAGGAGGCCGACAGCCAGTTCTACATCGAGGCGCACAATACGTTCATGCGCGATTTCTCGGCGGCTCTGGAGCGTCTGTCGAAAGGTGACCTTACCTATCGCCTCAACACGCCCTTCACCGAGGACTACGAGAAGATCCGTCACGACTTCAACACGACGGCTTCAAGTCTGCAGGATGCAATCCTGACGATTGCTTCCAGCACGCAGGCGATCCGTTTCGCCACGAGCGAAATCTCGACGGCGGCGGACGATCAATCCCGGCGCACGGCGCAACAGGCGGCAAGCCTGGAGCAGACCGCTGCGGCGCTCGACGAGATCACCGCGACGGTGAAGAAGACCGCCGATGGCGCAGGCCATGCACGCGAAGTGGTTACTTCGGCCAAGTCGGATGCCGAAAAGAGCGATGAGGTGGTGCGCCATGCCATCTCCGCGATGGGCGACATCGAGCGCTCCTCGCAGCAGATCAGCCACATCATCGGCGTGATCGACGAAATCGCCTTCCAGACGAACCTTCTTGCTCTCAACGCCGGTGTCGAGGCTGCTCGCGCTGGCGAGGCGGGCCGCGGCTTTGCCGTCGTCGCATCGGAAGTACGGGCGCTGGCGCAGCGCTCAGCGGAAGCTGCGAAGGAGATCAAGGGACTGATCTCCGCGTCGACCAAGCAGGTCGAGCAGGGTGTCGGACTCGTCGGGCAGATGGGCCAGGCGCTGGATCGCATCATGACCGAGGTCACGGAGATCAACACGATCGTCTCCGAGATCGCGGCGGGCGCGAAGGAGCAGTCTGTCGGTCTGCAGGAGATCAACACCGGCGTCTCGCAGATGGACCAGGTCACGCAGCAGAACGCGGCTATCGTCGAAGAGACGACGGCTGCAAGCCACGGTCTTGCTCGCGAGATCGAGAAGCTGCTGGATCTGGTTGGCCGCTTCGAGACAGGACAGGAGATTGCCGCGGAGCCCGCGCATCGCGAGCATCGCGCAGCATCTCAGAAGACTCGCCCAGCCCTCAAGACCATCGGTGGTCGTGGAGTGCCTTCCGCAGTGCGCAAGCTAGAGGCGATCGCCAATGAGCAGGACTGGGAAGAGTTCTAAGAGCGGAACGCGAAGGGGCACGACCGGGAAGCTGCAGCTCGCCGAGGTTCTCGACCTCACGGCTGCAGCTCCTCTGGCCCAATCGCTCATTCCCCGCCGTGGCAGCGATCTGACCATCGACGCCAGCAAAGTTCGCCGCGTCGGAGCGCAGTGCCTGCAGGTGCTGCTTTCCGCCGAGGCCACGTGGAAGGCGGACGGTGTCCGCCTCACGGTAGAAAATCCAACCGATGAGTTCCTGGCGAGCAGCGAGCTGCTGGGGATTCAAATCAGTCAAGACACGGCACGAGCGGAGCCCGCCTGATGAGCAAGACGATCCTCACTGTCGATGACTCGCGCACCATGCGGGAGATGTTGCTGCTGGCTCTCGAAGATGCCGGTTACCACGTGTTGCAGGCCGAAGACGGCATCAAAGGTCTGGAGGTGCTGCAGGACAAGCGCGCCGACGTGATCATCACCGACATCAACATGCCGCGACTCGATGGCTTCGGCTTCATCGAGCACGTGCGTCGCGATACCTCGCATAGAGCGGTTCCCATCCTGGTGCTGACCACGGAAAGCGACGCCGAGAAGAAGAGCCGTGCTCGCAGCGCGGGCGCGACCGGCTGGATCGTGAAGCCATTCCATCCCGTGAAGCTGGTGGACGCGATCCGCCGGGTTTCAGGCTGATAGATCGGAGAGGGGATAATGGCGGGCAACGAGATGGACTCGCTGAGACAGATCTTCTTCCAGGAGTGCGAGGAGCAGCTCGCCGAACTGGAGTCGGGCCTGCTGGAGATCGAAGGCGGCGGCGAGGATCCGGAGATCGTCAACGCGGTGTTCCGCGCGGTGCATTCGATCAAGGGCGGCGCTGGTGCGTTCGCGCTCGACGAGCTCGTGCGCTTTGCACACGTGTTCGAGACTGTGCTCGATGAGGTGCGCAAGGGTCGGCTCGATCCGGCTGGTGCAGTTGTAGAGGTGCTGCTGCGATCGGCTGACGTTCTCGCGGATCTGGTGCGCGTGGCGCGCGATGGCGGATCGGTCGATGCGGAGCGCATCCGCGCTGGAACCGAGGAGCTGGCATCGCTGAGTGGCACGCCGGTGGCTACCGACGATGCGGCCGAAGAGGAAAGCGTCGAAGACCTCGGGTTCACGCCGGTGGCCGTCGCATTCCCCACCTTCGACGACATAGCGGAGGCACCGGAGACCGAGCCAGAGCCAGAGCCCACGGTTTTCGAATACACGGTAACGTTCAAGCCGCACGCCAGCCTTTACGCCAGTGCCAACGAGCCGGCGGTGCTGCTGCGTGAGCTTGGCCGTCTCGGCGAGATGACGGTCTCCTGCGACACGGGGGCGGTGCCCGCGCTCAGCGAGATTGATCCGGAGGGCTCGTATCTTGCGTGGACGATCGAGCTGAAGACGACGCAGTCGGAAGACGACGTGCGCGCCGTGTTCGAATTCGTCGATGGCGATTGCGATCTTACGATTACGGCGAACAACGGCGCCGCGCCTGCGGCTGAGGACGCCGATTTCGAAGCGCTGCTGCGCAGCATTCGTGAGGCGCCGGTCGACGTCGTCGCCGCTGCGGAGGAGCCTGTCGCTGCTGAACCGGTCGTCGCCGATATTCCCGTTTCTGCCCTGGAACTCGCCGTTGCGGCCCCCGATTTCGCCCCGAAGTCAGACGGGCCCAAGAGGGACGTCAAGCCCGATAAAGCCGACAAGGCGGAGAAGGGCGACAAGTCAGCAGGCGGAGAGGCTGCACAGCAGACGATCCGCGTCGATCTCGATCGCGTCGACCGGCTGATGAACCTCGTCGGCGAGCTGGTGATCAACCAGGCGATGCTGTCGCAGCGGCTGGGCGAAGCAGGGCTTGCGCGCTCTGCCGAATTCGCGACGGGCCTCGATGAATTCGAGCAACTGACGCGCGACATTCAGGAAGGCGTCATGGCCATCCGCGCGCAGCCGGTGAAATCGGTGTTCCAGCGTATGCCGCGTCTCGTGCGCGAGGTGGCGGCGGCGACGCACAAGAAGGTGCGGCTCGTCACCGAAGGCGAGGGGACGGAAGTCGACAAGACAGTTATCGAGCGGCTCGCCGATCCGCTGACGCACATGATCCGCAATGCCATCGATCACGGGCTGGAGAAGCCTGAAGATCGCATCGCCGCGGGCAAGCGCGAGGAAGGCCTCGTGAAGCTTTCGGCTTCGCACCGCTCGGGACGCATCGTCATCGACATTGCCGACGATGGGGCAGGAATCAACCGGCCGCGCGTACGCGCGATCGCCGAGGAGAAGGGCCTTATCCCGGCTAATGCGCAGCTGACGGACGACGAGGTTGACAACCTCATCTTCCTGCCGGGCTTCTCGACGGCATCGACCATCTCGGACATCTCGGGACGCGGTGTTGGCATGGACGTCGTGAAGCGGTCAATCCAGGCGCTTGGCGGGCGCGTGTCGATCACGTCGCGGCCGGGCCAAGGATCGACCTTCACGCTCAGCCTGCCGCTGACGCTAGCGGTGCTTTACGGCATGGTCGTCACGGTTGCCGACCAGACGCTGGTGGTGCCGCTCACCTCGATCATCGAAACGCTGAAACCCAAGCCCGGCGATATCCATGGGTTCGGCGGTGAGGCGCGCGTCATCGCGTTGCGCAACAATTTCATTCCGTTAGTCGACGTCGGCCGGGAGCTTGGTTATCGCAACCACAGTACCGATCCAGGCGCTGGTGTTGCGCTGCTGGTTGAATCCGACGGCGGTGCGCAGAGCGCATTGCTGGTGGACGGCATCCAGGGCCAGCGGCAGGTCGTGATCAAGAGTCTCGAAGCCAATTATGGCCGGGTGCCCGGCATCGCCGCGGCAACAATTCTCGGCGATGGCCGTGTGGCCCTGATCGTCGACGTAGATGCTGTCGTCGCTGCTTCGCGTAACGGCGGCAATCCCGAATCTGTTCTTGCACTGGCAGGATGAATCCAATGAGCGATAGCAGCGCAGCCCTTCTTCAGTCTCGTTCCAACTCCGCCCGGGAGCTGATTGCATTCGCGGTCGGCAGGCAGGAGTTCTGCATCGACGTCATGGCGGTGCGGGAGATCCGCGGCTGGACGCCGGCAACGGTTCTGCCGCACTCGCAGTCGTATGTGCGCGGCGTGATCAACTTGCGCGGCGCCGTGCTGCCGATCATGGATCTTGCGGTGCGGCTCGGCTTTCCGCCGGCAGAGGCGATGGGACGTCATGTCATCATCGTGGTGCAGGTCGGCAGCCAGGTTGTCGGGCTGCTGGTCGATGCCGTGTCCGATATCCTGACCGTTACTGCCGGCGAGATACTGCCGGCGCCGGACGTTGCCTCGGACATGGCCAAGCACTTCGTGTGTGGCCTGCTGGCGATGGAAGGGCGAATGCTCAGCATCCTTTCCGTCGACAGCGTTCTGCCCGAGCGCGAAAGGGCCGAGGTGCAATGACATCCGCCACTGCGAGCACTGTTGGCCGACGCGGGCAACGGCTCATCGAGGGAGAGTTTCCGCTCACCAAGGACGATTTCCGCCAGATCGCGGACATCGCCTACAATGACGCGGGTATCGACCTTGCCGAGTCGAAGGCAAGCCTCGTTTATTCGCGGCTGGCGAAGCGACTGCGCGCGCTGCACCTGGAGAGCTTCCAAAGCTATTGCTCACTGTTGATGCGCGAGGAAGGTACGGCGGAGCGCCAGGAGATGGTGGCGGCGCTGACGACCAACGTCACCCGCTTCTTCCGCGAACCGCATCACTTCGAGCACCTGAAGACGCACGTGCTTCCCCCGCTCGTTTCATTGGCCCGGTCCGGGGCTCCTGTGCGCATCTGGTCGGCCGCCTGCTCGAGCGGGGAGGAGCCCTATTCGATCGCGCTGACGATCCTGTCGGTCATGCCGGATGCAGCTTCGCTGAATGTCAGAGTGCTGGCGAGCGACATCGACCCAAACGTGCTGCAGAGGGGCGAGGCGGGCATCTACAGCGATGCCGCCACCGTCTCCATCCCGGTCGATGCGCGCAAGCGGTGGTTCAAGTCCGTCGATGGCCGTGACGGCAAGAGCTGGCGTGTCGGCGAGGAGATGCGCCGGCTCGTTGCATTCCGGAAGTTGAACCTGATCGGCCCGTGGCCAATGCGCGGGCCGTTCCACGCCATCTTCTGCCGCAACGCGCTCATCTATTTCAAAGAAGCGACGCAGGTCGATATCTGGTGCCGCTTCGCACCGCTGCTCGTGCCTGGCGGGCGGCTCTATATCGGCCACTCGGAGCGCGTGTTCGGAGACGCTGCACCGCTATTCGTCAACGAGGCCATCACAACCTATCGGCGGGGGGGCGCTGCGGCATGACAACTGTACGTGTCCTGGTTGTCGATGATTCCGCCACCATGCGTGGTCTCATCTCGCTTGCGCTGCGGCGCGATCCGGAAATCGAGGTCGTGGGCACGGCGAGCAATCCGCTCACCGCGCGCGATGCCATCAAGACGCATAACCCAGACGTCATCACGCTCGACGTCGAAATGCCGGGCATGAACGGCCTCGAATTCCTGGAAAAGATCGTGCGGCTGCGGCCGACGCCGGTGGTGATGGTCTCGAACCTCACAGGCAAGGGTACCGAGACGGCGATCGAAGCAATGCAGATCGGCGCCGTGGAGTGCATTGCGAAGCCGGCGCCGGGCGACACCCTGCCGTTCGCCGAGCTGCCGCGCATCGTGAAGGCGGCCGCTGGCGCTCGTGTCCGGTCGCGCGCCATGGCGGCGGCCAGTGAGCCCGGTCCGCGCGAGCAACGCCGCCCACTCGTCAATGCTTATGATCCCGACGGGCGGATCGTCGCCGTTGGATCGTCGACGGGCGGCGTCGAAGCGCTGTCGGCACTGATCTCGCAGCTTCCCGCGAACTGCCCGCCGATGCTGATCGTGCAGCACATGCCACCGGATTTCACGGCAAGCCTTGCGGCGCGGCTCGATCGGCTCAACGCACCGAAAGTTTCCGAAGCTGCTGACGGCATGGCGGTCGAGAACGGGCGCGTCTACATCGCGCCGGGCGGGCCGAAGCATCTCGAGGTCGAGAAGAGCGCCGGCGGCTTGCGCTGCCGACTGCGCGCCGCTCCGGCCGTCAACGGGCATTCGCCTTCGGTGGACGTGCTGTTCAATTCGGTTGCGAGACATGTCGGATCGAACGCGATCGGCGTCATCCTCACCGGGATGGGGCGCGACGGCGCGCAAGGTCTCAAGGAAATGCGCGACACAGGCGCACGCACAATTGGCCAGGACGAAGCGTCCAGCCTCATCTACGGCATGCCAAGAGCAGCTTTTGAGGTCGGAGCAGTGGAGCGACAGCTGCCCCTTGATCGGATCGCAAACGCGGTTCTCGTCATGACCAATCTCCGCGGTCGTCAAGGGAGGGAGAACAACTAATGGCACTCGCAGACCAACTGAAGATCCTCATCGTTGACGATACGACGACCAGCCGCATGCTGGTGCGCGATGGACTGCAGGAAATCGGGATCAAGAACATCTCGTTCGCCTCGGACGGCGAACAGGGCCTGAAGCACGTGATGACGCAGCAGACGCATCTCGTCATCTCGGACTTCAATATGCCCAAGCTCGATGGTCTCGGACTGCTGCGCGCAATTCGTCAACACACGCCGACGCAGAAGCTGCCGTTCATCATGCTGACGGGCAAAGGCGACAAGGAGCTGGTGCAGAAGGCGATCCAGTTCGGGATCAACAACTACCTGACGAAGCCATTCACGGTTCCGGCGCTCAAGACAGCGCTCGAAGCCGTTGTCGGCAAGCTCAATTGATGACGCAAACGCTTACCAGACGCCACGTGATGGAAGGCCAGTACCACGTCTCGGACGATCCCGATCTCGTCCTGACGACGGTGCTGGGCTCATGCGTCTCCGCATGCCTTCGCGATCCCGTGGCGCGCATCGGCGGCATGAACCACTTTCTGCTGCCGGGAGATGGTGAGCGGTTGAAGACGCGCGATGCCGAGCGTTACGGCGTGCACCTGATGGAACTGCTCGTCAACGGGCTGATGTCGATGGGCGCCAACCGCGCACGGCTCGAAGCAAAGCTTTTCGGCGGGGCGCGGACGATCTTCAAGAACTCGGACGTCGGCGGAATGAACGCCACCTTCGCTGAGGGCTTCCTGCGCAATGAAGGCATCGCCATCGTGAGCAGCAGCCTTGGCGGCAGCTCCGGTCGGCGGTTGGAATATTGGCCGGTTTCCGGCCGTGCACGGCAAATCTTTATCGGTGATGCGGGTATCATAGCTAAACCCGCGGCGGCGCCAAAACCGTTGCCGGATGGAGATCTCGAACTGTTCTGAGGGGCCGGGCGCGCTGCGACCGGAAGCGTACATGAGTAAGCCTGCCGCGCCGGACATTGCGCATACGCCGCTTCCAGCGTTGCTGGAGGTCGTCGGCGAAGAGTTGCATCAGCTTGCCGCCGATGTTGAGCGCCTGCACACGATCGTGGAGCTGCCGGGCGTTCGGCAATCGCTGCGCGACGCCCAGTGCTTCGATGTCCTGCAGGGCATCGATCATGTGACGCAGAACCTCGCCGGGCTGTCCAAGTTTCTCGCCAACATCGCAACGACCGCTCCTGACGCCTGGACGCTGGATACGCGGTCGGCATGCGATGCGGTGCTGCTCGCTGCGCTGTCAGAGCGCTTGAAGCAACCGAGCCAGCCGCGGCAGGCCAACGCGGGAGGCGATGAATGCGAGTTTTTCTGAATAATGCGAAGGCGCGCCCCTGCTTTGCCCAGGTACTGGAAGAGGCGGCGCGGGCTGCCGGTATCGATGGCGATCAGCGGCGCGAAACAACGCGGCCGAGGCCTGTCGGCCCGTCACTGCTGGATGTGCTTACCGATGCTGTCCGCGAGCTGCGGGTGTCGAACCTCTCGGTGATGCTGCAGGCCTACCTCGAACAGCAAAGCACGCGCAAGCCAACACCGCGGCGGCCGATGGCGACCGATCCGCAATCGATTTCGGCAGAGCTGCGCATCACCGACAAGATGACATCGCCCGAGCTTGCGCGTCTGCGGCGCCGGTTCGCGATGGCCAACCATCCTGACCGCGTGCTGGCGGACGAGCGCGAGATTGCGACGCGCCGCATGATGGTCGCCAACATGCTGATCGATCGCGCGATGAAGCGCAGGATGTGTCAGTGATGAGGTGCGGCAAAAGCTTCGAACGCACGAAAGGCAACAATTCGATCTATTGCTTTGAGAGGACGCGAAGACCTCCGAACTAAGATCGATCCAACGCGCCGAAGAGCGCGCAGTGCTTCAGTGGGGTTGGTCAATCAATGTCGGCCGATAGAAATCTGGCGGTGATCGAAGAACGCCGCGACAGCATCCGCGAATGGTTGCTCAGCCAGGCCGTGCAAACCAATCTGGAGCAGCGCCATCTGGATTCTGGATCGCGCGAGGAAGCCTACTGGCATCACGGCTACCAGGCAGCGCTCGACGATATGCTAAAGCTGCTCGGCCGCTAGTAGCAGCGGCGGCGATCGTCCACGGCGCTCAAGGCTTGGTGTGGTGGTAGATCTTGCAGCGCGGGCACTCCCACGTCGTTCCCTTAGGCCGGCTTGGATGGATGCGATTGCTGGGCGGGGCGAAGTCGTGAAACAACTCGCATTCCTTTTCGAAGGCAGCGCGCGCCGAAGCGAAAAAGCCCACTTTGAACAGCGCATCTGAGCCGATGCATTCGCATAGACGGCTGCGCACGTCGCTGTCGGAACGGCCGACGTGCTTGACGCGGAAGTTGCCACCGGGATCGGTGCTGCCGAGCGCGAAAACGCCGGCAGTACGCCGAGCAACGGCGTGGTTGATCCCGTCGTAGCTCAGCCGGTAAGGACCGAGCAGCCCCGTGTTTGCAGCCATCGTTCGTCCCCCACGCGGCTCTTCCCCGCCGCGGCAATCAACTGTCGCTAACGCCCGCAGTAGCTGCGTGCGTCCGTAGTCCACTCACCAAAGCCCGCCTCGACCATATTGCCAATGACGCGGCAGACATAGGACTTTTGGGCCGGCAAATTGTTTGGCCCGGCATGGTAGCGGGCTATCGCCTTCGTCCACGTGCCCTCGCGCTCCTTCAGCTCGCTGAGAAAGCGCGCGGCGTAAGAGACGTTCTTGGCCGGGTCGAACATTTCCTCGAGCGAACCGAAGTTCTCCGAGTGGTAGCGGTGATTGATCTGCATGCAGCCGACGTCGATATGCTTGGCGCCGCCACGGCTGGCCTGCCGAAACGTGCTGAGCGCCGCCGGCTTGTTGGGCTCATAGGCGGCGCGGCCATCGATGTTCAAAGCATAAGGCTGCAAGGTGCCGCCGTGGCCGGACTCCGAGAGGCCGATCGCATAGAGCATGCCGAGCGGGACGTTGTGGATGGCGGCGGCACGCACGAGCTCGCGCTCGCACACGTTCTCGCCGCTATCGAGCGCCATCGCGGACGCGCTAGATATAAACGCCGCCACTAGAGCGAGTATTCGTCGTCTCATAGCTGTCGTTCCGGCTGATCTGGGGATTGGTGTCACCGTTGGCCGAGCCGCGCTGCCCCTCTCCTTGTCCCTGGCGCTGATGCGCCGATGGGCCGGACTGCGACTGCGCCTGCGATTGCAGGTTGGTTCCGGCGCTGGTCTGGGAAACCTGCTGCCCGGAGCTGCCCGCATCGGCGATGCGCACTGAAGCGGTGTCGATGTTGTAGCCAGCGCCGCGCAGCAGCTTTGCGAGCGTATCCTGATCGGCGCGGATCATATCGGCGGTGTCGCTGCGGTCTGCCTCGACATGCACAGTGAGTTCCTGATCCTTCAGCTCCATGCGGACAGTCACCGTGCCGAGGTCGATCGGCTGCAACTGAATGTGGAGGACCTTGAGCGCGGGCTTGCTGCCGGTCTGATCGGCCGGCGAGGTAAGGCGCTCGATGAACTCGGGGCCTGTGCCTGCCTCGCTGACGACCTGATCGGCGATCTGCTGCGCCGGGCGCGTCATAGCCGATGATAGATCGTCGGCGGATGTCATGATGCCATCTGCCGGTGCCGCTGCGGATTGATCGGCGGCGAGCCGCTCGGCTCCCTGTCCGGGCAGCTTGCCGTCCTCATTTGTGGCGTGAGGTTGTGGCCCGGCTGTCGGCGACGTGACAGGTGCGAAGTGCGCTTCCTGACGCAAAACGTTTGTGGCGGTGCGCTTCGTCTGGCCCGGCTGTTCGCTCCGCTGTGGCACCGCCGCTGCTGCGCTGGCTGCCAGCTGTGCGGGTGGAAGCTCTGCGTCAGCACCTTCCACCATTACGTCAGCCGGGGACGGCTGCTGTGCACCGGGCAGAGCCCTGTCGGTATCGAGACGGTCAGATGCTGCAGCGGCATCATTGGCCGAGGCGGCGGCGTTGGCGATGTCTTGCGCGACATCAGCGGTGATCGGCGCTGCTGCGTGCTGCGGCTGGCTCGGCTGCGGCTGCTGGGATTCGGGCGAGTTGGCAACCGGCGTCTGCTGGGCATTGAGTGCTGCTGCGGCGATGGCACTGAGGCCAAGCACGTCTGCGGCCGCCGCTTGGCCCGCAGGCACAGCGACGTCAGCCAGCGTATCATCGCTGCCGAGGGTGAGATCAATCTCGGCAAAGAGATCGGCGGTGAAGTCTGCTTCCGCCGCATCGGCTTTGCCCGCGGACTGCTGGGCAGCGTCCTGATCCCGCGCGCCGGCGCGCTCGGTCGATCTCGACGCCTGGCGTGGCGCAACGTCCTTGGGGGCGCGGCCGTCGCCTTGCTCGAGCTTGTTCAGGACGTCGCCAAAGCCGCTGTCGCCGTCGTCGGCTGGCGCATCACCCTTCGTACCAGAATCGCGTGCACCAACTGGTGCGGCTCTGGCCGGGATTTGGGCGGCAACGCTTCCTGGCGTCGTCATTGGGCACCCTCATTCAAGAGCTGATCGACACGAGCGATGGCTTGCTGCGCACTGCTGACGACCGGCGGCGCGTTGTCGGCGTCGGCTGGCTTGTCGTTGGCTTCTGCGACGGCTGCCGCTTGCGCAAGAGATGGGGCCCGTGAGATGTCCTTCGCCACATCGAGCGCGGCGTCGAGGAGCGCCTCCTCGTGGGCGCCAAGCTTGGACCTATCGATGCTCCAAAGCGCTCGGGATGCCTCATCGAAATTATCGGTTACAATGAGCGCGGCGGCCTCGAACAGGCGCATTCGCGTCGCCTCTTGCGGGTACTGCTTGGGGTCGATAGCGGCGATGCGGCCTGCAAAGCGCACCAGCTCCACATTTGCAATCGCGATCGCTTCCTCGGCAATGGCTAGAGAGGCCTCGATGCGTGGGACGTCGGGTAGCTCTCGCAGTGCGGCGTCGAGCTTTGCGAGCCGCTTCTCATCGTCTGCATACTTGTGGGCGACGATCTCCTGCGCGAACTGGCGCGCGAACGTCCCAACGAAGATAGACGAGCCGAAGCGGCGAAGATACTGCGCGGACAGCGCATCGAACCTGTCGAGCTGGCCCATCTTGGCAATGAGGATCGTCTCACGACGCAGGGCCGATTCCTCGACAATCGTTCCAGGAGAAATCACCCGCGCCCTGTCGAGCAGGCTCGCCGCCTTGGCCTGGTCGTCCTTTATGACCAGCAGGGCCCGGACAAGGGCAACATGGCCACCGACGGTGCGGTCGAGGGCTTCAACGTCGATGCCCTCGAACTGCTCGGCGGCTTCGGCGTCGCGGCGCTCGCTATATGCCAGCGCTCCTTTGACCAGCCGCTCATCGATGCCGAGCTCCTTGCCCGACGCTGTCAGGTTGCGGAGAATGCGTGGGTCACCTCCGCTCAGTACATAGATCACGGCGGCGCGGACGTTGCGCGGGTCGGTCCATGCCTGAGGCCCGAACTGGGTCAACTGCATGGCGACCCTGGCGATGCGTTCGCTCTGCTCCTTGCGCGCTCGCGTGCCTTTGAGCGCTGCGTCGTCCTGATATTTCTGTAACTCGCGGACGAGCTCATAGGGCTGCTGCCCGTGCTCTTGCGCGGCCACCGCAGGGGCGAGCGGCAGCACACCAACGAGCAGCAGAACTGAGCAGAGCGCAGCCCGCATCAAGACTTGTCCTTTGCGAGCAGGATCTCGATGCGACGGTTCTCAGCTGCAAGCGGATTGTCGCTGTCCTTGAGCTGGTGATCGGCGTGTCCCTCGATGCGATTGATGCGGCTTTCCGAGATGCCGGATCGCATCAGCATGTAATACGCCATCTGCGCTCTGGCGGTGGAAAGCCGCCAGTTGTCGTAGCCGCCGGGGCGGAACGGCCTGCCGTCGGTGTGACCGCGAATGACGATTTGCTCGGGACGATCGACGAGGGTCTTGCCGATCTTCTCCAGCAGCACCACCAGTTCGGGCTGTGGCTCGGCTGATGCGATGCCGAACATCTCGAAGTCAGGCTGGTCGGTTATGGAAATCAAGACGCCTTCGTCGGTACGACGGACATCGATGCCGGGGATCGGTGACAGGCCCGCCTGCTCGATCGCCTGCTCAATAGGATTACGCAGATCTTCAGGCGCATCCTTCATATCAACGCGTTGGGCGATCTGGGCCTCGAGGCCTTGCGGCTGCGATGCTGAGCCGCCTGCCCCGGCAGCCCCATCGTGCGCTGCGCCCTGCGGCGTCTCGAAACGAGAGTCCGGATCGAAGGGATCACGGAACGCCTCGCCAGCGTGACGGGGTGCAATACCGGTGCCGCCTTTAGCAGCCTCTTTCCCAGCTTCGGCGGCGAGCTTGTCGAGCGCTGCATAGGGCTCGCTGAACAGCTCGGCATCTTTGGCAGCGCCGTTCTCGGATTTCTTCTCCGACTTGCTGCCTTTGTGCTTCGATGAGGAATCGGGGGCGGCCTTGTCGCCGTCGCCGTTCTCGCTGCCGGGCTCGACGGCGAATATGCCCTTCGGTCGGGCGGTGGAATCGTTGAGACGCACCGGGTTGAAGTAGTTCGCGACGCCAGTGATCGTCTTGTCATCGGTGGCATTGATCAGCCACATGACCATGAAGAACGCCATGAGTGCCGTCATGAAGTCGGCGTGGGCGATCTTCCAAACGCCGCCGTGATGCGGTGCGTCGTCCCCGTTGCCGCGGCGGCGGATGATGACCAACTCGTGGTGCTGCGTGTCCTCGCCGCTGTCGTTCTGCCCATTCGTCATGCGGACTGTCCCTCGCTCGCATTGAGCCACGATGCGATGCGGGTCTCGAGCAAGGACGCACCGGCTTTGATCTGAATGTCGGTCTTATCGGTGACCGTGTAGACCGGGTCTGCAATCGACGCGGGCAGGCTGTCTCGCACGATTGAGAGGAGATCTTCGGGACCTGATATCTGGAGGCCGATACCCGGATTGGTGGCAGCCAGATCGACAATGATGTTGCGCAACTGCTGCACGGCCTGGGTACGGGCCGATTGCGAAACCAACGGCATTAGAACGCGCTCTGCGGCCGTCGCGATCTGGTCTTCCAACTCACCGAACGCAGCGGCGATCTGCGCGGAAATACCGGAGCCGGTATCTGCGCACCACGCTTCGCGTGCTTCGGCTGTGCTCTTTTCCCAGGCGGCTTTCTGTGCCTCGAGGTGGGCGATGGCTTCAGCTTCAGCCAGCCTCTTACCTTCCTCGATACCACGCGCGTAAGCGTCCGCTAGCCGCTCTTCCCAGTCCGCTTCGGGCGTTGCCGCGGCAAGCGGGGATTCCTCGCGTGCCGCTGCGACGAGCGGCGCGGCACCGAAATCAACCAGGAAGTGCGCTACTGGGGCGACGCTCAATCTATGTGCCTCCGCGCAGCCACTGCTTCAGGATGGCTACGACCTGGTCCTCGTCGTAGTCGACCATCTGCTCAAGCCGCTTCTGCGGTACGCGATTTATCTTGCTGGTCAGATCGCCGATTAGGTCAGGCGATGTGTCGGCCGCAAATTGCGGTTCGATGCCAGAGAATGCGGCGGCGATCTGCGGCTCGAACGGCAATTCTGCAGCGGCGCCAGCGGCTTCCGGCACAGCCTGCGGTTGGAATTCGAGCAGCATGCGCGTTGCGGGGCGCAGGCCGAACCAGACCAGGACGATCGTTGCGGCCATGATGGCCAGTGCCTTCACGATCGTGCCAACCTGACTGAGCAGGTATGAGCCGATGCCGGGCTCGGAGAGCGGCTCCATCGACTCGGACGGCGAGAGGAACTCGACCGCAGCCACGGTGATGCGATCGCCGCGCTTCTGATCGGCGCCGGTGGCGGAGGCGACGAGGCTCTCGACCTCCTTCAGCTTCGCATCGACGGCTTCCTGCGAAGCGTTCGCGCCGAGGAGCGCCTGAAGCCGCTTGCGGTTGACAACGACCGCGACGGTGAGCGCCTCGATGCGATATCCATCACTTACGGTGGAGATGGTCTTGGAGTTCGCTTCGAAGTTCTTCAGCTCCTCCTTGCGTTCACTGGAACGAGAAGAGCTGTTGGCGCTGGCGCTGGAGGTGGGCTGCTCGGCCGGCAGGTTCTGATCGACGCCGACGGGCTGCGTGTTTCCGGCATCGCGCGAGTTCGTCTGCTCCTTGACGGTGCGACGCGAGCGCTCAAAACGGGATTCGGGATCGAAGTTGGTCTCGTTTATCTGGCGCTTGTCGATGTTCAACCGCGCGGCGACGCTAAGCTGGAAGTTGTCGACCCCGATGTAGGGCGCCAGGGTCTGGCTGACGTTCTGTTTCAGCTCGCTGGCGACGGTGCGTTCCAGCTCCAGCATCTTGGTGGGCGCGACGTTGAAGCTGCCGTCACCGGACGAGAGCACGGTGCCGTCGGTGCTGAGCACGCGAACCTTGTCGATGGTGAGACCGGGGACAGCCGCGGCGACGAGGTGGCGGATGGCCTGGGCGGAGGAAAAATCCGATGAAGCGTCGGTTCTGATGACCACGGAGGCCGAGGGCTGCTGCGTGCTGCGGCGGAAAGAACCGGCGTCAGCCATGACGATGTGCACGCGCGCGGCGCGTACGCCCTTCATGCCTTGGATGGTGCGGCCGATCTCGCCTTCGAGAGCACGCACACGCGTGATCTCCTGCATGAAGGACGTGAGGCCAATGGCGCCCATTTTGTCGAACAGCTCATAGCCGGCGCTAGCGCTGCTGGGCAGCCCCTTCTCGGCAAGCAGCATGCGCGCGCGGGAAGCCTGGCCGGGATGGACGAGAACTGCGGTTCCTTCGGTGTTGACGTCGAAGGCTATGCCGGATTCTTGCAGGGCAGCGCCGATGCGTGCCACGTCCTGAGATTCCAACCCGGTGTAGAGGGTCTCGTAGTCAGGCCGGCTCAGATAATAGCTGCCGAACCCGACCGCGATGAACACAGTAAGGCCGACGAGCCCGAGCACGGCAAGCCGCCGCGGACCCAGGGCCATCAGGTTGCCCCACAACTGCTTGAGCTGATCGCTCCAGACCATGCGCCTCCCCGGCAAATCGAATCCGGCTTATGAGTTTGGCGTGATCTTTGAGCGGGAACCTTGCGTGAAAATTGCCATAAGAAAAGCCAAGCCCCCTGAGAGGGCTTGGCTTTTCCGAATGTCGGAGCTTGTTGCCTTAACGGAACAGCGTGAGGATGCTCTGGCTCGAGGAGTTGGCGATCGAGAGCGCCTGGATGCCGAGTTGCTGCTTCACCTGCAGAGCCTGAAGGCGCGTCGACTCCTCGTTCATGTCGGCGTCGACGAGCTGGCCGATGCCGCTCTCCATCGCGTCCATGAGGCTGGAGACGAACGATTTCTGGATGTCGATGCGGGCGCTGGCTGCACCGAGCGTGGTGGCGCCGGCGGTCATTTCGGTGATGGCGGCGTCGGCACCCTTGATGTAGCCGTCGAGGATCGCAAGATCTGCCGTGCTGTCGGTCAGCGCCGAGATATTCAGCGAGGCGACCGAGAAGGTGCCGGCGGCGTCGATGGCGCCGGTCGTGGCGTTACGCGAACCGTCGAGGATGCCGCTTGCAGCAGCGTTGGCGTCGAACAGAACCATGGACGAGGTGTCCACGGAGATGTTCTGGACCGAGATCGAACCGCCAGCGCGGCTGATCGAAGAAACGATGCCCTTGGTGGCGTTGTAGCCGGCGGCGCTGGAGTCGACCGAGAGCCAGTTCTGTCCCTGGAGAGTCGCCGAGTCAGAGATGCCCTTCAACTGCGCCTGAAGCTCTCCGATTTCCGTCTGGATCTTCTCGCGATCGAGGCCGGGCTGCGCAGCAGCGACCAGCTTATCCTTGATCTGCGAGACGATGTTCTTGGCTTCGTCGATAGCCGTATAGGCGACGTCTACGGTCGCGGCGCCAAGGCCGAGCGCGTCCTGAACCGTCGACAGAGACGACACGTCGGAACGCATGGTGGTCGCGATCGACCAATAAGCAGCGTTGTCGGCGGCGGTCGAAACACGCAGGCCGGTGGAAATGCGGGCCTGGGTCTCGGTGAGAGCATTGTTGGTGGCGGTAAGCGACCGCAACGCCGTCATGGCGGCGACGTTGGTATTGATACTAGACATTGGGTTTGTCCCTTGGTTACGCGGTACAGAAACGGGGACATACCGGGTCGCTACCGGCATGACAGCTCGGCATCATGCCCTTGCGCCCGCGAATGGACGCAACCTGTCATGCATCAGACATACGAAGCAGCGGTTGCGACATTGCTAAGAAGACGGCGGCAGCAACGGATCAGCGCCACAAACCACGCAAGTAGGCGCGGACGTGGATAATGCCGGATTAATTTCGTGATTGCGGGTTCAAGCAGCTCGACCAATAGAAAAGGCCGGGCCCTTCTCAGAGCCCGGCCGGATCTTCGGTGCTCGGCTCTTACTGGAAGAGCGAGAGAATGCTCTGGCTCGACGAGTTGGCTATCGAGAGTGCCTGGATGCCGAGTTGCTGCTTCACCTGCAGAGCCTGGAGACGCGTCGACTCTTCGTTCATGTCAGCATCGACGAGCTGGCTGACGCCGCCTTCGATGGCGTCCATGAGACTGGAGACGAACGACTGCTGGATCTCGATGCGAGCGCTGGCGGCGCCGAGCGTCGTGGCGCCAGCGGCCATCTCGGTGATGGCCAAGTCGGCGCCCTTGATGTAGCCGTCGAGGATAGCCAGGTCGGCGGCGCTGTCGGTCAGGGCCGAGATGTCGAGCGTGGCGATGGTGAAGGTACCGGCCGCATCGACAGCACCGGTCGCGGCATTACGCGTCGAGTCGAGAATGCCGCTGGCAGCAGCGTTCGAGTCGAACAGCACCATCGTAGAGGTGTCGATCGAGATCGTCTGCACCGACAGCGTGCCACCGGCGCGGCTGATCGAGGAGACAACCTGGCGGGTCGCGTTGTAACCAGCGGCGCTGGAATCGACCGAGAGCCAGTTGAGGCCCTGGAGGCTAGCGGCATCCGAGATGCCCTTGAGCTGGGCCTGCAGCTCCGAGATTTCTGTCTGGATCTTCTCGCGATCAAGGCCGGGCTGCGCAGCGGCGACGAGCTTGTCCTTGATCTTGGTGACGATGTTCTTGGCTTCGTCGATGGCGGTGTAAGCCACATCGACGGTCGCGGCGCCGAGACCCAGCGCGTCCTGCACAGTCGAGAGCGAGGAGAGGTCGGAGCGCATCGTCGTTGCGATCGACCAATAAGCGGCGTTGTCGGCGGCGGTGCCGACGCGCAAGCCGGTGGAGATCCGGTCCTGCGTCTGGGTCAGCGCATTGTTGGTTGCCGTGAGAGAGCGCAGCGCCGTCATTGCGGCGATGTTGGTATTAATACTAGCCATGTGGCAGGTCCCTAAGATTAACGTTTCGGGGACATACCGGATCGGTCCGGTGCAACAGCTCGGCGTCATGCCCTTGAGCCGCGCGCACGCAGGCTCAACCTGTCATGCGTCGGCTTTTAGATAACTCACCTTGAAATAGGGTTAATGAATTGCAACGGGGGGAGGCCGAGCGCGGTCGGCCTCCCGCCTCTGGGCTGTCCGGAGCTTAGTTCTGGAACAGCGTGAGGATACTCTGGCTCGACGAGTTGGCGATCGAGAGTGCCTGGATGCCGAGTTGCTGCTTCACCTGCAGAGCCTGAAGGCGTGTCGATTCCTCGTTCATGTCCGCGTCGACAAGCTGACTGATGCCTCCCTCGATGGCGTCCATGAGTGCGTCGACGAACGACTGCTGGATCTCAATGCGGGCGCTGGCGGCGCCGAGGCCGGTTGCGCCAGCGGCCATCTCGGTGATCGCCAGGTCGGCACCCTTGATATATCCGTCAAGAATGGCGAGGTCGGCGGCGCTGTCGGTCAAAGTGGAGATGTCGAGCGTGGCGATGGAGAATGTGCCGGCCGCGTCGATGACGCCGGTGACGGCATTGCGGGTGGAATCGAGAATCCCGCTGGCGGCTGCGTTGGCGTCGAACAGCACCATCGACGTCGTGTCGATCGAGATGGTCTGCACCGAAATCGTGCCGCCGGCGCGGCTGATCGAAGAGACGACCTGCTTCGTCGCATTGAAGCCGGCAGCGCTGGAGTCGACCGAGAGCCAGTTCTGGCCCTGGAGACTGGCCGCGTCGGCGATGCCCTTGAGCTGAGCCTGCAGCTCGGAGATTTCCGTCTGGATCTTCTCGCGATCGAGGCCGGGCTGTGCGGCAGCGACGAGCTTGTCCTTGATCTTGGTGACGATGTTCTTCGCTTCGTCGAGCGCTGTGTAGGCGACATCGACGGTCGCTGCGCCAAGACCGAGCGCGTCCTGAACGGTCGACAGGGCCGAGTTATCGGAGCGCATGGTGGTCGCGATCGACCAGTAAGCGGCGTTGTCGGCGGCGCTTGCGACACGCAAGCCGGTGGAAATGCGATCCTGCGTCTCGGTGAGCGCATTGTTGGTTGCCGTAAGAGACCGCAACGCAGTCATCGCGGCGATGTTGGTGTTGATGCTGGCCATTTGCGTAGGTCCCTAAGCCTGGTCCGATTGATACTCCATGCCGGATCAGCTCCGGCGCGATGGCGCGGCCTCATGCCTTCGGACCGGTGGGCGGCCCAAGCCATCGCAACGCACAGACAACGCACGCAAGCTACGCAAAGGAGCGAATCAAGCCCCCAACGAGAAGATTCCACCCGTCGATCAAAACAAAAAACAGAATTTTGAACGGCAGGGATATGACCGTCGGCGGCAGCATCATCATGCCCATCGACATGGTGAGCGTGGCGACGATCAAGTCGATCACGAGGAACGGCAGAACCATCAGAAAGCCAATCTCGAAACCGCGGCGCAGCTCCGAGATCATGAAAGCGGGGATGATCACGCGCAGGCCGAGCTCGCTGGCCGCGGCCGGCGGAGGCGGTGGTGGCGGCGCGGTGGATGGCGCGCCACCGTTCTGCTTTGGCCAGAGATGCTCCTGTGCCAGATCGCTGAACAGCTTCAGATCTTTGTCGCGCACGTTGGCGAGCATGAAGCTTTTGAAGGGCGCAGAGATCTTGTCGTAGGCTTCCGCCTCGGTGATCTTGTTCTCCATCAGCGGGACTACGCCGTTCTGCCAGGCGCGATCGAAGGTTGGTGCCATGACGTAGAGCGTCATGAAGAGCGCAAGACTTATGAGGATCAGGTTGGCCGGGGTCGTCTGAAGGCCGATGCCGGCGCGCAGGAACGACAGGGCGATCACGAAGCGCGTGAAGCACGTCACCATGATCAGGATGCCCGGGGCCACCGAAAGCACGGTGACGAGAATGACGATCTGTACGATGCGGCCGGCGGCTGTGGCGTCTCCGGCCGGCATCAACGATTCCAAGCTCGGCACCTGCTGAGCGGCAGCGTGGGCCGAGCCTAGCAGCAACAGGCCGATGACAAGACCGATGCGCTTCATTCGACGATCAGCCCCTGAATGATGAGCTCGTTGACGACGCCGCCGCTGCGGGCGCGCACGCGCTCATTGATATCCTCGGAAAGGTGCTGGAATCCGGCCCCGCCTTCGATCTGCTTGACTGAAATCGTGCGCAGGAATGCGACGATGTCCTCGGAGATGCGTGCCGAAAGCGCTTCGACGTCGTCGGGAATCTCCTCAAACACGAGCGAGGATTCGAGCCTGATCCACACCACGGGAGTGTCGGCAAGATTGGTCACGATCGGCGCCAGCGGCTGGAGTTTGGCCCGTTCCATGCGCTGGCGTTCACCCAGATAGCCCGCGGGCTGTGCCGTCTCGGCGCGCGGCGGTGCATCGGCCGTCGAGACGATCTGCTGGCCGCTGAGGAAGCCAACGGCGGCGGCAAGCAGCGTCAAGCCAGCGACGATGAGCAGGAACTGCATCACCGACAACTGGGCCTTAGGCTGTTCCTCCTCGGTCATTGCCATGCGCAGCGCTCGCTCACCATGGCAGCAAATCGTCGGCGAGCTGCTGCCCCCAGGGCGGCTGCTGCACTTCCATCAGACGGCCGCGGCCACCGTAGGCGATGCGCGCTTCGGCAATCTTCTCGTAGGCGATGGTGTTTTCAGCGGAGATATCGACCGGGCGCACGATGCCGGCCACATTCAGGACGCGCAACTCGTAGTTGACGCGCACTTCCTGGGAGCCGCTGATCACAAGGTTGCCGTTCGGCAGCACGTCGGAGACGACCGCTGCGATGAGCAGCTCGATCTTCTCGGAGCGCTCAATGCCGCCCTCGCTTTTCGTCTTGGTCTTCGATTCCGCGGAGGCGCCCAAGTCGCCGGCATTGGCGATGGTGATATCGCTCGACGTCGCGCCGTAGGTGGCGCCGAAGTTCAACTTATTGGAGGCGTCGCGCTTACGTTCGGAGTCATTGGCGATGGACGCCTTGTCTTTGATGTAGATCTTGACGGTGACGGTGTCGCCGATTTTGCGCGCTCTGAGATCAGAGAACAGATCGGCGCGGGAATCCTGCCAGATCGAACTGTTTCCGCGGTAGACCGGCGGGGGCGATGGCTCCGTCACCATCGACACGCGCTTGGGCACCATGCCGGATCCGACTGGAGTCATGTGCGGCTCGCGATTGAAATCACGCACGTCGACTGCGCAGCCTCCGAGGAGCACCGCCAGCGAGATAAAGCAGACTCGAGCGATCATGATCTGCCCTCACCGGGGTTGGGTGCACGCGGACGCGCCGCAGCCGCATTCGCCGCGGGCACGCGCGCCGCACCGGCGATCGTGGCGGCGAGACGGGCTGCCTTTTCGGGAGCCATCTCATTGAGAATGGCGCTCGCCGCTTGCGGGTCCAGCTTCACCAGGAGCGAAGCGGCGGTTTCCTCGTCCATGGAAACGAGCTGCGCGGCGGCCGCGTCCGGTTCCATCTGGGTGTAGATCTTCACGAGCGTGGTCGTTGCCCGCTTCAGGAACTGGTCGCGGCGCTCGACCCAGGACTTGTATTCGGCGCTCTTGGCCTCCAGCGTCGCGATGCGGCGGCCGATCTGCTGCTCCATCTCCGCAAGCTTCGCCTTCTGCAGGGCGATGCGCGCTTCAGCTGCCGAATTGGCAATGCCGGCGCAATAGCCGCGCGCGATATCTGCGCCCTGGCCATCGACCGCGCCGGTCGTCAGATCGCTGGAAGCCGGCTGGCCGTCTTCGGAAAACAAGCGGGCAGCATCGGCTGGCGATGGAACGCCATTTTCTTTGCTTTTGCCGATCGCACCGGTCGTAATTTCATCGACAGGGATGAGCACGAGTTTCTTGCTTTTGTCGCGGTCGGGCTTGGGCTCGGGAACGGGAGGCGAGGCGACTGGGGCAGCCACCGGTCTGCGCGGCGGCGTTCGCGGGACGGGCATCGCCTCCATGGCACGATGGATTGCCTCCGACTTCGTGATCGGCGCAACCGTTGGGCTCCAGCTCTGCTGAGCGAGCGCCGGCGCAGAGGCGCACATCGCGCAGACGAGCAGCGCCGCCGCCGCATGCAAGAGCGGGATGACGCTGGCCATTCTCATTATTGCACCACGAGGTCGGCCTGGAGGGCACCGGACGTCTTGATCGCTTGCAGAACGGCGATGATGCCTTGCGGCTTCAAGCCCATGCGATTGAGGCCCCGCACAAGCACCTGAAGGCTGGTGCCGCGAACGATGCGTAGCGCGCCGCCCTGCTCATAGGTGGAGATGTCCGTCTCGGGCGTGACCACGGTCTGGCCTTCGGAGAAGGGCAGCGGCTGGGAGACCTGCGGGGTTTCCGTTACCGTCACGTTCAGGTTGCCGTGACTGACGGCGACCGTCGATATCTGCACGTCGCGACCGATGACGATCGTGCCGGTGCGTTCGTCGACGACCACGCGCGCCGGCACGTCCGGCTCAACGATAAGCTCGCCGATTTCCGCCATCAGACGCGTGGGCGTGATGCCGGGCGGGCGCTTGACGGCTACGCTGCGCAAGTCGGCGGCGCGCGCCAACTGCACGCCAAAGCGGTCTAGACCGTAAGCGTTGACGGCATCGGCGATGCGAATTGCCGTTGAGAAGTCCGGGTTGCGCAGCTCGAGGCCGATGAATTCGACGTCCATGAACTGGCCGGGCGCTTCGCGTTCGATAAGCGCGCCATTGGGAATGCGGCCGGATGTGGGCACGTTCTGTGTGACGGTCTGGGCCGCACCGGTGACTTGGTAGCCGGAGACGGTCACAGGGCCCTGCGCGACGCCGTAGACGAGATTGTCGGCGCCGTAGAGCGGCGTCATGATAAGTGTACCGCCGAGAAGTGAGGTTGAATCACCGAGTGACGACACGGTCACGTCAATGGTGACACCGGTCTGGGCAAACGCTGGTAGCTCGGCGGTGACGATGACCGCGGCGGAGTTGCGTGTGCGGGTGTTTAGCTTGCGGACATTGACGCCCATGCGATCGAGCATCGACTGCAGCGACTGCTCGGTGAAGGGCGAGTTGCGAAGACTGTCGCCGGTGCCGTTCAAACCGATGACGAGACCATAGCCGACGAGCTGGTTCGGGCGCACGCCCTGCACCGACACGATGTTCTTGATCCGGGTGGGAGAGCCGAAGTTCGGAAAAGCAGAGGGTCCCATGTCGCCGTCGAAACGGCCGATGTCGCCGCTGCGCGATGCGCTCGGCGCTCCAACCATGCAGACAAGAAGGATGGCGATGAGGGCGATGGCGCGCTTCATTGATCACTCACATGAACCGCACCATCGGCGCCGATGGTGCCTTTGATAATGCGGCCGCTATCGGTGTTGCGCACCGATACGGTGTCGCCGAGCCCGCCCGACTGCAGGGCGATGCCGCTCGCCGTAATGGTGAGCGCTCCGCTCTGGAAGATGACGGAGGCGGCCTGTCCCTGCGTGACCGAGTGCGGGGCGCGGATAGAGTCGTTGTAGATGGGCTGACCGGGCAGCAGCGTTTGCTTGGCAACCTTGCCGACGAGCCCATCGCGCGACGGCAACTGGGTGGAGGATGCATCTCCGTTGGTACGGAACGCGCGGTCGACGAGCATTGCCTGCTCGATCACCTGTCCAGGATAAATCGTGACGCGCGGAACCGGCAGTTGCAGCTGGCCAGCGGCAAGCGGGCTCGCACTGCCGACGATAGCGACCAGCACGAGAGCCCATTGCGTCAAACGAGATTTGAACCAGGACAGGATCATGGCTATCCCCTCGATATCGTGCTGTACATCTCGTCGACGGCCTGAATGACTTTGGAGTTCATCTCGTAGGAGCGCTGCGCCGTGATCAGCTCGGTGATTTCCTTGACCGGGTCGACGTTCGAGAGCTCGAGATAGCCCTGTTGCACCGTGCCGAAACTCGGATCGCCGGGGATGCCGACGGTCGGCGTGCCCGATGCCGGGGTTTCGCGATAGAGATTGCTGCCCAACGCCTCGAGACCGGCGTCATTGGCAAAGTTGGCCAATGTGAGCTGACCCAACGACTGCAGATCCGTCTGATTGCTGATGCGCGCGAACACCTCGCCCGTCTCGTTGATGATCACCTCGGTGGTGTCGGTCGGGATGGTGATCTGCGGCTGTACGATGTTGCCGTCCATGGTAACGAGCTGACCATCGGCGTTCTTGTTGAAGGCGCCGGCGCGCGTGTAGAACGTATCGCCGTTGGCGCCTTCGATCTGGAACCAACCGCGACCGTTGATGGCCATGTCCAAGCTGTTGCCGGTGCTGGTCAGCGCGCCTTGAATGTGCAGGTTGCGGATGGCAGCGGTGCGCACACCGAGGCCGAGCTGAGCGCCTTCCGGGATCGGCGTCTGGTTGCCGCGGTTTGGCGTGCCGGCGGGACGCTCGGTCTGATAGAGCAGATCGGTGAATTCTGCGCGGGCGCGCTTGAACGATGTCGTGTTGATGTTCGCGATGTTGTTCGCGATCACCTCGACGTTCAGCTGCTGCGCGTTCATGCCAGTCGCTGCGATGGCCAGTGCTCTCATTGGACCTGCTCCTTAGATTGCCATCCGGCTGACTTCCATGTACGCGGAGACAACCTTGTCGCGCACCGCGATCGCCGTCTGTAGCGACTGCTCGGCGGCCATCAACGTTTCAACGACCTGCTGAACCGTCGCCTTGTCCTTGATGCCGGCAACGGAAACTGCTTCTGCCTGCTTCAGGCTGTCGACAGTGTCACCAGCCATACGCGCGAGCATGCTGCCGAAATCGGTGCCGGGCTCGGTGACGGCGGCGGCGCTGGCCGATCGCATGGTCGCGTCGCCCTGCACGGGCGAGCTTTGACCGACACCGAGAGCGGGGAGGATCTGATCGATCATCAGCTGCCCCTCAACAGGTCTACGGTCGACAACACCATGGCGCGCGACTGTTTCATCATCTGAAGATTGGCTTCGTACGAGCGGTTGGCCTCACGCATGTCGGCCATCTCGACGAGCATGTTGACGTTCGGGTATTTCACGTTGCCGTCGGCGTCGGCGGCAGGGTGACCGGGGTTGCGCTCGATGCGGAAGGGGGTCGGATCGGTGCCGATCTGCTCGACGCCGATGACGTTGGTGCCGAGCATCTCGTCGAAGTCGTTGGAGAAGACGATCGTTTTGCGCGCGTAAGGGTCGCCGCCAGGCGTGTTGGCCGTCGATTGCGAGTTCGCCATGTTCTCGGCGATGACGCGCATGCGGTGTGACTGGACGTCGAGTCCAGCGGCGGCAATCTTCTGAGAAGCGTTGAGCGGATCGACCACGGTTAGCCCTTAGTGCTGGTTAGCAGCATGCGGTGGAACGCTTTCACCACGCCGTTATTCAACGCAAAGGCACTGTTGACCTCGCCGGCCTTGACCAGCTCCTTCTCGAGGCTGACGGAGTTGCCGGAATCGTAAGTGGCCCAGTTGTCATCGTCAGTCTGCGGGGCGGCCGAACCGGTGGCGATCGGCTCTCCCAGATGCGCGGGATCGCTGGTCGCCATGGATAGCTGTTCGGACTGGAGCACGGCCTCGAAAGGTTGCACATCACGCGCGGCGTAACCCGGCGTGTTGGCATGGGAGATGTTGCTGGTGATGGTCTCCTGACGGAGAGACAACCACTGGCTCCGCTGCGAGGCGATGTCGAATAGGAAAAGAGAGCTCATGCCGATTGCTATGCGTTGATGTTCGCATAGCTAAATAAAGGCTTAAGCTTGTCCCAGGCTTGTCGCTGCCTGACCATCGGCCGGCCGGGCGGCATCGTCGATGGCGGGGACGGGCATCAGGCGGGCGTCGGCAATGGCTTCAACAAGGCGCCGCGTGTTCTCATCGGGCTCATCGGACGCCCCTTCGAACGCGACATAGGTGATCTCGACGCCAGCGCGTTGCGCTTCGAGCACAAGGCGGAAATAAACGTTGACGCACATGTGGCGGAATTCCATATCGAGCGCGACCGTCGGCGGATGGTCCCAGCCGACATCGACATCGCCCGAGTAGCCAAATGAAATGGTCCCGGGCTTGAAGAACAGCTCCGCCGAGGACGCAATCAGATTGGCGATGTTGGCGAAGCGCTCGGTGCGCACGAAGTTTATGTAGTCGGCCGGCTCGACGAGGCGCAGGTCCGAGGCCAACTCGCGGATGCCATGCCCCAGAGCACGCTCGCGCTCGTAGGTAAATCTATTGGTCTGCTTCATCATCGAATAGGAGCGCCTGTCTGCGCAGGCCGGCCACGGGACATGATGTATAGGATCACGTTTGCAACAGCCCTGTAGAATTCCGGCGGGATGAGCTGATCGACCTCGACTTTATCGTACAGCGACCTTGCGAGAAGCTTGTCTTCGACGACCGGAATGCCATGGCGTTCGGCTTCGGCGCGAATTTTCAGGGCGACGAGGTCTAGTCCCTTGGCGACCACGAGCGGTGCGTGGCTCTCGGTGCGGACGTAGCGCAGCGCGATGGCATAGTGAGTCGGGTTGGCGATGACGACGGTTGCGCGTGGAACGCGGGCAATCATGCGTTTGCGGGCGCGGTCGCGGGCCAACGAGCGCAGACGCGCCTTGATGATCGGGTCGCCGTCGGATTGCTTATGCTCGTCCTTGACCTCCTGTTTGGTCATGCGCAGCTCGCGGCGCCAGAACACGCGTGACCAGACGAGATCGGCCACAACGAGCACGACGAGCGCGGCCACGACAGACAAAAACAGGCGAACCGTCATGCTCTTGAGCAGCTCGGGCAGCGCGTAGGGAGACATGAACATCGCATTAAAAACGTCATACCGGGCGGCGCGAACGATTAGATACGCAAGGACAGAAAGCGCGGCCAGCTTGAATACGCCCTTGGCGAACTCGACCCAGCCCTGGACACCGAAAAGCCGCTTCCAACCCGCCTTGATCGACAACCGGGAAAGCTGCGGCTGGATGCGCTCGAAAACGATATTGGGCGAGTTTTGGAACAGCGAGCTTGCGAGGCCGGCAATGGCGAGCACCAGGACTGCGGGTGCGAGCACGCGGGCAGCGTCAAGGTTCAGCGCGCCGAGCACCTGGACAACATCGGCGGTGTTCTCCAGTGGCCAACGGCCCGGATCGTCAATGAAGCTCTTGAGCGATGAGGCAAGTTCAAGCGCGCTGCCGACGATGAAGAAGCTCGTGATGACCAGAAGACCAACCAGTGAGGCGAATGTCGGAAGCTCCTTGGAGAACGGCACACTGCCCTTCTCGATGGAATCGCGGAGCTTCTTCTCCGTCGCCTCCTCTGTTTTACTTTCCTTATCCTGATCGTTATCGGCCATTCAGCGCGTCAACCAAATTCGTTGTCGTTGTCGCGGTCCTCTAACGTGATCTCGCCACGTGCCATGAGGCCCAAAACGACTGCTACGATGCCCCGTCGCGCCTCATCGATGTCACGCTGGCGGGCCGGTGGCGCTGCTTCCAACTCCGCTTCGACCATGCGGCGGACACGCGAGGTGAGCGTCGACAGGACGGCTTCCTGCAGGTCTGGGTCGGAGCCGTTGAGTGCGAGCACGACCTGCTCGGTCGGGACTTTCTCGAGAATGAGGCCGCGCGCGCGCGGCTTGAGATTTGCGATATCGGCGAACGAGAAGAGCATGCTCTTGAGCTCGTTGGCGTCCTCGGGCCGCGTCGCGGCGATGCTCTTCAGGATCTCATTGGCCTGTGAACCATCGAGCTTGTTCAAGATGCCGGCAATGGTCCTGCGCGTCTCGGGGTTCGGGGAAGAGACGATCGTGGCCAGCAGATCGTCGCGCAGGCCGTTCTCGATGGCCGTCATGGCGCTATCGGACACTCCGCTGAGGCCCAGCATGCGACGCAGAAGCGAATGACGGAACTCGGGCTCGAGCGAGCGCAGAAGGCGCGCGCCGACGTTCGAATCAATGCGAGAAAGAATGACGGCGATGGTCTGGGGATGCTCTTTCATGATGAGCGACTGCAAGACATTGTCGCGCAACGGAACGAGCTTCTCCCACACAGACTGGGTGTCGTTGGGCTGGTCGCGCATGTACTGCGCGATCTCATCAGCCGACATGACATCCGCCAGCAAGTTCTTCACTTCATCGGCGGAACCGGAAAAGCCCATGCCGCCGGTAAAGCTCTGAGCGAATTCCTCTATGAGGTCTTCCACCTCGTCCGAGCTTACGGGACGCAGACGGGAACTCGAACGCGTCAGCAAGCGCAGCTCTTCGGGATCGAGGCGACGCAACAGTTGCGCGGCCTTCGTCTTGCCGAGCGCAAGCAGCAGGACGCCGACCTTTTCAGGGCCGGAAAGCGCGTTGCGCTTGGAACTGCTGCGATGCTGGGAATAAGCGGTCATTGTGCGTTGTTAAGCGATGGTCTCGGTGCCGGGCGGACCGACCACCTCGGTCAGCGAAATTCCCAGGCGCGAAGGGTCATCGTCCATAACCACCACCTCGCCACGCGCCACGACGCGCCCATTGACGATGACGTCAACCGGCTCTCCGAGCTTGCGGTCGAGCGGGATCAATGCACCGCGACCGAGCTTCATCAGCGCGGCGACAGGCATCGACGCCGATCCCAACACGATCTTCACCGTGACAGGGATGCGCATGATGGTATCGAGGCTCAGCCCCTCGGCGGATGTTGCAGCAGGAGCGGCAGCATAGGCGGGTGGTGCCTTTCCGTAGGCCGCCTCGGCAGGGTCGCCTTCGGACTGCAGATTGAGAGGATCGAAATTCGACATGCGCTTTCCTTGATCGGGGTCTCGTTCACGGCTGGGCCTCAGCCGGCGAGAATGTCATCCATGAACTCTTGATGCTGATCGATAAAGTCGCGAACGCGCAGCGCATACGCACCATTGGACTTGCCGATCTCGCAATTGAGCAGCGCCTCGCCGTTGCATTCGACGCGGAGCACGCCTTCGGGCGAGGTGCCCAGCGGCAGTACCTGGCCCACCGAGAAGCGAGCAACATCGGCCAACGACAGCTCCTGCTCGTCCAGCACGGCGACGAGCTCAACACTCGCCCGCGAGACCTCGCTCTGGATTTTCTGACTCCACGCGGGATCGGGGCGCACAGATTCCGGCCCGGCGGTGCGGGACAGCTCGTTGCGCATCGGGCTCAACACGGACTGCGACAGCAGCAGCGTGACGCCGCCGCCGAGCCCAACGGCGAACAGGTGATATTTGGCGGCGACGAGGGGCACGGTCAGTCGCCCCAGAACCTCGAAACTGACACGCGGAGCTGCTTCGCCGACGAGGAAATTGGTGGGAGCGACGACCGAGAATGCCTGTTCCAGCGCGTGGGCGAACTGCGTGAAAGCGAGCTGCGCCAAGCCCAGCTCGGTTCTGGTGAGCGGGCGGTCGGGCATGGGCGCGGGCTCGGAGCCGTCGCCGCCGAGGAGCAATTCAACAACAGTGAAAACGAACTCGTAGTCGGCGCAGATGATGAGACGCGCATTCCATTTTGGCGCTTCGAGGACGCAGGCGACGGCCTGGTTGGCGGTGCCGGCGATCATCGCATCAGCGGGGCCGCCTTCGACGCCGACCAGAACGACCTCAGGGGCCTTTGTTACGACATGAGTGAACTGATCGGCCCAACCGCTCGCCACCTTCTGCAGGATGGTGCGCAGCATCGGCAGGCGTTCGACGAGGTCCTGGGGGCCCGCGAACAAACCTTCGAGGTTTTTGCGCGTGGCGGCGGCGGGCTGTGCCATGCGTTAGGCCGCCTCCGCAGTCGCCGTCTCCCCACCGGCGCCGCTGGAGCCGAGTGCGATCTGCTCCACGTCGTCGATTGACGGACGCTCATAGACCGAGATGGTCTTGCGGCCGTGCTCGAGCGCGACTTGCGGCATGGCGCCATTCATGAAGGCGAGCAGGGCCTGCTTGACGATCACGTAGGAGCGCAGCTGCTTCTCGCGCAGCGTCTTGATCTTGGTCGCGAGCGGGGTGAACACCGCGTACGACATGAAAATGCCAGCAAAGGTGCCGACGAGCGCCGCGCCGATGAGATGCCCGAGGACCTCGGGGGATTCGTCGAGGGCGCCCATGGCCTTCACAACGCCGAGGACGGCGGCGACGATGCCGAGGGCAGGCAAGCCTTCACCGACCGCGACGAGAGCGTGATAGGGCTTCGTTTTGTCGGTGCGGACGGTGTTGATCTCTTCATCCATCAGCGCCTCGATCTCGTGGGTCCGAGCGTTGCCGATGATGATCAAGCGGAAATAATCGCAGATGAACGTCGTCAGGTCGTGGTTGGCGGCGATGGAAGGGAACTTCTGGAACAGCGGAGACTGCTCCGGGCTGTCGATGTGCTCTTCGACTTCGTTGCGGGGCTTTGAGCGCAGCTCGCGCATCAGGAAGTAGAGGATGCCCAGCACCTCGAGGTACTGCTGGCGGCCAGGCGCATCGCCGGTTACCGCTTCCTTAATGCCTGCCCCGGTGTCCTTGATGGTCTTCATCGGGTTGGCGACGATGAACGTGCCGAGGGCCGAGCCGCCGATGATGACGAACTCCCACGGCTGCCAGATGACGCCGACGTGCCCGCCCATGGCGACGAAACCGCCAAGCATGCAGGCGAGGGTAACGATCAGGCCAATCGCGATGGTCACGTCAGGGAATCCGAAGTGATTTTATCCTCTTATGAGTTGAAGCATCACTTCCTTGCGTGAAGCTGGCTGCCACAGGGATACAGATTGCGGTTTGGCCACCAGCTTCGCGAAAGCCAATTCGTGCAGCTTTCCGGCCACCCATCCTTTTGGACACCAGACCGTGCTCACCACCCTCGCGAATTTCCGTCTCGTCAGCCAGAACCTGGAGCGCACGCTCTCGGCCACCGCCGAGCAGCCGCAGGTGGAGCGCGAGACCGCCTATTACCTTGAGAACATCGGCAACGTGAAGTCGATCGACGACTTCCTCTCCGATGACAGGCTGTTCAAGTACGCCATGAAGGCGTGGGGCCTGGAGGAGATGGACTACGCCAAGGCCTTCATGCGCAAGGTGCTGACCGAAGGCGTCGATGAGGACAAAGCGTTCGCCAATACGCTGTCGGATTCACGCTACAAGGAATTTGCCAAGGCCTTCAACTTCAAGCTTTACGGCGAGACGACGACGACCTGGAACTCTGCAAAGCAGGGCACCGTGGATCGCTACATGCGCCAGCAGCTGGAGGAGGACGCCGGCGAGCAGAACGAGGGCGTGCGGCTTGCGCTCTACTTCGAACGCAACGCTTCAAACATCACGAGCGCCTATTCGATCCTGGCTGACAAGGCGTTGCTCAAAGTTGCACAGACGCTCTACGGGCTGCCCGAGACGATGTCGCTGGTCGATATCGACCAGCAGGCGAAGATGCTGGAAAAGTTCATGAACCTCGAGGACTTTCAGGACTCCGAGGAAATTCAGAAGATGCTGATCAGCTTCTCGGCGAAGTGGGACGTCGAGAACTCGACCGCCGCGGAGACGAACCCCGCCGTGGCGTTGTTGCAACCGATCGAGGCTGGGATCAGCTACGACCTTCTCAACAGCCTGCAGAACCTCAAGCTGGGCGGGGCCTAAGGAATGCAATCAAGCCTCTACGTCGCGCTGTCGTCGCAAATGGCCTTTCAGAAGCGCATCGAGACGATAGCCAACAACGTAGCCAACGCTTCGACGCCAGGCTTCCGCCGCGAGGAAATCAAGTTCGAGCAGATGCTGAGCAATTCTGCGAACGAGCAGGTTGCGTTTGCATCGACGGGCGACACCTTCATCAAGCGTGAAGCGGGTCAGACGATCCACACGGGCAATCCGCTCGACGTGGCGGTGCAGGGCGATGCATGGCTCGGGCTGCAGACGCCGGCCGGTACGGTCTATACCCGCGACGGCCGGATGCAGATGACGCCCGAAGGCGAGCTGCAGTCCGTCGCCGGTTACCCAGTGCTCGACGTCGGCGGTGCTCCACTGCGGATCAACCCGAATGCTGGTCCGGTCAAGATCGCCAGCGACGGCATGATCACCCAAAACGGACTGCAGCTCGGCGCAATCGGGCTATTCACAATCGCGCCCGACGCGTCGCTGTCGCGCTACGATAACTCGGGCGTCATTCCTGATAAGGGCGCTGCGCCAGCGCTGGATTTCAACCGCGTCGGTGTCATTCAGGGGCACATCGAGGGCTCGAACGTCAATCCGATGTGGGAGATGTCGCAGCTCATCATGGCATCGCGCAGTTACGACTCAGTCTCCAACTCGATCAATCAGTCGGAAGATTCGCTGCAAGAAGCGATTAAAGCGCTGGCGCCCGCCTCGTGAGCGAGGCAGCGGGCCGCGAGAGCCGGCGCAACCGCCTGGATGCGTTGGCCGACCGCGTGTCGATGGCCAACGCGACGCAGCCTTTGGTGCAGGTCGGCGGTACAGTTAGCCAAGTGACACCGGCGTTCTGCTGCGTCTCGGGCCTTTCGCCATTCGTCAAGCTTGGGGACCGGGTGAGCCTGGAAGCCGGCGAGCAGAAGCAGCTCGGCGAGGTGATCCGCCTCGATGAGGCGCGGGTGACCATCAAGACGTTCGATGAGCCGATCGTTGCGGGGCTGGGCGCGCGTGCCTGGCGCTTGGGTCCGGCCGCTCTCTATCCCGATCCCTCGTGGAAGGGGCACATCTTCAATGCGCTCGGCGCCCCGCTGAGTGATGCTGCTGGCCTGACGCACGGGCACAGCGCGGTGCTTGCCGATAGAAGTGCGCCCGCGCCGTTGCGGCGGCAGCGCATTGCGAAGCCGTTCAAATCCGGCGTGCGGGTGATCGACCTGTTCACGCCGCTTTGCTTCGGGCAGAGGATTGGCATCTTCGCAGGATCGGGCGTGGGTAAGTCGACGCTGCTCGGCATGCTGTCGCGCGCAAAGGGCTTCGATACCGTCGTCATCGCTCTGGTCGGAGAGCGCGGTCGCGAGGTGCGGGAATTCCTCGAAGATACGCTCGGTGAACACCGCGAGCGCGTGATCGCCGTCGTCTCCACCGGCGATGAGAGCCCGATGATGCGTCGTCTTGCGCCAAAAACGGCAACGGCGATTGCCGAGTACTTCCGCGATCGGGGCGAGAATGTGCTGCTCATCGTCGATTCGGTGACGCGCTTTGCGCATGCGGCGCGCGAAGTTGCATTGGCTGCGGGTGAGCCGCCGGTTGCACGCGGCTATACGCCGAGTGTGTTCAGCAATTTGCCGACCCTCTTGGAGCGCGCCGGGCCGGGCGAAGAAGGCAGCGGCTCGATTACGGGGATCTATTCGGTGCTGGTCGATGGCGATGACCACAACGATCCAGTGGCCGACAGCATCCGCGGCACGCTCGATGGGCACATCGTGCTCGACCGCGCTATTGCCGATCAGGCGCGTTTTCCCGCGGTGAACGTCCTCGCGTCGATCTCGCGACTTTCGCAACTTGGCTGGACGCCGGAGCAGCGAAACCTGGTGTCGAAGCTGCGCGCCATGATCGCCCGGTTCGAAGACACGCGCGATCTGCGCTTGATGGGCGGCTATCGTGGCGGCGCCGATCCGGAACTCGACAAAGCGGTCGAGATCGTGCCGAAGCTGTTCGAGGCGCTGAAGCAAAGCCCGCGCGATCCGGCCAGCATGGATGCGTTCCAGGAGATGGCGCGGGCGCTGCAGTCGTAACCGGCGATTAGCGCCTCAGCGGGAGAAGTTGGGCTGGCCCTTCATGAGGTTTGCGCCTTCGCGCACCTCGCTCTTGGCCACAAAGGCAAATTTCTCGATCAGCACGTCCTTTACGAAACCGTCGCCGAAGCGCTGGTTCAACTGGTCGGCGATGGTTGTCGTGAGCGCCGCTAGATCCTGCTTTTTCGCGCCGCGCATGGCTTGCGCATCTGCAGCGTAGATAGAACGGAATGCAGCGTCGGCAAGGAAGACATCCGGGGCAACGGACATCCGTTTCACGACGTCCGATTGCACCGCGAAATTGAATTGCGCGAGCACGTATCCCTGGATTGCTCCTTCGGCGACGACCGGCACGCTGAGCATGCCGGTCTGCATCGTTTCGAGCCCCGTTAGCAGCTTGTGGGCCTCCGCCTCCGGCGTGCTGTGCGAGCGCCAGAGCGTTGCCGCGTAGCTCGACAACGCCGTGACCAGACAGATCCAGACGCCGGTGGCGATGAGGCGGATCATCGATAGCCGCCGTAATAGCTGCCGGAGCCTGCGTGCTGCGAGTAGGTTCCATCCCACTCGCTATCCTGGATCGTGTCGGCGACGACCCCTGCGATCTCGCGCACGGCTTCAAGATGCCGGCGCAGCATGGACTGGTTCGCTTCGAGCTTGCCACGCAGCATGCGCAGGCGGCCGACGAGATCGGAGTCGAGCTCAATGCCTTCCAGCGAGCGGGCGGCTAGCCCGAGCTCGAGCAGGGCCTGGCTCTTGTTGTTGTTCGATTCCTTGAGGTCGATGGCGGCCCTGGAGCGCAGTGCTTCGGTTTCGCGATCGACGAGAAGCTCGATGCGCTGCATCGTCCTGTCGATTGCCTTGCGCGCCGCAAAACGGTGATCACGTGAACTCTGTGCCATCATACGTCGTCGACCTTCGTTTGCGTGTGGTGACCAGCGGCCTGCAAGACCGACTGAGCCGATGAGATTTGCTTTGCGATGCCGATGGTGCCTGTGCGAGCCAGCTGGTTGGCAATCTGTTCAGCCATCATAGACTTCCAGATCTCACCAGCGGTGCCGCGACCGAAGATCGCCTCAGATTCCTTGGGCAACATAGTCTCGACCATGTTCTGCAAAAGCAGCGCCTCGAACTGGACATATACGTCGTTGGCCTTTTTTGTGTCAGCGTCGGTGTCGGTCTTATCCTTGCTGACGGAGGCGGTGGCAGTGCTCTTCGTCGTCGTGGTAACGCGCGGCGTCTCGGGTGCGTTGACGGCTGCGCGCTTCAGCTCGGTCGACCAGTCTGCGACCTGGTCGGACGCGCTGGTCGCTGCGTGCGCCATCTCGCTGGCCGCGGCACGGCTGAGGCGCTCCAGGCGTGCTGCTGCGTCGCGCTGCTTCACAGCGTCGGCGGCGCGCGAGACGCCGAGGATGATGTCTGGACCGGACGTCATGCTCGATCAGCACAGCCCTTTGGCAGCCTGAATGGTAGATGTAAAAGTCGCGCAATAAGCTTATGGGAGGCTTGCGTCATCGCCGCGTGCGATGCGATCGATGATATCGAGGAGCTGTTTTTCAGCGTCGACCTTGGCATCCTGTTGCTCGTAGTTGCGCACGAGGCGCTCGGCGAACTTGGTGCGCGTGGCGATGGCGAGAAGGGTGCGGGAGCGGAACTCCATCTCCTTGTCGACGCGGGTTGCTTCTTCACTCAGCGATTTCAGACGGCCGACGTAGAGGCGCTCCAGGCCTGCATCGGCAGAAAGCGCGCTGACGATATCGCTTTGCTGGCGGGCGATGTCGTCTTTGCGTGCGCGAAGCCTGGCAATTCTCTCTTCTTCGATCTGCTGCAGGCTTTCCTGCACATCGTGCAAGCGCTTTGCCTTCTTAAGCCGCTGCTTGATCATATGCTCAGACCCTTGCCAGCCATTCGGTGAAGCCGCCCATGAAGAGTTGCAGAAGCTCGCTACTGGTGAAGTAGAGGATCAATCCGCCGCCTGCGAGGACGAACGGAATGGAGATGAAGTAGACGGGAATCTGCGGGGTCAGCTTGCCGAGGATGCCGAACATCAGGTTGATCATCAGCGAGTAGACCATGAAAGGGGCGCTTATGCGCAAGGCGAGAAAGAAGGCGTCCGCCAATGCGTCGACGATCTTGATGAGGCCGAAGTTGTCGGCGAGTTCCTTGGCCACCGGCACCACGGCGTATGATTCAACAATGGCCCGGATGATCTCCCAGTGCAGCCCCATCACGAAGATCAGCACCGTTGCCGTCAGAGTGATGAGGCTCGTCACCGCGGCTTGTGGCTCGTCCTCTTCGATGTGCGCGTCGGGCGTGTTGGAGAGGCCGACAAACATGGAGATCGAGGCGCCGGCAAACTGCAACGCGAGGTAAAACATCCGCCCCATCAGGCCGATGATGGCGCCGATGATCATCTCGGAGGCGATCAGCTTGAAGACCGTCACCGGCTCCTCATTGGGAATGGATGCCTTGACGCCCTCGGCGAGCATAGGCGCCAGCGCCAGAGTCAGTGAAATGACGATGAAGAGACGCACTCTGGTTGGAACGCGCGGAGACGAAAAGCCGGGCATCAGCATGAGGCAAGTGCCGATGCGGCAGAAGATCAGAAATGTCGCCAGGATGACTTGCGGTCCAATGACCGAGGTCACGAGATGGTCCCGAGCGACTTGATCTGAACGCCGCGTGCGATTTCGAGATGCGAGAGCACAGGCAAAGTCGCAAAAAGGCGCTCGGTGATCATGCGGACATAAGGGCGCGCGTCGGGGGCGGCGACGAGCACGAACTTGTGGCGCTGATCCATCAGGCGGCGAATGACGCCGGTGGCCTCGGTGCTGAACTGCTCGATGAGCTTGGGATCGATGTCGAACTCCACAACCTCGCCCTTGGCATCGCGCTTGAGGCTCTGATGGAAGGCCAGCTCCCAACGGTTACCGAGACGGAGCACCTTGAGCACGCCTTCGTCGGCCATCTCGCCACAAATCTGCTGCGCCATGCGCAGGCGCACGTGCTCGGCGATCTGCTCGGAGCGGGAGGCGTGCGGCGCGATTTCGGCGATGGCTTCGAGGATGAGATGCAGGTTGCGGATCGAGATGCGCTCGGCGAGCAGCAGCTTCAATACTGCTTGCAGCCCCGAATTGGAGATGCGCGAGGGAATGATTTCTTCGATCAGGCGGCGATACTCAGGCTCGAGGCGATCGAGCAGGGTGCGCATGTCCTTATAGGACAGGAGCTGCGCAAGGTTGTTGCGGATGACCTCGCCAAGGTGGGTCAGCATCACCGACATGTTGTCGACGGCGGAGAAGCCGTCACGCTGAAGGGCGCTGGTGAACATCTCGGATGTCCACATCGCCTTCATGCCGAAGGCCGGCTCGCGCGTTTCATCACCGGGCACGTTCGGCGGCTTGCCGTCGCCGATGATGACGAGAACGTCGCCGATGCGCAGCTCCTCGCTTGCTACGACCGTCCCGTGAATCTTGATCTGGTAGCTCTTGGGCGGGATCGACAGGTCGTCGGTCAGGCGGATTTCGGGCACGACGAAGCCGTATTGGCGCGCAAAGCGGTGACGCATCTTGCTGACGCGCTGCGCCAGCTCGCTGTGGGCCGCCATGAGTGTGCCAGAGATCTGCTTGCCGAGGCACAGCTCCAGCTCGACGGTCTTGAGCGATTCCTTGACCGACTGGCGCACTTCCTCCTCGGCCTTGAGCTTGGCCTCGTGTGCGCGCGCATCCTCGGCTGCCTTGGCGGCGGCGTGGCGGCGCGGGATGGCATAGGCGATGAAGACCATGCTCGATCCGAGAACGGCGAAGGGGAGGAACGGCAGGCCCGGCGACAAGGCCAGTACGAACATGACGACGCCGGCCAGCGTCAGAGCGCGAGGGTGGTTGCCGAGCTGACCGAATACCGCCTTCTCGGCGCTGCCGCGGGTGCCGCCTTTGGAGACGAGAAGGCCTGCCGCGAGCGAGATGATCAGCGCCGGGATCTGGGTGACGAGACCGTCACCGACCGACAGCTTGGTGTAGACGTCGGAGGCCTCGGAGAACGACAGGTCATGGCGCGTCACGCCAATGACGATGCCGCCGAAGACGTTGATCGCGGTGATGATGAGACCGGCGATGGCATCGCCACGCACGAACTTCGATGCACCGTCCATGGAGCCGAAGAAGGCGCTTTCCTCTTCAAGCTCGCGGCGGCGGTGCATAGCCTCTTTCTCGTCGATGAGGCCGGCGGAAAGGTCGGCGTCGATGGCCATCTGCTTGCCGGGGATGGCGTCGAGAGTGAAGCGGGCACCGACCTCGGCAATACGCGTTGCACCCTTTGTGATGACGAGAAAGTTGACCGTGATGAGGATGACGAACACGATCGTACCGATCATGAAGTCGCCGCTCATGACGAAGTTGGAGAAGCCGGCAATGACGTGCCCGGCCGCGGTATAGCCCTCCGCCCCGTGCGAGAGAATGAGGCGCGTGGTGGCGATGTTGAGCGATAATCGCAATATCGTGGCGATCAGCAGCACGGTGGGGAAGGCCGAGAAGTCGAGTGGCCGCTGAATCCACAGGGCCACCATCAGGATGAGGACGGCAAGGGCGATCGAGATGGCGAGCCCGATGTCGATCAGGGTCGACGGCAACGGCAGGAACAGCACCGCCAAAATGAAGACGATGCCGATGGCAAGGCTTACATCCTGATTGCCGGCACGTTTGACCGCCGGCGCCGACGTGACGATAGATTCGGCCATATGGTCCCCTCGAACGAGGGGCAAGAGTTAGCCCGCGAACCTTGCGCGAAGGTGCCCTGGCCAGAGCCGGCGCACTAGAATCCGTTCTGGATGCGGCCGTAAATCTGCTCGGCGAAGGCGTAGATCACCGTGCCGATGAAGGGGGCCATGAGGGAGGTGACCAGCAGCGTGGCGATGATCTTCGGGATGAAGGTCAGCGTGATTTCCTGGACCTGAGTCAACGCCTGCAGGAGCGCGATGACGATGCCGACAGCCATCGCGGCCACGACGGCGGGGCTTGAAGCCACGATAATGGTCCAGATGGCGGACTGCACGATGTCGAGCGCGTCGGCCTGGTTCATCAGGAGATTTCCACGCCTTCGCCGAGAAGCAGGCGAGTCCCGTCCTCCAGGATGGCAACGGCGCCGCCGGAAATGATGCGCACCGATTCAACCTTGCCGGAGATCGTGCCATCGTCGGTGGTGGCGGTGACTGTGCGGCCGATGATACCGTCGATCTGGTTGAGGGCCATCGACGTCATCAAGGAATCAAGCTTGGCGTTCGTCTGAATTGCCTGCTCGACGTTCGAGAACGACGCGATCTGCCCCATCCACTCGTTAGCGTCGGTGGGGTTCGTTGGATCCTGGTTCTGCATCTGCGCGATCAGCAGCCGCAAGAAGGCAGTATAGTCCAGGGAAGCGGCGGAGTTCGTCGTCTCCGTGGTGCTCTTATTCGTGGTCGTCGCGTTCGTCGCTGTCGTGGTGTTGACCGTAACCATGGGCCCGCCTCAGTGCGTTGGGTGTTGATCTAGAGTCCCAGGCTCCTTGCGCTTGCTCTGGCTGAGGATCGATTCCTCAATGGGGAAGAGCGAGCGGAGCACTTTGAGGGCGTCGAATGGGCGCCCGCGGTCGAAGAAGTCGCGGACGTCAGTCAATCCCTCGCGAATGGTGGCGTTGTCGACCGATGCATCGAGCGAGGCAAGAGATTGGTAAAACATCGCATGCGCATCGCCGCTGTTGGCCGGATCGATGAGCACCGTCTGTATGATGAAGTAGAGCTGACGCAGCGGCGTCTTGGTGTCGTCGGGGTGGATGACGTGATGCTCCAGAAGGAAAGTCACGTCATTGAGGAATTCAATCGAGACCTTGCGATCGACCTTGAGCACGGCTCCGTTGACGTAGATGCGCTCCCCCGGCTTCAGCGATATTTGTAGTTTTTTCATTTCAGCCCTTCGTAGAGTGCCGTTGTCACCTCGATCAAAGGCTTGAAGTCCTTCGATTTGCCGAGGCGGATGCTCTCGGATTCTCGCACCGCCCAAAGACCGATCGAGATGATCTCGGCGCGCAGCTCCTTCGGCAGCGCGTTCTCGGGGTTGGCCAGATCCTCTAGCAAGGTGGCCCAGACGCGCTGGCAGAATGTCAACGCCTCGATCGCCTCGCGCGAACCTGCGCCTTTCTCCTCCGCGGCTCTGAAGAGCTCCAAACAGCGCTCGAACACCTGCCGCTCGCGTTCGCGCGCGAGTTGCGGGCTGCTCTCCATCGTGTCGGCGTAAGGGAATTGGTACATTTGTCGATCCGGGGTCAGAGGTGTTGTGCGTTGCGCCCGACAGGTTACAGGTAGTTCAGGATACTCAGTCCCATGATGCGCGCGGTCAGCGCGTATGAGGTCTCAATCTGGGTTAGCAGCTGGTTCACTCTGGTCGCCGCCTCGTTGGGGTCGACGCCTTCGAGCGAGGTTATCTGAGTGGTTAGAATGTCGATCTGAAGCGACATGCGATCGCTCGCGTCGGTGACGCGCTGCTCAGCGACTCCGAGCTTCGACTGCTGGTCGCCAATCTGCTGGACAGCTTCATTGACGACGGTAATCGCCTTATCGATGAGCGCCTCATACGCCGGCTGGCCGAGGGTCGAGGTGCCGAGATCGGCCACCATGGTGTAGGCCATGGCCAGCTTGCGGAAAGCGCTTTCGTTGGCGTTGGTCGATGTCTCGATCAGCTCGCTGCTGGAGATGCGGCTGCGCATGTTGTCCGACGACGCCGATGACCAGTTAGCACTCCACGACGGATCTTCGAATACGTCGGCGAACGTCGTGTTGAGAAAGTTCTCCATGTCCGCGGCGGAGATCGTGGATACCGCGGGATCCGATTGGGAGAAGCCGAATTCGGCGAAGAATGCATCATCAACGCTCTGCTTGCTGGTAGACGTCGGCGTTGCGAAGTAGTCGGTAAGCGGCTTTACGTCGGAGTTCACGCCCGCGAACAGGTAGCCGCTGCTGAACGACATGTTCATGATGTCGAGGAAGCCATCGAGGCGGCTCGTTGCATCCGTCTGCGCGCCAAGCGCATTGCTGCCACCCATGCGCAAGGCGAGAAGCTGCTCGGAGAAATCCTGCGCGGTATCGGCAAGATTCTGAAGTGTCGTCTGCGTCGCTTCGAGGCGCGACGACACCGTCGAGTTGGTCTCGATCATGGTTGTGAGACGGGCGTAGTCCTGGCGCAGCGATATCGACTGGCCGGTGCGATAGCCCAGCTGCATGCCCACGTCGGCGAACCGCTCCGTGAGCACCTCCTTCTGCGCGTCAGCCAGCTCCTGCTGCACCTTCATCAGGGACTGACGCGTTGCGGCGGAAAGTGCGCTGGTGGAGATGAAGGTCGTCTTCATGCCATTATCCCGCTGCTGCCAACAACGTATCGAGCATCTGATTTATGGTCGAGATCAGCTTGCTGGATGCCTGATATGTGCGCTCCAGTTCGAGCATCAGCGTCATTTCCTCGTCGAGGTTGATGCCCGTAACCTTGTTGAGCGCCTCAGAAGAACGGTCGAGCAGGGTGTAGCGGTATTCGGCTTCTTCGTTTGCCGCCGTGCGCGTCTCCGAGAGCCAGCCTGCCGATGCTGACGCCAGGCCCAACAGCGTTGCCGACGACGACAGCTTGGTCGTCGCGTCGAACGACTGCGTGCCGCCCAGCTTGTCCAACTGCTCGTTGATGCGATCGGTGAATGCTGCGGCGCCATCGGTGTTGTAGAGGTACGCTGCGCCGTTGATGCCCCCGTCTCGCAACAGCGTAGCGTCGCCACCCTGGTCGGGATCGACCAGCGCATTGATGCTTATCGAGCCGGCGAGGCCAGCGACGATCGTGCCACTAGCGGGAACTGCGGGCGAGCCGCTCCATGTGAACAACCCGGTCGCATCCGCCAGCGAGGGAACGGCGCTCTGGTCGCTTTCGGAGAATGCTGTGATGAGACCGCGGGCGATTTCGTCGAGTTGGCTCTGATAGGTGACGGCGATGTCATCGCGGACTTTGGCCAGACCAGCGATGCGTCCGGAGGTGACGCCCATGGTCGCCGAGGGGCCGGTGATCGGAACACCATCAGCGTAAACAGCGTTGCCGGTTGTGCCCGCCGCGTAGGTGCCGGTCTGCTGGAACGTGATGGTGCGCGGTGTCGTGTCGAACAGCGTGACGCCGCTATCGGTATAGATCGCCATGCTGTTGTCGGAGCGGGTGATCGTCTTGACCCCAACCTCCTCGGAGATCTGCATGATGATCTGATCGCGCTGATCCTCGTAGTCGGTAATATCGGCTCCGGACCGCGTCCCTTTGACGATTTCCGCATTCACGGATTCGAAGCGCGACAGGAGGGTATTCAGCGTGTTGACCGAACCAGCGATGCCAGCGTCGGCCTCGGCGCGCACGTTCTGGACGAGGGTGGTTGCCTCGTTGAGCGTGCGTGCCATATCGCGTGCCGCGGCGACCGCAGACTGCGCGGTCGCAAGGCTATCTGGTGCTGCAGAAAGCTGTTGGATGGCGTCCGACAGTTTCTGCAGCTTCGCCGCCGGGGAGGCGTCGAGCTCGGTGTCGCTCAGGCTCTGCTGCAGCTTCTCAAGCGAAGATACGATTGCGTCCTGACCGGCAGCGGTCGAGGTCGAGACGAGCACATTATTGAAGAGTGCCGTGTTGACGACGCGAGCCACGGAGGCGAGGCGCACTCCGTAACCCGGGATCGTGACGACCTCGGCATTTTTGCGCGAGGCTGTAGTGTCGCCCGCGCGCGCAACATTGCGCGAGAGCACAGACGTTTGCTCCGCCGTGGTAGCGAGGCTCGATATCGCCGTATTGAGGCTGGTAGAGAGCGACATCCAGTTGCAATCCCAAAGCTAGCCCGCGCTCACCTTTAGCGCTTCAGATTGACAAGCACGTCCATGAGCTCGGCACCGGTCTGAAAGACCTTCGAATTGGCGGTGTAGTTGCGTTCGGCTTCGATCATCGTGGTGAGCTCGGAGGCGAGGTCGACCGTCGACTGTTCCAGCGCGCCCGAAACCATGATTCCGAAGCCGCTTTCGCCGGGGAATCCGAGTTGGACCTCTCCGGAATTGGCCGTCGCGATGAAAACGTTTCCAGCGAGTGGCTGGAGATTGTCCGGGCTCGCTACGCTGGCGAGCGGGATTTTATAGGTCGCCACGCGCGTGCCGCTCTCGAAGACCGCATAAAGCGTTCCATCCTCGGCGATCTCGACGCTTTCAACGGCGCTCGGCGCGTTGCCGTTGACGACGGTGGCGTCGAGAAGTGTGTAGTCGGCACCGAGCTGCGTGCTACCGGTCATATCGATGACAAGGGTAGCGCCGTTCGGAATCGGTACGGATACGGAGGTGGGGCTCGTCGACGTGAATGAGCCGGTCGAATTGTCGAACGTCATCGTCTCCGTCGACAGCGGACCAGATGCGTAGGGGAAGCCGCCACCCGCGGCGGCATCGGCCTGATTGAAGACACTGATCTCCCAATCGCCGCCGCCGAGGTTCGTCGAATAGACGTCCAGCGTGATCTTGTTGCCGAGGTTGTCGTAGGCGTCGAGCGAGGTCTTGGCGGTGTACTGTGCCGTCGCGGTGTTGCCAGAGGGCGCATCCGCCGCCGGTACCGTGCTGGAGTTATAAGGAAGATTGACCTGGAAAGCCGCCTCTGTCGAAGGGGTCGCCTGCAGCGCAAGCGAGCCGATGTTGACGACCTCGAGGCCGCCGGTGCCGTTGGCGACGATCGATGGCGCGCCGTTGGCCAGGCTGTAGCCCATCAGCTTGAAGCCTGCCGCGTTGACGAGATCACCGGCTCCGTCGGGAACAAACGAGCCCGCACGCGTCAGGAAGGTCTGACCGTTCTCGGACGAGACAACGAAGAAGCCCTGTCCCTTGACTGCAAGGTCCGTCACCGAGGTGGTGAAGCTGAAGCCGCCCTGCTCACTGATGGCGTAGCGCGTGTGCGATTCGACACCGCCAGAGACGTACTCCGTTCCCCCCGAATCAAGAATGAGCGAGGAGAACTCCATCGAGGCGCGTTTGTAGCCGGTGGTGCTCGAATTGGCGATGTTGTCGGACACAGCCCCCAGGCGATTGGCCTGTGCGGCCATGCCGGACGCGCTCGTCCGCATCGTACTATAGAGACCCATCAGCTTTGCTCCCCGTCAAATGCAACTGCCCTGTGCATTTGAACATTTACGGCTTGCGCGAAGCTGGATCGAAACTGACTTTCGTCCGCGCAGAACGCTCACGCGTCGAGCAGGCGGTAGCCAAGATAGCGCTGCGAATCGATCGGGTCGTGGCCAAGCCGATGACGCAGACGCTTGCGCAGCTTGCTGATGTGACTCTCGATCACGTTCTCGTCGATTTCTTCGGAGAAGAGACCGTAGACGAAATTGAAGATCTGGCTCTTGGTGACGCGGCGGCCCTTGTTGCTCACCAGATATTCGAGGATGCGACGCTCGCGGCGCGGCAGATGCAGCGGCTCACCGCTGACCTCGGGATCGCGGCCATCACCGAAGACGCGAATCTCACCGCTGACCGCACCTTCAGCTTCGGTCACGGCGCGGCGCTTGATCGCCTTGATGCGCGCAAGGATCTCGTGGATGTGAGTCGGGTTGCCGATGACATCGTCGACGCCAGAGGCAAACAGATCGAGCGTTTCCTGCAGAGATTGGCCAGCGTTGAGCGCCAGCACTGGCGCGCGCGAACGCTGCTTGATCATCTTGGGAAAGATGCGGCGATCGCTGCATTCACCGAGCACAAAGGCTTCGACGGCGGCCAACTCCGGTTCGGGAGCGGTTCTCACCCAATCCTCGAAATCGGACGCAGCAAGGCCCTCCGTCGAGATGCCCTCGCGACCGAACCCCATCGTGTCTACACACGTCAACGCTTCACGATCATCGACAATAATGATCATCGAGGCCCCCCGAATCGCTCGGGATCAGAATGTCATCGTTCGACTTATTAACAATAACTTACTTACGTCGTCGTTCATCCTGTAAATCAATTGGTGGAGTGCATGGTGCGGCTTTGCACCTATTGTTGTGCAAGCACTTTCGTCGTTTCGCGAATTGAGTAGCGGCGCAAGCTTGGCGCAGGCTGACCATCCTAGACCGGTGACACCTTCACAGATCGGGATGGGCGCATGCTGCCGCGGGGATCAGCACTAATCATTGCAGGTGTGCTCGGGCTCCTTGCCGTTCACTTGGCCGTCGCGCTTGGTGGCAGCTTTTTTGCGGCGGTGTTCTGCACGTTCGCACTCATGATCGGCGCCCCGGTTGCGATCCTCATCTGGTTCGGATCGCTGACGGACCGGAATGGAAAGTTGCAGGCGCAGCGCACAAGAATGGCCGGTGACAAAGCGGACGCCACGCTGTGGCAGCAGACCATCGAGGAAGCGCGCGCCTCGTCGTCATGGAGCGCGCGCGACTATCACGTCCTGTCTGGCCTCGAGGAGAGAAGCGGCGCCGAGGCAACGGCGCAAAGCTCCAGGCTTGCTGCCGTTGCATCTGCACTCGCCCAGATGATGCATGAGGGAAAGCGCATCAGCCGCCCCATTTTGGGACTGTGCTTCGTCATTATTTCAGCCGCCGGCTTCTCGGGATGCGGCGTGCCGGCCGAGGCGTGGAGCATGATACGGCCGGGCATGGGCACGGCGGAGCTGGTGTCGATTGCGGGCGGCCCGGACTACGTCAGGTCAAACGGAACCAACGAAGTCTGGCAGTACTGCCGCGATTTCTATGGGCGCGATGAGGGCCGTTATGCCCGCTATTACACGACCGTTCTCGTCAGTAACCAAACCGTGCAGGACGTGCGGCCTTATCCGGTGATGTCGAGCGCGGGATGCGAGGACTTCTATCGCGCCAACTTCTAGCGCGCACTGATTGAGAACGCTCTTCGGACGTCCTATTTATTACTGGCACGCTCATTGCTGAGGGGGTGACTGTAACGTTGTTTGCGTAGAAGGAGCTCGGCTCCCATGGTGACTTGGCGTAACCGCTCGATCGACAGCCTCTCGACAATGGAGCTGCGCCTGGCGCTGGACGATGCGATCAACCAGATCGCCTGGTCACAGGCCGAAGCTGACTCGACCACCTTCTTTCAGGCACTGCTGGCTGGCTTCGTTGCCGGTGCCGCTGTGGTGACCGTTGCTATCCTGACCTTTTCGCTGATTGGCTGAGAGACACCCACAGCTCGCGCGGAACGCAAGCGGTGCTCGGAGAGTTGATAAGCCGGCGTAGAATTAGCCGGTCTGATTCGCTCCGGCTCAACGAGGTGCGCACATGGGTGCTATCGGCACGTTTCTCCTGCTCGTCATTTTTGGTGCAGCGATTGGCTTTGCCCTGAACAGGCATGGCCGCGGTTGGCTCGGGCGCCAGGTTACGGCAGCGACGGGGGCGGGCGACGTGACTTACGCGCTCGTCGGCATCGCTGGATCGTTCATGGGCTTCCACATCGCGGCGATCTTGGGCCTGCTGTCACCGCTATTGATGTATCTCGTCGCCGTGGCCGGCGCTGCGCTGACGGTCTGGCTGTGGCGCGGCTGAGCTAGCCACGCGCACAATCGAGGTATTGCTTTCGCGACAGCGCTGCGGGCGAACACGCCCGCAGTTCTCGTTCGAGTCTAAGCGGTGTTTGTCTCGCGCGCGCCGAACGGCCACCAGCTTTTCTTCGATGCGGCGGCCTGGGCTTCTTCTGCTTCGGCTTTCTCGATGCTGCCGTCGTCGGCAAGCACCATGAGGATAGGCGTCAACCCCTCGACGTCCTCGAGCGGGAAGATCTCAATGTCGCGGCGAGCGCGCTCGCTCCATCCCGCGAACGTGAGAGCCTTTTCCGCTTTTGAGAACAGGCCGTGGTTGCGAAGAGGTTGCGCCTTCTCGAACGCAATATCCTCTTCGGTCTTCTCGCCTTCGGCCTTGGGATGATCCTTGAGCCACTGTTTGCGGATGGCGCTGAGGTCGGTGTCGCTGGCGGCGGCTTCCTCGGCCTTGAGCTGTTCGAGTTCACCGCTGCGGAAGAACTTCCACCAGGGTGCGCGTTGGGGCCAACGCACAAGATCGAGATCGTCCAGAACGCCGGCAAGCTGGTTCATTGCGAGCGCTTTTGAGCACTCCTGCTCGTTACTGGGATCACAGCTATAGAGATTTGGGATGACGAGGTACGAGTTGCGCTTGTGATAGATGAAATGGCGGCGCACCCACTCCATGGTCGCGCCGGGCGCGCGTTCGATGGCCGTGTTCACGGCGGCCCGGATCTGGCGAATGACCTGCGGTTGCGGGCGGCGGCTCTCGGCGGGCGGCGGATTGAGGATTGCCAGCGCGAGCAGGCCCAGGTCGATGCCGATGGTTGCGAGCAGTGCAATCATATCGCGCCCGGTGATCGGCTCGCCGCTCTTGGTCGCGCCCTCTGGTTCCGCGCGGGAGATAAAGCCAATGAGGCTCGACAGATAAGAGCCGATGTTCTCCCACAGGCGCTTGATGGCGTTGGCGACGCCCGCGGGGCCTTCGTTGAACGAGGCTTCGCGCAGCTCGAGCGTCGCGGGCTGGTCAGCCTGAACCGCGGCCTGGGTGAGACGCTGCGCGAGGGTGGGGTCGTAACACGAGAAGCTACTTTGACCCGGCGGAACCGATACAGCGGCGGCAATGGCGCGCATTTCCGTTGCTGTCGATTTGCCGAGTTCGTTGGAGCGGGCGGCGATGTCGCGAGCACGCGAACGGATGCGCGTCGCCATGGCGTTGAAGCTGGCCTGGCGTTCGGCGACCGTGTTGCCCTGGAGCGAGGCGACGCTCTGCTGCAGGGCCCCGATGTCGTCCTGCACCGGCTTGATCCAGGAATTTTCGACGCCGTCGCGCAGCGAGGCGATCTGATCGCGTACGGCAACGCGGGCGTTATAGAGCGGGCCGCGGCCGGCCCCCGATGAGGTGCCGCACGAGCCGCCGCTGGTTTCCTCGCGCGTCATCTGCGTCTGCGACCAGGTGACGACACTGTCGAGGCCCACTTTCACGGCATCCAGCCTGGCCGCGACGGCGCTGGCCGCGTCGCCTGCGTCCTGCTGCAGGCCAGCCAGGCCAGTGCGCGTTGCTTCCTCGCCGGCGATAAGGCTCCACCAGAAACCGTAGCCGAAACCAATCGACCAGATGGCCAGGAACACATAGAGCGGGAAGGTGACGATGCGGTCGGAGAGGCGGCGGCCGACGCCGAAGGACTCGCGCAGTGCAAGCCACATCAGGAATGTCAGGGCGAAGACGACGACAATGACGAGGAAGTCGTTGGAGAACGAGAGGCCGCCTGGCAACTCCTGAGAATTGCCTGCCGGGGACGTCGACACGCCGATGATGAAATCGCGCATGCCATGCCAGGTGGCGAAACCGGAGATCAGCAGCAGCATCATCGAGGCTATGCCGATGAGCGTGTTGCGCCCCAGCAGATAGTCGAGCGCGCGCCCAAATCCAGAGGTCGATGCCGGCCTCGTCGCTGCCATGTCCCTGTCCCCCGTTTCGCAACAGCTTGTATAGGCCGATATAGGAAAATCGCGCTCTTGTCCCGCAGATCGCGCGTCGGCATTGCCGGTGGAGGAACCGCGTAACGGCTGCGCAACGCGGGATAGAGCTACGTGCTGGTTGCCGCGGCGGTGGTCGCGGCATACTCTCAAACTGTCCAATAGCCTCTCGCGGATGGTGCCAATGGCGAGCGATGGCTTTGATTTTGAAGGGTTAGTGCGCGCCGGCTACCCGCTGGAACGGTTCGAGGCGGGTGAGCGCATCTTTGTCGAGGGTGACGAGGGCAACACGATGTACGTGGTGCGAACCGGCTCCGTCAGCATCCTGTCGGCCGGCGAAGTGCTGGAGACGGTGCGGCCGGGAGAGACGTTCGGCGAGCTGTCGCTCATCGACGGGGCGCCGCGCGGGGCCACCGCGATTGCACGTGAGCCGACCGAGGTGGCGGTAATCGGCGAGGCCGCTTTCAACTATCTGATCGAGCGAACGCCATCCTTCGCGCTCGACCTGATGCGGCGGCTTTCAAAGCGCCTGAGGCGGATGAACGAGAACATGTGAAGCGGGCACCGGTTGGGTCAGCCCGCCCTGGTGGTGATGACGCCGGGAGGGATCATCTCGTATCCGACGTAGGCCTTGCCGCGGAGACCGTAATTACAGGCTTCCGGGTGCATGATCTCAGCCAGGATCTCGGCGCTGTCGACGAGGCGAGGCCCGGGGCGGTTGAAATAGGCGTTGCCGTCGGCAAGGTAGACTTGGCCATCGCGCACCGCGCGCAGGTTCTGCCAGACCTCGTAATGGACGAGCGGCCGGACCTCGCGGCGCGTCACTTCGATGTCATAACCGCAGGGCGCCACCACGATGATATCGGGGTCGGCAGCGGCGACGTCCTTCCAGGTAATCCAGGGCGACGACTCGCCGGTTGTGCCAAACAGGCTGATACCGCCTGCGGTGCTGATAAGCTCGGGCATCCAGTGACCGCCCGACATCGGCGGATCAACCCATTCGATAAAGGCGAGGCGCTTCCTGGGTTGCCCCATGACGAGCGCCGCAACGGCCACAAGACGCCGCTTCATCGAGGCGATGAGCTTATCGCCAGCCTCGGGGCGACCGATTGCGTCGGCGACACGATGAATGTCGCGAAAGATGTCGGCCATCGTGTGCGGGTGCATGGAGACGACGCGCGGGCGGCTGTGCACGAACTCGCACACTGCACGCTCGACGTCGGCGAGCGAGACGGCGCAGACCTGACACTGATCCTGCGTAAGGATGACGTCGGGCTTCAACGCATCGAGGGCTGCGGCGTCGACATCGTAAACAGACAAGCCGCGCTCCACGAGTGAACGGACCCGCTGATCGATTTCGCCGCTCGATCCCTGAACGTCGAACTTCGGGCGCGTGACCGCGGGCAGGTTCAGGACCGAAGGAGGATAGTCGCACTCGTGAGAACGGGCGACCTGCAAATCTCCAGCGCCAAGCGCGTTCAATATCTCAGTTGAGCTCGCGATGAGCGAGACGACGCGCGGGTGAGATACTTTTGTCATTGCCAATTGATTGCACCGGCTGCGTCGGGCTGCAAGCGGATTGACGTGCGCACGCCGGCTTCAACCAGCGCTAGGCGACTTTGACCGACACTGGCTGCTCGGCAAGATAAGCGTGCAGCGCGGCGACGACCTGGGCACCTTCGCCAACGGAAGCTGCAACGCGCTTTACGGATCCCGAACGCACATCGCCAATGGCGAAAATCCCGCGCCGGCTGGTTTCCAAAAGCTTGCCATTGCCATCCGGGAGTTGTGCGCCCGTCAGCACGAAGCCTTTACCATCGAGAGAGACGCTGGAATTGCGCAGCCAATCGGTGTTGGGATCAGCGCCGATGAATAGGAACAGATGACGGATCGCGTGCTGCTCCTCTTCGCTGTTGTTTTTTCGCCAACGAACCGCTTCAAGACGCCCATCGCTTCCTTCGAGGGCTGTCACTTCGGTGTTGAGAAGAACTTCGACGTTGGGGAGCCCGCGAATGCGATCGACGAGGTAGCGGGACATGCTCGCTTCCAGGTCACCGCCGCGGGCCAGGAGCCAGACTTTCTTGGCGCGACTGGCGAGATAGACAACTGCCTGTCCTGCCGAGTTTCCGGCGCCGACCAGTGCCACTTCCTGCTTCGCACAGAGGTTGGCTTCCAGGGGCGATGCCCAGTAGTGGATGCTGGTCATCTCGAAATCGCAAAGGTTGGGCACACTGAGCCGGCGGTAGCGAACTCCGCTCGCCAATACGACCGATCGTGCGCGCACCTTCCCCGCTTCCCCAAGCTGGAGCACGAAGGCGCCGCAGGAGGCGTTGCGCGGTTCGAGATGCTTTGCTTCGCAGGGGATGACCATGTCAGCGCCGAACTTCAGCGCCTGATTATAGGCGCGGGCCATCAGCGCCATTCCGGTGATGCCGGTGGGGAAGCCAAGATAGTTCTCGATACGGGCTGAGGCGCCGGCCTGCCCTCCGAAAGCGCGGCAGTCGAGCACGAGCACGGACAATCCCTCGGAGGCTGCATAGACGGCCGTCGCGAGGCCGGCAGGACCTGCACCGACGATGACGACGTCGTGGACATGATCGGGATCGAGCGGTGAGATGAGGCCGATGCAGTGCGCCAACTCTGTCTCGGACGGATTGTGAAGAAGCCTGCCATTGGGGCAGAGGACGATCGGCAAGTCCTGCGGCGACACTTCGAACTTCTCGACCAGAACCCTGCCGCAGGGGTCGGTCTCGGGATCGAGGCGCTGATGCGGGTGGCCGTTGCGGGTAAGGAAGCCTTCGAGGCGCAGCACTTCGCCATTGTCCGCACTGCCGACGATGATCGGGCCGCCAGCTCCAGTTTCGAGAAGCCCGATGCGGCGCAAGATCAGCGCGCGCATGATGCGTTCGCCGAGTTCGGCCTCGGCGATGAGCAATGAGCGCAGCTCCGCTGCGGGAATAACGAGGACGTCAACCGGTTCGCTGGCGATGGCGTCGATGAGTGCCGGGCGTCCGCCGAGCTGTGCCAGCTCGCCCATGAACCCGCCGGGCTCGTGCGTGACGATCAAGGTGCGGTGGCCGCCCTTCGATTGGAACACATCCACCTTGCCAGACAGAACCAGCATGACGCCCGGTGCATGCTCGCCGACACGTGCGAGATATTCGCCGGCAGCGAACGATCGAGGCTGCCCGAAGCGCCTTACGCGCTCGACTTCCTCTGGCAGCAACGTCGGGAATGCTTGGGAGCGCCGTGCGGTGACGATCGATTGTTCCATGCCTTGCCCGCTGTTCTGTGGATGAAGCTGCCGTCGCGCAACGGCTAAGGCTCGGCTGGCCGGGCGGGAATATCAAGTCAAAGATGGCTCAAAGGCTGTTCAGCAGCTGAAACATATTGGCGCTTGCAGGCCGGCATGGCGGCTTTTTAAGCAGCGAAGGGGGGCTAGCGCAGGACGCGGTTGAGGATGGCGCCGGCGACCTTGCTCGGCTCGATTTCCACCGCGCTGGTGCCGTAGCTGCCGCCGTAGAGATGGCGGACAAGGCGGGCATGCATCTCCTGCGAGGGCGCAAATTCGACGGCGTAGTCGCCGACGTCCACGCGCACGACTTTCGCGTTGACATTGATGCCGTCGAAAGCGATCTCAACGTCGCTGCCGACAGGACCGGGTGCGACGCCATAAAGGCGCATGCCGCTGACCGAGATATCGGCGATGGGCAGCATCGCCTTTTCGGCGCCCGCCATCACCATTGCCCATCCTGATCCGCTGAAGCGATCGCCCTGGCGCTGCTGCGAAGCCTCGAAACAGACGAAACACGCGAGCGTCAAGATGACGATGTTGTACCAGCTCCAGAAGAGCGCGATGGCACTGGCATCGGTGAGCGAGCGTGAATCGTCGAACCCGAATGCCCAGATGACTCCACCCACCGTGATGATCAGGTAGGCGAGGAACATGCGCAGCATCTTCCACTGCACAAACCCCTTGCTACGGTCGCCACCCTTCGCGGTGACCTGGAACTTGTGGCCTTGCGGCTTGAACAGACCTACGAGGACGGACTTGGCGATGTCGTTGGCGACGAGAAGCTGGCTCAGATCGTTCATGATCGGCAGCACGCGCCCCTTGGTGAGCCATGCGATCACGGCCGTCTGGACAACAAGGAACGGGAACAGGTGAGAGACGGCATCGGGGACTGCCGCATAGACAGCCTGGATGTTGAATAGCAGGTAGACGGCGGGGATGATCAGCGCCGCAAGCCGGAAGGCGTGCGTTGCCGACCAATGCAGGAAGGTGTCGACAAGCATCAGACGCTGAATCAATGGCGTCGACACGCTGGAGCTGAAGGGACCGCTCGGGCCGCGGCAGATTTGCATAAAACCGAGCGCCCAGCGGCTGCGCTGCGAGACATACTCCTTCAGGCCTTCCGGTGCGAGGCCGAGCGAAAGCGGCTCGTTGAGGTAGATGGTGCGATAGCCGATCTCGTTGAGGCGCAGCGAGACGAGATAATCTTCGGTGACAGAGTCCGTTGGGAAGCCACCAATGCGCATCAGGGGCTCGAAGCGCAGTATCGAGGACGTGCCACAGCAGAACGCGCCGCCCCAGGCATCCTTCGAGGCCATTACGACATCGAAGAAGAAGCGCTGCTCGTCGGGCCACACACGCGCGAGCGAGAGATTGTTCTGGATCGGATCGGGATTGAAGAAGTGCTGCGGTGTCTGAACGACGCCGATGTCGTCGTCGCGCGTGAGCGCCAGAGTGCGGTTGAGGAACTGCGCCTTCGGGACAAAATCGGCGTCGAGAATGGCGATGAAGTCCGGCTGTTCTGCCAGGTCCGAAAGGTGGAGCAGCGCGTTGTTGATGTTCCCCGCCTTGGCGTGGCGGTTGTCGGGCCGGCTGATGTATCCGCAGGAGTGCTGCTCGCAGAGCTGTTTCAACCACTCGCGGCGGCCATCGTCGCACACCCAGAGACGGTAGCGCGGATAGTCGAGGCCGAGCGCTCCGATGATAGTGCGCTCCAGGATCGCCTTCTCCTCGTTATAGGTGCAGATCAGCACGTCGACGAGCGGCGGTTGGGGTAGGGAAGTGAGCCAGGGCAGGTTTGCCTCGGCTTGCGGCGTGCGGTTGATGGTGCGCGTCAGGAAGAACATGGCTATCGACGCGCCGATCATCGACAGAAGCTCGATCAGCGTGAAGCCGGCGCCGAAGGCGAAGTCCCACGTGAGGCCCGGCGGCGGCAACGTGCTGGTGATGCGCCAGATCATGTAGCGCCAGGCGAGAGCGAGCCCGACGGTAATCGCAACGGTGCGCACGAGCGTGTTGTTGCGGTTGAGCCAAGGCAACAAGCCGGCGGCGAGTAGACCCAGCGCGAGGCCTGGTAGCAGCGCCTCCCAATAGGTCATGCCCGATGCGACTGGCATGGGATCAGCTCCGGCGCGCGGCTGCGTCGGCGGTCTTGATGTTGGTCCCGCGCTCGGCGCTAGCAGAGGTGTCGAAGGTTACCTGCCCGGTACGGCCCACTTCGCACTCCTGGCGCTCAGCAAGAGCGGGCACGGCGATCGTCACGTGGTATGGCTCGCGCGTCAGCGCCGTCTGCTCGATGGCGAAGTTCGAACCTGCCGCGGTGAGACCCGTCAGGCCTACGACGCTGCCCGCGTAGTCTTTGCGCTCGCCGCGCAGCCTAAACTGAGCGGGCTGGCCGACCCATAACTTATTATAGACGGACTCCGAAACGGTCGCGGTTACGACGGCGCCGGCGCAGTCGAGGATGCGCAACAGGTCCTGGCCGGTACGCACTTCCTCGCCACGCGCCGTCAGCGTATCCCAAATGCGGCCGCGCACTGGCGCGACGATGTCGGACGTCGAGTGAGTGGAGAAGAGCTCTGACTCTGTCGCCAGCTCCTTTTCCAGATAGGCGAGCCGACCTTTGTTCTCCTCCACGCGTGCGGACGCATCGAGGATCTGCTGGCGGATCTCGTCCAGGCGCTGCGCAGACCGCGGCAGATCGTTATAGCTATCGCCGACAAAGAGCCCCTTCTTCGCAGCATCGAGTTCGATCTTGTTACCCTCGATGCGGATCTTGGCGGCCTCGATGGCAAGCTGCGATGTTTTGAAGTCGCGCTCCGCGTGGAGCAGCGTGGCGATCGTCTGCGAGCCGGTAACGTTGAGCTTCTTGGCGCGCTCCATTGCCTGTCTGGCGTCCTCGTGCAGCGCCTCGGCGCTGGAGACCTGCACTTCCAGCTCGGATGCACGCGCTTCAAGCTGCTTGATGCGTCCTTCCTGGAAGGCGTTGCGCTGCTCGACGAGGTTGGCTTCGATTCCCTTCAGCTGTGCGACACGCTTTTCGGATGCGTTCATGTCGGTCGTCAGCGCGTTGATCGTGCGACGCAGATCATCGAGGCGGCCGCGATCGGCGCGGATATTGGTGATGTGCAGAAGTTTCTCGCCCGCTTCGACCTCGGTGCCGATGGAGATCGTTGGGGCTATGAGCGCCACCTTGCCGTCGATGGGTGCGCGCACATTGATCAGGCGCGCGTTGACAGTCGCTTCCGCGCTGGTCGTTGCCAAAAGGCGCTGCAGCGGGATCCAGCCCAGCGCCAGAGCGACGAGAATTGCGATGAGCGATTTGGCACCTTTGCGGCCGGTGAAATCCTTGAACCTTTGGCGCAGACCGACACTCTTGGTCGGTGCTTCATTGTGCTTGCGGAGAAGCTGCTCGCGCAGATCGTCATCGATCTTCTTCAGTCGACTGACCGAGTCCGCTGGCTGCGAAGCTGGGGTTTGCGGCGCGCTGTCCTGGATCGGCGACTGCGGCTGCTCTGACTTCCAAATCGACATGTTCGGCATACCCAATGGACGCCACTCCCAGCGCCTAAAGAGCGGGCGCGGGACAGCGATCAAAATTCAGCCAACAGAGTAAGCAAGGCTAGTTAACGCGAGCATTGCCGTGGCAGCGGCATTCGCTTGCTCGCTTAAAACTTTATGAAAAGGCGCTTCACACGCTGCAAAACAAAACGCCCCGGCGATGAAGCCGGGGCGCTGATAGTGGCCAAAACGGAAGCGATGTCAGTTGGCGCTCTCAAGCAGGCGGCGGGCGATGACCTGCGCCTGAATCTCGGCCGCACCCTCGAAGATGTTGAGGATGCGCGAGTCGCACAGCACGCGGCTGATGGGGTATTCGAGCGCGAAGCCGTTGCCGCCATGAATCTGCAGCGCGTTGTCGGCGTTGGCCCAGGCGACGCGGGCCCCGAGCAACTTCGCCATGCCGGCTTCGAGATCGCAGCGCAGTCCCTGATCCTTCTGACGAGCCGAGAAGTAGGTGAGCTGGCGCGCGACCATCGTCTCGACCGCCATCATGACGACCTTGTTATAGATGCGCGGGAACGAATAGATCGGCTTGCCGAACTGATTGCGCTCCAGAGCATACTTGAGGCCAAGGTCCATCGCGGCCTGGGCGACACCGACGGCGCGCGCGGCAGTCTGAATGCGGGCGGCCTCGAAGGTATTCATGAGCTGCTTGAAGCCCTGGCCCTCGGTGCCACCGAGGAGCTGGTCTGCCGGCACTTCGAAAGCGTCGAAGGAGATGTCGAACTCCTTCATGCCGCGGTAGCCGAGCACCTCGATCTCGCCACCGGTCATGCCTTCGGCAGGGAACGGGTTCTCGTCGGTGCCGCGCGGCTTCTCGGCAAGAAGCATGGAGAGGCCCTTGTAGCCGGCCTCGTTAGGATTGGTGCGCACGAGCAGCGTCATCAGGTCGGCGCGGACGGGGTGCGTGATCCACGTCTTCTGGCCGGTGACCTTGTAGGTGTCGCCTTCCTTCACCGCGCGCGTTTTAAGCGAGGCGAGATCGGAGCCGATGTTCGGCTCGGTGAAGACGGCGGTGGGCAGGATCTCGCCCGAGGCGATCTTGGGCAGATACTTCTGCTTCTGCTCGTCGGTGCCGTTGTTGAGGATCAGCTCGCCCGCGATCTCGGCGCGGGTGCCGAGCGAGCCAACGCCGATGTAGCCGCGCGAAAGCTCCTCGGAGACGATGCACATGCTCTCCTTGCCGAGGCCGAGGCCGCCGAACTCTTCCGGCATGGTCAGGCCGAAGACGCCGAGGTTGGCAACCTTCTGGATTACCTCAAGCGGAATGTAAGCATTGGCAAGATGCCACTCGTGCGCGTGCGGAATGACCTCCTCTGCGGCGAAGGTGTGCATCTGGTCGAAAATGGCGGCGTGGGTCTCGTCGAGGCCGGGATCGCCGAACGTCGCAGCGTTGGGCTGGGCGGCGATGAGGTCGGCGAGGCGCTTCTTGACGTCCTGGGTCGAGCCGGCGGTGATCATGTCCGCCACCTCGTCCTCGTACTGGCGGATCTCGGCTTTGGAGACACCAAGATGCTCAGGGCGGATCAGCTCGAGCTGGCTCATCGGCAAGCCACCAGCGATCTGGGCGAGGTATTCGGCGAAGGCGGCGGCGAGGATCAGCTGCTCGAACTCGCCAAAGCGGCCCTCGGCGGAAAGGCGCACGCCCCAGTCGTGCATCTGGCGCAGGCCTTCGACAGCGGTCGCCAGCCAGGCGAGGCCGTGCGCTGCGTGCTGGGCGTTGTCGACGCCGCCGGCAGCCTCGACGATGGCACGCACACCCGTTTTGGCAGACTGAAGCACCTTGTCGGCAGATGCGACCGCGCGATCGGCGCGTTCAAGCAGCGCCGCTGGGCCGGCTGAAAGAATATCCTGCTCGGCCGTCTTAACCGCGGTCGACATCGTCTTCCTCCTGGGAAATTCGTTGAGGGGACGCCTGGGATGGCGCCAAACTGGTGCTGCGTTGCAGAATAATGCACCCGCTCGTCAAGGCAATTCCTGCCGCAGGCACGTGCATTATGTGCCGCGGGCCGTCAAACGCCGGACAGTCAAGCGCCAGACAGGGCCTTGAAGAACCGGCTGCCTCGGCCAGTAGCAGCGGCCAACCGCTCAACCAGCGATCCCGGCTGCATCGAACGCGGCCGCTCGGGCGCGTTTTCTAGCTCTTCCCGAGGGTGAGAGATCTCGACGATCTCGACTATGGCCTCGTCTCCGTGACCGAGAAAGGTCTCATAGCCGTTCAGCAGAAGCTGAGGCTCGCGGCTTTTCTCAATCAAATGTCGTAGCGGACGGGGATCGGCGGCGTTGCCAGCGCCCGGATCGTCGAAAACGACGTTGCCGGCGGTCTCGATGATGGTGACGGAGGCTTCGGCGGCCAGGTCGTCAGAGTAGTCGGGCTCTAGGCTGGTGAGGGTCTGAAGGGCGGCCAGCATACGCAGCCCGTCTTCCTCATCCGCTCCAAAGCCGAGCTCTGAACTCGATGCGGGAGGGATGGGCGGCGGCACGCCTCCCGGTGCGGCCATTCGCGCGGGACGCGTCGGCCGATATACTGGGAAGGGGCCAGAAGTGCCCCCCGATCTGTCGCCCGCGGCCACCCGTTCCTCCGCAGCTTCGCCGGATACCAGCGCATTCTAGGAAACGCGAACGGCGGCGTCTATGCGGGCAGCATCGGCTTGGCAACGAATTTCGTAGCGCGGGCGCGGCATTGCCGGCATAGACCGAGACAGCATGCGCAGGTAGGGTCCGGCGCCAATTCGTGTCGGGCTACGGGAGAAGGGAATGCAGCGCTACCGCACGTTGCTCGAGGCAATCTATCGCCTTTATGAGCATAGCGGCTTTGCCATGGCCGGCGCGGTGGCGTTCTCGTTCGTCGTCTCGCTGTTCCCGTTCTGCATTTTTCTCGGCGCCGTCTCTGGCCTGTTCGGCGGCCGCGATCTGGCCGCGCAGGCGGTGAACCAGCTTTTCGAGATCCTGCCGCAGGGTGTAGCAGCGGGACTTGCGCCTCAGGTCGAGGCGATCATGGGGCGCACGCGCATCGATCTTCTGACGGTAAGCGCGGGGTTGTCGCTGTTCTTCGCGACCAACGCCATCGAGACCCTCCGCACGGCGCTCAACGGTGCTTACCGGGTGGTGGAGAAGCGGCCGTATCTCTACTGTCTGGCGCGCAGCATGATGTTCGTCTTCGTCAGTGCGGTTTCGATGCTGGTGCTGACGTGGGTGGTGGTCGTTGGCCCAGCGCTGGCAACGCGGCTCGACCCGTCATTGACGAACACCTTCACGCTCATGCGCTCGACCTGGATGGGAGCGGCGCTGCGCTATGCCTCGGCAGCGGCAGTGATCGGGGGACAGCTTCTCGCCTTCCATCTTTGGCTCGCCGCAGGAAAGCGGCGCATCAAGGATGTGTGGCCGGGGGTGCTGGTTTCCACCGTGCTATGGCTGACGGTGGCGAGCCTTTACTCTTACTACCTCAACTTCAGCGACTACACGCGGTTCTATGCGGGCCTGTCGCAGCTGATGGTGGCAATGATCTTTTTCCAGATGACTGCAGTGATCGTCATCCTGGGCGCTGAGCTCAATCGCGGGATTTATGAGTTCAAGCGCATGAGTGGCATGGGGCTCGACGCTGTTGCTCCGATGTCTTCGCGCAACCGCTGATCAAACAGCAGGCCTTCGGTAGGGTCGATGCCATCCCGGCGGACCGGGATGGCATCTCCATGATCTACTTCTTGTGCAGGCGCTGGCTGGCTTCGAGGACGTCCTCGAATGTGCGCAGACCCGTCGTCGGCGCAGACACGAGCACCGACATGTTGCCGGGCTTATGCTCATTGCGCATCATGCGCATGTGAGCTTTCGGGATCTGCTCCCACGGGAAGACCTCGGACATGCACGGATCGATGCGGCGCTCCACGACGAGCTTATTCGCCTGCGAGGCCTGCATGAGGTTGGCGAAGTGCGAGCCCTGCACGCGCTTCTGGTGCATCCAGAGATAGCGGGCATCCATGGTGAGGTTGTAGCCTGTGGTGCCGGCGCAGATGACCACCATGCCTCCGCGCTTCACCACGAACACCGAGACCGGGAAGGTGGACTGCCCGGGATGCTCGAAGACGCTATCGACGTTGTTGCCCTTGCCGGTGATTTCCCAGATCGCGGCGCCGAATTTGCGCGCGTTCTTGAACCACTCGTCATACTCGGGCGTACCGACCTTAGGCAGCTCGCCCCAGCATTGGAAGTTCTTGCGGTTGATGACGCCACGAGCGCCAAGCTGCATGACGAAATCGCGCTTGTCGTCTTCGGAGACGACGCCAATGGCGTTGGCGCCGGACGTTGCGCACAGCTGCACCGCGAACGAGCCGAGGCCTCCCGAAGCACCCCAAACGAGCACGTTGTGGCCCGGGCGCAGCACGTGCGGACGGTGGCCAAACAGCATGCGATACGCCGTGGCAAGAGTGAGCGTGTAGCAGGCGCTCTCTTCCCAGGTGAGGTGGCGCGGGCGCTCAAGAAGCTGGCGATCCTGGACGCGGCAGAACTGGGCGAAGGAGCCATCCGGCGTCTCGTAGCCCCAGATGCGCTGGCTGGGCGAGAACATCGGGTCGCCGCCGTTGCACTCCTCGTCGTCGCCATCGTCCTGGTTACAGTGAATGACGACCTCGTCGCCCACCTTCCAGCGCTTTACCTTGGAGCCGACCGCCCAGACGATGCCCGAGGCATCGGAGCCGGCGATGTGATAGGGGTTCTTGTGGCCGTCGAGGGGCGAGATCGGCTTGCCAAGTGAAGCCCAAATTCCGTTGTAGTTAACGCCGGCAGCCATCACCAGGACGAGCACATCATGGCTGTCGAGTTCCCAGGTGGGGAGCACCTCGACCTGCATCGCCGTGTCCGGCTCGCCATGGCGCTCCTTGCGGATAGCCCAGGCGTACATGTTCTTGGGGACGTGTCCGAGCGGCGGAATCTCGCCGATTTCATAGAGGTCTTTCTTTTCGGCAGTCCCGGCGCCCGCAACCTCAGTCCTGGCGGCGCTTTGGCTCGTCATTCTTGGCTCCCGTGATGGAAATGCCGGCCCTGAGGCCGCGGCTGGTGGATTGCGGCGCCATCGCCGCAGTGATCTGGAGGCGTTTCAAGCACGATTTCGCGCTGCAATGAAGAGGCTGTGCCGCCGCTATGCGTTCGTGTCAACCAACCTTTAGGAAAATTGCTTCTAGAAGCGGTCTTTAGCCCCCAATCGGGGAGGGCGTGGTTGAACGCTCGCGGTGCACAACGGCGGGACTGGGCGGCATGGTCGATTTTCTGCACAGGGCTGTTACCGTCGACACCTACACGCTGGTCGTGGTGGCCCTCCTGTCCGGATGGGCCGGGGTGCTCACCTTGCACGTGCTTTCACGCACAATGCTGGCGCTGGTATTCGTGCCGGGTTTCGTCCTCGGCGCTCTCGTTACCAACTACGCCTTTGAAGTTACTGGATTCTACCCGACATCCGATCGCGAGACGAACGTCGTCATCGCCTGCACGATGGGAATCATCATCGCGCTATTTGCACTTCTGATCGTAATGCGCTTTACCGCGGTCATCGCCCGTTTGCGCGTCGAGCACCACCGCTTCAGGCATGACATCAAGCCGAAACCGGCATTCGCGCGCGAGCCGCGGCGGCTCTAGTCCGCCGGCCGCATTGCGGCAAAGATAGTTTTGCATTGCGTCGGCGGTTAAGGGTACTTTACGGCAACACCCGAACCCAACCGAGGTTTACGAATGCGCGAAGGCAAGAGCGGGTCCGAGAGCCGGACGCCCGACAAGCCCTGGTTATTCCGTACGTACGCAGGTCACTCGACAGCCACCAAGTCGAACGAACTTTACCGGAAGAACCTTGCCAAGGGGCAGACGGGCCTTTCCATCGCCTTCGACCTGCCGACGCAGACCGGCTATGACAGCGACGACGAGCTTGCCCGGGGCGAGGTCGGCAAGGTGGGCGTTCCGGTTTCGCACATCGGCGACATGCGCGCGCTGCTGGACGGCATCCCGCTCGACCAGATGAACACGTCGATGACGATCAACGCCACGGCCGCGTGGCTGCTGTCGCTCTACGTGGCATTCGCGGACGAGCAGGGCGCCTCGCGCGACAAGCTCACCGGCACGATCCAGAACGACATCATCAAGGAATACCTGTCGCGCGGGACCTACGTATTCCCGCCCGAGCCTTCGCTGCGGCTGATCAAAGATACGATCGTCTTCTCGTACCAGAACGTGCCGAAGTGGAACCCCACCAACGTCTGCTCGTACCACTTGCAGGAAGCGGGCGCGACGCCGGTGCAGGAACTGGCTTACGCGCTGGCAACGGCACTCGCCGTGCTCGATACCGTGAAGGCGTCGGGCGAAGTGCCGGCCGAGAAATTCGGCCAGGTGGTGGGGCGCGTATCGTTCTTCGTCAACGCGGGCATGCGGTTCGTCACCGAGATCTGCAAGATGCGCGCGTTCAATGAGCTCTGGGAGGAGATCACGCTCAACCGTTACGGCGTGACGAACCCCAAGGAGCGGATGTTCCGCTACGGCGTGCAGGTCAACAGCCTCGGCCTCACCGAGCCGCAGCCAGAAAACAACGTTTACCGCATCCTGATCGAGATGCTGGCGGTGACGCTGTCGAAGAAGGCGCGCGCTCGCGCGGTGCAGCTTCCGGCGTGGAACGAGGCCCTCGGCCTGCCACGTCCGTGGGACCAGCAGTGGTCGCTGCGGATGCAGCAGATCGTGGCGTATGAGACCGACCTGCTCGAATACGGCGACATCTTCGATGGATCGGTCGAGATGAGCCGCAAGGTCGAAGAGCTGAAAGAGCAGGCGAAGGCAGAGCTCGCTACCATCGAGTCGCTCGGCGGCGCGGTGGCGTCGATCGACTACATGAAGCGGCGGCTCGTGGAGAGCAACACGTCGCGTCTTGCCGCCATTGAGAGCGGCAAGCAGATCGTCGTCGGTGTCAACAAGTGGACCGAGACCGAGCCCTCTCCGCTGACGGCGGGCGAAGGCGCGATCATGGTCGTCGATCCGGCCGTTGAAGCCGAGCAGATCGAGCGTCTCAAAGCTTGGCGCGCCTCGCGCGATGACAAGGCGGTCAAGGCCGCGCTTGCCGAGGTGGAGCGGGCGGCGAAGGAAGGCCGCAACATCATGGAGTCGTCCATCGCGGCTGCGCGCGCGGGCGTTACCACCGGCGAATGGGGAACGACACTACGGCGCGTGTTCGGTGAATACCGGGCGCCGACGGGTGTGGCTCAGGCTGCGGTTGCGCGCGAAGGGCTGGAGCTCGACAGCGTGCGTGCTTCGGTCGACGATCTTTCGAACAAGCTCGGTCGGCGGATGAAGTTCCTGGTCGGCAAGCCGGGTCTCGATGGTCACTCGAACGGCGCCGAACAGATCGCAGTGCGCGCACGCGACGTCGGCATGGAAGTCGTCTACGAGGGCATCCGCCTGACGCCGGCGCAGATCGTGCGCGCGGCGGTGGACGAGAGCGCGCACGTGATCGGCCTGTCGATCCTGTCCGGCAGCCACGTGCCGCTGGTGCAGGAAGTGATGGAGCGTCTGCGCAAGGAAGGACTGACCGACGTTCCGGTGGTCGTCGGCGGCATCATTCCGCCTGAAGACGAGGTGAAGCTGAAAGCATTTGGCGTCGCCGCGGTCTACACACCGAAGAACTTCCAGCTGAACGACATCATGGCCGACATCGTGCGCCTCGTGGACAGCCAGGTGATGGCTGCCGCATAAGCTGCGGGCACACCAATAAGGAAGAACCGCCATGCGTGAGGAAACGCGGCGCAAGCTCGAGCGCACGTTGTGGATCGAGCGGATAAAGAAGATCGCAATCGGCGCCGCGGCGCTGGTCGCGATTGCGGCCTATTTCGTCTACGAGGACTATGACGCGCGCATCGACAATGTGCGGGTGCCGGCGACCGTCGTGGCGGTTGGTCCGCTCAACATCAAGAATTCGCAACTCGTCGAAGAAGGGCTGTCTGTGGAAGTGGCTCTCGACGCGGGCGGCCGCAAAGTGACGGTCATGGCGATGAAGAAGACCGATCCGCACGTTGGAGATCACGTGCAGATCACAGAGCATCGCCACCACACGGGAAGAACTACTTATTCTTGGAAGTGAAGCTCTCTGTTGGAAGTGACACCAGCGGCGACGGCGAGGTTGTGCTGTCGAGCCCTCGCAAGCTGACAGCCGGCGCTCGCGCCGGGGCGCCTTGCGCCCTGGCTGCGCAGTTATTCCTGGAAGTGACACCAGTGGCGGCGGCGAGAGCTGTCTTTCGGCGGCTCGCAAGTTGAGAGCCGCGCCTTGGGCGGAGCCCCTTGGGCCCTGGCCGCTGCGCGGCGGTGATGATCTTGGAAGTGAGACGTGTCGCGGCGCCGTCAGGCGTCTTCGATCTCCTTGCCGGCGATGGCGACGTCCTCGCCGAGAGTTTCGCGCACGTAGAGCCGACGCACCGCCACATCGAGGACGATGGCGAGCGGATAGCCGAAAAGAAGTCCGAGCGGCCCGAAGAGAATGCCGATCGCGATGACCGCGAAGAGACCGACTGCAGGTGGCAGATCGACAGCGCGCCCGGAAACGAGCGGCATGATGATGTTGCTCTCGATCTGCTGCACGGCGATGAAGAGAACGATGGTCCATGCGGCCAGTTCCCAGCCCTGCGTGGAGGCAAGAAGCACCGCGGGTACCGCGGCCATCACCGGGCCGACGATGGGAACGAATTCCAGCACGCCAGCGATAAAGCCCAGGGCGAGCGCGGACGGCACGCCGATGAGCGCCAGACCGATGCCGGAGAGAACGCCGACCAGCACCATGGCGATGAGCTGAGCGCCGAGCCATAGGCGCAGTGCGTCTCCCGCGTCATTCAATGTGGCAGCGACTTTCTCTTGCGCCCCCTTGGGAAACAGCATCAGGAGACCGTTGCGATACGTCTGCGGATCGACAGCGATGTAGACTCCTGCAATGAGAACGACGAACAGGGTGGCGAGGCTACCGACTATGGTCGATCCCCAGGACAGGGCGCTGGCAAGGAGATTGCCGACGGAGGATCCCTTCAGAAGCTGCGAGACCGACTGGAACGGCTCCGATTTCGACAGGGCCGCCGTCGCGGCCGGCAGCTTCTCGATAAGCTCGCTGAGCTGGCTGCTGATCTGCGAACCGAACAGCACGCCGACGGCGACAATGAGCGTCAGAACACCTAATCCGGCACCGAGCAGCGAAAGCTTCGGACCGATCCCGGTCATGCGCTGGAGCGGCTCGGCAATGGCGCGAAGCACGACGGCGAGAAGCACCGCTCCGAAGCCAAGCAACACAATGTCGGCGAGCATATAGAGTGCCGCGGCGCCGGCCAGAATGGCGACCACAATGAGCACCCGGCGTACGAAGTCGGCTTCGGGAAAATCGGCGGAGCGGATCGGCACGTTCTGTTCCTTGCGAATGGCCGCGCCCGGCAACGCCCGGCTCGCGCGTGAGGTTCCCTTCAGCGGCTGGTCCGGCGCATCGTGGCACGCGAGGGCTCGAAGTCGAGGCGAAACCTCCCCGCATGAAGGAGCCTCAAGCGCATGAAAAAAGTCTCAATGCTGGTTGCCTCTCCCACTGGCGAGGCGCTGATGCCGAGGCTTTTGGGACCGATGCGCCGTCCGGCGCGCGGCGTGGCTGGGGCGACCGGGACCCGGAATCTGCCGCAGATTGGGGACTTCCCATCGCCTACCAAAGGCTGTAGCAATGCCCCGCCTCTGAAGGTCGCCCGGATGGCGGAACTGGTAGACGCACGGGACTCAAAATCCCGCATCCGCAAGGGTATGTCGGTTCGACTCCGACTCCGGGCACCACCTCCGAGAGCACTTTAAACTGTCCGCAAGCGTGGCCTTTCCGACTGTGCCCCCTTGGACAGCGTTCCATTTCCACGGCGGGAAGCATTTCCAGGGGGCAGGCATTTTGGCCGATACAGAGAACGTCTCGACGCGCCGCGTGCTGCTCGCAAGCCTCGCCGGCACGGCTATCGAATTCTTCGACTTCTACATCTACGCGACGGCCGCGGTGCTGGTGTTCCCGCACCTATTCTTCCCCAACGCCGACCCAACGACAGCGACGCTGCAATCGTTCGCGACGTTTTCGATCGCGTTTTTTGCACGGCCAATAGGCGCCATGCTGTTCGGGCACTTCGGCGACAGAATCGGCCGGAAGGCGACACTAGTGGCAGCGTTGCTGACGATGGGGCTTTCGACGGTGATCATCGGTTTGCTGCCGACGTATCAGTCCGTCGGCATCCTGGCGCCGATCCTTCTGGCTGCCTGCCGCTTCTTCCAGGGCCTGGGCCTCGGCGGCGAGTGGGGCGGCGCCGTGCTGCTGGCGACAGAGAACGCACCGGAGTCGAAAAAGTCCTGGTTCGGAATGTTTCCCCAACTCGGCGCGCCGATCGGCTTTCTGTGCTCGACAGGCATCTTCCTCATCATCACCGAGACACTGACGGACGAGCAGTTCATGTCGTTCGGCTGGCGCATTCCATTCATTGCCAGCGCGACGCTGGTGCTGGTGGGGCTCTATGTGCGGCTGCGCATTGCCGAGACACCGGCGTTCAAGCGGGCGATCGAAAACGACGAGCGCGTGGAGATGCCTATTGTCACGGTGTTCGCGCGTCATGCCCGGCTGCTCGTACTCGGCACGTTCGGCGCTCTGGCAACGTTCGTGTTGTTCTACCTGATGACCGTGTTTGCGTTGAGCTGGGGTATCAGCTCGCTCGGATACACGCGGCAGGAATTCCTGCCGATACAGATGATCGGTGTCATCTTTTTCGGACTGACCATCCCACTCTCGGCCTGGCTGGCGGATCGCTATGGCCGGCGGCTCGTCCTGTTGTGGGCGACGGCGCTGATCGGTGCATTCGGGCTGCTGTTCCAGCCGATGTTCGGCTCGGGAGGCGTGGTATCGGTCGTGCTCTTCATGATCGTCGGCTTGGCGCTGATGGGGCTGACGTACGGGCCGCTCGGCACGGCGCTGTCGGAGCCATTTCCTGTCGGAGTGCGCTATACGGGGACGTCGCTGGCGTTCAACGCGGCGGGCATCTTCGGTGCGTCTCTGGCGCCTTACATCGCGACGACGCTGGCAACGAGCTACGGCATCTCGGCGGTCGGATATTATCTACTCGGCGCCGCTGTCCTCACGTTCCTGGCGTTGCTGGGGCTCGGGCGATTTGGCGAGCGTGGGGCCGTGCCCGCGTTACAGCGCGGATAGGCGCCATGGTCGATCTCAACGTGGCGCGCCGATCCGCAGCGTGGGCGCGGAGAGGATGTCTCGGACGTCCAAAGTGCCGAGATTCTTCGTCTCTGATGTCGCAATATCGAACTGCTTAAAGACGTAGCGGTCGCCCGTCCGCTCAATGAAGCGCACGACATCGTTGTCGACGGATACAGGATTCGAAAGCGACATAGCGGCATTGGCGCTCGGCGGAATGACCGCGATGGGTTTCTTCGACGCAAGGTTCGCTACGACTATATCGTAGATCCAACCGCCAGCTTCCTTGGAACTGCGGGATGAGCTGAGGAAAGCTATGTGCTTACCGTCGGGCGATAGACTTGGTTTTGAATTATAGTTCTTGCCATGACCGATGCACGGCTTGCTTGTGTCACCACCGAAGTCGGTCAGCTCGAAGTCCTTCCCCACTTTCGCGCTGTAGATGTGACTGTCGCTGCGCTTGTTGGCTTGCATCATTTCTAATGCGATGACGTCTCCGCCGGCAGAGACGGATGTCAGGCTGACCGCGCCAACATCTGTGAGCCTGCGCGGCTCGGCGCCAGATCGGAAGAGAAACAAGTCAAAGTGGCGATAGGCGAGAATTTGGCCTTTTGTGCGAGGATCGGTCCGGCTCTGTAAGGGCGACGCGGCGTACAGCAACGCGCCATCAGGCAACACGAACTTACTGCCGATGCCTTCGACGCTCGACAGCAGAGGCTCGCATACTGGTTTGTCACCACCGCATCGGAATAGAGTGCTTTGGAGGCCTGCCGCAGAAAATGGTGGGTTAGTTTGCGGGGCGTCAGTCACCAGAAATGCATCTCCGATCAAGAGCGTCGCCGGCCAGAGGTGACCGGTGGCGCTTTGGTAGACTTCAAGCGAGCGATCCTCAGGTGAGTAGACGACGAGACGCTCCGTCTCGCCCTCCTTGCCATGGAGAAACGAATAATGCGTCTTGTTGGCCGACGTGGTGGATAGATGAAGGCTCTTCCATGGCTTGTCATCCTCGCACGACGCAAGCGTAAGGAGGGCCACTAGCGCGACTCCCAAGCGGATCGGCATTGGCATCTCCTTTGCGGCAGGCGGTGCGTCCTCGGCGTTGCCAAGGCTTGGGTATCGAAGGTGCCTCAACAATTGGATAACTCACGGCGACGCTCCCCGCTTGACCGCGCAATGCCCGGAGTTCATAGGAACGGCGGACAGGCGAGCAAGGGGCTTCGACTCCCGAGCGCATAGTCCAGCGAGCATAGTCGCATCAAGACACATGTGCGGCAGCGTCCCGAAAGATCACTGCCGCACCGCGCGCTGCCTGTAACGCGCCCCAGGCGGCGGGCATTACAAACAGCTCACCCTCAGATTCTCGAAGCCGATAATTTTTGCGCCCGTGCAAGCCTACGGGACCGCGTTTCGTCCTCACTGTGAACCATGGCGCGAATTCCTTTCGTTTTCTTGCTCGCTTTTTGTGGCGCCAAAGCTGGCAGCTGCTGAAAGCACGACCCACAGAACTTAATCGACAAACGGCTCTATGGAATCCGTAGGGAGGATCGGCGGATGCGTATTTATACGCGCCGTTTCTTCCGCGATGAGCCTTGGTCTGACGTCCAATTCATAGTGAAATAAAATGATTGCTCGCCACTCCTTGGACTGTTCTATTTCGCGTCGAAACTCTCGCTGCGGATATCGCTGTGAGGCCAATTCACGGAAATCGACACGACGGAACGAGATGGCACTAACGCGCACAGACGAAGAAGCCGTCGCCGAAGGGCTTGCGGTGCGTTTCAACATGATGGCGGGGAAGCGCCTGCTCACCTGCTGGGTGCGTGCGGCGGCACTGGAAAAGCTGGAGAACAACCCCCGACTTGAGCGGGAAAAGTTTCTCGACGCATTCGGACGCCATAGCGCGACCTTAGAGGACGCTGCCAGGCGCATTTTCGAGCGCGGTCTCTTGGATGGTCCCAACATTGTAATCCGTAAAGAGAACGTCTGATTTCCGAAGTCCGCCAGCGCTCCGCGCGGCTGGCTCAATTGCGCAGACTCACCGCTTCCAATTTGCACTGCCGTTGCCGCGCACGCGGCTGAATACAACTGCGCCTTTACAGCCTACCTTCTGGTTGGTAGGGTGCGAAATAACAACGAAGTCTAGGGAAGAGAAACATGTTCGATTGGGCGAAATACCGCGAAGATCTCGGTCAGCGCATTGGTGAACTTGCGGCGCTGTCGCCAGACACTGTGGGGGGGTATAAAATGGCCTCCGGCGCGGGCGCGAAGACCAACAACCTCGATGAAAAGACCCGTCAGCTCATCTCACTGGCCGTGGCCGTGACGACGCGTTGCGACGGCTGCATCGCCTTTCATGCCCAGGCTGCCGTCAAAGCCGGCGCGAAGTCGGCAGAAGTTGCAGAGGCGCTCGGCGTCGCTGTCGCCATGAATGCCGGCGCGGCCCTCGTCTACTCGGCGCGCGCGATGGACGCGGTGGCAAGCTTGGAATCCTAAGAATGGCGAAAGCCCGCGAGGATATGCTTCTCGCGGGCTTTCTATACACCGAACGGACGGGCGTTCGGATTTGTCGGCCGGCTCAGCGGCTCTCGTCGCGACGGCGTACTCGTACGACCACTTCCACGCGCGAAATCTCCATGCCATCCGGCACGGGTGGCAGCCGCGTTACCGTCAAATAGCCATCCGGCACGTCGACGATTGCATCGTCGCCTTCATAGAAGAGATGGTGATGGTCAGACACGTTGGTGTCGAACCAGGTCTTCTGTCCGTCAAGAGCCAAGCGGCGGATCATGCCGGACTGCGTGAACTGCTGCAGCGTGTTGTACACTGTCGCCAATGAGACAGGGATGCGCTCACGCATTGCATCCTCGTGCAGAATATCGGCAGTGAAGTGACGATCGCCGTTGCTGAATAGGAGCTTCGCAAGCTGGAGACGCTGACGCGTGGGCCGCAGTCCTGCTTCACGCAGCCTGCCACCAAGCTCGCGTGTTGCACACGCTTTGGTACAAAGGGCGCACATGCGGCTTGTTACAATCTCTACGGGATCGCGGCCGACCTCGCAGGCCGCGGGTGGGGTCAAGCGCATCGATTGCGTGCGTTGAGTTGCCGTAGCCGTAGCCGTGGCTTCTTCCGTCTGCTGCTTGATGAAAGACAGCGTATTGTGCGTATCGGTCATGCGCGACCTCCCGGCATCGATGATGCATCGAGGAACTTATCGAAAAAGATCTGCGAGTCTTTGAGGCCAACCGCCTTGAGCCTACCAACGGCTGCATCAACCATGGCTGGCGGTCCGCAGAGATAAGCCTGACCGCTAGAACCAGCGAACATCGCTGGCGAGATTGCGTCAGGGCAATGGCCCGTGGCTCCCTCCCAGCCGCTTGCGCCATTTTCCTGGGACAGGACAGGCAGGAAGGTAAACTGGCCATTCAATTGGCGCGCAAAATCGTTGATCTCATCGAGGCAGTAGAGGTCCTGCCGCGTGCGCGCACCGAAGACCAGCGTGACGTTCTCCTTGCGCTTCTCAGCAACGAACTGCTGTAGCAGCGCTCTGATCGGTGCCAAACCGCTCCCGCCAGCCATCAGCAGCAGAGAGCCTCCTGGGTCGCGCAAGTAGAACGATCCGTGGGGACCATCGAGCGTGATTGAACTGCCGACTCGGTCCCCCGAATGCAGCCATTCGGTGAGTTGCCCATTAGGAACGCGGCGGATGAAAAAGCTGACCGTGTTCTGCTTTTCATGACCGGGCGCATTCGAAAACGAATAGGAGCGCGCCTTGTCGACGACACCTGGGACGGACACATCAGCGTATTGTCCTGGAAGGTAGTCGGCGAACTCATCCGATAGCTCTATGCCGACATCGAGGATGTCATGGGTCAGCGGGGAGACGCGGCTGATCCTGCCCTCGACGCGCCGCGTATTGGCGAGAACGGCGCTGTCGTCGGCGACGTTTACTTCAACCTCGATATCGCTGCGCAGCATCGTCTGACACGCAAGGATGTACCCCTGGTCCATCTCCTCGCCGCTGAGGACATAGCTGAAATCGTTGAGCGGCTTGATGTTGCCGCTCAACAGTTTGCATTTGCATGAGCCGCAGCTGCCAACGCGACAGTTGTACGGCCACTTGACCCCGTTCTCCAACGCCGCCTTGAGCAGATTCTCAGACGAACCTCCCTTTACAGAGATCGTCTTCCCCATCGGCATAATGGTGGCGTTGAATGGGCCCTTGTTCTTCTTGAAGAAGCTGAACATCTAGGAAGTCTCGTGCTCTGTAGATCGGGTTAGCCGCGAAGATCGACCTTCAAAGGCGGACGATTTCTGGCTTGAGCGAATAGAGAATGCAGAGGATCTCATCCCGCTCGCGCTTGCCGACGTTGCACTTCTCAAGCGCGTTGAGAACGTCGTCGCAAACGGCGATGAACTCGGCCTCGTTGATGTTCATTCCGCGGTGAGCGGAAATCATGTCCTTGCCGGTGTAGGCCTCAGGACCACCGAAACCAGCGCAGCACATTTCCGTGACGAGGCGCTTCACCTCCACAGGGTTGCTATTCACGTAGCGCTGCATGATCTGCGGATTTGACGTGTGATTGGCCCAGATGACTTCCACGATCTCCTCGATGCGTGGACGCCGACCGAGGCGCTCGTACAGTGAAGGTTCGCCAGCGGGTGCAACGTCCATCGTGGGCGCCTCCGCCATAACTTGGGCTCCTGCAGACATTTTATTCTCCTCCCGGTGCTGCGATCCGCCGGGATTGGCGGATCGCATTCTTTAAGTTTTGTTTGCTTTCTTATTAGGCGACGTAGCTGACTTCGAGCCGCTTACCCTGCACCTTGCGCGGGTCGAGGTCGTAGCCGACGGCCTTGTTGATCTTCTCCGCGATCTTGCGCTCTTCCGGTGTCGCAAAGTCACGATCCCAGATCGCCAGCTTCCGGCGCATGATGTAGTGCCAGAGCGGGGGAACGAGCGTGAGAACGAACTCGGTGTAGTAGCCAATGCGCGCATTGGGTGCGCCAGTCGGCGGCCCGCCTACACCGGTGAGCTCCCAGAAGTGGGTCTCTCCCCGGTCATGATGGTCAGCCTGACGGCCGATCTCGATGAACGCCCAGCTGGTGAAGATGGTGTCGTTGTCCCACGAGTGGCGATACTCGATGGGCTCGCCCTTCACGCGGATGAGGCCGTAGTGCTCCATGTAATTGAGCGCTTCGAGCTCGAAGTTGGAGATGATCCAGACGACGAGCATGACGGCGAGGCCGATGAGGACGCCCGAGGCAGCGCCGTTGGCGGCATAACCCGCGTAGGAAAATAGGGCGATGGTCGGCAGGCTCATCAGATAGCCCCGTATCCAGCGGTTGGACAGCGACAGGAACGACTTGCCCATGCGCTTCAGACGCTTGCTCTCGGTCAGAATGCCGAAGTACGACTGGCCGACGTGCGAGACGATGAAGTGCTTGTAGATCGAGCGGCCGCGCGGAGCAGTGGCGGGGTCGGTGTCGTCTCCCATCTTATTGCCCTCAGGGCCAAGCCAAGCGCGGCCAAGCTCGAGATGATGGTTGTAGACGTGCGCGAAGCAGAAGTGCGCCGTACCGGACAGCGCCATCATCCAACGTGAGATGAGGAAGCCGATGCCCTTCGTGTGCGCCAGCTCATGGCCGAAGATGATGCCAAGACCCTGGTGCATGCCGGCGCCGATCGTGGCGCCAACGAGCGTCCACGTATCGATGCCGTTCATGTACTCGATGCCGTTCCAGCTCATCATCTCCATCGGAACGCCAGCCACGTACTGGTAGACGCGCCAAGCAAGAGCGAGCTGCAGACCTATGAAAGTCATCAGCTGGAAGTACATCATCCCGTTGAGGATGCCCGGCACGCCGGCAGGCGAGCCATCCCTGTCTGATGCGGCGCCGCGCAGATGAAGCGGGGCGGTCAGGGTATCAACGATAATGTTGACAGCAAAAATGGCGACGCCCAGCCAGGCCCAGATGCCGCCCTTCAGGATACCAAAGGTGCACGCCAACACGCCCAGGGGCGTGTAGAGGTACACGAGATGGCCCAATATCAACCTCTTCATGTTTTCTCCCTTTAGTTACGATCGGCGGCCGCTGAGCCGCTAATTTTCGAAGACAACTTTTGTGTCTTCTGGCCTTCCCCTTGGCGGAAAGAAAGGGCCGCCAAATCCCATTAGAATGCGTCGAAGTTAGCGCTCGAAGCTCCCGCTCCACCATCCGTGAAAATACGGACGCATACGTACGGCACGTATTTTTTGCAGTGCGCGGGCCCCGAATTTTCACTCACTCTTTGGGGAGCTCGACGATGCGCAGGTACGGCTTCAGCTCTTTCCAGCCTTGAGGGAAAAGCCCCTTGGCATCGTCATTTGAGATGCTGGGTGGAATGATTGCAGCTTCGCCCTTCTGCCAGTTCACCGGTGTTGCAACGCGGTGTCGATCGGCGGTCTGCAGGCTGTCGATGACACGCAGAATTTCTTCGAAATTGCGTCCCGTGCTCGGTGGATATGTCATCGTCAGCCGAACTTTCTTGTTCGGATCTACGATGTAGACGGTGCGCACCGTGATTGTCGGATCGGTGTCTGGGTGAATCATCCCGTAGAGTTTGCTGACCTTATGATCGGCATCCGCGAGGACCGGGAAGTTCAAGCACTGGCCCTGCGTTTCCTCAATATCCTTCTCCCAACCGACGTGGTTCTCGCCTGTGTCGACCGAGAGGCCGATGACCTTCACATTGCGCTTCTCCCACTCCGGCATCAGGCGAGCCGCAACTGCGAGCTCGGTGGTGCAAACGGGGGTATAATCTTTGGGGTGGCTGAAGAGGATGCCCCACGAGTCGCCTAGCCACTCGTGAAAGTTGATCGTTCCGCGGCTGCTTTCCTGGCTAAAATCCGGCGCTGTCTGGCCTAGCGATATCACCGTCTGACACTCCTTGGATTGATTGGGTATTCGTCCATAGGAGCGCGAACAGCGATGCAGGCGCGCCCTATCAGGACGCCACGTTTCCCCTCGTGGTGAGCTGAGCCTTATCGAACCGGATACTCACCAGCTATCCGTTAGACTACGCGCGCGCACGTAATCGACCTCGCTAACTGGTACGGCATCGATGTGGTTCGATGCCGAGACACTACGGGCGGTACGTGATGGCTAACCGCGTCCACGATCGACCATCCCCTGCGTGCCGCCAACGATCATTCTGGACGCGATAATCCTCACGCAATGAGGGAGAGAAATGAAACGCCTGCTCTACATTCAAGCTTCTCCGCGCGGTGAACGGTCTGCATCCACTCACGTGGCGCACGCCTACATCGACGCGCTGCGTAAGAAGGGCCCCGTCGAAGTAGACAACCTCGATGTGTGGAAGGACGATCTTCCCTCGTTCGACGGCGATGCTTTGGACGCGAAGTACGCCGGTCTGTCTGGTCAGCCACTCACCGAAGCGCAGAAGAACGTGTGGAAGGCCATCGAAGCACTGGGCCAGCGCTTCCGCGATGCCGATGAGATCGTGATCAGCGTTCCAATGTGGAACTTTGGCGTGCCTTATCGGCTCAAGCAGCTCGTTGACCTCGTGACTCAGAAGGATGTCACCTTCCTATTCGGCGAGAGCGGGTTCGATGGCATGCTGAAGAAGCAGAGCGCGCTTCTTGTTTGCGCGCGCGGCCTTGCGTACGGCGATGGTGGCCTATCGGAAGATCAGTTCGATTATCAGCGTTCCTACCTGACCGCCTGGCTAAACTTCCTCGGCATCGGCGACGTGCGGTCGATGACCGTAGACAAGACGTTGCTCGGACCGGGAGAGGCCGAGGCCTCTCTGGCAAAGGGCGTCGCGGAAGCGCAGGCCCTCGCCGCGTAAGCGCAATTCTGGCCGCGTGTTGTGCGGCAATCGAGACCGGCAACAAGGCGAGAGAATGCGTGCGGACGGCGTCAGATCGAGAGCATCCGCATCGGCAATCGGGCTCAAATATGCGCCGAACAAGCCCCGCGTACTTTTACGTGTTTATTCGCGGGATATCTCTGGACTAGTGTCCAGGTAGCTCGTGCGGTGGTCAACTTTTCTACGGCGTCCCACGCATTTACAAACCTAGCATGCCGGCCATTATCAACCCTCGCTCATTCATTTGAGCAAGAAAGTTGAAAACCACATTTAGGAAACAACCATGCTGGAGAAAGCGCTTCAAAGAGATGCTGAATCTCGGCCGTTCGAGCGAGAGATGAAGGCGTTCGGAGAGATACTGCTGGGTGATCCCGCGTTGCTCGATAAGCTCGACGCGACGCCCGACAAGAAGGCGTTCATCGACGCTTACCTGGCTATGGCGAAGGAACGGGGAATTCACTTCTCGCGTGAGGACCTGATGATCGCCGTCCAGGAACAGAAGCAGGGGCAGGACTGGATCCTGCCGAGGAAAGTTATCCGCATGATTGCTGACCGGTTCTGACCTGGATTAGCAACAGAGCTATAGGCAGTGAAGCAATGAGCAACGAAATCAAATCCATCCAGGGGCGCGTCGTTGGTTCCTGGGACGGCGAAAATGCCAAGGACCTGATGCAGGAGCTGACTCGCATTCGTAGTGAGCTCGCCGCGGAGCGTAATGGCGACAAGGTGCAGCCCCGCGACATGCCACATCGCGAGCAGCTTCCACCCGACCTGAAGCAGTTCAATGCCTATGCGCTTTGGGGCTGCGACAAGCACGGGATGTGCGTCGTCGGCGCCGGCGCCAACAGGCTCGAGTCAGTCGAGAAAGTCCTTTCATTCTCGCTTGTCGAGCATCACTAGCCCACCTACCACTTGGCCGGTTATAGTCGGCGTATAAGGGGGGGCTCGTCCTCCCCTTATCACTTGAAGAACGGCAAAAGGGCTCAAACCGTATGAACCTTTGGCACAAGGACGACCAGGCGGCGATCCTGCGCAAAGTGAAGGAAATCACGCACGACGTCGTTGCGAAGCACGCCGACCAAGTCGACCGCGACGCCATGTGGCCCGAGCAGAGCCTGCGCGCTCTCCTTGCCAGCGGGTTCGGTGGCCTCGTGGTTCCGACGCAGTATGGCGGGCTCGGCCAAGGGTTGCTCACACTGGCCAAAGTCTGCGAAGAGCTCAGCCGTGAATGTGCATCGACAGGCATTTGCTTTGGCATGCACTGCGTCGGCACTTCGGTCATCTCGGTCAACGCGACCCCGTCGCAGCAGCAAGACTTTCTGAAGCCGATCTGCGAAGGCAAACATCTAACGACACTGTCGCTCAGCGAGACGGGCACGGGCGTCCACTTCTATCTTCCGCAAACACAACTGAATACCGTGCCGCCAGACCACTACTCGCTGTCGGGCGAGAAGGTATTCGTGAGCAATGGCGGCTATGCCGACTCGTATGTCGTGTCGGCGGTGGCCGGCTCGCCAGGCGCCCCCGCGGGGCAGTTCTCTTGCGTTGTCGTTCCAGGCAACACAATGGGCGTCAGTTGGGGTGCACCGTGGAATGGCGTTGGCATGCGCGGGAACTCCTCGCGCTCAATGATCCTGCGCAGCGCGCGGGTACCGAAAGCCAACCTGCTGGGGCGCGAAGGCGACCAGATCTGGTACATCTTCAATGTGATCACGCCGTACTTCGTCGTTGCGATCGCCTCGACCTATCTCGGCATCGCCGCTAGTGCGCTCGAGGAAGCACGCACACATATCCAACGCCGCCGCCACGTACATTCTGGCCAGCTGGCGCAAGCGCCGATCATCCAGCACCGATTCGGCACGCTGTGGGGCATGCTCGAGCGCACACGCCGCCTGATCTACGGCGCGGCGGCGAGCTTCGATGCAGGCGAGCAAGATGCGCTAATGGCGCTGATGGCGAGCAAGGCCGAAGTGGCCGACAGCGCTGTCACCATCGTCAACGAGGCCATGACCCTGACCGGCGGGCGGGGATATGCTGAAGGCTCAAAGCTGTCGCGCCACCTGCGCGACGTGCGCGCGGTGCATCTCATGTCTCCGTCAACCGATCTGCTCCGAACCTGGATCGGCAAGTCGTTGCTGGGAGTACCATTCCTCGCGGATTAATTGGCTAGCTGACAATAGAACACGGGAAGCCATCTGATGGTCGGCTCGCTGGAAAAATCGGACAAAGGCCGCCCGCGGTCGGCTCAACCATACCCGATGGCGCCTGACCGAAGCGAAGTGTGCAATCTTGCGTTCGTGAATGTGGAGCGGAAGTTTCAGCTCCATGTCGTGAACAATCTGTCCTGCCGGCATCACATAGAAGCGGTTCCCAACACCGCGTTATTACAAAGTACGCTGGAACTGGGCGTCGAGCTGATTGACGCCGTTCTACTTGGCGCACAAGTCGAAGATCCGGTCATCGTCGCGCAGCGCATTCATTCACTCGACAAGCGCTTACCGATCTTCATCCTCAGCGAAGAGTCCGTCAGCTCAAAGCTGCGCCAGGACCTCATGTACTGTCCGTTTCTGGGCCATGAGGTGCTGGTTTGGCCAACGTCCGATGCAGATGGGCTGGCCGCGGTTCTTACGGATGCCGCCGAACGTCGCCAACAGCGTCTGCGCTATCAGGAAGCGGCGATCGCCAATGCTCACGTGCAACTGGAAGTGCTTCCGCTGCTGCAGCCGAGCGCGGCCCAATACGTCGAAGGGTTGTTCGACAACGAGCCGATCGGCGTCATTGCCACCGATCCGGACGGCAAGGTGCGCACGCTCAACCGGCAGTCGCGCCAACTGCTGGCAACGACCGAGGCCGACGCGATTGGCCAGCCGCTGAGTGCACTATTCCCGAAGCAGGAACGCGAGCGCATCAATCTGCTGCTCGACGCCGCAATCAGCTCTAACAGTAGATTGCCACCCGAGATATTCGAGCTGCCATCGGCCAACGGCTCGTCGTTCATCGAGATGACGGCGGCTGCATTCTCGCTGCCCGACGGACGGCGAAGCGCGATGCTGGTGCTGCAAGAGGTGACGCTTCGAATTCAAGCGGAGCGGCAGCGCACAGAGGCGGTCGTCGAACTGCGCCTGATTGCGAATGCGTTGCGGGCGTTCCACGCCATTGGCATCGATAGCAACCTCAGCCGTTCGGAGAAGATCAGACGGGTGCTACGGCTCGGCTGCGAGCAGTTCGGCGTGCCGATCGGCATTCTCTCGCGGATCGATGCAGGCTGGTTCACCGTGCTGGAGTCGATCGCAGACATTCCCCGCTTTGCCGCTGGACAAAAGCTGCGGCTGGAGAAGACCTATTGTGCCACGACAATGGACTCGAGCGAGCCAGTTGCGTTCGAGTGCGCGTCGCACACCGAATGGCGTAATCACTCCACGTACAAGGCCTGTCCGATGGAAGCCTACATCGGCATGCGCATCGTCATCGATGGCAAGCCGTTCGGCACGCTGTGCTTCATCGGCGCCAAGCCTCGCAACCGGCCGTTCTCGGCCGCCGAGCGCGAGACTTTGAAGCTCATGTCGCAGTGGATCGCGAGCGAGCTGGCGCGTGAGCGCGCCGAAGCACACATGAGCAAGCTGTCGAGCGCCATAGAGCAAACGGCCGACTCGGTAATCATCACTGACTATTCGGGGCGCGTCGAATACATCAACCCCGCGTTCGAAGCGCTGACAGGGTACGAGCGCGACGACATTGTCGGACGCCCGGCGAAGTTTCTCGACAGCGAGGGGCGGCTGCGTACCGATCTGTGGAAAGCCATCGGGCATGACAGGAAGCTGGAGTTTCTCCTGAGTGACCGAACCAAGGATGATCGCTCCTACCACCTGCAGATGACCATAAGCCCGCTGAAGGACAAGGAGAACAATCTCACGCACTTCATCGTCACCGGGCGCGACGTGACTGCGTTGATCGAAGCGAAGGAGGTCGATCGCAAACGTCAGGCCGAGCTGACGCACGTAGCGCGGCTCAGCACGCTCGGCGGCATGGTGTCGGGCCTAGCGCACGAACTGAATCAACCGCTGTGCGCGATCATGACGTATGCGCAGACGTGCTTGCGCAAGCTCGAGCCGGAAAATGCCAAGGCAAGCGACTTGAAGCACGGCCTCACGCAAATCGTCAGCCAAGCGGAGCGCGCCGATGAAATTTTCGTACGTATTCGCAATTTCTCGCGCAAGCAGGAGATACGCAGGCAGCGCGCCTGCGTTCGTAGCATGGTAGAATCGGCCATCGGCTTCATGCAGACGGAAATCCACCACAACAACGTCAAGCTGAAGCTGCGCATTCCGAAGAATGCTCCGCTCGTCTACGCAGACGCAGTGCAGATCCAGCAGGTTCTAATCAACCTGGTGCGGAACAGTGTCGATGCGCTCGCGCAGATCGACGAGGCGACGCGGACGGTGCGGATCACAGCGTCCGCAGATGGCGATAAGCATACGAAGATCCTGGTAGCAGACAGCGGCCGCGGTTGCGCGAAAGAGGATGTCGACAGGGTGTTTGAGCCGTTCTTCACCACCAAGCATGCCGGCTTGGGCGTCGGCCTGAGCATCAGCCAGGGCATCATCGAGGCGCACGGCGGCAAGCTGTGGCTGGAGTCGACGTCACCTCGCGGCACTACGTTCGGACTGATCCTACCAAACTGGAAGCAAAGCTGACATGCAAACGGCGCCTATGAAGAAGAACGCCCCAACCGTGTTCATCGTCGACGACGATCCTGCCGTGCGAGATGCGATCCGATGGCTGATGGAGCAGGTCAAGCTGAAGGCGCAGGTGTTCGGTTCGGCAGACGAGTTTCTCGCCAACTTCACGCCGGGGACGCGCGGATGCATCATTCTCGATATTCGCATGCCGGGCATGAGCGGCCTCGAGTTGCAGGAGCGCCTGAAGGCGTCTCGATCACTCATTCCGATCATCATCATTACGGGGCACGGCGACGTGCCGATCGCAGTCCGAGCGATGAAGGCTGGCGCGATCGAGTTCCTGCAGAAGCCGTTCAACGATCAACTGCTGCTCGATACCGTGCAGTCGGCATTGACCACCTACGGGGCCATCTGGGATCAGGAAGCGCGCAGACAGGAATGCAACAAGAGTCTCGCTGCGCTAACGAAGCGTGAGATGGAAGTGCTCAATCTTCTGCGGACCGGCAAGCCGAACAAGCTGATTGCCGCGGCGCTCAATATCTCGGTGCGCACGGTCGAAGGGCACCGCGCCACGATCATGGCCAAGACCGGGGCACGTTCGCTCGGTGAACTGATCGAGATGCTGCACGCACAGAGCTAGCGCACTCTCTGCCTGCAATAGCCGGTCAACAGGCGCTTGTGCGCACGGCGGCTCCCCGCGGAATGCGGCGCGGTTTTTGAACGCGGCGATGCCACCATCGGGACCGGCGCGATCGTCGCTGCCAATGATCATTCCGGAATAGGGGGGAACTCCGAACGGACCCATGATTTCCGTTCGGCGCTGCCTCCCCGTGTTTTTCCCGTCGCCCTAGGGCGACGCGATCAAGAGAAAATGTCGGCGGAGATACCTTCGTACCAGCCGATGTTCTCCTCCTGGGTAAGCTTGTGGGTCGCGGCATCCTCTCCCGTCTTGGAGACGAAATTCTCCACCGCAGTGATCTTGCCGTCCTTCGGCTCGTAACGTCCGCCGACTTTGACCGCATAGTCGTCGTCGATCATGCTCCAGCAGATATTCTGGTAGCGCGGCGGAAACGCCTTGCTGCCCGAGAGGCGCGCGCGAACAGCATTCGCGGCAACCTTCGCCTGGCTATTGGCCGCGAACGCCGACTTCGGCATGTCGCCGGCAACGCAAGCATCGCCAATGACGTAGATGTTTGGATCGAGAGTCGACAACATCGACGCTGGATCGATAGGGCAGAACCCACTTGCATCAACTAGGCCGGCATCACGCGCCACGGCACCCGCCATCTGCGCGGGGATCACGTTCACAAGGGCTGCGTCCTTGTAGGTCTCAAATCCGGTCTCCACTGTGCCGGTCTTCGGATCGACGGACTTCACCGTTTCATAGATCGCCGGGCTGAACCATTCGACCATGCCGGGATAGATCTTCTCCCAGGCCTCCTGGAACAGGGCCTGTTTGGAGAACTTATCCTTCGGATCGAGGATGATAATCTTGCTCTTGGTCTTTCCCGCGCGCTTCAGCGTGTGCGCCATCATCGAGACGCGCTCATAGGGCCCGGGCGGGCACCGGTACGGATTGGGGGGCGCAAGCATGACGATCAAGCCGCCATCAGGCACCGCATCGAGTTTCTGCTTCAGCAGCATCGTCTGCGGGCCGGCCTTCCAAGCATGGGGCATCACGTCCTCAAACTCGCGACCCCAGCCGGGAACGCTGTCGTATTTGAGGTCGATACCGGGCGAGAGGACGAGCGCGTCGTATTCCAGCGTACTGCCGTCATCGAGCGTGACCTTGCGAGCGTCCTTGTCGATTGCGGTCGCCCGCTGGTTCACAACTTTGATGCCGTAGTTGCTCGAAAGCTTATCGTAGCTGTGTGAAATCTGCTCCAACGTCTTCACGCCGCCGATGACGAGATTGGAGTGGAAGCATGTGACGAACATCTTCGACGGCTCGACAAGCGTCACGTCGATAGCGCCGCCCGAGTCCTTGGCGATGTACTTTGCTGCAGTGGCACCGCCGGCGCCGCCGCCGACAACCACAACCTTGGGCTTAGCGCCTGCAAGCACTGGAGCCGCCAATCCGAAGGCGGTCGATGCCGCAACGGCCTGCCCAATACCAATTGCAAATCTACGGCGCGTGATTGTCATTTTTCTATCCTCCCAAAATCAGTTCTTCAGCATGGCGTCGGCCTTGGCTGAGTTGTTTCTTTGCATTCAATTGATGTTGCGAGAGACGCGAAGTAAGCGGCGAGAGCCATCATCTCGGCATCGGACAGCCGACTTGCGATCTGCTGCATCACTGAGCTTTGCCGTGCGCCCGTCTTGAAGGCGCTGAGGTGCGTGACAATTTCCTGCGGAGGACGTCCGTCTAGAGAAGGGATTTTTCCGTTCGCCTGCGCGTGGTGGCAGGTGACGCACTCGCTGGATAGGTATGCGCCGTACTCAACATCCTCGTTTGCGTGGGCGAACGTCGCCGCGCACGCGCTTACAGCGAGCAACTGCGCGATAATCCGGAAGCGCATGCGGAGGCGGTTCATCTGATGCCTCTCAATCCACGCTCGGCGCAGACTTGGAGTCGGGCGTTACGTCGAGAATGACGGCGCGCTTGGTGACCTCCGCGCTAGGCTTGCAATTCTTCATGCAAGCCTTGGCGTTCCAGAACTCCTTTTCGGTCGTCTCGCGGTCATCATCATAGAAGCCGTTTGCGTTCGGCATCTTTATCGAAGTGAAGTTCTCGCGGCTGAGTTCAAACTCCGGATCATCGATGACGTCGTTCATGTTCAGTAGGAATGCGACGACCGAGTAGAGGTCGTCACCGCTCAATGACTGGGCGTTTCCGAACGGCATCGCGCGGTGTACGTAATCGATGATGGTCGAGGCCGACTCCCAATAGGAGCCGATGGTTTTCTCCGGCCGGTCCGCCTTGAGCGTTCCCTTGCCGCCCGCAAGCACAGGCCAGCGATCGCGACCTTCGGCGAAGTCGCCGTGGCAGGCTGCGCACTGCTCCAGGAAAATGGCTTCGCCACGAGCTGCCGTCCCCTTGCCTGGGGGCAAACCCTGGCCGTCCGGTCGAACATCGATGTCCCAGCCAGCGATCTGTTCAGGCGTTGCAGGCGTTCCCAACCCGAGCTGCGCCTGGGCCTCCGCCTTGGCTGCCTCTTTCGCTACCGTCGCACCTTCTGTTGCGAACATGGCGGTCGCCGCAAGCAACATTCCTGCAGAAGCAATGAGGAGAATGCGCACTCAGGTAATCTCCACGTTCTCGGTTTCGCCATTCGCCCGTACCAACCAGGTCTGAATGCCGTTGTTGTGATAGATCGAGTTGACGCCGCGGAACTTACGCAGTTCGCTCTTGGTCGGCTGCAGGTATCCGGTGCTATCGTGGCAGCGTGACTGGATGAGCAGCTCTTCGCCCTGCCAATCAAAGTCGACATAGAAGCGGGAGACGGAACGTTCGAAGATTGGACCGTCGATGCGCGCTTCCTGCCAGCTCTTGCCGCCGTCGAGCGTCACGTCGACTCGCGTGACGGCGCCGCGCCCGGACCAGGCGATGCCGGTGAGGACGTTGCGCCCGCGGTGCTTGAGCGGGGCTTGTGGCGAGGGATTAGTGATGACGGACTTGGCGTCCATGAAGAACGTGTAGCGGCGCGCCCGGCCATCGGCCATCAAGTCAGTGTACTTCGAGGTTTCCTCGCGGGCGAGCCAAGGCATGTCGCCGACTTCGATACGGCGCAACCATTTGACCCAGATGTTGCCCTCCCATCCCGGCACGACGAGACGGAGCGGATAACCCTGCTCAGGTCGGAGGGCTTCGCCATTCATCTTGAAAGCGACGAGGCAGTCGTCCAGTGCCTTCTCAAGAGGAAGCGAGCGGTTCATGCCCGAGGCGTCGCCGCCCTCGACGAGAAGCCACTTGGCGTTCGGTTTGAGCCCGGCCTCGTTGAGCAGCACCTTCAACGGCACGCCCGTGTACATGACGTTGTGGATCATCCCGTGCGTGAACTGGCAGCCGTTTAGCTGCGGGCCACGCCACTCCATGCCGCTGTTTGCAGCGCACTCGAGGAAGTGCACGCGGTTGACGCGCGGCATGCGCATGATGTCGCTCATCGAGAACATCAGCTGCCGATCGACGAGACCATGGATCATCAGACGATGAGCATCGGGATCGACGTCGGGTGCGCCACCGTGATGGCGCTCAAAACAAAGCCCGTTGGGTGTCAGGATCCCATCGAGCTGGTGCCAGGGCGTGAAGTTCACCGAGCTCTGACGCGAGGCAGTGAGCCACTCGACATCGCGACGAATGACGTTCGCCTCAAACTTGGATGGCTTTCCGTAGGGACGATCAGCGACACCCTCACCGAGATAGCGCGACCAATCTGGAACGTTGGGCGGCAGCTCTTCTGCTTTCGGCTGCACTCCAGTCAGCGTTTGCCCCAGGGCTGCGCTTCCGCCCGCCGCTGCGGCCGCGCCTGTCAATCCCGCTGCTTTTAGGAATTGCCTCCTCGAGCCTGCGCCATTGCCGCTATTGGTTTTCTCTTCGCTCATACTGCCTGCCCTGCCAATGCGTCACGCGCCTTTGATCTCGACGGGTGATGTGCCTGAGACCTTGATGGTCTTCTTTTCGGCGATGTAATCCGAAACGACGTCCCAGATGGGCGGTCCTTGCGTGCCTTGATTGACACTTGCCCAGCCTGCGATCGTGTAGGTACGCGAGGCATCGATAGGCTCGCCTTTGCGCAATAGCGTCATGTTGGAGATGCGCTTGCCCATCGGCTGAGAGATGTCGATCGTGTAGCCAAGCCCGCCGCAGCGAACCATGTCGCCGCCCTGCTGGTAGTAGGGATCGGGGTTGAAGATGTTGTCGGCGACGTCCTCGAGCACCTCCTTCAGACGCTCGCCAGTCATCTCGCTGCGGTAGCAAGCCGGGTAGCTCATCGCCGTTGCGTTGGTGACGTCTTCAAACGTGATCGGCTGTCCGGGAAGCAAGCTGGCGCCCCAGCGAACGCCGGGCGACAGAGATATCTCCGCGTCGCGACGCTCGAGTACGGCGTTGCAGATCACCTGGTCGAGCGTGCCGTCGAAGTTTCCGCGCCGATAGAGCAACCCGTCCGTTGTGCCGAGAACGCGCGTCAGGTCCTGCTTGAAGGGGGCGCGGGCTTTATCGATGCAGGCGCTCATCTCCGCGTCGGGCGCTATCACGTCGGCGAAGATTGGAATGAGGCGATAGCGGAACCCGGCTATGCGTCCCGACTGCACATCGAGGTCGAGGCGGGAGACGAACTTGCCATGCGAGCCGGTCGCGGCGATCAACGTTTTGCCGACGACCGTCACTTCGGGGAGCGCATCGTGCGTGTGACCAGAGAGAATGACATCGATGCCCGGCACGCGCTCAGCCATCTTGCGGTCAACGTCGAAGCCGTTGTGGGAGAGAACGACGACTAGCTCGGCGCCTTGCGCGCGAAGCGATTCCACCTCGGCGCTCATCTCGCGCTCGCGGATGCCGAACGACCAATTCGGCATCATCCAGCGCGGATTAGCGATTGGCGTGAACGGAAATGCCTGCCCAATAACGCCGATCTTCACACCACCGCGCTCGAATATCTTCGAGGTCTCGAAGACCTTCTCTTCGAATTCGTTGTCGCGCACGTTCTGCGCGAGGAACGCGAAGCCGAGCTTGTCGACGAGGTCGCGCACGCGCTGCTCGCCGAGCGTGAACTCCCAGTGGCCGGTCATCGCGTCGGGCTTGAGCAAAGCCATGGCGTCGACCATGTCCTGGCCCTCAGTCTTGTATGAGGTCCAACTGTTGGTCCAGGTGTCGCCACCGTCGAGCAGAAGCATTTTATCGCCGCGTTCGGCGCGAACCGCCTTGATGACCGTGGCAATACGATCGAGGCCGCCCATTGCGCCATACGACCTGGCCAGTTCGGCGAAATCGTCATAGGTGAGCGCATAGGACATCGGCGAGCCGTCGCTCAACTTGAACGCCCTGCGGAACTCAGCGCCGACGATGTGGGGCACGCGCCCTCTGGCGTCGCCCACCCCCAGATTAACCGACGGCTCGCGAAAGAAGATCGGGACAAGCTGGGCGTGAATGTCGGTAACATGCATGAGCGTCACGTTGCCAACGGCGTCGAAGGAAAGCAGGTCCTCCTGCGACAGACGCCCGGCAGCCGACAGACGCCCGAGCGGAACGCCAGTGCCGGCCGCAAGAACCGCCGATGCGGTCGCTGCAATAAAGAACTCGCGCCGAGATATCATGGGAACACTCTCAGCCGAGCTATGCATGCTGTTACGCGGTGATTTCTCCGACGCGGCACCCTCACGACACAGTCACTTTGTGCTCGGACTTGTAGACAGCACCGTCGTCGTCGAACCAGCTGAACTCGAAAACGCCGCTCTCGGGCACGCGCACGAGAAACGACTGATAGGGATTGGCCGAGATGGCCGGGTGCCAATCGACGGTCATGATCTCCTTGCCATTGAAGGTGGCCGTGAACTTATTGATGATGTGGCGCGGAATGATCTTGCCGGCCGCATCTTTGCGCTGACCGCTCTCCATTTCGTGGCTGATCAACGTCTTAACTTCGATAATCTCACCGGCCTTGGCCGTTGCCGGCATGCGAACGCGCGGCTTAATGTTGGAGGCCATTGGGCTCACTCCCTCTAGGGCTTTGCATGCAGAGACGATGACAGAGCGCGACCTAGCCGCCGCAGCCGCCGATCGTGACCTTCACTTCCTTTTTCGTGGAATAGAAATCGCCATTCGACATTTCGGCCACGACGATCACATTCTGGGTTTTTGCCAGCCGAATGCGAATTTGTGCCGACGCCTTGGGGCTCATCGGCGTAAAAGCAAAATCTGCGATCTGCGGGTTCGGATTTCCATCGGCGAGGATGTGCACCGCTTTCACATAGTCATCAGCCGTCATGGGACTTTCGACCGTGAAATTGAGCGGCACAACGAGGCCGTTCTCAGCAATGCTCGGGAGCTCGATGGCGATGCGGCCGTCAGCGACCTTCTTGCCCGCGGTCAGCTTGGTGACGATCGTATCGACATCCGCAACGGCTGCTTGCACGTGGCTCGAAGTCGCCGACAAAGCCACGGCGGCGAGCCCGCCAACGGACAGCATTAGGAAGTCGCGGCGGCTACGCGTCACGCGTGTTTCGTTCATCAATTCCCTCCCAGAGGTTGTTTGATTTTTCGCCTCTTCGGGCGCGTCAACCTCAACACATCGAAAAATTATCATATGACAATTCGTACTTGCAATACGTGAAAGTACTGACTTAGAAATTGATCGAGGGAAGAGCGCTCTCGGGCAATCAAGAAACACAACCACATGATTATACGTCAATTTCTTCGATTATCGGCCGGGGCGGCACTTGCCGGCTGGGCCGTCGCCGCCGCCTGCTCGGCGGTGTCCGCGCAAGAAGGCGGAGGCGAGTCGCTGGAGCAATATCGGGAGATGATCAACGACCCGATGGCCAATCCCGCGTTCCTCAATGTCGACCGCGGAGAGGCGCTGTGGGCGGAGGCGAGAGGGGCGAAAAATGTCTCTCTGGAGAGCTGCGATCTTGGCAAAGGTCCGGGCGTTCTGGAAGGCGCGTACGCCGCGCTGCCGCGATACTTCGAAGACGCCAAAAGGGTCATGGATCTCGAGCAGCGGCTCCTTTGGTGCATGGATAAAATTCAAGGCCTCGACACGGCAGATGTTTTGAAGCGCAAATTCGGAGCGCCCGGCGTCAATTCCGATATGGAAGATCTGGTTGCCTTTATCGCCAATAAATCGAGCGGAATGAAATACACCGGCCCGCTCAGCCATCCGGAGGAAATGAAGGCTTATGCCGTCGGAAAAGAACTGTTTTTCCGCCGGGGCTCGCTGCTCGATTTCTCCTGTGCCACTTGCCACAGCCGCGATGGGGCCCGCATACGCCTGCAGGAGCTGCCGAACTTCACAAAGCCGGGCCCGGACGCGCAGGCGTCGATCGGCTCCTGGCCGACGTATCGCGTATCGCAGAGCCAGACGCGCACGATGCAGAACAGGCTGTATGACTGCTATCGCCAGATGCGCATGCCGCCGCCGGAATATGGATCTGATGGCCTTACTGCACTGATGCTGTACCTGACAAAACAAGCAGAAGGTGGAACGCTCAATGTGCCGTCGATCAAGCGCTAACATGAAGCTCGCGGGGCTGCGCTTCGCTGTGGCGGGTGCGGTGCTGATTTGCACGTCCGCAATGAGCGTCAACGCAGAGGACGCGGCAAACTCGCCAGCTATCTCCTCGGCTGAGCTCGACACGTACGTCAAAGGCATGTGGCCACATGTCGAACCGGGCTGGGAAAGCCGGCTGACGCAGGATGAGACGCAGGCGCAGTGCTCGCGCGTGCGCAACAATCCATCGCCGGATGAAGCACAAAAGATCACGGAGCGCGAAACGGCGACGATCCGCTATCCGAGTGACGGCAACGTGCTTGGCTATTGGCGTGAAGGCGAGAAGATTGCCTCCAGCGGCAAGGGCGGGCAATTCAGCGATGCGCCCGACACTCAGCATGGCGGCAACTGCTATGCCTGTCATCAACTTGCGCCGGGTGAAGTGGCGTTCGGCACCCTCGGCCCAAGCCTGACCGGCTATGGCAAGCTGCACGAGTTCAGCGCCGATGCTGCACGTGCCGCCTACGCCAAGCTCTTCAACGCTCAGGCGAGTGTTGCATGCTCGAACATGCCCCGCTTCGGCGCGCACGGTTTCTTGACCGAGCAGCAGCTGAAGGACGTCAACGCCTACCTATTCGATCGCGAAAGTCCGGTGAACAAATGACACGCGCGCTAGGGAGTCCAGGCAGAGGAAGTTTGATCAGTCGTTCGGCACAACTGTCGCTGCTGGTGCTGGTGGCGGCAGCGATGCCGTTGCAGGAGGCCTTGGCTGCCGAGCTGATCTTGTTCAGCCAGCGCGGTTGCCCTTGGTGTATTCGCTGGCATAAGGAAATCGGTCCGATCTATCCGGCCAGCCCTGAGGGACGCTATGCTCCACTGCGCGAAGTCGATATTAGGGATCCGGTCCCCGGCGTTCAGCTGAGAAAGCCGGTGACCATAACGCCGACGTTTGTTTTAGTTGATAATGGACATGAAGTTGGTCGCGTAACCGGTTATCCGGGCGACGAATTTTTCTGGGAGCTTCTGGCGGAAATCTTGCCCGAGTCCTTCGAGGGCACCTGGCGTAGTAAGAAGGCGATTGAGAAGCCTGATTCTGCCACGCCGCCACACGCGGCAAAGGGGCCATGACGAATATTCTGCCACGCGAGATCGTTGCTACGCTCGAAGCCGACGAGGAGTCGTCGGACGAGTTGAAGAGGCTCGTCTCGCGGGCGCGAAAGGCAAGCGACTTCCTAAAGGCGCTAGCGCACGAGTCGCGGTTGCTGATCCTTTGCCTGCTCGCGGAGCGCGAGCGCTCAGTCTCGGAGCTGGAAAATCTATTATCGCTCAGCCAGCCCACCGTATCGCAGCATTTAGCAAGGTTGCGACTCGATGGTCTTGTAGACTCGCGACGCGACGGAAAAACAGTCTACTATACGCTCGCCGATGACATGACGCGGCGCTTCATAAGTGCCGTCTATGATAAGTTCTGCCGCGAAGACAAAACCTAGCGGCTGAACAGAACAGGCGAGTAATGCTGTTATCCATCGGGGGCTTTCTTTGCGGCCTCCTGGCTGGAGCTGCAGCGCGCTACGGACGGCTGTGCTCGATGGGCGCGGTGGAAGAATCCGTGGTGGGTGGCAGCTGGCGCGGACTGAAGGCCTGGGGCCTGGCGCTGGCCATCGCAATCATTCTTACGCAGGCCGGGTCCCGGCTGGGCCTCTTTGACCTGAAGAATTCCATCTTTGCGACGACAGCTATCGACTGGCCCGCCGCGCTGATCGGCGGCCTGGTGTTCGGCATCGGCATGGCGCTGACTGGAACTTGCAGTTTCGGCGTGCTGGTGCGTCTAGGCGGCGGCGATTTGAGGGCGCTCGTCAGCGCGATATTGATCGGGATTGCGGCCTTCGCTTTCAGCAGCGGGATACTTTCCTCCGCGCGATCCAGCCTCAACGGACTGCATCTGCTCGAGGTCTCGTCACCCGACGGAGCGCTGCTGCCTGGGCCCTTGAGCACAATGATGGGGGAGACGGGCGCGTTCCTCGTCATCGGCTTCTTCGTGTGCTTCCTGATTTCCAGTGCTCTGTCCGACGGGCGCCTCCTGAAGCGCCCCCGCTTGCTGCTCGGCGCCTGTGGCGTCGGGACTGCTGTAGCCGCCGGCTGGATCATTACGGGAACTGCTTATTCGAACATGGAGACGGCCCGGGTGGAGAGCCTGTCGTTCGTCGCGCCGGTCGGGCGAATTCTGCTGCAAACGATGAGCGAGACGCTGCAGGATGCGACATTCACCTCGATGACGGTGCTCGGGGTAATCGCGGGTGCGCTGATCGTTGCCTATGCGCGCGACGAAGTGCAATGGGAGGCGTTCGACGATGCGCGCGAGATGCGCCGACACATGTTAGGCGCCGTGCTGATGGGCGGTGGCGGCGTTCTGGCGAAGGGATGCACGATCGGCCAGGGTTTATCGGCTGGGAGCGCCCTAGCCCTGACAGCACCGCTCAGCATTCTTGGAATCTTCATCGGAGCGAAGATCGGACTGGCGCTTCTGCTGCACCAGCCCGAGCTTGTGTTCTCAAGGTCCCGCTAGTTCTTCGGAGCCTAGCACCGAAGCATCAGCCGCCCGATTTTGTCGGCGCGGGCAGACGATTTGTCTTCGTTCCGGCGACGGCGGCATGGCTCATGTGCTTCTGCTCATCTTCCGGCGACGTGAGCGCCCTGAGGAAGGAGACCAGATCGCTCTTCTCAGTGGGAGAGAGCCCCAGTGGGGTCAGAACTTCCTCGGCATCATGATCGAAGCCGCCCTTGTCGTAGAAGTCTACGACATCCTCAAGCGTCAAGATCGAGCCATCGTGCATGTAGGGGAACGTCAACTCGACATTGCGGAGGCTCGGCGTCTTGTAGGCCCAGCGATCCTTGGCATTCAACGTGATGGCGAAGCGGCCTATGTCGTTGGGCAGAGGATTGGTGATGTGCTTGAGCTCCTTGTGAGTGATGTCGGTGTAGACACCCGGAGCAAGCTCAACTTTGTAGATTGCGTTTGGGTCGCCTATCGCCACGCGATAGCCTATCCCCGTGACGTGGAACTTGTGATCGGTGAAGAGCGCGCCATCGGCGCCGATTTCATGGCAGGTAGCGCACTTGCCCTTGCCGACGAACACCTCGAACCCGCGCTTCTGCTCCGGCGTCAGGGCGTTCTCCTGCTTGCCGTAGTACCAGCGATCAAACGGCGAATTTCCAGACAGGAGCGTCCGCTGGAACGATGCGAGCGCTGAGCTGATCGTCTCCATATTCGCACCCTGGCCATCGAAGGCCGCTTCGAACATGCCGTTATAGTCCGGCAAGGAGCGGATCTTGTCGATGACGTAACCAACTGAAGGATTGGCCATTTCGAGCGGCGACAGCAATGGACCCCACGCCTGATGCCCCAGGTCGCTCTCGCGGCCATCGTGGAACAACGTCTTCTGGTAGGCCACGTTGTAGAGCGCCGGCGCATTTCGGTTGAGGCTGCGTCCCTCCATTCCAATCGCCGTCGATGACTGGTTGGAGGTCAGGCCTTGAGACTCGATGTGGCACATCGAGCATGAGTTCGTGTTGTTGAAGGAAAGCCTTCGATCATGGAACAGTTTGTTGCCGAGCTCCACTTCCTTTGAAACAGGAAGCTGTGCCGCGTTGAGCGGCGGCAAACCGAGCGGCACGTCGAGCGTGCGATCTCTGTCAGCGTGAGATGGCGGCGGCTGGGCAGCAAGTAGCATGCCGGCAGTTAGGAGCAGAAACCCAGTGATGATGGTTGTTTTTGATCTTTGGAACATGGCTTCTCTCCGATTTGTTGTTGGTCAGTTCTCCTCAAGCAACAGCGTTTTGATGTCGCTGAGGATGACGTCCGGGTTGAGAAAGCTCGTGGTGTAGACCTCTCGCACCCAGCCATTCTTGTCGATCAGAAAAACCTTGAGCAAGTGGGTGATGATGTCGGTAGGCTTTCCGTCGGGATCTCTTTCGCGGGCGGCAGGAACGTACATGCGCTCCAGGATGTTCGCCAGGAAGCCCTCCGACCAAGTGGTCAGGAATGCCCACGGTGCTTCGGGCGTGCTCATCGATGTGTTGTAGAAGGAGAGAGCCTCAGGCGTGTCCGCCTCTGGATCAAGGCTGAGAAAGACCAACCGCACCTTGTTGTGCAGTTCGGGGTCGGATTTCACCGCGTCATGGACGGCCTGAAACGCAGCCCAGGCTGCCGGACAACCCAACGGATCGCGGCAAACGCCGTAGAAGAACGAGAACAGCGTGACCTTGCCCGTCGTGTACGTAGAAAGCCGGCGCGGCAGCCATTTGCTTTCCTTCAAAACCCAGCCCGACGGCACCTCCTGGATGCGCTGAAGCTTGTAGCTTCCGGCCTTTGGGTAGATGGAAGCCGCTGCGCCCTGCTCTGTGCCTGCCACGCAATCGGGAGCAACAGGCAACAGGAGAAACAGGGCGCAGCAGGCTAGTACGCACCACGTCCACAGGAGGAAGGCGTATGGCGTGCCGCGCAATTCAGTCACGTCTTAGTCCCCAAGCTTCGCGGCCTTGGTCTTGGCCGAGAACTTCATGTGGTGGGCGCGACCAAGCTTCAGCTCATTGAAGTCGATCGTGAACTTCTCAACGAGGTCCTTGCCATCCCAATCGTAGGCCTTGAGGAACTGGTCGTTGTGCTCACCCTTCTTGTCCCAGTTGGCGAGAAGCGACGTCGTGAAATAGACGCGCTTACCGTCGTAGCTTTGGGACACCATGTTCACCTGATTGCCGATCTTCTTGGAGTAAATCTCCTTGGCTTCTTCAGGATTGGAGACGTCGAACAGGCGCGTGGTGCCGTCCATAAAGGTGTTGACCCACAGCGTCTTGGCATCGGCCGCGATGGAGATGTCTACCGGCAGCGGGATCTTTGCCGGATCGCCGATGGTGCCGACTTCCTTCGATACCCACTCACCCTTGTCATCCTGCTTGACCAGCCAGAGCTTGGAGGTCAACGCGGTGGCGGTGAGAGCCCAGTTGTCTTCCGGCTTCAGCGACCAACGGATCTCGAGAGGCGCGCCAGGAACGGAAAGCACCTTCTTCGGTTCCATGGACTTCAGGTCCCAGATGACCATGGTGTTACCGAAGTTCTTCATGGCATCGGGGTCTTTGACCATCTTGCCCATGTCCATCATGTAGTTCGTCCAGCCAGTGAAGCTCGACGTCAGCATGACGTTCTTGTTGGGGTTGATGCCGATGTCATAACCATAGCCATCGCCACCGTTGGCGAGTGGCATATCGTGCGTGGAGATCAGCTCGCCCGCGTTGTTGTAGATCGCGATGCCGGTCTTGCCGTCGTGCGTCTTGTTGTTCGACAGCGCCTGCACCATCATGCGGCCGGGCATGGCGTAGAAGGTATGCGGACCAACGTAGCCAGTCTTGTCACTGAAGTCTTCGATGACCTTCACGACTTTCGGCTTGGCCGGATCGACCAGGTCGAAGACGAAGATCTTGTTGTCGTCGAGACGGCCGGCCCAGATGTAGCGGCGATCATCCGTGAAACCAACGTGATGGGCTTCACCGCGTCCACCCACGGACAGCGAGTTGATGACTTTGCCGTAGTTGGCCGAGCTCGGCTCAACATCGATGGTCACGAGCTTGTCGGACTCATCGCCGACGCCGACTTCGCCGAGCGTCCAGACGTGCAGGAATTGCTCCTGTCCGGTAATCAGTGCCGCGGTGAACGGCGAATTGCAGGTCTCGTCGGCAACGGCGGGAATTGCAATCGTGGCGAGGCTGAGCGCAGCAGCACACGCACCCAACATAAGGAATTTCCTCACCTTCACCCTCCTTTTTTGCTCACATTTGTCTATTGGGGCTTTTTACAAAACCACCGCGTCAAACAATTCTTTTTGCCCACCGAATCCATCCATGGAAATCACGGAGAAAAAAGATTTGTTATTGCCCTGAGTTATATTGTTCGACTTCGGCCCGCAGCAAGCTCAGGTTAATACCTGTGCTCGCGCCCTCATTACCTAGTCCATAGGGTGTTTTCCCGGGGTTGCGTGCTGGGACCACATGCAGCATTGCAGATGAGGCCCAGCAGGGAGGGCGGCGATGAACCTCCAACAATTGAGATATGTAAAGGCGGTCGTAGAGGAAGGGAGCTTCGTAGCTGCAGCAAATCGCTGCGTTGTTACTCAGCCCACGCTGTCGAACGGCGTCGCACAACTGGAGATGGAGCTGGGAAGCCGTCTCTTCCGTCGCACTACGCGCAGTGTCCGGCTCACGCCCTACGGCGAGCAGCTGTTGCCATACATCACCGAGGTGCTGCGCTCGTTCGACGAACTCACGCTGATGTCGAAATCGACAACTTCGAAGGCGCCAACAATTCAGGTCGGGTTCTCGCCAATTGTGGGCATCCGCCGCGCTGAAAAAATCCTCTCGCGCTTCCGCAACAAGCACCCGGATGTCGAAGTCGTCTACCGCGAGTCCAACTTCCGCGATCTGCACGACCTGCTACGACGACGCCTGGCGGATCTCATCATCTGTCCGTACGAAACCAGCGTCGCCATGGAGGCCGAATTCGTACGGCTGGCGATCGAAAGTGACCCATTGGTATTCGTGCCGCGCGCGGCGACGAGAGAGCAGTGGGCAAACCGCGAGAGTGTCAGCCCCGCCGAGATCGCCGACGAGAGCTTCGTGCTCGTGCCGGACGGCTGCGGCCTCACCGGCGCAACCCGCCGCGTATTTGATAGCAACAAACTTACGCTGCGCCGTTACTCAGGCGAGGCGAGCAGCTATGGCGCCATGCTCGAGTGGGCCAATCTCGATCTGGCGTGCGGAATACTGCCCTTGTCGAAGGTGGATGCCGAGACGACGACGTTAGTGCCGCTGATGCAGAACGGGCACCCCATCGTCATCGAGTATTACGCGCTCGGGAAGCCGTCGACGATCTCCCCGCATCTGTTCTCACAGCTGTGGGATTCGCTGCTGGAAGCGAAGATGGTCCTGCGGAGTGCCGAGGCGATGTTTAGCGGAGCAGGCTCTCACGCATAGGCAGCGGGCGATGGCTCGCTTTGTCGCGCCGCACATACGCTTGGCCGGCAGCTCACGCGCAATACCCAGTCGAAACTGCGAACGCGACCAAGTGTTTCTACGTCTATTTTTTGCCTTTCCGTTCTTATTGATTTTTCAAACCAATCCATATTCGGAAATAGAATTTATAATCCCACGACTTCATCCTTAGTTTCGCCCGCGCGTGTTGCCTCCTGGACCAAGCCGCCCCAACGGCCGTTCATGGAGCCCATGCTTCCTTCGTCCCAGTGTTTCCCCAACTAGCCCTCGGAAAGCCTCCGAGGGCTTTTTTTTGCTCGCCGTTCGAGGAGACGCTTGTCAGCCCCAGCGTCCGGCTTGACCGGCCGCGGCGGCAAGTCCATATGGTCGCGCGGCGAGCGCCGAGGCGCCCACCGATCCTGGAAGAGAGAACGAAACCGATGCCAAGCGACAGTAACAGTCGATTGTACGCGCCGTCGCGCCGCATCGTGGCTTGAGCCATAGGGCTCGCCACGGGCACGCCGCGACGGCGGAACCCGAGGTGAGCCATGGAAGACATCGTCGCGGCAACCGCCGCGCAACCGTTTGCCGATCTCAGCATTGCCGACATCGTCGCCCACCTCAACGAGGAGGACGTCGAGAGCGCGGCCGCGGTCATTGCTCATCTGCCATTGGAGCGCGCGGTCGACGTGCTCGATCGGCCGGAGCTTGCAGAGGGTGGGGAAATCCTGCTCGAGCTGCCGGGCAAGCTGGCAGGCCGCATCCTCAAAGGCATGTCCGCTGACCGCGCGGCCGACACGCTGCGGCAGCTCGACGGCTATGACCGCAGCAAGATGCTAGCTGAGGTGGACTTCGAGACGGCGATGCAGCTGAAGCTGCTGCTGGCGTATCCCGAAGGCACGGCGGGCAGCTTGATGACCACCGAGTTCGCCAGCGTGCCCTCGACCTATACCGTCGCCAAGACTCTCGACTATATCCGCGCCGTGCAGAAGACACGCGAGACGGTGTACGCGATCCTGGTGCTCGACAATCACACGCGTAGACTGGTGCGCATCGTGTCGTTGCGCGAGCTGATCTCATGCGATCCGCAGCTGCCGATCCTGAGCGCGGGCGCCGGCAACGAGCCGATCTGGGTGTCGCCCGAGGCCGACCGAGAGGAGGTCGCGCGTCTTATCTCAATCCACGACCTGCTTTCGATCCCGGTACTCAATCCGCGCCATCAAGTGCTCGGTATCATCACCGTCGACGACGTGATCGACACGATCGTGGCGGAGAGCGACGAGGACGTGCAGAAATTCGGCGGCGTCGAAGGTACCGTCGAGCCGTACCTGCAGATCGGCTTCCTGCAGATGATCCGCAAACGCGCCGGCTGGCTGTGCGTGTTGTTCATCGGCGAGATGCTGACGGCGAGCGCCATGCAGCATTTCGAGGACGAACTGGCGCGGGCCGTGGTGCTGACGCTGTTCATCCCACTGATCATGAGTTCGGGCGGAAACTCGGGATCGCAGTCGACCTCGCTGCTCATTCGCGCCTTGGCGCTCGATCAGCTTCGGCTGCGCGACTGGTGGCGCGTTGCCGTGCGCGAGTTACCGATGGGGCTGGTGCTTGGCGGAATTCTCGCCGCGCTCGGCATCGTGCGCATCGTCGCCTGGCAAATGCTCGGCATTTACGATTATGGCCCGCATTGGGGCCTGGTTGCGCTGACCGTCGGCGCAGGGCTGATCGGCGTCGTGATGTTCGGATCGCTGGCGGGAGCAATGCTGCCGTTCGTGATGAAGCGGCTGGGCTTCGACCCAGCGAGTGCGTCTGCGCCGTTCGTCGCGACGCTGGTCGATGTCACCGGGCTCGTCATCTACTTCAGCATGGCGCTGATCATCCTGCATGGCACTTTGCTCTGAAGTTGCTTATGCCCCATAGGGCGACGGCGCTGTGCACGACGCGTTACGGCATTCGATGCAATCGCGTTCCGGTGCATCACGAGACGTTGACTGTTTTTGTCTACTCTTGCCCTCGAAGCTAATTTCGAGGGGCCACCATGCCTGCGCTATCGATCGGCGACTGCATCAGCTACGGCTGGGAGACATTCAAGAAGCGCCCATGGTTCCTCATCGGCGCCTTCCTGCTGGCGATCGTCATTGCCTCCGTGCCCGGCATGTTCGGCCCGCAGCCGCATATTGGGCCCGATGGACAGGAGATCATGCCGCCGGTGACGGCTTTCCAGGTGATCATGGCGATCGTCAGTGTCGTGGTGTCGTTCCTGGTCGGCATCGGAATGACAACGCTTGCGCTGCGTGCGCATGACAATGTGGCGACCGCTCAAATCGCCGATCTTTGGAATCCTGGCCCGTTCTGGCGCTTTGTCGGCGCACACATCCTCACGGCCATCCTCATCATGCTGGGGCTCATCGCGTTCGTGATCCCGGGGATCATGATCGCGGTTGGTCTGTCGTTCGTGCCCTATCTCGTCATCGAGCGCGGGCTCGGGCCAATTAAGGCAATGCAGGAAAGCTGGCGCATCACGAACGGCCACAAGTGGCCGCTGTTCCTACTGATCCTGGCGATGGTCGGCCTCAATTTTCTCGGGCTTCTGGCGCTTGTCGTGGGCGTCCTCGTCGCCGTTCCGGTCACGATGATCGCCTTCACGCACGCCTATCGCACGCTCGCGACCTAGCTCCGTGGCGGCATAAAGGCTGTCAAATATCACGTTCAATGCGCGTTTTGACTGTGCGCGAGGGGTCACACCACCCCTGAAAGGCCGGCGCGCTGCGTTGCGGGCCCGGCGACGAGTATGTTATCCGGCAAAGTCGAAGATTGTCGGGGGAACTTGATGCGTCGCGGCACCGCATTCGTCGCCCTACTTTTGCTTGCAGTCATGGCGCCGCGAGGAGCCGCGGCGGGGCCTGCGCTCGTGGTCGAGCTGTCGAACAGCAAGGTCCTGTTCGCCGAGGATGCCGACGCTCTCTGGCACCCTGCTTCCCTTACAAAGATGATGACTGCCTATCTCGTCTTCGAGGCGTTGAAGGCGGGGAAGATCACGCTGAAGTCCAAGGTTACGTGCTCGGCGGCAGCGCATGAACAGCCCCCGAGCAAGATCGGGCTGGCAGTCGGCCGGCAGATGAGCGTCAATCTCGCCTTGCAGTCACTCATCGTCAAATCGGCCAACGACGTGGCGATGATGCTGGCGGAAACCGTGGGCGGCAGCGAGGCGGCCTTCGTCGAGATGATGAATGCGAAGGCGCGGGCGCTCGGCATGGAGCGCACCTTTTTCGTCAACCCCAACGGCTTGCCGGCCCCGGCGCAGGTGACCACCGCGCGTGATCTCGCGAAGCTTGCGCGGGCCGTGATCAACGATTTCCCCGAGTACGCGCACTACTGGCAAAAGTCGGAGATGCGGCTCGGCAAGCAGCGCCTCGTCACCCACAATGGGCTATTGCAGTCGTTTGCCGGCGCGGACGGCATGAAGACCGGTTTCACGTGCGATTCCGGCTTCAACGTCGTGGCGACGGCCACACGCGACGGACGGCGTGTAATTGCGGTCGTCCTGGGTGAGAACTCGAGTGCAGAGCGCAATATTCGCGCTGCCAGCCTGCTCGAGCACGGCTTTCACCAGACGGGCTGGAAGCAGCTATTCAACTCTACGACGATCGACAACATGCCCCTGGCGCCAGCCGTCGGAGTGCGGAGTGTGCGCAACGACGTCGTCTCCTGGGGCTGCAGCGATCGCAAAGCCAAGGTGGCGAAGAGCAAGGCCAGGAAGAAGAAGAAAGACGCCGTCGCCGCGGCCAAGAAGAAGAAGAAACCCGCCGCGAAAGCCGCCGAGCCCGAAACCGTAACGGTGGACGTCGATCGTCGTGACGACGCAGCCCAGGGCGATGATGCGGCACCGGCCACTGTGCAGCTGAGGGGTACGATGCCTCCGCCCGCCGCCGCAGCGTTCCAATCGCAGCACTGACCAGCGCAGGCCGATCGTCGCCCAGCGCTACGAAAGTCCCTAAACGATCAACTCCAGCTTTCCGTCCCGGTAGGGGCAGCCGCTCGGCGCAGGCCGATCCGATCCATTCTGCGAGGGCGGGGGCGCGGCCTGAGATTCGGCTGGCTGTGCCGAGCCGGTACCGGGGGCGGCTGTTCCGGTCTGGGCTGTTCCGGTCTGGGCCAACGCATGAGCTGCCGTGACCAGCAATACCGCCGCAGAGAGGACGGTTAACCGCATCATTGAGGACATCGCGACCTCCTAACTCTGCCGCGAGCCTAGCACGTTTCAGGCGGGCAACAGGGTTCCATTTTGGTGCAGGAAGGGGTGGCGCGCTTCTTGCTGACCTGTCTGCACGTCAGCTCACGCTGGCACGACAATTCACGACGGGAACTTAGAGCCGATGGCAAATGTCTGGCAGGAAAAGCCATCCATAGACGACGACCCCGAGTCCGACGCAATGGCGGGCGTGCTCGAGGCGATGCATGGATTGTACGCTGCCGAAGTGGCCGATTTCTTCTCGGCGCTTCATTCAAAGACGGGAGATGCGACGCGCTCCAACGCGTGGGCGGACGTGGCCGAGCGCGTGCGTGAACGCCAACGCGACCGCATGCTCTCCTGATGCTCTCAACATGAGCCAGCCGACCGCGACGATCGCACAGACGGATGGACGCCTGGGGCAGCTGCTGAAAGCGCTGCCGACTATCGTGGCCGACATCTATCATGCCAGGACCGAGCGGCACCGCGCCCAGCGCGATGCGTTCGCGGTGTTCGGCGTGCGTTGTGCCAGCGCGGGGCTGTTATACCTGTCGCAGATCGTGCTTGCGCGCTGGATGGGCGGAAACGAGTACGGCATTTACGTCTTCGTGTGGACGTGGGTGATGATCCTCGGCGGCCTATCGGACCTTGGGCTCGGGGTCGGCACGATCAGGTTCATCCCGCACTACCGCGAGGGCGGCGACAAGGCGCACGTGCGCGGCATGTTCCTCGGTGCGTCGCTGCTTTCGTTCGCCGTTGGTGCGGCAGTGGCGGTCGCATGCGCGGGGCTGCTTCATTTCTTCAAGCCGTTCGACGACGCCTTCATGATGCCGGCCTACGTGGCCCTTCTCTGCATCCCCTTCTATTCGCTGTCTTGGGTGCAGGACGGGATCGGCAAGGCCTTCGCATGGATGAGCCTGTCGATGGTGCCGCCATACGTGCTGCGGCCGGCGCTGGTTCTCACCTGCATGATCCTGGCGATGGCGTTCGGGCTGCCGATGGTGGCGATTACGGCTGCTGCGGCAGCAGTCGTTGCGACGGCTGGAGCGAGCATCGTGCAAGCCGTGCTGATGCGCGTGCGCGTCAGGGAGACGGTCGGCAAGGGTTCGCGCAGCTACGACTTTCCCCTTTGGTTGAAGGCGAGCTGGCCGCTGTTGATCGTCAACGCCAGCGAACTGACGCTGCAGAGCGCCGACGTGCTGATCGTCTCGCACTACATGTCGCCGACCGACGTTGCCATCTACTTCGCCGCGGCGAAAACGATGTCTCTCATTCTGTTTGTGCACTATGCGGTGGGAAGCTCGGTTGCGAACAGGTTCTCGGCCCTTGCTGCGCGCGGAGACAAAGACGCACTCAACAGCTTTGCGCGTGAGGCTTCCCACTGGACGTTCTGGCCGTCTCTGGCGGCTGGCGTCGGCATTCTGGCGCTAGGCATTCCGCTGCTGTGGCTGTTCGGGCCGCAGTTCGTTGCCGGCTATCCGGTGATGCTGATACTCGTGGCAGGCTTCCTGTTCCGTGCAGCGATGGGGCCGTCGGAGTTCCTGCTCAACATGCTAGGCAAGCAGCAGATCAGTGCCGTCGTGCAGGTCTCGATGGCATTGTCGAGCATTGCGCTCAACCTGCTGCTCGTACCGCTTTACGGCCTGATCGGCGCGGCGATCGCGACTTCACTTGTGCTGTCGCTGGGCGCGCTGGCAAACAGCGTTGCGGTGAGCCGCACGCTCGGCATCGAAGTCGCGGTGTGGCGGAACCTGAAGCGCGCAAAGCGCGAAAACGCCTGAGGCTTCAGTTACCCCTGCTCGCCGTCACGGCCACGCAGGCGGCCGTCTCCGCAGGACTGGACTTGCCCGCCATACTCAAAACAGCGTCGGGCGCGCCGATAGTGGCGTGGATGGCCACCTTCGTGGCCATGACGGAGGATGGGGCGGCGTCAATGACGACAACCGAACAGCGGGCAGCCACCGAACACAACTGCGAGCTTGTCGAAGCTCGCCTTACATCGGCGAGCCGATCACCAGCGTCCAGAAGGATTTGAACTCGGTGCGCGGATCCTGCACGAGCGCGATCCCCATATGGGTGGCGTCGGGCAACAGCAGGTTCTTGTTGTGGCCCTGGCTCTCTTTCCATCCGCGCATGACCTCGGTGAAGTTCACCTGGCCGGTGCCGACGTTCTCGGCAGCAAGGCGCGCATGATAGCCGGTGCGCTTGACGCGATCCCACGGGTTGGAGCCGTCGGAGCCGTAGTGCGAGATGCGGTCCCACTTGGCAAGGTCACGTGAATGGGCCTTTGCCGCCTCGGTCAGCTCGGCGTTGAGCTTCAGAGGCTTCAGCCCCTTATCCCTGCGGTACTGATTGATGATGTCGCGCGCCTTCTCGGCGTCGAGCGCGGTGTGCGAATAGTCGCGATCGGAGAGAGCGCCGGTCGGGGCCTTCTCGAACGATCCCTTCGGAGCCTGATCAAGCGCGGCATACTGCTGGCCGGCGACGGCAGGATTCTTGGAGCGCGGCGTGGATGGCTCACCACCGAGCGCCACGGACTGCATCTTGGGCGAAGAGGCGATCGACCCAGTGGTGTCGGGCTCGGTGTAGCCCGATGAAATTGTTCCAGAGCCGAGGCTGCAGGCGGCCAGCGCCACAGCGACTGCGGCGCTAAATGCGACGCGATACATACGAGCAACTCCCGCATAGAGATGAGCGGTACGACGGTTGATCATCGCGTAGACCCGTTAACTCGCCGTTAATGCTAAGGAGTTGTAACCGCACGTCCGAAACTGGCCATCGCGGCCTCGCAATCGGAATTCGTGTGGCGTTCCCCCAGGTTGCGCCGACGGCACAGACAGGCGCCGATGCGATCACGCGTTAATATGTTGTTGGTAATTTGACGCCGGTAGGGCGAAACGCGGTCAGCATCGCGAAAACTTGCGGCGCCGATGCAACCATCTGTGGGCTAACGCCCGGCCCTCTTGAAGCCACGGGCATCTCTCACACTATTTGGCGCTAGCGGCCGGTGATTCGCGCGTACGGCCATGTCAACGCCACTGAGGAGATGCGTTGCATGTCGGCCCTGAGCAGGAACGCACAGGCGCTGCCGGTAAACGGCGCGTCGCCTGGTGGTTTAGATAATCTCATTCTCGCGAGGATCGCGTGCTCGGGCGGAGCCACGCGCGCGCAGATCATTCGCGACCTTGGTCCGATCGTGACGGGCAAAATGACTGGCGCGCAGTGGCGCACCATCGCCGACACGACCCTCGCCAAGCTGATGATGGCGGGCCTCGTTCGGGATCAGAAGCCCCGGCTGCGCCTCGGTGAAGAGGGTGAGGCGGAGGTCGCTGAATATTTCGGCGAGAAGCACGCACACTCGCGCACGTGGAACGATCAGCGTGACCTGTGGCTGGTTGCGAAGGCGCTCAGCGTCGACGCCAGCAAGCCGGCGCTGCGCAGCGCGCTGTCGCGGCTCGATGGGTTGTCGGCACTTGTGGTGCAGCACGCATTCGGATTGTCGATGCGCCAGGCGCTCTCGCCCTCGAAGCTGCGGGCGGCGCTGGCGCTGGTGGCGCTGGAGCGCGCATTCGGCGACAACGTGAAAGAAGGGCTTGGCAAGGGCACCGCGCTGTCGGCCAAGGCTGGGCGCGTCCTTGCCAGTCAACTTCTTGCCAAACCACGTGAATTGCCGACTGACGCGCGGCTCATCACAGCGCTGTGCGCCGATCAGGTGGCTCAGCCGCGTTTCGACTTGGCGGCTCTGCGCATTGCCGTGCTGCGTGGCCTTGCGGATGCACCATCAGCACCCACAAAAATTGCGCCGACGGCACCAAAGCCTCCCTTGCGCGGGATAAGCGAATCACTTTCGCAAGCACCCATCGTTCTCACACCGCAAGTGGAAGAGGCGGCGCAGCGCCCTGGATTGGCGCAATTTTCTGCCGGTGTGCTCAACGCGGCACGGACGAGCGCCGAGGGCTGGCCAGGCGCCCGCAAGGCGTTTATCTCTCGGGTGTGGGACGCGATTCGCACCTCTCACCCCGAATGGGGTCTTTCAGAGATCGAATTCAAAGACATGCTAGCCGGCGCGCACCGCGCAGGACAATTGGTGCTGGCTGGCGCGGACCTAAAAAACAAACAGAACATCAAAGAGTTCGAGGAGTCCGCAATTCTCTACAAGAACACCGTTTGGCATTACGTGCGTGTCGAGGATTGAGGTCGAGGGGCATCGCCTGATGCAGCTTAAAGAAGCTTCTCCGCAACCAGCTCCGGACCGACTCTTCTCGGCGTTCGAGCAATCGATCACCTGGGAAGACGACATCTGGCGGGCCGATCCCGTCGATGTGGCGGAAGTGCACGCCAAAGCGCGGCGCAAGTTCACCGATCTTCTGTCGAGCATCACGTCGGGGAAGGGCCCCGGCACGCAAGACCGCATCCTGCTGTTCCATGGGCAGTCCGGCGCGGGCAAGACGCATCTTCTGCGCGCACTACGCACGAGCGCTCATCGCGATGGCACGGCCTACTTCGGCTACGCGCAGATGACGCCGGATGTGGCGAATTACGCTGATTATTATCTGCGCCGGCTGGTGCACTCGCTGGAGAAGACATACGACCCGGATTCGTCGGGCGAGACTGCGCTGCAGCGTCTGACCGGCCGCCTTGTCGCCGATGCCGCCGTCGATGCGAAAGATCTGCAGAACCTGCGCGAAGCGAACCTCGATGAGGCAAAGCTCGCCAAGCTGGTTCTGAAGGTTGCCGACGACATCGTAGCTGCGCCGAAATATGCGAGCCAGGAGCTCGACATAAACGTGGTGCGGGCGATGCTCTATCTGGAGCGTCACGATCCGCGCATCGATCAGCGCATCCGCCAGTATCTGCACGGCCGGCCGCTGACCGATCTGGCGCATCAGGCCGTTGCTGCGCTCGATCCGAACGACGGCGAAGACCGGGCGTTCGAGATTATCGCTGCGCTCGGCGCACTGATGTGGACGGTCGACCGTGCGGCGCTGGTGTTCTGCGTCGATCAGGTCGAAGACTTGCGCTTCTTCTCGGATGCCGAGGAGCGCTTCCAGCGCGCGGTGCGCGATCTCATCCAGATCGCCAATCGCGTGCCCAATGCCATTCTCATCATCTCGTGCCTGGAAGACTTCTACGGACAGGTGCGCGGCGTGCTGGCACAGTCGTACATCGACCGCATCGAGAAGGCCGGGCCCGTGGCGCTGCTCGAGTCGCGCACGCCGGAAGAGGCGCGGCTGATCATCGCCAAGCGTCTGCAGCACATCGCGGAGTCGAGTGAATCGGGCGCCGGGTATTCTGATCCGTCGGCCTACTTCGGTCCTCAGTTCTTTGAGGAGTTCGCCGGCCTTTCGACGCGGCGTTTGCTCGAGCATGCGCACAGCCGTTTGCGCAGCAAGACGGCTCCGGAAGCGGACGAGGCGGACGATGGCGGCGCGGAAGAGGAAAAGGGCGGCGGTGGTTTCATCTCGCGCCTCGCCGCTGCGCTCGGACTTGGCCTCGCCGACGAGGGCGACAGACCGCCGAGCTACGCTTCGTCCAGCCTCGACTATCGCGAGTCCTGGGAGCGGTTCCAGAACGCCTCGGAAGCGGAAATTCCCTCCGATGAGCGCGAGCTGCTGGATATTCTCGGTGGGGCGCTCGGATTTGCCAAAGAGGAATGGGCCGGGACGATCCAGCTCAACACCGAGCGGGTCGAGCTTGGCGACGACCTTGCGGCCATCGACTTCACGCTGCGGCACCAGGGTGGCCTGACGACCGACGGTCGCGTCTTCATCTGCAACAAGCCGACGCAGGGCGGTGGTCTCAAGCGCCAGCTCGATCGCGTGCTCGCCAACATGGGCGCGAAGCAGTGCTTCATGCTGCGCGCGTCCGACTATCCGCCGAACCGGAAGAACCAGACGGCAACCGCGTTCCGCAAGTTCCGCGAGAATGGCGGACGCGCGCTGATCGTGCCGCTGGCGGAGTGGGAGCGCATGATGATGGTGCGCGAGTTCCAGACGCACCATCGCCAGGATCCAGGTTTTGCGGGCTGGCTGTCGAACGCAAAGTTGCTTTCGAACCTGCCGTGCATCATCCAGCTTCTGCGTCTCGATCTGCTCGGACGTGCGCTGCCGAAGTCGGCAGCGGCTGAAGCGGAGGCCGCGGCCAACGGCACGAAGGCCAACCGTGGACGCACGCTCATGGGCGCCCTCGATGAGGTGACGCCGGTGGAGGATGCCGAGCCACTGGCCGCGGAAGAGGAAGATCTGCCGCTGTCGGTCATTCTAGATGAGAACGGGTCAACGGAGAGCATTGCTGCAGGGCGCGTGCTGCGGCAGGGCGGACGTCCCGTCACGCTGAACAAAGACGTTCTGAAGCGCCATGCGGCGGTGCTCGGCGGTTCGGGCTCGGGCAAGACGACGCTCGCCTTGAGCCTGATCGAACAGCTGCTGCTGCGCGGCATCCCAGCGGTTCTGATCGACCGTAAGGGCGATCTTTGCAGCTACGCAAACCCGGACGTCTGGCGCGACAACGACGAGGAATTCTCGGAGCGTCGCGGCGAGCGCGAGAAGCTGGCGGACGCGATTGATGTCGCGGTGTTCACGCCGGGCCGCGCGTCGGGGCGCCCGATCTCGATTACGCTGCTGCCGAACGGCATCAACGAACTGCCCGAGCACGAGCAGCAGCTGCTGGCGAACCTTTCCGCGGCGGCACTCGGCGATATGCTGCATCTGAAGCATTCGGCGACACACCAGAAGCAGTGGGGCACGCTGTCCGTCGCGCTGCGCATCCTTGGATCGCGCTACAGCCGCGAGGTGACGCTGACCGACCTCATCCACCTATTGGAGGACGAGGATCCCGAGCTGTCCGATCTCACGCAGCGCATGGACCCGTCGGGCAAGATCCGCCGCGATCTCGTGGCACAGCTCGACAGCTTGCGGCATCGCAACTCCGCCCTGTTCGAGGGCGGCGGTGAGCCGCTGAGCATGGAGGCGTTCCTCGGCCGCGGCCAATATGCGCGCGAAGGGCGCACACGGCTGTCGATCATCTACACGGGCTTCCTGGGCGACAACGAAAACATCCTCTTCTGGGTGTCGCAGTTCCTCTCGGAAGCCCTGCGCTTCTGCCAGCGCAATCCGAACGACGAGTTGCAGGCGGTCGTCATGTTCGACGAAGCCGATCTCTACATTCCGGCGAACTCGAAGCCGGCGACGGCAGAGCCGCTGCAGAGCTTGCTGAAGCGCGCACGTTCTGCCGGTCTTGGCATCATGCTCGCCACGCAGTCGCCGGGCGATCTCGACTATAAGAGCCGCGACCAGATCACGAGCTGGTTCATCGGCCGCGTTCGCGAAGACACGGCGCTGCGCAAGCTCAAGGCGGCGTTCCAAAGCGAGTCCGGTCTCGAGCCCGCTGCGGTGCTTCCGGGACAGACGGTGGGCGAGTTCCACCTGGTGCAGGAAGGCTTGGTGAGGCCGATGAAGGCGCAGCGCTCGCTGATCATGGCGGAGCAGGTTCCGTTCGATCGCATCGAGCAACTTTCTCGCGAGACGAAGGGGCAGGACGAGCGTCAGCTACGGCTCTTCGACGCCCCTGCGCGGGGCGGCTCGACCCAGAATGTCAAGCGAGGGTGATGCGTTCGCGCAACGCATCCACAGGTTGGTTGACCTGTCGATGCTAGCGCAAACGCTATAGGCCCGCGGCAACCAAAGTCCACTAGAGGATCTGCTAACTTATTTGCTGCGCTCGGGTTTTCCAGCGCAGCAAGATGCGTTCGCCATGGTTGCTTATTCAGCCGCCTTCGCAGTTGCGAAACTACGCTCCGCTTTCCCCGTAAACAGGGCGTGTCAACTAGATTCTTCTGATGTAAATTCTACAAGTGGCCGGGAATTTTAAGGGGGTCCCCGGCAACATGCGTTGTGTGCGGAGAGTGGTCGTCGCGTATTTGGCGGCGGTTGTGCGGGGTTTGTGTCATGGTCGCGAAGTCATTCGTGATGCTTGTTGCAGCGACAGTGTTAGGACCAGCCGTGGGCGTCGGCTTGTTCGTGCTGCTGCATACCTTTTGAGGGCTGGCCTTCCGAGGGCTGGCGCGATTTGTTCAAAGCGCCATCTGACGGGGCCAATATCGCCATAAACACGGGCTAGTTCTCGCTCGCAACAGCGCTTGTGCGCTCTTCTTCCTGCGAGCGGCGGGCTCATGCTCGGTGTTATTCGCGTACTGCTGCGGGCGCTTGAACTGACAGCGCTGCTGCCGTTCCGCATTTTGCAAATCATACTCGACGGCGTCGCGTTCAATCCGCGGCTTGGCCCTCTGCGCCATGTCGCCAGTGCGGCCATCGCCTATACGCTGCTCGCAATCTTCCTCGTCTATATCTTCGCGCCCATCCGCGGTGCCGTCGGCCATTATACGCAAGGCGAAAAGCTGCATTACGACGCCGAGCGCTGGCTGGCGACGGCGATCTACGACGCGCGCGGGAGCTTCGTCGGCACGTTCGATCCGCGGCTCGATAGCTTGCGCGACGTCAACTATTCGAGCGAGCCCATCGACCTTGGCGAATACGTCGCCAATCCGGATCACAAGTCGATCCCGGTGCGCGAAGTGCCGGAAAGCTACTGGCAGTGCCTCGTCTATCATGAGGACCGCAACCTCGGCAGCCTGCTGAACCCGTTCGGCATCGACCTTGTCGGCGTGCTGAAGATCCCCTTCTCGACCGTTCGGCGCTCGATCGCAGCAAAGCGCCTCGTGGTGGGGGTGGGTGGCTCGACGCTGGCGATGCAGTTCGTGCGCGTCATCTATAAGACGCCACCCAGCGTGCACGAAGGCGCCCTGACCAAGCTGAAGCGCAAGGTGGGCGAATGGTGGCTGGCGCCGGTGGTTTACCGCGAGCTGACAGAAGGCGGCGACAACAGAGAGCTGAAACAGTGGGCCGCCAATCACCTCTGGCTGGCACAGCGCACGGGCGGGTCGCCGCTGCACGGCATCGAGCTGACCAGCCGCATCGTGTTCGGCAAGGAGGCCGCCGACCTGTCGGTGGCGCAGCAGTTCGTGCTCGCCTCGGCGGTGAACCGGCCGATCATCCTCTTGGAAGGCAGCGAACGGCTGAACGCGGTGCGTATGGATCGCTGGCGCTACCTCACCGAGGTGCGTGCGCGCACGTGCGCGGAGAAGCTGATCAAGGACGAGGCTCTGCAAAAGGAAGTGCTGTTCGAACTCGTCGCCATGGCAGCCGGGCCGCCCGATCCGAAGATCAAGCCGCGGCTGCAGGATGCGCTCGACAAGTATGCGCCGGGACTGGCGCTGCCGGCACAAGCCAACCCGGTTGTGCGCGCCAATGCGCTGATGCCCGCAGCGCGGTATGGCCTGCGCGAAGAAATGAAGCAGCGGTATGGGTTTGCCTGGCGCGACCACGTGCGCGGGGTGACGACGACCTTCGATGCGGCGCGTAACCTGGCGTTCGCCGACAATGTGCGGACGAGGCTTGCGGATATCGATGCGCGCTACGCTGGCAAGATAGATCCGGCATTCACGCTCGATCCGGCGAAGATTTCGGCTGAGCGGCGCAGCCCGGATGTGATCGTCGCTGCGGCCAATGCCAAGGGCGAGATCGTGCGCTATTTCGAGCAGGGTGAAAACGCTGCTTACTTCGGCTCGCCGTTCGCGCGGGAGGCGGCAACGGGCCGCTACGATGCCGGCCGGGAAAGCCGCATGGTCGCCTCGACCGGCAAGATCATCGCGGCAATTGCCATCGCCAACACACTGCGCGACACGCCGCAGTCGGTCTATCTCGACAAGCAGGCGCCAGCGCAGGGACTTGAAGGCTGCGGCCGCGGGAACGAGAGCCAGGGGCGGCGGGCGTTGACGGCCTTCGCCTGCTCGCTGAACGATCCGCTGATGACGCGGACGGCACAGGTGGGCCAGATGCGGGTGAGACGGCTGATCGATCAGCTCGGCTACACGATGCCGCCGACCAATGCCGACGGAAGCGGCACGCCGCCGTCGACGGCGGTGGTGCTGGGTCAGGTTGCAGCGGCTCCCCGGAGGGTACACCAACTCGCAGGCGTCGTGCTGGCGAGCCTCATCGGGCGCGGGGCGTCACCGCTGCCGATGCCGACGCTGGTGAAGGGCTATGACTTCACCAGCCTCGATGAAGATGGGGCCGGCCAAGCGTCCGGCAGCATTATTCCCAACAAGATCATCCGCGCGGGCGGGCGGCCGCTGGTGCAAGCGCTGCTGCAAGCGCCGCTGTGCTACGAGGCCGGCGGCAGGCCGACCGGAACGCTGAAGGATCTTTCCGGCTGGTGCGCGCGCCGTCATCCCGGCGTGAAGCTGCACTTTGCCAAGACGGGTACGCAAGTGACCGAGGATGTCTCGGCGACGGTCGATGCGTGGATCACCGGCGGGCTGCAGTTCTCGAACGGAGCAGCCTATTCCTATGTGGTCGTCGTCGGTACCGGCTCGTCGAGCGCGCCGTGGGCGCACAACCTGCATGCCGCGCAGGTGGCGGTGCCGCTGCTCGATGCGCTGCTGAAGGACCTCGAAGCCGAGGCGACAGGAAAGAAGCGGCCAGCGCCGGCAAAGGCGAAGGCCACTGCGCAGAAGCAGATAAGCGCGAATTAGTTTTCTGATTTTGGCTGACACGAGCTTAGAGACGCTTTGTGTTCGGCGGTTGTTGCGCAAGCTTGCCGCCTCCGGCTGCGACGTGATCAACGGTACCCCCTCCCCGCCCCTCCCCCGTCAAGGGGGAGGGAGAAGAGTCGTTGCTCCTGGTGAGGGATTCCTGCTCTCGATGTCATCCTCGGGCTTGTCCCGAGGACCCAGCCATCCGCTTGCGACAAGCGTCCGAAGGTGTTGTGCGGTGGATCCTCGGCATAAAGCCGAGGATGACAATGCGGAGATCGTGCGTGGCGGTGTTCCGCCATGCATGCGCCGTACTGGCGACAAAAACGAAGCCTACGAACACACTCGGATCACTTACCGGCACGATGGGACACTGAACGGCGAAAGAGGCGTTTCGCGCATTCGGTGGTTGGAGGCTTCGCGCGCATTGGCGTCGCGGGCTTGCGATTACCTATGCCCGATGGGTTGAGCAGGGTCACATATGTCGTTGCGGACGGGCGCGCCGTGGTCGCGCACGAGGACTTCCACGGGCGGCTTTGGCAGCGGCGGTTTCAGCGCTCTTAGCCACGACAGTGACTGGGCCGAGCCCGACGCTCCCAAGCGCGACTGGAAAAAGCTCGTACTCATCATCGGCCTTGCGGCGCTGTCGTGGGTCGCGACGTACGTTGGCATGCTCGAGCTGATCGAGAGCAACATGGGCTCGCTGCCCCTGGTGCATAAGCTGATCATCGGCTTCTCGGTGGCGATGCTGATGACCATGGTCGTGTGGCTGCTCGACCAGATGTTCTCGCCGATCGACTGGTTCACCCGGCTCGCCTACCTCGGCGGCTACGTCTTCCTGACCATCATCTCGGTCGGGTTCGGCTTCGGCTTTTACTGGAAGGTGCTGGAGAGCCGCTCGGAGGCTGCGCGGTCAGCGGAAAGCGCTGTCGGGCAGGTGCAATCCTCGCTCAACGGTGCGGCGACGCGGCTGGAACAGTTGCAGGCGACGCTGGTGCAGCTTGCTGCGCTGTCCACCGACAAGGCCGCCATCGAGCGCGACAAGGGGACGTCGTGCCCCAACTCATCGCCGGGCGATGGACCGCGGCGGAAGATGCGCGATGAGGACGCGGCACGCTTCGGCTTCGCATCGGATTTCGTCAAGGGACGCGTGACGTCAATCAAAGGCGACATGGCGGCGCTCGACGGCGAACTGGCCAAGATCGTCTCCAATGACGCCTCGACCATCGACAAGGTGAGCGGCACGCGCAACGAGTTCATGCGCACGCTGGGACGGCGCCTCGACATGACGGTTACGGGCTTCAACGCGTTCCGCACCGATCCGCAGTTGCGCCAGATCCGCACCGACCTTGCCGACCGGGCCGAGCGCACGACCATCAATGCGGGTGGAAAGTCTATTTCCTGCCCCGATGCACAGTTGCAGGTCGCACTGCGCGGCGTGGTGCGGGCGATCGACCAATTGCCGACGCTGGAGAAACCGGAGATCGCGGCCGTCGAAGGCTCGGAGGCGACGATCGAAGCATTCCGCCGGCTGACGGCGACGTTCGTCGGGCTGATGTCGTTCGAGTTGCCGCCGTCGGCCGACGAGTTGCGCGCGCTACAGCAGAGGGCGGTGCAGTCGATCGACAATCCGGCGGCGCTGCGCGCGCTCAGCACCGAGGCAGTCGGGCTTTCGAAGCGCGACTACATTCCGCTCGGCATTGCGGTGTTCGTCGACCTGTGCCTGCTGCTGGTTTCCATCGGGCGGCCAATGAACCGGTTCGTTGCCACGCGCCAGAGCATGATCGAGGCCGAGCGGGGCCCCGTGTTCCCCATCCTGTCGCGGTTCTCGGAGATCCATAACCACGAGGAGACGCGACGCTCGTTCGACGTGTTCCGCGAGGTGATCTTCGAAGCTGGCGGCACCTATTACGTCGCCGTGCCACTCAACGCCCCGCGTGCCCATCCGAACCGGGAGCAGTTGAAGCTCGACGCGCAGGCGCTGGCGAACCTTTGCTATGCGCTCGAGGGGCAGGGCGTTCTCAGCCGGCCGTGGAAGATTGCGCCCGGGCTCGTTGCGCACCGCAAGTTGCGGCGCCAAGGCTCCAAGTTCATCGAATGCTATCGGGAAAACCACATCGCCCCGGTGCCGCGAGCGGCGCGGGCGCTGCGGTCTTTATTCATTGCCGACCGGTACGGCGACGAGCGGCCGGCCTTCAGGCTGTACGCCTTCAAGCGCGGGGCCTGGCCGGAGTTGATCCTTGGTGCCGTGATGGGCGCGGCCAGCCGTGTAGAGGCCGAGCGGCGGCGGGAAGAGGAATCGCGAGCGAAGGTCGAAGAGGTGGCCGAGGTGCGCGCTGAATTCGAGCGCGAGGTGGCCGAGGCGGCGCGTCCACAAACTGCCGAGACGGAGAGCCCCAAAGCCGGGCCTGGCCTCATGCTGCGCCGGCGCCGCCGACCCAACATATTCCAGCACCGGGCCGGGGCCACGCAGGAACCGCGGACGCGTCCCGCCGCCGCATTCTCCCATGCCGCGGATACGCAAGGTGCGGCCCTGCATGGTGCGGATCGCGGCCAGCGCGGCTTGAAACCCTCCATTCGCAGCGAGGGACAAACTGACAAGACGTTCCGGCAGCGGTTCGGCAACTACGCCGGCCTCGCCGAGGCGGAGCTGGCGACGTACGAGGACGTTGAGGAAGCCGCCAGCCACGCCAACAGCAACACGGCGCATACGACACCGGCGGTGGAAGAGCCAACGGTAGTAGTGCCGTTCCCGGCTCCCGCCCAGCCGCGTGGCGAATCAGAAGCCAACGCGACCATCGGCGTTGAGCTTCGACGCGAGACGGCAACGTTCCACGTTCCGTTCGGCGAAGGTGGTGCGTTGCCGGAAGCAATCCGCAAGCTGTCGGATGCACTGAAGCTGGGCTCGGACGAGGTTGCGACAGATCAGCTCGAATTGGCTCTCGCGGCACCGAAATTGGAGCCTGCAGACGAGAACGAATCGATCGCATTACCCGATCTCAGTGCTCCACAGGAAATAGAATTTGCGGACTTCGAGCCGCCACGAGTGCTGCGCAGGATGGTGGACTAAGCCGTTGTGTCAGCTTGCACGAATTCGCTCTCAGCCGGGCGCTCTGAAACGCTTGATTAACCGAAATGGCAGCTTAATGGCCGGCAACAGCAACAATCCTCGGTGGGACATGTCTCGCGCTTCAATCCGGGGCAACATGGGGGACTACGGTCATGTCTAACGAAGCACCAACTCATCTGCATGGCCAATCCATTGCCGAGAAAATCTCGAAGCTGACGGCATTCATTGCCGACGACCTCGATGCTCGGGGCGCGCACGGTTTGCTCGCCAGCGGTGGATGCTACCTCCTCGTTGCCCGTTCTCCAGAAAGCCCGGTCGTGCAAGCTCTGCGCGGCCACGCGGGGCGCATGTCGTCGATGGGAATCCGCGTCCGCGCCATCTTCAGCGACGTGGACCAGGCCAATCCGGTGCACCTTTTGGCCCCGTTCTCCATGCCGAGCGAGTGCCGGATCGTGCGCGACTCGCGCCTGCTTGCGGCTCACGAACAGCTTTCGCTGTCCCCGACCAGCACCTGGATCGGCGACTGCATGCGGCGCGAGCCCAACAAGCGCGATGCCCTTGAGCAGTATGCCGGCGACTGCGCTAAGACGGGCGCGCACGCCGCACGCTCGTTCGAACACCTGTGGCGCGTGACTGCACCGTTGTTCGCCGTGCCGCCGCTGGCTGCCCTGGCGCAGATGCCTGAGATCGCCGCGTTGGGTGAGGAGGCTGCGCCCTACGGGATGCGCCGCCAGTAAAGCGGTCACACGCTAGATTTTGAGCCATTCGGAAGGCCGGCGCTGACAAGCGTCGGCCTTTTCGATTTGGGCCGGCGCAAACACCCGCAACTGGCGGAAATTGGCGGCAAGTCCTTGGTTATCGCCGCCGCGTGGACATTGGCCCCCCTTCGCCTTCACCGGGACACCTAACGCTCCGATACTGCAAATGGATCGTTTCGGCTCAGTCCCCCATGGTGGCCACAATGCATTTAATCGCGCGCATCTTCCTCGCCTTATGTCTCATCTTGCCTTTAGCGCCCGCGATGGCGCAGCAGCAGACCTCGCAAGAGGTGCATCCGTTCGCGCACCAAGGCGTCAAAGGTGACGCGCAGCGCTACGAGGCGTACCTCAAAGCGAACTGGAAGCTGTCAGGGCAGAGCGCAGCCGACCTGATCCGAGAGGGTGGCCGCGAGCTGGCAACTGATCCGCGCGCTGCCTCGCGCAGCTATGCCGGTGCCGCCGTTGCCGACGGGCAAGACGCTGAAGCTTGGATGGGGCTTGCGCGTGCGCTGCTCGCCATTCCGCCCGATCCCAACAAGGACAGCGAACGTTACGATCTTCCGGTGAATGCGTCGGGCGCGGCCCATATTGCTTATGAGCGGAGCAAGGACGACCCGCAGCGTGCGCGAGCACTTGCTGTTCTCGGTGATACTTTGCAGCGGCGTTCCTACTGGCGGCCGGCGCTCGACGCGCTGAAGACTTCCCTCGCCCTCGCCGACAATGGCGCTGTGCGCGAAAGCTACGACAAGCTGCGCGCCGAGTACGGATTCCGCATGACCGACTATAAGGCGGATGCGGAGACGTCAGCGCCGCGACTTTGCCTGCAATTCTCGGAGAGCCTGGCGCGCGGTCAGGTGGATTTCACCAAGTTCGTCTCGGTCGACGGCAAGGACCCGCAGGGCGTCGTTGCAGAGAACGAGCAGCTTTGCGTCGAAGGCCTCGCGCACGGAAAGCGCTACCGGGTGCAGGTGCGCGCGGGGCTGCCGTCAGCGGTCGAGGAGGAACTGCAGAAGAATATCGACATTGCCGTCTACGTGCCGGACCGCAAGCCGTTCGTGCGCTTTTCCGGCAAGTCGTACGTGCTGCCGAGCCGCGGCCAGCAGGGTATTCCGCTGGTCTCGATCAACACGCAGAAGGTGGATGTCGAGGTCTATCGGATCGGCGACCGCAACCTGGTCGGTGCCATCGAGGGCGGCGACTTCCAGCGTCAGTTGCAGTCCTACGAGGTCGATCAAATCCGTTCGCGCAGCGGCGAGAAGGTGTTCACCGGCTCGATGGACGTGCCGCAGAAGCTGAACGAGGAGATGACGACGGCACTGCCGGTGACCGACGCAGTCGGCACGCTAAGGCCGGGCGTCTACGTAATGATCGCCAAGCCGTCGCAGAAATCACGCAACGACTACGGCACCGAGGCGACGCAGTGGTTCATCGTGTCCGATCTCGGGCTCACGGCATTCTCGGGCGATGACGGCGTGCATGCTTTCGTGCGCTCGTTGGCGGATGCAACGCCGTCCGGCGAAGTCAACGTCAAGCTGATCGCGCGCAACAATGAGGTGCTGGGCACTGCGAAGACCGACGCGCGCGGCTATGCCCGCTTCGAGGCGGGGCTTGCGCGCGGCGAGGGCGGGCTGCAGCCGGCGATGCTGGTGGCAGAGAATGCTGGCGGCGAATACGCCTTCCTCGACCTCACCTCGGGTGCGTTCGACCTGACCGATCGCGGCGTGAAGGGCCGCGAGGCGCCGGGCCCGCTCGACGGCTTCGTCTACACCGAGCGCGGCGTCTACCGGCCGGGCGAGGACGTGCACCTTGCGGCGCTGGTGCGCGATGCGACGGGCAAGGCTGCGACGCTCCCCGTAACGCTGATCGTCACGCGGCCCGATGGTGTCGAGCACGCGCGCTACACGTTGAAGGATCGCGGGCTTGGCGGGCGTGACATTACGCTGCCACTGGCACCTTCGGCCCAGACCGGCACTTGGCGGGCGAAGCTGCACACAGATCCGAACAAGGATGCGATCACGCAGGTTTCGTTCCTGGTGGAAGACTTCGTGCCTGAGCGCCTCGACATGAAGCTCGAGCCGCCGACGGCTGCGCTGTCGCCGCAGGAGACGCAGACGATCAAGGCGACGGGCCGCTATCTCTACGGTCCTCCGGCCGCCGACCTCGCCATCGAGGGCGACATCATCGTCAGGCCGTCGAACAAGGACGTGGCGGGATATCCCGGCTTCACGTTCGGTCAGGCGGACGAGTTGATCGAGCCGGTGCGCAAGCCGCTCGACGGTGTGGCGACCACCGACAAGGACGGTGTTGCGCAAGTTGCCGTGACACTTCCGGCCGTGCAGCAGACCGCAAAGCCCCTTGAGGCGAGCGTCGTTTTGCGGTTGCGCGAGACGGCCGGGCGCACGATCGAACGCAGCGTCACCGTTCCGGTGGATCTGAAACAGGCGCGCATCGGCCTCAAGCCGCTGTTCAAGGGCTCGGAGCTCGATGAGAAGCAGACGGCCGGTTTCGAGGTCGTCGCGCTCGACACCGACGGCAAGCGCGTTGCTGCCGACGGGCTCAACTGGGTTCTGAACCGGCTCGACACGAACTGGCAGTGGTATCGCCGCGACGGGCAGTGGAACTACGAGGCGGTGACGCTGACGCGCAAGGTTGCGGACGGCACGCTCAACGCTGGGGCTGATGGCGCGTTTGCGAAGATCGAGGCTGGCGTCGACTGGGGCCGTTACAAGCTCGAGGTGACGTCGGCCGATGCAAGCGGTCCAGCAGCCAGCATGACGTTCAATGCGGGCTGGTACACGACGGCTGACGAGGCCGAAAGCCCGGAAGTGCTCGACGTGGCGCTCGACCGTGCAAGCTATAAAGTCGGCGAGACGGCGAAGCTGCGTATTGCCACCAAGGTCGGCGGCAAGGCTCTGATCTCGGTGCTGTCGGATGGTCTGCTGTCGCAGCAGGAAATCGAAGTGCCGAACGGCGGCGGCGAAGCCGAGGTTAAGGTTGGGGAGGAGTGGGGTCCGGGCGCCTACGTCACGGCGATGCTCTATCGTCCGCTGGATGAGAGCCTGAAGCGCATGCCTTCGCGCGCCATCGGCGTTGCCTGGCTCGGCCTCGATCAGGCTGAGAAGACGCTGACGATATCGATCAATGCGCCGGAAAAGATCAAGTCGGGCACGACGCTGACTGTTCCGGTGAAGCTCGAAGGTCTCAAGCAGGGCGAGGAGGCTCGTCTCACGCTTGCGGCGGTCGATCTCGGCATCGTCAATCTCACCCGCTTCAAGACGCCGGCGCCGGAGAGCTGGTTCTATGCGCAGCGCCGGATGGGCCTCGAAATCCGCGACTTCTACGGCCGGCTGATTGACGGCATGCGCGCAGAGCGTGGCACGCTGCGTTCGGGCGGTGACGGCGGAGCGGACATGGGGGCTCAGGGCAGCCCGCCCGTGGAAGAAACTGTCTCGCTGTTCTCGGGCATCGTCAGTGTCGGCGCGGATGGCACGGCCACTGTCAGCTTCGACATTCCTGACTTCAACGGCACCGTGCGACTCATGGCCGTTGCCTGGAGCGCGAACAAACTCGGCCATGGCCAAGCGGACGTCATCGTGCGCGACGCCGTTGCGTTGACTGCGTCTGGTCCGCGGTTCCTGACACTTGGCGATGAAGCGCGGCTGGATATCGCCGTGCACAATGTCGAAGGGCCGGATGCTTCGTACAAACTCGACCTAACAACACCCGTCGCGGAAGGGGCGGACAAGCCTGTCCATACGGCGAGCGTCGACCTCAAGGCGAATGAACGCCGCGCGGTGCAGGTACCGATCAAGCCTGTGGACGTGGGCATTATCAACTACGACATCCGCGTTACTGGGCCTGACGGCATCGACGTCAAACGTCACCTGACATTCGACGTGAAGCCGCCGGCCGCGGACGTGAAGCGCACGACGATCGCCAAGCTGAAGCCGGGTGCGAACATCACGCTCAGCCCTGACTTGGTGCACGATATGATCGCCTCGCGGACGCGCGTGTCGATGAGCGTCGGGCCGATGGCAACGCTGGACATTCCCTCGCTGCTGACCCAGCTCGACCGCTATCCTTACGGCTGCGCAGAGCAGACGGTTAGCCGCGCGTTGCCGCTGGTTTATGCGAACGCGGTGGCGGCTCAGCTCGGCATCGCGCCGGATAAGGAGCTGAAGGAGCGGGTTCAGAAGGCGGTCGATCGCGTGTTCGAAATGCAGGATGCCAGCGGCGCGTTCGGCGTGTGGGGGCCGTCGTCGACGGATCTCTGGCTGACCGGATACGTCACCGACTTCCTGACGCGCGCGAAGGAACAGGGCTTCGACGTCAATCCTCAAGGCTTCACGCAGGCGCTGGACCGGCTGCAGAACTTCATTGCCTATGCGGAGGACTTCCAGAAGGGCGGTGAAGACCGGGCTTATGCGCTGTACGTGCTGGCTCGCAACGGCCGCGCGCCGATCGGCGACCTGCGCTACTACGCAGATACGCGTCTCGACCGCTTCTCGACGCCGCTTGCCAAGGCACAGCTCGGTGCGGCGCTTGCGATGGTCGGAGACAAAGTGCGGGCAGAGACCGTCTTCGGCTCGGCGCTCGACGCGCTCGATTTGCCGGAGGCAACCGGGCTCGGCGGGTATCGCGCCGACTATGGCTCGGATCTGCGCGACAGCGCAGCGCTGGTGACACTGGCAACCGAGACGCGTGTTTCCAACGTAGAGGGCCCCAAGCTCGTCAACGTGATCGCCAAGGCGTACACGGGGCGCAGCTATACCTCGACGCAGGAACAGGCGTGGCTGCTCCTGGCTGCCAATGCGCTGGCCGAGGAAGGCAACGACCTGAAGCTGATCATCAACGGTGCTCCGGTCGTCGGTGCCGTGACGCGAGCGATGTCGGCGGGCGAACTGCTGAAGGCGCCGCTGAGCGTGACCAACGATGGTTCGGCATCCGTCGATGCCGTCGTGAGCGTGGTCGGCTCCGCGTTGACGGCTGAACCTGCGGTCTCCAAGGGCTTCACCATCGAGCGCAGCTTCTACACGCTCGACGGCAAGCAGGTGGAACTCAAGAGCGCAACGGGCGGCGAAGGCGAGATCAAGCAGAACGAGCGCCTCGTGGCGGTAGTGAAGATCGAAGCAAAGGAGCCGGGTGGCCGCGTGATGCTGGTCGACCGGTTGCCGGCTGGCTTCGAGATCGACAATCCGCATCTGGTCGACTCGGGCGATGTGAAGGCGCTGCCGTGGCTGAAGACCTCGGTGCAGCCGGAGCACTCCGAGTTCCGCGATGACCGGTTCGTCGCCGCGTTCAACTTCTCGGGCGCGAGCGTCGAGCAGGTGAGCCAGCAGGCGGAAACGACGCCCGACGGGCAGACCAACACCAAAGGGCCGGCCGCTTCTGCGACCGTCGCCTATCTGGTGCGGGCGGTGACGCCGGGCACGTTCGTGCACCCCGCGGCGACGGTTGAAGATATGTACCGGCCCGAGCGTTACGCGCGTTCGGCGGCGGGCAAGCTCTCCGTCACTTCGGGCAAGTGATGGCGATGGGAGAATTGATGAGAAAGCTGCTCCACCTCTTGCCCTCCCCCCTTGCGGGGGAGGGTCAGGGAGGGGGGAGTTTAGAGTCGGAATCGGGTTGCACCACCCCCACCCCGGCCCTCCCCCATCGAGGGGGAGGGAGAAACTGGGGGCGGGCCGCTGCGTTTAGCATTGCAGCGCTGGCGGGTGTGTGCGGGCTGGGCTTCGGCGCGGGGTATGTGGCGCTCGAAGAAATCGGGCCGCCGGACCTCAAGCAGACCGAGAACATCTCCACCATCGTGCTCGACCGCAACGACCGGCTGTTGCGCGCGTTCACCACGGACGACGGGCGCTGGCGGTTGCCGGTCGAGGTTTCCGAGGTCGATGATCGCTATCTGGCGATGCTGATGGCGTTCGAAGACAAGCGTTTCTACCAGCACGGCGGCGTCGACATGCGGTCGATGGCGCGTGCGGCGGTGCAGCTCATCGGCAATGGGCGCATCGTCTCGGGGGCCTCGACGCTGACGATGCAGGTCGCGCGGCTCGTGGAAGGGAAATACGAGCGCTCAAGCCGCGCCAAGATCCGACAGATCGGGGGCGCGCTGCAGCTCGAGCACTTCCTGTCAAAGAAAGAAATACTGGCGCTGTATCTGCGGCTGGCCCCGTTCGGCGGCAACATCGAAGGCGTGCGCGCAGCGTCGCTGGCTTATTTCGGCAAGGAGCCGCGGCGGCTCTCGGTCGGTGAGGCGGCATTGCTGGTTGCCCTGCCGCAGTCGCCGGAATGGCGGCGGCCCGATCGAAACCCAAAGGCCGCACGCATCGCGCGCGACCGGGTGTTGCAGCGCGCCGTTGAGGGTGGCGTGATCACGGCGGCGGAAGCGGAACGCGCATCGCACGAGCCCGTGCCCACGGCGCGGCGTGCATTTCCGAAGCTGGCGCCGCATCTTGCGGAAGCGGAGGTGATCGCCAAGCCGGCGGAGGCCGTGCACCACCTGACCATAGACAGGGGCGTGCAGCGCGCGCTGGAGGGGCTTGCGGAAGAACAGACGAAGCTGCTCGGCCAGAAGCTTTCGGCGGCGATCCTCGTCGTCGATCACATGACGGGCGAGGTGATCGCGCACGTAGGCTCGGCCGGATACCTCGATGATGGGCGGTTCGGTGCCATCGACATGGTGGGTGCGACGCGCTCGCCGGGGTCGACACTGAAGCCTTTCATCTATGGCCTCGCGTTCGAATCCGGCCTCGCGCATCCACAGAGTCTGATCGAGGATCGACCAGCGCGCTTCGGCAACTACGCGCCGAAGAACTTCGATGAAGACTTCCACGGCACGGTGACAATTCACGACGCGCTGGCGCAGTCGCTGAATATCCCGGCGGTGAAGGTGCTGAACGCGATCGGACCCGGCAAGCTCGCGGGGCGCTTCAGGAAGGTTGGCGTCGAAGCCATGTTCCCCGACAGGAGCCTGCCGACGCTGGCGATGGCTTTGGGCGGCGTGGGCCTGACGCTGCGCGATATCGCGACGCTCTACACCGCGCTCGCCCGCGGCGGCGACGTGACGCCGCTGATCTATCGAATGTCGGATCTCAAAGTGTCGGCGGAAGCGCTGATTCACGGGAAACAGGCGGAGCGTAAGCGGCTGATGTCCCCGCTGGCGGCCTGGTACGTGACCGACATCTTGAAGGATGCACCGCCGCCGCTGAACGCAAAGGCGGGTCGCCTCGCTTACAAGACGGGCACCTCGTACGGCTATCGCGACGCGTGGGCGGTCGGTTACGATGGCCGTCATGTCGTGGCGGTGTGGGTCGGGCGCCCGGATGGCGCGGCGACGCCGGGGCTGTCCGGCCGCGTTGCAGCGGCTCCAATCCTGTTCGATGCGTTCGCGCGGCTCGGCGAGCGACGCGCCGCGCTGCAAAGCGCGCCTGCCGGGGCTTTGCGGGTGACAGGCTCCGAGTTGCCGCCGCCTCTGAAGCGCTTTCGTGAGAATGGCGTCGAAGCTGCGCAGGGTCCGTTCCTGGAGCCGCGCGTGGCGATCTCCTATCCGCCTGACCGCGCCGAGGTCGAATTGGAGACCGATGATCCGGTGCTGCTGAAGGCCAGCGGCGGCGTGCTGCCGCTCACCTGGCTGGTAAATGGGGCACCGATAACGTCCGATCCGCGCGCGCGGCAGGTGGTTTGGCAGCCCGACGGCAATGGCTTCGTCAGCTTCTCGGTCGTCGATGCGAAAGGCCGAGTGGACCGCGTGACGGTGCGTCTGAAGCCGACCGCGCAGCTCGTTCCAATGGCGGCAGAGGCGCAGAAGCGGTAGTGTTTGCCGGAGAGCAGCAGGCAGCGGCACAAGCGGCGATGAAAAGACTGATACCGGCAATCATATTGGCGCTGTCCGCCGCCGTCGCGGGATGCAGCGAGCAGCCGGCTGCGGAGCTACCAGCGCTGGATGCGAACAGGTCCGAAACCTCCGTCTCGGGCATCTCCTCGGGCGCCTATATGGCCGGGCAGTTCCAGATGGCGCACGCCAAGGACGTCGTCGGTGCGGCGATCATCGCAGGCGGGCCTTATGGATGCTCTGAGAGTCTCTACGCCGATGTCATCCCCGGGCCGGGGACGGTGCTCCTGAATCTCACAAAGGCGATCAACGGCTGCATGCAGGACGCGCTGCAAGCATTCGGCGTGCCGAACCCTGCGCTGCTGGCCCAGCGCGCCAGCCGTCTTGCCGAGCACGACCGCATCGATCCGATCGCCGATGTGCTGACCGACCGCGTCTATATCTTCAGCGGTAAGAACGACACCACAGTGGTGCCGGCAATCGTCGAAGCTGCGCGCAACTTCTATGTCGATGTCGGTGTGCCCGACGCCAACATCCTGTTCGTGTCGGACGTTCCCGCCGGGCATGCGTTCGTCACCGATGATCGCGGGCCGGCGTGCGACTACACGGGCAAGCCGTACATTGTCGACTGCGATTATGACCAAGCGGGCGCACTCCTGGAGCAGATCTACGGCCAACTAAAAGCGCCGGCGGAAAGGGCTGCCGGGCGGCTGATGGCGTTCGACCAGTCGGTCTTTACGAAAGGCCTCTCCAATCACGGACTGAGCGATCTCGGCCTCGTCTACGTGCCGCAGGGATGCGAGGCGGACGCGGGCTGCCGCGTTCACATCGCGTTCCACGGGTGCGGGCAGAACCGCACTTTCGTCGGCGATGCGTTCGCGCGCGATTCCGGTTTTGCACGCTGGGCGGACGCCAACAACATCGTAGTGCTGTTCCCGCAGACGGCGGCGACGCCGGTCAATCCGCAAGGCTGCTGGGACTGGTGGGGATATACCGGGGCCGACTACCTGACGCGGAAAGCGCCGCAAATCACTGCGGTTTACCGCATGCTGGAGCGCCTGTCGGCGCCGCGGACCTCTTCCTGATACCCCTGACAATCTTGCGACGCGGCAACGCGGCACAGCGGGGTTGCAGCTGGGTCCATTGGCGCGGCAGCCCAGCTCGCATAACTTGCGCCCAGCATGCGCCGGCTGGCCACGGGCTGCCCGCAATAACGAATTGAGAAGGGGGACGCCGATGGCGCAACTACTCACGCTCGGCTGGACGGGCGGGGCGCTTCGAGCGCCGGGGCGGCGCTCGTTCGATGTCATCGCAACGCTAGCAGCCGCGGTGATGGTCACCGTATCGACGGCGGCAGCCGTCATGGAGCAGGCGCGGTTCGACGATGAGCCGGCACAAGCGCGCGGAAGCAAGGCGGGCAGCGGCAGCCCTGTAGCGATCGGCAACGAGACGACCATCGGCGCCTACACGGGCGTTCCCTACACGTACCCCACCGCCGCGCACATCAAAGGCGCAGGAGACAATCCCGCGACGGACTTCACCATCGATCCTGTCGGCTGGTACACGGACCCGTTCAAGAGTCCGATCTACTACGGCGCGCGCGTCGCGCGGTGGTTCTCAGGCGGGAAGGCTGGCACGGGCGTCGACTTCATCCATTCGAAGGCGATCGCGCCGCTAGACGATGAGGCCAACTTCTCGGGCACTCTCGACGGACAACCGCTGCCGGCGCGCACGCGAATTCGCGACGTGGTGAAGAAGCTAGAGTTCTCGCATGGCCACAACATGCTGCTCCTGACCGGCTTCCTGCGCCTGCCGAGCATCGGCGCTCGCATCAGCCCGTATGTCGGTGCGGGCGGCGGCGTGCTGCTGCCACACACGGAATTCGCCCTAACGAACGGCAGCCGTCCGCGCACCTATGAATACAACTACGCAGGCCCGGCTGGGCAGGCGCTCGCGGGCTTCGAGATACGGCTCTCGAAACTGTCGCTATTCGTCGAATACAAGTTCACCTACGGCCACTACGGGGCGCCGCTGAGCGAGGCCGAAGGGAGCTGGCTGCCGCTCGATCTCTGGCGGCAGGTGTCACGCTGGTTCGCAGGCGAAGCTCCTCCCGGTGGTCACATCTCGACGGAGGTGGTCAGCCATCAGGTGGTGGGCGGACTTACGGTGCGGCTGGCGCGGTAGGCGCTCGCGCCTTTCAGACAAGGGCCGGAAATCCCCTTACCCGGACGCAATCTATCGATCGCGCCCGACCTCTCCCAGCAGGGAGAGGTTAAGTCTCGTCGATATCGCTGTCGGCGGCGCGTTTGACTAGGTCGTAAACCCATAAACCGGGAATGACCGAGATGGGTGGGAAGTTGCCTGACGGCTTACAGCGTAGATACTCCGAAAGCGGATATCGTTCCGATCAGCGGTGGACCATGGAGCGTGATTGTTCGACGGCCGGCATTTTGAGTGTTCCCAGGATGCTCAATCTTGACGGTTTCGGTCACGTGAGGTTGAGCCCACCATCGGAGAGCAATATCTCGCCGGTCAAATAATCCGATTGCACGAGCATCATGACAGCTTGCGCAATGTCGTCCGGGCTGGCCGGTCGTCGCATCGGCGCGCGCGTTCTCCATAACTCTTGGGCTGCCGTCCAGTCGGCTGTTAGCGGTGTGTCGACAAGGCCTGGCGCAACGGCATTTACCCTGATGGCTGGCGCCAGTGACAATGCAAGTAGCCGTGTCACGTGGTTGAGCGCCGCCTTAGTGGCTGCATACGGAATTGAGGCCCCTTTTGGCCGAACTCCGGCGTGAGAGCTAATGTTTACGACACAAGCCGTTCGTCCATGCTGCGCCGCGTTGCGCAGCGCGGTCTCAGCTTCAGCTATAAGGTGAAAGGGCGCCACCATATTCACTTCGTACAGTGCGTGCCAAATCTCCGAAGTGGCTGCACGCAGATCGGCGTGGGGTATCACACCGCTCAGACCAGCATTGTTCACCAGCACGTCCAACCGCCCCCATAAGCCAACAGCGTCATGTATGAGACGTCTGCGGTCGCTTTCTCGGGCTAAGTCGGCTTGGATATAGCTGGCAGATTTGAGCTCGGCCGCAAGGGACCGACCTTTATCCTCGGAATTACGAGAATGGAGGATAACATTGTACCCTTCCTGCACGAACCTCCGGGCAACAGATTCGCCAATTCCAGATGTTGAACCAGTGACAAGGGCGACGGGACGATAATCTTCCACCAGGCTCAACTCTTCTATCAATTCCTGTCCCTCGCTTATGGCTGCCTTCCGGAAATATCAAATGATCTGGCAGTGACGGCCTTGGGTCGATAGCTGCCGGGCCGCTTCCTTGGTTCGCCAAATACTGTTTCAGCATCGGCATGAGCTAATATGACCTGACCGACTTCGAGTGGCGCGTGATCGAGCCGCTGCTGCCCAACAAGCCATGAGGCGCACCGCGCGTCGATGACCGGCGCGTGCTAAACGGCATCTTCTGGGTGCTGCTGATCAAGGAACAAGGCGCTACGCCCAACCTAGCCGCGGCACATCGCTGTGCAACCGGGCGCGGGCGCGAGATAGATGGTGCGGTCCTCCTGCAAGAGGACGTCGCCGATCGTTTCGGTGACGATGCCGCTTTTCGATTCCCACAGGTCGCGGCCGGTCTGCCAATAGCCGCCGGTGTTTTCGATGATCGGCTTCAAGCGCTTCAGCCATTCGGCGGAAACGCCGGCGGGCACGTAGTAGCGGTCGTGGAACTGATCGATGGAGCTCTTGCCGGGCGCGCCGGTCTGCACCTCGTCGACGCCGCCGGTGAGCTTGCGCCGCCAGGTGCGATGGAAGAACCACAGGCTGCTCAACGCGGCACGGCGATTGTCGCTGGCGAGGAAAATCGGGATGCAAGCGGACGCGCAGGTCGAGCCCTGATCGACGATGGTCGTCAGTTTGTGCGTTTCCTTGATGTGGTGCAGCACGGCGATGGTGCCGGCCATATAGTCGACGCGGCCGCCGCAGGACTTCAGCGAAAGCTCGACGGATTTGACGCGATGCTTGTTGGCCTCGAACGCGTCGTCGAGAGCGGTGGCCATCTTCTTGTTGACCTTGCCGGTCCAGCTCAGGACGAGCTTCTCGCCGCCAACGATCCTGGCCGGCGAAAGCCTGCCGTCGGCGCAATCGTCGCCCGCCACGGCAGGCTGCCAAGGCCACGCGAACAGCACGATGATGAAGAGAGCCCCCAGGGTACGCATGCCCTAATTGCTCCGCCACTCTCGTGGCGAAAAAAGGGTAAAGCGATGTTAACCAAGATAATGGTGAACGGGCATCAGAACCGGCGGAGCAAGCGCTCGTAGTAGTCCAGCTCCTGGGTCGGACGGGCCGGCTGGGCGAGGCGACGGCGCAGCTCTTCGAGGATCTCACGCGCGCGCTGCATGTCGATCTCGTCGGGCACCTTCACCGAGTTGCCGGCATCGGGGCCCTGGAAACGCTGCGGACGGCCGAGCGGATCTCGCGGCTGATTGCCGTTCTGGCCATAGCGCGATGAGCCTTCCTTGGACATGCCCTCGGCCATCTTCTGCGCCCCCTGGCGCATCTGGTCGAGCGCTTCGGACTGATCCGAGAGCGCGGTGTCCATGTCATTTTCTTCGAGCGACTTCTCGGCGTTCTCCATGGCGTCGCGCGCCTTGTTGAACTCGTCCTGGCCGGCGCCAAGCTCGTCCAATTCGCGGCGCAGTTTTTCGAGCTCGTCCTTCAGTGCCTGTTGCTGCTCGCTCAGGCTGCCCTTGCCGCCTTGCTGACCCTGCTGTTGGCCTTGCTGCCCGCCCTGGCCTTGTCCCTGCTGACCTTGGCCTCGCTGACCCTGCTGGCCGCTCTGCCCTTGCTGGCCGGGCATGTTTTGGCCCTGGCGGCTGCGGCTCTGCTGCTGACCATTCTCGCCGGGCATGGTGCCACCGGGGGTCTGCTGGCGGCGGTTCTCGCGATAGGTGTCGTCCATCAGGCGCTGCTGGCGCCCGACGAGACCGCCAAGCTCATCGAGCTTCTTCTGCATCTGCTGGCCGCGTTGGGCCTGCTGCTGGGACTGCTGACCCGACTGCAGACGCTCCAGCAGGTCGCGCAGCTCGGCAAGCATCTGCTGCGCCTGATCGCGCGAGCCGGACTTGGCCATGTTCTCCAGATTTTTCATCATCTGGTCGAGGTCTTGCTGGCTGATCTGCTGGTTCTGCTGGTCGAGGCCTTCGGGCGGAGCCTGATCCTGGGCGTTCTTCGCCATCTGCTGCATGTACTTGGAGAGCGCCTCGCGCAGCTCCTGCATGGCCTGATCGATCTCGCTGTCGGGCGCGTTCTTTTCCAGCGCCTCCGCGAGCTTGTCCTGAGCGTCCTTCAACGCCTTCTCGGCTTCGGAAAGGTCGCCGTCCTCGATGCGCAGGGCCATCTCCCACAGGCCGTCGGTGATGCTCTTCAATCCTTCGCGCGAGGTGTCGCGGTCGAGGTTGCGCATCGCGGTGCGCAAGCCGAGGTAGACGGCGGTTGAATCGATGAAGCCTTCCGGCTCGATCGTCAGCGCATCGAGCGCGCGCTTGGCGAGCGGGGCGTAGCGCGGATCATCCATAAGCTTGGCGCGCTGCTCGACGACGGCACGGGCCAGCGGCTTCTGGAAGATGCGCTGAGGGAGCACCAATCGCATCGGCTTGGAGCGGCCGACGTTGCCAGCGATGTCCTTGGCTTCGAGGGTCATGATGACCTCGCGGCCGGCATAGGGGTGCGGGCCGAAATCGATATAGGTCTCCGCCTGCTTCTGCGAGGGACGCGGCAGGCGCAAGGTGATCTCGGGCGGTGGCTCATGCGGCGGGCGAGGGCCCTGCAGCACTTTGGGCTGAGCCCACGCCTTGCTGGGATCGACCGGCTTCTCGGAGCTGCGATCGCGTTTCACATCGGCGCTGGCGGAGACGACGCCGTAGTCGTCCTCGACGGTATAGGTGAGCTTCATCGAGCCGCGGCGTGTGCGCTCGGGCGCTTTCGCCACTGCGATGACCGGCGCCTTATCTGGCCGGACATAGAACGCCCAGCGCGCCAGCTCGACGCCGCCCGCCAGGACGCGGATCTCGGCGGACTTGCGCAGCTCGTAACGGATTTCGGAGATATCGGCGCTCGGCGCGGTCGACTTGCCGGCATCGGGCGCCTTGGCTTCGACGTGCTGGCGCTCGGTCGAGCCTTCAGCGAATACGTCGAGCGAAGGGGCGCCGAGCCCCTTGCCGCTGGTGCGCACGATGAGCACGCTGCGGTCAGGCACGTCATAGAGTTTGGGCTGTGTCTCAGCCGCGGCGGGACCGCGGGCGCCGTCTGCCAGCATGATCGGAGCCTTGCCGGTGTAGGAGGGCGGCGTCACCCAGGCATCGAGGCGAGCTTCGGCAATGGCCTTTGCGGCGTTGAAGCGGAAAGCGGAGCGCAGACGGTCGGACGCGCTGTCGCCTACGAGGGCCAGCAGGGCGACAACTCCGAGAACGAGCAAGCCGCGCAGGGCGACGGGATCCTGGCGGTCGGCGCGGGGTTGAGGCGGGCCGACACGCAGCTTGGCGAGGGCCGCTGAGAGGCGCGCGCGGTGCGCCTGCCAAATGGCGGCGGTGCGCGGGTCGTCGGCGTTGGCGGTGACGGTGTCCTCGTAGGACGAGGCCGGGCGGTGCGGAACGCCCGAAACGCGTTCGATGCGGCGGACGGCCTCCTCACGCGCCGGGTATGGCGTGCGCAGCGCGTAAAGGACGGCGGCGACGGCCGCGATCGCAAAGGCCGCAAGCGCGAGGTAATGCAGCGGGTCGGACAGCAGCGGCCAGATGCCGGCGAGCGAGACCAGCAGGAAAAAGCCGACAAGGCCGAGGATGATCCAGATGCGCGGCCACAGGCGCTCGAAGAAGAGCGCGAAACGGCTCATGCGCACTTTGCGCGCGAACTTAGCGTCGATGGGGGAAGCTGCCTGCGGCTCCGTCATGGGCGAAACGATACCCGGAACATTGCGGCGGGCCTAGCGGCGCGCCGCCGCGTCAGGATTAAAGTTTGGTCATTCTCGCGTGATCTGGCTTGGGTGGATGGCCCTATTTCAGCCAGGCGGGAAGCTTGTCCAGGGCGATTTGGGCGTCGGGGGTAACGCGCGGGCGGACAACGGCATATTCATCGCCGTTCACCAGTACTTCGGGCACCAGGGCGCGCGTGTTGTAAGTCGACGACATGACGGCCCCGTAGGCGCCGGCCGTCATGACAGCGATGAGGTCGCCGGAGCTGAGCGGCGGGAGCTTGCGGTCGAGGGCGAGATAATCGCCGGTCTCGCAGACAGGCCCAACGATGTCCTGCACGATGGGCGGCATCGCGCTCTTTGCCTCGTCCACAGGCCAGATCTCGTGCTGCGCCTCGTAGAGGGTCGGGCGGATGAGGTCGTTCATGGCCGCATCTACGATGGTAAAGGTCTTGTCGACGCCTTCCTTCGAATAGATGACGCGGCTGACGAGGACGCCGGCGTTGCCGGCAATGACGCGGCCGGGCTCCATGACGATCTTGAGCTTCAGGGGCCCGAGTTCTTCCTTCACGATGGCGGCGTACGCGGCCGGCGGCGGGGCGACCTCGCCCTCCGACATGTAGGGCACGCCAAGGCCGCCGCCGATGTCGAGGTGGACGAGCTTGTGCCCGTCGGCGATCAATTCAGTGGCCAGTTCGCGCATAAGGCGGAAGGCGTTGCGGAAGGGATCGAGCTGCGTGATCTGGCTGCCGATGTGCATATGAATGCCGGTGACGGCGATGCCGGGCAGCTTGGCGGCTGCGGCATAAATGCGGCGCGCATCGGCATAAGGGATGCCGAACTTGTTCTCGGCCTTGCCGGTGGAGATCTTGGCGTGGGTTTTCGCGTCGACGTCGGGGTTGACGCGAAGAGCGACGTGGGCGGTCTTGCCGAGGCTGGCTGAGACCTCGCTCAGGGCGCGCAACTCTGGCTCGCTCTCGACGTTGAACCCTAGTATGCCCTGCTGCAACGCGTAGGCCATTTCCTCGCGGGTCTTACCGACGCCGGCAAAAATGATCTTATCTGCAGGCGTGCCGGCAGCGAGGGCGCGGCGCAGCTCGCCTTCGGAGACGACATCCATTCCGGCACCGAGGCGGGCGAGCGTCGCCAGTACGGCCTGGTTGGAGTTGGCCTTGACCGCGAAGCAGATAAGCGCGTCCTGGCCGGCAAAGGCCTCGGTGATGACCTTGTAGTGCCGCTCCAGGGTGGCGGTGGAATAGCAGTAGAAGGGCGTTCCGACCTCGTCGGCGAGGCGTGCGAGGCTGACGCCCTCGGCGTGCAGCACGCCGCCGCGATAATGGAAATGGTGCATGAGACGGGGTCTCTCGTTGGCAGCGAGCTGCTAAGTCGTGCGCCGCTAATAGCGGGAGAGAGCAGGCAATGGCAATGGCGGGACGATGAGCGAAGCAAAACAAGCAGATCAGGTAGGTGTCGCGACGGACCTCGAGCGGTCCGTGGGGGTTCCGCTCGCTGAATTCACGTTCACCATCGCCGGCCGGACGTGGCGCATCGAGGCGGCGCGGGACCATGCCTCGCTGCTGAGCGCGGTCGAGACCTACGCGGCTTTCCCATTCGGCCTGCTCGTATGGGAATCGGCGCAGGCGCTGGCCGAGACGCTGGCGGCGGAACCTGATCTGGTGGCCGGCAAGACCGTGATGGAGCTGGGTGCCGGCGTGGGATTGCCCGGCATCGTGGCGCGCTCGCTGGGAGCTGCGGCAGTGCGGCAGACCGACAACGTCACTCAGACTCTGACACTGTGCCGGGTGAACGCAGACAATAACGGGGTCGAGGGCATCGAGCTTGCGCTCGCCAACTGGGATGCCTGGACCGACACGCGGACATACGACGTCATCATCGGCTCGGACGTTCTGTACGAACGGACGGCGCATGCGCCGCTGGCGGCGATCCTGGAGCGCAACCTTAGTCCCGGGGGCCGCGTGCTGATTGCCGATCCGGGGCGGCAGGATACACCGCTGTTTGTCCGCGAGCTGGAGTCGGCGGGGTGGAAGTCGACCCGACGGCGGAGGGAGGTCCCGTCAATGATGCCGGGCGGCGCCGACATGGTCGACGTCGACATCATCGAGCTTTGGAAGTGAGGCGACGCACTGGCGTGGGCGCCCTTGGCGCCGTGCCGCTGCGCGGCCGAGAGGGCTGTGTGGGAAGCTACTGCCAATCACACTCTAGCTGATAGTCGCTCGGACGATCGGAGCGCGGTTAGCGCAGAAGGGGGTCGAGGATGAAGCCGTCGTGTGGCTTCGGCGGGGCGGCGCTGCCTGGCTGGGTGCCGGCAGCCTCGGCCGACTTGGCTGTGCCGTCGGCTTTGGCGGTGGGCGGCGGATCGAGCGAGCCACGGACGCCGCAGCCACCGAAACCGAGGCAGAGCCCGGCCGCGATCAGCACGGCAACCATTGCCTTCGGTGTCAACGATACGCGCATGTCCCAGACGACCCCACTCCACGCGGCCAGCGCTGGCTAACGCCGCATAGCCAAGGAACCCCACCGCAAAGGCGGATCTGGGGCGCCTCAGCACCTTTGGCAGTTCTAGCCCTTCGGCGGGGCGTTTTCCAACCGCTTCCGCCAGGAGGCCGCCATTTTGGCGACGTTCTGTGGCGCAGTTCCCCCATGGCTGATGCGGCTCGCTACCGAGTTCTCAGGGCTCAAAACCGTGAAAACATCGGCCGTTATGCGCGGCTCGATGGCCTGCATGGCGGGAAGCGGCAACTTATCCAGAGGAAGATTGTCGGCCTCGGCGGCGGCGACGATGCGGCCGGTGACGTGGTGCGCGTCGCGAAACGGCATCTTGAGGACGCGCACGAGCCAGTCGGCGAGGTCGGTCGCCGTCGAATAGCCGCCCCCAGCGGCAGCCAGCATCGGTGCCGCCTGAGGCTGCATATCATCTACCATGCCGGTCATCGCCGCCAGGGCGAGGGCGAGGCTGTCGAGGGCGTCGAAGGCGACCTCTTTATCTTCCTGCATATCCTTGGAATAGGCGAGGGGCAGGCCCTTCATCACCATCATCAGGCTCTGAAAGGCACCGGCGATGCGGCCGACCTTGGCGCGCGACAGCTCGGCGGCGTCCGGATTGCGCTTCTGCGGCATGATCGAGGAGCCGGTGGTGAACTTGTCGGTCAGCTTGATGAAGCCGAACTGCGGCGTCGACCACAGCACGATCTCCTCGGCAAAGCGCGACAGGTGCATGGCACAGATCGATGCGGCGGCCAGCGTTTCGAGGATGAAATCGCGGTCGGAGACGCTGTCGAGCGAGTTGTCGGTCGGCTTGGCGAAATCGAGTGCCTTGGCGGTCGCGTGGCGATCGATGGGGAACGAGGTGCCGGCGAGCGCGGCGGCGCCGAGCGGGCATTCGTTGAGGCGCGCGCGGGCATCGGCGAGGCGGCCGCGGTCGCGCCCAAGCATCTCGACGTAGGCCATCAGGTGGTGGCCGAAGGTGACCGGCTGGGCGGGCTGCAGATGCGTGAACCCAGGCATTACCGTGCCGGCGTGAGCTTCAGCCTTGCGTACGAGGGCGAGTTGCAGCGCCGCCAGGGCAGCATCGAGGCCGTCGATGCGCTCACGCACGTAGAGCTTGAAATCGGTCGCAACCTGATCGTTGCGCGAGCGGGCGGTGTGCAAACGGCCGGCGGGCGTGCCGATGACTTCCTTCAGCCGGCTCTCGACGTTCATGTGAACGTCCTCGAGCGCGCGGGAGAAGGGAAAATCGCCTTTTTCGATCTCGGCGCCAACCTTGCCCAGGCCGTCGATGATTGCCGCGGCGTCCGCTTTCTCGATGATCCCGGCATCGGCGAGCATGGCGGCGTGCGCCTTGGAGGCGCGGATGTCCTGCGGGGCCATACGCTTGTCGAAGCCGATAGAGGCGTTTATCTCCTCCATGATCTCGGCCGGCGAGACCGTGAAGCGACCGCCCCACATGCTGTTAGCAGGCTTGTCCGTCACGGTTTTCTGTTCTCCGTCAAGGCCGCTCGATGAATGCTCGGCGAAAGAAGGCACATGAGCGATCATTCCCAGCCAAAGAAGCCAGACCGCTCGTTGGTCTTCGTTTGGATCGCCGCGCTGGCGGCTATCGTTGCGTTCGCGGCGGTATACGTCACGATGGGCGGCCCTGACAATCAAGGTGCGGCAACTTCCGGCGGGAACGCGCACGAAGCGACGTCCAGGGGCAATCCGCTGGCCACCGGCGCGATGACGACGTTCGTGTTCAAGCCGAAGCCCGCGGCGCTGCCGGACATCCGATTTGTTAACAGCCAAGGCACGGAAGTGGGGCTCGACAGCCTGCGCGGCAAGGTGGTGCTGCTGAACGTCTGGGCGACGTGGTGTGCGCCGTGCCGCGAGGAAATGCCGGCGCTGAACCGGCTGCAGGAGGCGTTGGGCTCGGACAAGTTCGAGGTGGTGGCGCTGGCGGTGGACAAGAGCGGCATCGAAGGGGCGCGCAAGTTCCTCACCGACATCAAGGCCGACAAGCTCGCCGTCTATGCGGACCCCACCGCCAAGGAAGGCACCACGCTGAAAGTCATCGGCATGCCGACGACGATCCTGATCGATGCGGAAGGGAAGGAGATCGGGCGGCTGATCGGCCCGGCGCACTGGGACAGCGCGGATGCCAAGCGGCTGATCGAAGCGCAGCTGCCAAAGCAGGGATAGGGGGCGAGACTCTGCTGTTTTGTCATCCCGGGCGAAGCGAGCATCGCGAGCGAGACCCGGGACCCAACCCAGGCCCCCCGAAAGCTGTATCGTAGCTGCGCCGCTCTTTGCGCTTGATCCCGGATTGCGGCTTTCGCCGCCTCCGGGATGACAGAACCTAGGCTGGTTGCGGGCCGCTTAGAAGAAGAAGCGGGAAGCCAGGGAGAACGCGGCGAGCGCGAGGGCGCCGAAGAACAGGACCTCGTTGCGGCGGGCTGCGAATTCGATGCGGTCGATGTGGGCACCAAGGCCGCTCAGTTCGGCGAGCTTGCGATCCACCGGCTCGAACGACTTGTAGGTGAGCCCGGCGAACTTGCTGCGATCCCCCTCGATGGCGTCGAGGCGGGATTTCAGATCCTTGCAGGTGCGCTGAAGATCGGTGAGCTTGTAATCGCGAGAGTTTTCGAGGCTCATTTCGAAAGCCTGGAAGCGCTTGTTGCGGCTCGCCTCCTCGGCCATCTCGGCTATGGTCTCGCGGGACTTCTCCAACTCGCGCTCGAGGCGGGCGATGGTGCCGCCGATGCGCTCGAACTGGACGGCGGCCTCGGCTACGAAGCCTTCTTTGCCGACCCACTTGCCGCTCGCGACGCGAGGGGCAACTGCAACAACTCTTTCACTCTGCAACACGACGCAACTCCACCCACGCCACGCAACTCCCGGAACCTTTTTTGAGTATCGCGTGATGGGCTTAACACCACGTATCCAATTGAAGATATGGGCGAAAGAATTCGTTCGCATTGACACGAAATTACCCGCGGGCGACAACGCGGGCCGTTAACAGACAAAGACGGGGAAACCGATGTCAGCAAGCGTGAACACGACCGAGTTGCAGAGCGCCATCGAGGCCATGTGGGAAGAGCGTCAGGGCATCTCGTCCGGCACGACCGGCGTCGTTCGCGATACGGTCGATAAGGCGCTTGATCTGCTGGACAAAGGCATCGTCCGGGTGGCCGAAAAGGGCTCGGATGGCTGGACCGTCAATCAGTGGTTGAAGAAGGCGGTGCTTTTGTCGTTCCGCCTCAACGATATGGTGCCGATCTCGGGCGCGCCGGGCGGGGCGACCTGGTGGGACAAGGTGCCGTCCAAGTTCGACGGTATGACGCCGGACGATTTCCGTCGCGCGGGCTTTCGCGCCGTGCCGGGCTGCATCGTGCGGCGCTCGGCGTACATCGCGCCGACCGTCGTGCTGATGCCCTCGTTCGTCAACCTCGGCGCCTATGTCGACGAGGGCACGATGGTCGACACGTGGGCGACCGTCGGCTCGTGCGCGCAGATCGGCAAGAACTGCCACATCTCGGGCGGCGCGGGTATCGGCGGCGTGCTGGAGCCGCTGCAGGCAGGCCCGGTCATCATCGAGGACAACTGCTTCATCGGCGCGCGCGCCGAGGTGGCCGAAGGTGTCATCGTCGGTGAGGGCTCGGTGCTGTCGATGGGCGTCTATCTCGGTGCGTCGACGACGATCATCGATCGGGCGACGGGCGAGAAGTTCTTCGGCAAGGTGCCGCCGTACTCGGTGGTGGTTTCCGGCGCGATGCCGGGTAAGCCGCTGCCGGACGGCACGCCGGGACCGAACCTCTATTGCGCGGTGATCGTCAAGAAGGTCGATGCCAAGACGCGGTCGAAGACATCGATCAACGAGCTGCTGCGCGATTAGCTCTCCTGCGGGGGTTCGCCGATGAAGTCTTACCGGAATCTCGCCAGTCAGAACGTCGTCGAAACCCTCAGCATTCTGGGACAGCGCATCAATGAGCGCTTTCCCAACTCAGGCTTATTGCGCGTGTGCGAAGAGCTCACGCGCATGGCCGAGCAAACTACCGAACGTGCCGAGAAGATTGCACGCCCGAACATCCTGCTGCTGGCGGGAAGCTGGGGCCTCGTTGCGTTCGGTGCAGCAATGATCGTCTGGCTCGGCTCCAAGGCGCTCACGTTAGAGGCGTCGACGGAGCTGACCAACGTGATGCAGGGCGTCGATGCGGCGGTGAGCCTACTGATCGTGCTGGGCGGTGTAGCATTCTACCTGTCGACGCTCGAGGGCAGGTTGCGCCGCGGCGCAGTGCTCAAGGCGCTGCACGAGTTCCGTTCCATCGCGCACGTCATCGACATGCATCAGCTCACCAAGGACCCGAGTGCTCTCGGGGGGCCACGCACGAGCTCGTCGCCCGAGCGTGACATGACGCGCTACGAGCTCGTCCGCTATCTCAGCTACTGCTCGGAGATGCTATCGCTCGCCAGCAAAGCAGCTGCCGTCTACGCTGAAAAGATCGATGATACGGCGGTGGTGGATGCGGTCAGCGATATCGAGCGGCTCAGCACCGACCTCAGCCAGAAGATCTGGCAGAAGATCACACTCGTCGAAACTGATGTGGAAGATATTCGCGGCGCAACCGCGGTATCGGCCGGCGAGCTGGCGTTGTCGCGGCACGTGCCAGAGGGATGAGCCGCCGGACGAGATTTTAGGCCGCGCAGCGCCAAGTGTTGACGATTACCTCGCCAATACCGACGTAGGGTCTGGACACGGCGGCCGTAGTTTCAGAGTGGGCATATTGGTCGACACGAACACTCTACTGACAGGTGAATGTGCATGATGACGTCTCATGATCCGGTCCCGCTGGCGCAAGCACTGATCCGTTGCGAAAGCGTGACGCCGGTCGAGGGCGGCGCACTGACGCTGCTCGAAGGCGTGCTCGATGCCGCGGGATTTGAATGTCACCGGATGGCGTTTTCGGAACCCGGCTTTCCCGATGTCGAGAATCTCTACGCGCGTCTCGGCAATACTGGGCCGAACCTGTGCTTTGCCGGACATACGGATGTCGTCCCGCCGGGCAACCTCGACGCCTGGACCTCGCCGCCGTTTTCCGCGGAAATCCGCGGAGGCATACTCTACGGACGCGGCTCGGTGGATATGAAGGGCGAGATCGCCTGTTTCGTCGCCGCCTTGAAGCGCTTTCTCGCCTACGACAAGGGCGATCTTCCCGGGTCGATCTCACTGCTGATCACGGGCGACGAGGAAGGCGACAGCGTCAACGGCACCGTCAAGGTGCTGGACTGGCTGAAGGCACGCGGCGAGGTTCTGCACGCGTGCATCGTCGGCGAGCCTTCGAGTCGCGATCGCGTCGGCGATGAGATGAAGGTGGGGCGGCGCGGATCGCTCAACGGCGAGATCATTGTCGCCGGCAAGCAGGGCCATGCCGCCTATCCGCACATGGCAGACAATCCCGTGCCGAAGCTCGCGCGTATCATCGACCGGTTGTCGGGCCTGAAGCTGGACGAGGGCACGAAGCACTTTGAACCGTCACACCTCGGGGTGACCGTCATCTCGGTGCCGAATACCGCAACGAATGTGATCCCCAGCGAGGCACGAGCCCGCTTCAACATCCGATATAACGACGCTCATACGCGGCCGAAGCTGGAGGCGCTGGTCCGTGTGACATGCGAAGCGGCGGCAGCAGAGCTTGGCGCAAAATACAAGCTATCGTTTTCGGGAACGGGCGATGTATTCGTGACGGAACCCGGCCCCCTCGTCGACACGATGCAATCGGCTGTGGCCGAAATCACGGGAAAGGTGCCGAGGCTGTCGACCGGTGGCGGCACGTCGGATGCTCGATTTATCAAGGATCACTGCCCAGTGATCGAGATGGGGCTGGTCAACGCAACGATCCATCAGGTCGATGAGCACGTTCCAGTTGCAGACCTAGAAACATTGACGCGCATCTACGAGCGGTTCCTGACGATGTTTTTTGCGCGCGCCTGAAACATCTTGGCGCTAGCGTCGCGAACGATCCTCTCGTAACATCGGGCGCATACTGCACAGTAGAAATATTGCTTAATTATAAGATGAATTCGAGATTTGATGTTGGCGCAATTTTGCGCCTCGGCGTTCCCAAGAAGCGGTTCAAGGCCGGGGATCGCATCTTCCTGGAGGACGATGCCGGCGATGCCATGTACGTCGTTCTGAGTGGGGCGGTCCATGTGATCGGCTTTGGGCGCGTGCTGGAGCAGGTGGGCGCCGGCGGCGTATTCGGCGAGATGGCGGTGATCAACGACATGCCGCGCTCTGCGGCAGCGCTCGCAAACGAGCCCACGGAGGTGGCGGTGATCGACAGGGCCACATTTCTGCAGCTTGCGGCCGAGGAACCAGAGTTCGCGCTATCGGTCATACAGCTCATGACCGAGCGCGTGCGCACACGCATGACCCACTGACCGGACACCCGGGCGGCTGTTGCCGCGACGGGGCCGGAGACCAGCCCGCAATGCATGGCGGACGCCCTGAGCTGCGCCAAAAGCGGTGGTTGTCGTCTCGTCATTTGAGGCTCAAATTCAAAGCGCTGGATTGCCCTGCCACTTGAGTTGCGCTGCCAAACGGCATCGGGGTGGGGCTGACGCGATAACGCGCAAGGAGAGCCGCCCCGCAAAAGGGGCAGCAACGCCGCGGGAGCATGCTCCGGCGGCGTTGTCTTCTCGTCCCAGGCTTGCTCGCGCCGCCCTCAGGCGTTTTCGTCCCCGGTGACGACGCGGCCGATCCACTCATCGATTCCGATAGTTCCACCCGACTTTGCGACTTGCTCAACCTCTGTGGGGCGCAGCACATCCTGGATGCCGTCGATGCGCTTCCATTCGCACAGCGGAGTCTCGACACCGGGCTGGGGGACGTAGCGGGAGGACTTCACGCGCTGATAGCGGTGGATGTAGCGCGGGCAGTTCATCCAAAGCTCGGTCAGCTTCACACGCACGACGAGCTCGGCTTCGTCGAACGCATCGAGGCACTCGGGCGCATCGGTAATCTCGGCGATGCCCTGCGCGCGCAGGCGAAACGGGCGCTCGAAATCGATGAACAGGAAGCCGACCTGCGGATGGGCGGTGATGTTGCCCATCGACAGGTACATGCCGTTGCCGTCGTAGCTCGGAAACATGATGTGCTGATCGTCGATGACGCGCACGAACCCGGACGCGCCGCCCTTATATGAGACCGTGGGGCGCCCCTCGCCGTCGACAGTCGTTAGGAAGAAGAAATCACGGCTTTCGATAAACGCCTTCTCCTCGGGGCCGATTTCGGTCTTGAGGGCGATCTGCTCGATGCGGTCGGCCATAGGACGCGATGCAAAGCGATCCTGCAGGGCGCGGTGCTGGGGCTGGTAGAGATGGCTCATGGACTATGCTTCCTCCCGAACTTCCTGTGATTTTTGTTTGGCATACTTTGGCACGCGGTCCGGCTTGGCGCGATGGCAATCGGTAGGAGCCATGCCCCCGGCGTTGCCGCAATGGAAACCATGATGCACGACGGGGGATGGCTGCCTTAAGCCGCCGTCAAGCACACCGAAAGCAAGCTCTGCGCTCACTCGAAATCGTTTGGAGGCGACGGTGAAGCAGGACAGTGGGGGGCGCGGCAGGGCCCTTGGTTATTCAAAGCTAGCGTTGCTGGCGCTGCTCGTTGGTTCTGGCGCGGCGGTTGGTGCTGGCATCGCAAACGCCAATGTCGCGCATCCTGGCCCGCGTCCCGACAGCGTCGTCGGCTCGTGGGTTGGTCAGGCGGCGCAGCCGGACCAGGACCCGTTCGACGTGCGCCTCACTTTCGTTTCGCCACGTGGCGGCGTGAGCCGCTATCCGGGTGATCCAGCGTGCGGCGGCGTGCTGACCGGCGATCTCGACGGTGACCATTACGAATACAGCGAGACGATTACCTACGGCAGCTTCGAGGAAGTCGACCAGGGATGCCTCAACGGCAAACTCAAGCTTACGGTCGACGGAGACACCATGAAGCTCGACTGGACGTCGGTGAACGCTGATGGCGAGCAGATGTCAGCCTCGGGCGAGCTGCGCCGGCAGGGCGGAACACGTAAGAACTAGGTGAAACGAGGCGGCGCCGCCCTGCGGCGCCGCGCTCGATTCCAGCTATTGCTTGCTGGCCTCGCCGCTGTCGGCCTGACGCGATGCGAACTTGGCATTTAGGCACGGCGCCAGCGCATCCTTCGATCCATCGAGCGAGAACGTCTCGTCGAGCCCGACTTTCGGCTCCTCCAAAGCCAGCACGCCACCGACCGTCAACTTGCCGAGCAGGTCCTTGAACCAGCCGCGGTCAGCTTCCGTTTCCTTGTGCAAGAGACCGGCAACCAGGCTGTTGCCGGCGACCTCGAGATCGAGACGCAGCGGCTCGCTATAGTCGTCGATGGTCATCTGGACGGCTCTAGTCCCGGCCCAGCGGGCGCGCTTGCCTGCAGCGTCGTCGACCTCCAAGGCGCCATCCCCAGAGTTGTCACCGCCGACAACACAGGTAACGATGAGCGCCGCGCCGCTATCATTGAAGATGCGCGCAGTCCAAATGTTTTCTTGCGTTTGGCCCGCGCGCCAGATGCCAGGAGCTGACGCCTGCTTGCACTCGTCGGCTGCCTTGGCGCGGATACGGTCAAACAGGGGCCGGCGCTTATTCATGACGTCCGGGCGGAGGGACTGCTCCAGCTTGGGCCCGCACTGCGCGTCGAAATCACAGGCGTTCTCTTCCGCGCAGCTCTGGAACTGCGCGAATGCTTCGGTTTCGTTCTGCTGGGTGCAGAGCGGCGCTGCAGCCGTCATACGCAAGCTCACGTCGGCTTCGCGGCCGCCGGCAAGCTCGGATGAGACGCGCCGCTGGTAGCGGCTCTTGCAAATCTCTGCGTCGCAAGGGCGGGCATTGACGCATGCGGCGAAGCGATCAAATGCAACAGCCTCTGCTTCCTTCGTGGTGGCAGGCGGCACATCGTTGCGCGCCTCTAGTCCCGGCGTGCAGGGTTTGGTCGCTATACGGGCGTCGATGAGGTTCTCTTCGAACATCGGCAGCAACTCGCGCACATCGATAGAGTAGAAAATGCCTTGCGCGTAGGAGCTCGCTTCACTCGGCTCGATGGTCAGCGCGTTGATCCCGATGACGCGGCCGCATGCATCGAACAGCGGGCCGCCGCTGTTGCCGTGGTTGATCACGGCCGTGTGCTGAATGAGCGTATCGCCGCCAACGTTGGCAACGTTCGGCAGCACGCGGGCCACCGTGCCGACGCTATAGGACGGCTCGAGAAGCACGGAGGCTACGTTGGAGCCGGGGACCTCGTCGGCCGCCCCGGGGTAGCCAACTGCAGTGACGGTCATCGGTGGCGAGGTCTGGTAGTTGGCCAAGACGACGGGCTCGCCGAAGATATCGCTCGCCGCTTCAATGATGGCGATGTCCTTGTCCGGATTGGTGTCGACGACGCGCGCCGGTACGGTCACCGGCTTGCCGCCGGCCATGAAGCCGATGGCGATCGATGTTGCGCCTTGGACCACATGATTATTGGTGACGATAATCCGATGATTGTTGATGATGAAACCGGTGCCGGACGCACCCCCGCCGTCGGTCTCGACGATGATGCGGACGACGCTTTCGCGCATCTCGTTGGCATCCGGAAGCGGGTCGGCCAGGACGGGGGCGCCCGTCATAAAAAGCGCCGGCAGCGCCAACCAAGCGATACGCGAGACAGACATTGAACTCCCCCAGGGACGAGATGCGGACCAAGCATCAGGTTCGGGGAACTCGATTACAGCCGCCTTACTGACCTCCGGACAAGAGAGCACCAATTAGATTGGGCGTTAACGAAGAGTGTCTTTCGCTCGCCCCATTTTCGGCGCTATCGTCGCCCCTGCAACGGAGACCCCATGCGCTTCTTTCGGCGTCAATCGAGCCCGGTGATGGTGGCTCTGCTCGCGGTCGCGATGCAGGCCGCGGTGCTGATGGCGCATGCGCACGTGCATCCCCAGCCTTCCGGTCGCCATACGCTGCACGTTTTGGCCAAGACGGACGTGCTTGCCTGCCGGGCCATGGTGCGCCCGGCCCACTGCGCACCGGCAATCCCGGACGGGCACGATGACTGCCCATTGTGCTGGCTGCTGCTGGCGTCAGGCGCGGGTGTACTGCCGGCACCGATTGCATTATCCGCCGAGGTTCTTCCTGCCCCTGTGCTGCGAGCGCCAGCAGTCGCGACATTGGCTGGCGACGGCGCAAGCGTGCAGTTTCAGGCTCGTGCCCCACCCTCGCGGCCAATCGGCTAGAACACCCAATCCGTTCATCCAACTGCTGCATCCGCTTGTGGGCGTGCCGATAGAGGCGCGCGAGCGTTCTTGATCGAGGATCACAAAATGCGCACGCATTTCCATTCGGCGCCGTTCATCGCTGCGATTGTCCTCGCAGTGGTGCTGCCGACCGCACTCATGGCTGAGGAAGGTCATCGCGAGCTCGGCGCCCACGTGCACGGGCACGGCACTCTCAACATAGCAGTAGAAGACAAGAGTATCTCGATGGAGCTGGAGGTGCCCGGCATGGACATCGTCGGCTTCGAGCATGCCGCCACGAGCGACGCACAGAAGCAGATGGTGGACGAGGCGAAGATGATCCTGCAGCGGGTTCTGGAGGTGTTCCCGGTTCCCGCAGCGGCAGAGTGTACGGTGGCGTCGGTAGACGTCGCCGTTGAGGCTGAGCGTCATCATGACGAAGACGACCACGACGCCAAGGATGCCAAGGCGGGCGATCATGACCATGACAGCCATGAAGGACACGAAGGTCACAACCAGTTCCACGCGACGTATGAGCTCGCCTGCTCCAACCCGAGCGCATTAACGAGCATCGGCTTCAACTACTTCAAGCATTTCGCCGGTGCACAGGCGCTGACCGTCAACCTCGTGACAAGTAAAGGCCAGAGCAGCTACGAAGTCAGCCGCACCAAGCCGACTCTCGACCTCAGCGGGCTGATGTAATGCAGCGGGCCCACTCAGATGCGGGCAAGCCGGATGTCGTACGCATGACGGGCGTGCGGTTTCGCTGGCCGGGCAAGCGCGGATTCTCGCTGTCGATCGACAGCTTCGCGCTTCCCGCGCGTGAGCGCGTGCTGCTGGTTGGCCCATCGGGGAGCGGAAAGTCGACGTTCCTCAGCTTGCTGTGCGGAATCGTTGCGCCGACGGCGGGCAAGCTCGAAGTGCTCGGCTCCGACCTCACGCTGATGTCCAACGCGGCGCGGGACAGGTTTCGCGCCGAGCACTTCGGCATCATCTTCCAGATGTTCAACCTGCTTCCGTACGGCTCGATCCTCGACAACGTGATGCTGCCGCTGAGCTTCTCGCGCACGCGGGCGGAGCGGGCTGCGCGAAACGGCTCTGCCGATGCGGAGGCACAGCGGCTACTGAAGAGCCTCGGTCTCGATGCCGGTGAACTGGCCGAGCATTCGGCGGCGAGCCTCAGCGTCGGCCAGCAGCAACGTGTGGCAGCAGCGCGCGCGCTGATCGGGGCTCCCGAGCTGATCGTTGCCGACGAGCCGACATCGGCGCTCGATCGCAACCGGCAGCTCGCATTCCTCGACTTGTTGTTTGCCGAAGCGGAGGCCGCGGGTGCCTCGGTGATCATGGTGAGCCACGAGGAAGAACTCGGCAAACGTTTCGACCGGGTGCTGCGGCTCGATGAAATCGCCATCTCGCAACGGAGTGCGGCGGCATGAGCGTGCATCGTCACATCGTTCCGCGCCTTGCAATGCAATCGCTGCGCAACCGGGCGCTGACCGCGTTTCTCACCGTGCTCGCCATTGCATTCTCGGTGATGCTGTTGCTGGGCGTGGAGAAAGTGCGCACGGGCGCACGGCAGAGCTTTGCCGACACCATCTCGGGCACAGACCTGATCGTGGGGGCGCGGTCAGGCAGTATCCAATTGCTGCTCTATTCGATCTTCCGCATCGGCAATGCGACCAACAACGTCACGTGGAAGAGCTATGAGGATATCGCCAAGCGGCCGGAGGTTGCGTGGATCGTGCCGATGTCGCTGGGCGACAGCCATCATGGCTTCCGCGTGCTGGGCACCACGCCCGACTATTTCGAGCACTACAAGTATCGACACGGACAGGGGCTGACGTTCGCTGGGGGTGGGCCGTTCAAGGATCTGTTCGACGCGGTGATCGGTGCGGATGTGGCCAAGGCGCTCGGTTACAAGGTGGGCGATCCCATCATCGTCGCGCACGGGCTCGGCTCGGTTTCGTTTGTCGAGCATGCGGATAAGCCGTTCCGGGTTTCCGGCATTCTCGCCAAGACGGGAACGCCGGTCGACCGCACGGTGCATGTGAGCCTCGAAGCGATCGAGGCCATCCACGTCGACTGGCAAAATGGCATGCCGCAGCCAGGGCAGAGCGTTTCGGCGGATGACGTGCGCAAGATGGATTTGAGGCCCAAGGCAATCACGGCGGCACTGGTCGGGCTGAAGTCGAAGCTCGCAACTTTCAAGCTGCAGCGGGCGATCAACGGCTATTCGGAAGAGCCGCTGTCGGCGATCATGCCAGGCGCCGCGCTGCAGGAATTGTGGGGCCTCGTCGGCACGGCGGAAACCGCGTTGTCGGTGGTGTCGGCGATGGTGGTCGCCACCGCGCTGCTCGGCATGGTGACGATGATCCTGACGACACTGAATGAGCGCCGCCGGGAGATGGCGATCCTGCGCTCGGTGGGCGCGCGGCCAACGACCGTTCTGGGGCTGCTCGCAACGGAGGCGGGGCTGCTGACCTTAGCGGGTGTCGTGCTCGGCGTGGCCATGCTCTATGGCGCGCTGCTGGTGCTGCGGCCATGGGTCGACGCTACGTATGGCCTCAACCTCGATATCAACGCGCCGACGGCGCGGGAGTGGATAATGCTCGGTGGCATCGTCGTCGCTGGGTTCCTTGCCGGCCTGCTGCCGGCGATGCGCGCCTACCGGCTGTCGCTGGCCGACGGCATGACAGTGCGCACGTGATGGAGAAGACGATGAGAAAAGCTTATTGCGGCATTGGTGTAGCGCTGTTTGCGGTGCAGGGGGTGCTCTCCCCCGTGCTCGCCGCGGATGCGCCTATCGACATCACGTGGGCGAAGCTCATGCCGCCCGCGCAGCAGATGAATGCGCTGAAGCCGAAGACGTTCTTTGCTGGTTCGCAGCCGGCGCCGGATGACGGCGGGGCGCCCCCTCCACCGCTTGCCGAGGGCGGCTTCATGTCGGTGAAGCGCAAGCAACCGGGTGGCAATCAGCCGCCGCGCGTTGTTACCGAATATAACGGCAAGCGGGTGAAGATCGGCGGCTACGTGGTGCCGCTCGATTTCGAGGCAACGTCGGTCAAAGAGTTTCTGCTGGTGCCGTTCGTCGGCGCGTGCATTCACGTGCCGCCGCCGCCCGCGAACCAGATCGTCTATGTGAAATCGGAGAAGGGCTTCGAGATCGGCGGGCAGTTCGATCCCGTTTGGGTGACGGGCACGATCAAGACGGAGCCGGCGTTCACCGGTCTTGCCGATGCCGGATACACGATCGATGCGGACGCCGTGGAGCACCGCAAGGAGTAACGCGAGTTTACTCGCTGGCCTCGGGTGCGAGCGGCGCGGGTGGCTTGCCGGGCGGGCGGTGCAGGTACGTCATCGACAGGTAAGCGCCGATCCAGGAGCCGAACGCGGCGAAGACGACGTACACCCAATTGTTGGTGTAGCTGATCACCGCGAACGAGGAGAGCGTGTACCAGAGCGCGCTGTAGTTGGCGGCCGCGAAGCGGCGGCGGTGGATGACCGAGGACGTGAACATCACGTAGACGGCGTCGGTCAGGGCCGTGGCGGCGACAACGCCGAGGGCGAGCCAGGGATCGATCTGGAGCAGGTGTTCCATGCTGCGATGCTAGCGGGCATGCCTTAAGGAACGGCGAGTTGTATTGCCTCGCACGTCTCCCCTGAGATCGTCCGGCCGTCTCCTCACTCCGTCATGGCCGAGAAGTCGGCCATCCACGCCACTGTCGGGGCGCTCGCCTGGCGATTACGAAGCGCCGACAATTGCAAGTTTCCCGTGGCAGCGTCCGACGCCGAGAATGCTTAAGCTGGCGTGGACGGCCACCTGCGTGGCCGTGACGGAAGTATGTGCTGCGCCGCCCGGGATGACAGGGTCGTGCGCTACTTGAAGTGCTTGGAGAGCTTGAGGCCCTGGGCCTGGTAGTGCGAGGCGAGGTCGCGGCCGTAGACGATCTCCGGCATCTCGGTGAGACGCTCGTAGATGAGGCGGCCGATGGTCTGCCCGTCCTCAAGGATGAACGGGACCTTGTGCGAGCGCACCTCGAGCACTGCGCGGGCTCCGGCGCCACCAGCCTCGGCGTGGCCGAAACCTGGATCAAAGAAGCCCGCGTAGTGCACCCGGAATTCGCCGACGAGCGGATTGAAGGGCACCATCTCGGCCGCCTGATCGGGTGGCACGTGCACAGCTTCCTTCGAAGCGAGGATATAGAACTGGTCGGGATCGAGGATCAGGCGCTTCTTGTCGCGCACATAGATCGGCTCCCAATAATCGAGGACCGAGCAGGCGCCGACGGCATCGACGTCAACGAGGCCCGTGTGGCGCTTGGCGCGATAGCCGACGAGACCATCTGCGTTCCCCGCGAGGTCGACGGAGAGCGGGATATCCTGCACGGGCTTTGCTTCCGCACCGCCCGCCCGGAAACGGATCTGTGAGAGGCGGGATCCCTTGCGCACGACGACCGGGAAGGTCTGCGGGCAGATCTCTGCATAAAGAGGGCCGTCATAGCCTGCGGGGATCTGGTCGAAGGCGGAAACGCCGTCGGCGATCACGCGCGTGAACACGTCGAGACGTCCGGTGGAGCTTTTCGGGTTGGTGGCGGCGCAGAGCTCGGGCGGTAGCGCGAGGCCTTCCAGCAGCGGCGCGACGTAGACGCAGCCGGTTTCGAGCACAGCGCCCTGCGACAGGGAGATGGCGTGCATCTGCAGGTCATCGAGCTTGGTGGCGACCTTCTCGTCGCGGCCGGGCAGGAAGCTTGCGCGCACGCGGTACGCCACGGTGCCGAGGCGCAGATCGAGGCTCGCAGGCTGGAGCTGGTTCGACAGCAGCGGCTCCGGCAGCTTGACCCGGTCGCCCGCGATCAGCGCGGTGATGGCCTGCGACGGCAGGATTCCCTCGGCCGGATCGGACCCGGCTCCGCCAGCTTTAACCTCGGCCTTAGCCATCTTCGTTAAGTCCCCGAACGCAAGTGCTGCTTGTCGCTCTAGAGCAAGCAGGCCTTGACGCCAAGCGCGTAGCGGGAGTAATCCCCGCTGATACCTCGTGGTCATTTGGCCGGCCGGCTTGCAGCCACGTAAAACAACTCGCTAAAAGGGCCGTGCGCACCTCGAAGCTTCCAGGCGCGGCTTTTTTTCGCGAGCAGCGCTTTAGCTGGCCGGGCTTTTTGCTGGGCATCCAGGCCCCGGAAGGAAAGTGCGCAATGGCGAGCAACAACGACAATTCGATCGACCCGAAATCGTGGGCCCCGGAAACGCGGCTTGTGCACGGAGGGTCGATGCGCTCGCAGTTCGGCGAGACGTCGGAGGCGATGTTCCTGACGCAGGGGTTCGTTTATTCGAGCGCCGAGCAGGCCGAAGCGCGCTTCAAGAACGAAGATCCTGGCTTCCAGTACACGCGGTTCTCAAACCCGACCGTCTCCATGTTCGAAGAGCGCATCCGGCTGCTCGAAGGGGCCGAAGAAGCGCGGGCGACGGCCAGCGGCATGGCGGCGGTGAATGCTGCGATCCTCGGCTATCTGAAAGCGGGAGACCACATCGTCTCGGCGCGGGCGCTATTCGGCGCCTGTCGCTATATCGTCGACGTGCTGGCACCGCGCTATGGGATTTCTTCGACGCTGGTCGATGGGCGCGACCTCGACGCCTGGAAGAAGGCGATCCGGCCGAACACCAAGCTGTTCTTCTTCGAGACACCGTCGAACCCGACGCTGGAGCTGGTGGACATCGCGGCAGTGTCGAAGCTGGCGCATGAGATCGGTGCAATCGTCGTGGTCGACAACGTGTTCGCCACGCCGCTTCTGCAGCGGCCCATCGAGCAAGGCGCGGACGTGGTGGTCTACTCGGCCACGAAGCACATCGACGGGCAGGGGCGGTGCCTCGGCGGCGTAGTGCTGGGATCGGCCGAATATGTGACCAACCACCTGCAGGAGTTCATCCGCCAGACGGGACCGACGCTGAGCCCGTTCAACGCATGGGTGATGCTGAAGGGGCTCGAGACGATGCCGGTGCGCATCCGTGCGCAGATGGTGACTGCGGCCAAGCTCGCGGACTACCTTGCCGAACGGCCGGAAGTGGCGCGGGTCCTTTACTGCGGCCGGCCCGATCACCCACAAGCCGACATTGCCAAGCAGCAGATGACGGGCGGCGGCCAGATGATCGCCTTCGAGGTGAAGGGCGGCAAGCCGGCGGCGTTCGCCCTGCAGAACGCCCTGCGGCTGATCAAGCTCTCCAACAACCTGGGGGATGCCAAATCGCTGATCACGCATCCGGCAACCACCACGCATTTCCGCATCGGACCGGAGGCGCGGGCGGAGCTCGGGATCGGCGATGGTCTGCTGCGGTTCTCGGTCGGCCTGGAGGCCTTCGAGGACCTTGCAGCCGACCTCGACGCGGGCCTCGCCGCCAGCCGCCGTGCCTAAGAGCTGATCGCATCCAAAGCGATCACGATCTGGGGCTTCCTGCGACATTGACCCGGCGCGCGGCGTCCTTAGTATGCGCCGCCGACGCGTCGGGCGGAACCGACGCCAGGAGCAGAGCCGCACCATGTACGAAGCCGTTACCCGCGGTATCCGCATTCGCGTTACCCCGCAGTACCTGGAAGAGCAGTCGTCTCCGGACGAGGGCCAGTTCTATTGGGCGTATACGATCGACATCGCCAACGAGGGTGATGAGACAGTGCAGCTGCGCTCGCGCGTGTGGCTGATCACGGACGGCATGGGCCAGACCGAGGAAGTGCGTGGGCCGGGCGTCGTGGGTGAGACGCCGGTCATTCAGCCGGGCGGATCGTTCAGCTATACTTCCGGCTGCCCGCTGCGCACGCCGTCGGGCATCATGGTCGGCAGCTATCAGATGACCGACGAAAAGGGTGAGCTGTTCGACGTCGCCGTTCCGGCCTTCTCGCTCGACAGCCCGTTCGTCGTGCGCAGCCTCAACTAGATAAAAGGCAACAGGCGATGAACGGTCCCAGCTACTCGTCAGTCGAGCTGCTGGCGCGGCTTGTCGGCTTCGACACGACCAGCCACAAGCCCAACGTGGCGCTCATTCATTTCGTCGAGGACTATCTTCTCCAGCACGGCGTCGCCAGCGAGATCGTTCCCAACGCTGCGGGTACGAAGGCGAGTCTCTATGCCACCATTGGCCCCCAAGGCGTGCCGGGCGTCGCTTTGTCGGGGCACACCGATGTGGTGCCGGTCGATGGGCAGGCCTGGACGTCCGACCCGTTCGTTCTGGCCGAGCGTGACGGAAAGCTCTATGGCCGCGGCACTGCGGACATGAAGGGTTTCATCGCGTGCGCGCTGGCGGCGGTGCCAACGTTTCTGGCGCGGCCACTGACTGTGCCGATCCACCTTGCCTTTTCGTACGACGAGGAAATCGGCTGCCTCGGCGTACGCCCGATGATCGCTGAGTTTGGCACGCGACTGACGAAGCCGCGCATGGTGTTCGTGGGCGAGCCGACGTCCATGAGCGTCGTCGATTCACACAAGGGCCCGGTGCGCTGGCGCATCGATGTGCGCGGACGGGCGGCCCATTCCAGCATGGCGCCGCTGGGCGTCAATGCGATTGCAGTTGCAGGCAAGCTGCTGCGCGAGTTGGCCGAGATCGAGAACGAGCTAAAGCTGCGGCCGCAGGATCCGCGCTTCGATCCGCCTTATGCGACGCTGCAGGTGACGAAGATCGAAGGCGGTACGGCGACGAACATCGTGCCGATAAGCTGCACCATGCAGTTCGATGTGCGGGCTATTCCGGGCGTCGATATCAGCGCGATCGACCGGCGCATTCGCGCGTTCGCTGCGAACGTGTGCGTGCCGGAGATGCAAAGGATCGCGCCGGAGGCTGGCGTCGACATCGACATCGTCAATCAAGTGCCGCCCTACTCTGCGGGTGCATCGTCCGAGGCTGTCGCGCTGGCGCTGAAGCTCGCCGGACAGAACGAGACGCATGCCGTCTCGTACGCGACGGAGGCCGGGCTGTTTCAGGTGGCGGGTTCGCCGGCAGTTGTCATCGGCCCCGGCGATATCGCTCAAGCGCATACTGCGGACGAGTGGATCGAGAAGGATCAGCTCGACAAATGCGATGCCTTCCTCGGTCGCCTCCGAGACTGGGCGGAGCATGGTTCCGCGGTCCGCTGATCGCAGAGCGATCACGAAATATTCAGCGCTGAACGCGGCTGAATTCGGGAACAACTGGCATGCACGCGGGCTTATGCAGCCATCGACTGTTCGCAGTCATGGAGGCGCAGGTGCATCGCTCGTTAGCTTCATCCCTCGCTCTTGCCGCCGTGGCGCTCACAACGCTGCCCGCTGCGGCGGAGCAAGAGGAGGGCGACGGCAAAGTCGCGTTCAACAACGCTTGCCGGACGTGCCATTCATTCAAGGAAGGCGACAATCGCTTAGGACCGACGTTGCATGGCATCGTCGGGCGCAAGGCTGGCTCGATCGATGGCTTTGAGTTCTCGTCCGCGATGAAGAGTTCGGGCATTACGTGGGATGAGGCAAACCTCGACAAGTTCATCGCCAATCCCGACAACGTCGTGCACGGCAATGCGATGAAGCCGTTCGGCGGTATCTCCGATGCGTCGGAGCGCGCCAAGATCGTGAGTTATTTGAAGAGTCTCAAGTGAGAAGCCCTTTTTGATGACGCAAGTTGAGAGAAGCTTGTTCTGCGGCGATCGTCGCGCAAGCTGAGAGCCGCGCCTCAGGCGCGGGGCCCTTGGGCCCTGGCCGCTACGCGGCTAAGAGGCGTGCATGCGGCGCCTTCCTCATCTCCGTCATCCCGGCGAAGGCCGGGACCCAGACACGCCTCCGCAATCGCATCGGAACAAGCGGTTCGCACCAGCCCAAAGTTCAGATCCAGCCTTCACGAGAAGAGCGCGTTGAAGCTGGCGCAGGCCCCGACATGCGTCGGGGTGACGTCGAGCGGGCGGCGGGCTGAGGTCAGGTGATCTCGTCGGGGGCGAAGCGGTAGGTCTTGGTGCAGAACTCGCAGGTTACCGAAATCGATCCGTCGGGCTCGCGCATGTCGGTGAGATCAGCCGCGCCAAAGCTCTTCAGGAATGCTTCGACGCGCTCGCGCGAGCAGCGACAGAAGGCTTCGATGGGCGTTGATGGGAACGCGCGCACGCCTTCCTCGTGGAACAGGCGATAGAGCAGCCGATCGGGGGCAAGCATCGGGTCCAGCAGCTCGTGATCCTCGACTGTGGCTGCAAGTATGCGCGTGCGCTCCCAGTCATCATCGGCATCGCCGACGATCTCCTCGTCCTCTTCCGATGAAACGACGTGTTCGTCGGAGCCGCCTTCACGCGCGAGGTGCTGAATCATCAAGCCGCCGGCACGCCACTGCCAGCGACCGGGCTCGCCGTTCTCGCCGGCCGTATAGTGCCGGGCTACGGCCAAGCGCAGGAAGGAGGGAAGCTGCTCGGACTGGCGGAAGTAGCTCAAAGCGGCATCGCCGATGCTTTCGCCTTCAAGGGCAACGATGCCCTGATAGCGATCCATGTCCTCGCCGGGATCTATGGTGATGGCGAGATGCCCGACGCCTAAAAGGATAGCGGGGTCGACGTCGTCGGCCTCTTCGGCCATACGCTTTTTGTCGAAGCGCGCGTAGCCGCGCAGCCGCCCGGGCGGCTCGAAGCTGACGACGAGAAAATCAAGGATACCGTCGGTCTTGGTCTGCAGCGTCAGCTTGCCGTCGATCTTTAGCGCAGTACCGAGCATGGCGGTGAGCGCCACGGCTTCACCAAGCGCACGGGAGACGGCTTCAGGCGCTGCATGATGGGACAGTATCTCATCGATGGCAGGCCCGAGGCGCACGAGGCGCCCGATGACGCCCGAGCTTTCGGTGCGGAAGGGCAGCACTAGGTCGTCGCCCGGCGTCTTGCGGGTCTCGGGTGTTGCCGCCGCTTCCACCATCACGATACTCCGAGGCACCAGGCCAATATTGCCTTCTGGGCGTGGAGGCGGTTCTCGGCCTCGTCGAACACGACGGACTGCGGGCCGTCGATGACGTCCTCCGACACCTCCTTGCCGCGATAGGCAGGCAGGCAGTGCATGAAGATGGCGTCCTTGTCGGCTGCCTTCATCAGTTTGTCGTCGACAGCGTAGGGCTGGAGCATCTTCTTGCGGCGGGGCGCATCGGTCTGGCCCATCGACACCCAGGTGTCCGTCACAACGCAATCAACGCCGCGCACGGCCTTCATCACGTCGCTGCCATAGCTGACGATGCCCTTCTCGCGCTTCACCCAATCGACGGCATCCTTCTCGGGACGCAGCTCGTCGGGGCAGGCGAGGCGCAGCTCGAAACCGAAGCGCACGGCGGCGTGCATCCAGGAAACGGCGACGTTGTTGCCGTCGCCGACCCAGGCGACCGAGCGGCCTTTGATCGGGCCCTTGTGCTCCTCGAAGGTCATGATGTCGGCCATCACCTGACAGGGATGGCTCTTGTCAGTCAGGCCGTTGATGACCGGGATCGAGCCGTACTTGGCAAGGTCGAGCAGCGTGTCGTGCGCGTTGGCGCGGATCATGATGGCGTCGACGTAGCGCGAGAGCACGCGCGCCGTATCGACGATCGATTCACCGCGGCCGAGCTGGAGATCGTTGTTGCTGAGCGAAATCGTCTGGCCGCCGAGCTGGCGCATGGCGACGTCGAACGACACGCGGGTGCGCGTCGACGGCTTCTCGAAGATCATCGCCAGCGTCGTCTCTTCGATGCCGGCAGGCCTGAACTTCGCAGGCGTTTTCTTGCCCGCTTTCTTCATGGCGTGCGCCATGTCGATGATCTTGCGCAGCGTCACTGCATCAAGTGCATCAAGATCGAGAAAATGTCTCGTCGTCGGAACGGTTCGCGATTTCGTGGCCATGGCACTCCGGCCGGCTAGGATGTGGGATGGGTATCAGGTTGCAGGAGCCGACAGGCGGTCGAGCGCGCGCGACAGACGCTGCGCGGCCTCGGCAATCTCCTCGTCGGCAATGTTGAGCGGGGGCAGGAGGCGCACGACGTTGTCGGATGCGCCGACGACGAGGAGCTTCTCGGCAAGAGCTGCCTTGACGACGTCGGCAGGCGCAACCTTGACCTTGATGCCAGTGAGCAGCCCCTGGCCGCGCACTTCCTCGACGAGATCGGGATGGGAATCCTTGATGGATGCCAGCGCCTGCTTCATGCGCAGCGCCTTCTGCTGCACGGCCTCGATAAAGCCGGGCTCGAGCACGGCGCCCAGCACCGCGTAGCCGACCGCCGTCGCCAACGGATTGCCGCCGAACGTCGAGCCATGTGTTCCGGGCACGAGGCCTTTGGCTGCTTCTTCGGTTGCCAGCAGCGCGCCGAGCGGGAAGCCGCCGCCGATGCCCTTGGCTATGGGCATGAGGTCGGGCGTGATGCCGGCCCATTCGTGGGCAAACAACTTGCCGCAGCGACCAACACCGCTCTGCACCTCGTCGAGGATGAGCAGCAGGCCATGCTTGTCGCACAGGGCTCGGAGCGCGCGCAGGAACTCGGCGCTGGCGACGTTGACGCCGCCTTCGCCCTGCGTCGGCTCGATCATGATCGCGGCCGTCTCAGGCGTGATGGCCTGCTCGGTCGCGTCGATGTCGCCAAAGGGAACCTGATCGAAGCCCTCTACCGCTGGCCCGAAGCCTTCGAGGTATTTCGGATTGCCGCCGGCGGCGATGGTCGCAAGCGTGCGGCCGTGGAAGGCGCCGGTGTAGGTGATGATGCGCCAGCGCTGCGGGTTGCCATCGACGTAGTGATAGCGGCGCGCGGCCTTGATGGCGGCCTCGCACGCTTCGGCGCCCGAATTGCAGAAGAAGACCTTGTCGGCGAACGTCGCGGCGACGAGACGCTCGGCCAAGCGCTCCTGCCCCTCTACACGATATAGGTTAGAGGTGTGCCAGAGCTTGCCGGCCTGCTCGGTCAACGCTGCGACCAGAAGCGGGTGTGCGTGGCCGAGCACGTTGACGGCGACGCCCGAGCCAAAGTCTAGGTAGCGCTCGCCATCCGGCGTGATGAGCCAGGCGCCTTCTCCCCGTTCGAAGACGAGGTTCTGGCGCGCGTACGTGCCCATGACGGCCGCAGAGGGGCCCGTCGTCTGAACAGCAGCCTTGGGGGTGGATTCCGAGGCTGCCAAGGATGCGGACATCGTTGGCCCACTCCTCATGCAGCGAAGCGTCGCTGGAAACTAAAAAAGCCGCCTCCGCGGCGGCTAGGGAAGCGCTGTAGATACGCGCGCGAGGGTGCTCTGTCAACGGAACGGAGCGGCGGTTGCCTGGATTTAAGGCCACAGCGCGGCGGTCAGCGCCGGCTGCGGGGCTGCGGCAGCGAATCGTGGGGATTGCGTGAGAGTACTGGGGATTTGCCGTGCGGACCTTCGAGCGACCGCTGCCGTGGGCCTGCAACCGCGGGCAAATCAGTCACGGGAGCCGATGTTGCGTGTTGCGAATATACCACCTGTCCCGTGGGATGCCCTGATGCAGTGCGGGACGATCTTGTAGGCCCAATTCTGCCTGTTGTAGGTTTAGGCCTGTCGCGGCACGAGGTCTCGCGCTTGACGCGTGACACTCTTTGAGTAGCCCCGGCTCGACTCGGTGAACCTGTTGTTTGCTCTGTCGTATTCGCGCTTTCCGTCAAGCGCCATCTAGTACGCGTCACCCACAGTACAGCGTCCGTAACCGGTCAGGCATTGGCTTGTCGCGTCCGTAGCGTCCCCGCACGCTCCGCGCCGCGCCCGTGTCTGTCCCGACTGTCAATCGGTGTGCGCATAGGCGCGCGCCCCTGGTACCTCAGGGAGCGAGAATTTATGGCTTGGACGGATGAGCGCGTGGAGCTGTTGAAAAAGCTCTGGGGCGAAGGCTTGAGCGCAAGCCAGATCGCCGGACGGCTCGGCAGCGTCACCCGCAATGCCGTGATCGGTAAAGTTCACCGGCTCGGGCTCTCCGGCCGAGCGACGACCTCGCGCATGAAGAGCCACCGCCCGCGCCCGCGGATGGCTTCCAAGCGCATGGCGAAGACGCGCATGGCGCAGACGGGCAACCCCGCTTTCCGTGCACTCTACCAGGAGGCGGATGTCTATGTGCCGCCCGCGGAAGAAATGGTGATCCCGCTCAACGAGCGCAAAACGATCCAGACGTTGACCGAGTGCAGCTGCCGCTGGCCGATCGGGGACCCACAAGCCTCCGATTTCCACTTCTGCGGCAAGAACAAGGTTCCTGGCCTCCCGTACTGCGAGTTTCACGCCCGCCGTGCTTTCCAACCCCCGCAGGCTCGCCGCCGCGAGCGCGAGGTGGTGGAAATGCCGTCTGCAATGGAGATCGCACCTCCGCGCAAAGAAACCGCTTAAGCGGTCACGCGGCACTAAGCCAAAAATTAAGAGCGCGGGATCCAACCCGCGCTTCTTTTTTGCGCGTAAAGCGCACGGTGCGGGTTGCGTCGCGCGCGCAACTTACGTGATCTGGTGCGCCACAGCGTCATCGAATGCCCCGGCCAAGAGCGACGCTTCCGGAATCCGCAGCTCAAGATGGCCATTCCAATCCCAGTCCATGAGCTCATCGCTTCTTAACTGCGCAAGCGTGATCCAACTGTCGGCGGTTGCCACACCTGCAGGCCCCTTTCCCGCTCTGGCCAGCAAGTGCCCCAGCTGATCCGTCGACGACGTACACGGAAATCCCAGCAACTGGTGTATCGCCGGAACGGGATCGGAGGCGGGATCCGCGAGACCAAAAGCACGGATGTGCCAGCCCGCAATCCCCAACCATGGCGCCAGCTGCGCAATCTCAAAATCGGTCGCGAACTCGGTCCATTGAGAGAGAAATTCTTTCTGGGCCCTATCGCGCGTGTCAACAACGGTGACGTGGTCACGAAACAGCGACGCGAAGGGGATGAAGTTGATGCGCCGTCGAGGGTAGCATCTGAGATCATCGTCGCCCGGCTGCGGCTTGAAATCAAACTTGGATTGTCCGCTGTGATGCATGAATTGGCGGGGGGCGAGAACATCCTCGGGCAGTGCGCGCGGCCGAGCGTCGAGATCGCCCGTGGAATGCAGAACCCTGCAACTAGGTCTTAGGAGACCCCATTCGCAGTCCCAAGCCAAGAACAGGAACAGGAAGCCTTCGCGCGGCAAGCCTTCCACGCAGGAATGCACGGCGAACTCGCCGCACGAAATTTGCCCAAGGAAAACCATGGATCGCTCGCTGCCGTCAGGGGCTACTGCCTTGGGCCAGGTGACGTCGTTCGGCAACGTCGGGCGCCCGCCGAAATAGCTCGACGCGCCCGCATCCAACCGAAGCAAGTCGGGAGCAGCAGTAAGTGCAATGCTATTGCGCTTTGGCCATTCCGCCAGCGTCCGGCGAACGAAGGCTTCATCCACGCCTGCCAAATGCTCGCTGCTCTGCGAGAACCTTAGAAATAGCGCGATAACATCATCTAGCGACTTTACGAGCATCGTGAGCCCAGCTGGCCGCGGCTTTAGGCGTCGCCGAAGACGTAGCCGGCGGAGCGCACCGTACGGATCGGGTCGCGCTCGTTGCCGCGGATCAGCGCCTTGCGGAGGCGGCCGATGTGCACGTCGACGGTGCGTTCATCGACAAAGGCATCGCGGCCCCATACGCCATCGAGCAGCTGCGTGCGCGACAGGACGCGGCCAGAGCTTTCCATCAGGAATTCGAGCAGACGGAACTCGGTGGGTCCGAGACGAACCTGACGCAAGCCGCGGGTGACGCGATGGGCCGCGCGATCGAGCTCGATATCGCCGATCTTGATCACCTCGGCGACGCGATCGGGCGATGTGCGGCGCAGGATGGCTTTCACGCGCGCCATCAGCTCCGGGAGGGAGAAGGGCTTCACGACATAGTCGTCGGCGCCGGTGGAGAGGCCGCGGATGCGGTCGCTCTCCTCGCCGCGCGCCGTCAGCATCAGGATCGGCACGTTGCGCGAATCCGGCTTGGAGCGCAGGCGCCGGCAAAGCTCGATGCCGGAGACGCCTGGCAGCATCCAATCGAGGACGACGAGGTCGGGCCGATCCTCGTCGAGAAGGATCAGCGCTTCCTCGCCGGTCTCCGCATGGGAAACGCGGAAGCCCTCGGACTCGAGGTTGTAGCGCAGCATCTCGGCGAGCGGCGCTTCATCCTCGACAATGAGAACCTTAGCGGACATTCGTGTCGTCCTGCCTCATCCTCAAGTGCCTGAGATCAGCGTCGAGCTGGTCTGATCGTCCTTCGGGCGGTCGTCGGCGATGTTGAAGCCGCGCACGAGGAAGTGGACCGTCTCGGCGATGTTGGTGGTGTGGTCGCCGACGCGCTCGATGTTCTTGGCGCCGAAGAGCAGGTGCGTGGAGATGCCGATGTTGCGCGGATCTTCCATCATGTAGGTGAGCAGCTCGCGGAACAGCGAGTTGTACATCGCGTCAATCTCGGCGTCGTTGCGCCAGACGCTGAGCGCCTTGTCGGCGTCGCGCTCGGCGTAGGCGTCGAGCACCTCTTTGAGCTGATGCAGGGCCAGCTCCACCATGTGGCGGATGCCGGACATGAGCGGCTTGGGGTGCGATTCATCGGCGATCGCCAATGCACGCTTAGCGATGTTCTTAGCGAGATCGCCGATGCGCTCGAGGTCGGTGGTGATGCGCAGCGCGCCCATGATGTGGCGCAGGTCGTCGGCCATCGGCTGACGACGGGCGATCATGGAGATGACCTGCTCCTCGATGTCGCGCTCGAGAGTGTCGATCTGCTTGTCGGCGAGGACGACATCCTCGGCGAGCTGGGGATCGCGACGCTCAAGCGCGCCGAGGGACTGGCCGAGCAGCTGCTCAGCCATGCCGCCCATCTGCGCGATCTTCTTGTCGAGCAGCGCCAGCTCTTCTTCGTATGATTTTACGGTGTGCTCGTTCATAGGGGCTTCTCCTGCCGGACGGGGGGCTCGGGCTGGTTGTGTTGGTGTTGCGGCCGGCTGGCGGCCGAAGGGGAGGAATGCGCGTAGCATCAGCCAAATCGCCCTGTGATGTAGTCCTGCGTGCGCTTGTCCTTGGGGTTCGTGAAGATCTCGGTGGTGGGTCCCTCTTCGACAAGGGTGCCGAGGTGGAAGAACGCCGTACGCTGGGAAACGCGAGCCGCCTGCTGCATCGAGTGGGTGACGATGATGATGCAGAAATTTTTGCGCAACTCGTCGATCAGCTCTTCGATCCTGGCCGTGGCGATCGGGTCGAGGGCGGAGCACGGCTCGTCCATGAGGATCACCTCAGGATTGACGGCGATGGCGCGCGCAATGCAAAGGCGCTGCTGCTGACCGCCGGACATACCCGTGCCGCTCTCATTCAAGCGGTCCTTAACCTCCTTCCACAGGCCAGCCTTCTCCAGGCTCGACTGCACGATTTCGTCGAGGTCGGCCTTGGAGTGGCTAAGGCCGTGAATGCGCGGACCGTAAGCGACGTTCTCGTAGATCGACTTGGGAAACGGGTTCGGCTTCTGGAACACCATGCCGACGCGAGCTCGAAGCTGCACAACGTCGAGCTTCGGGTCGTAGATGTCCTGGTTGTCGATGGTGATCTTGCCCGTCACGCGGCAAATCGGAATGGTGTCGTTCATGCGATTGATGCAGCGCAGGAACGTGGACTTGCCGCAGCCAGAGGGGCCGATGAAAGACATGACGCCGCGATCGGGGATGTCGACCGATACGTCCATCAGCGCGCGCTTCTCGCCGTAGTATACGTTTACGTCCTTAGCGCTGACTTTCGGGTTCGAAAGTCCAGCAGCCAAGTTAGCGTGCACGACCGCGTCGGCGTGCTTGTCGACCAGGGTATGCATGAGTGCCTCGGTTGTTGAACTTCTTACCAACGTCTCTCGAATCTTTTGCGCAGCCAGATCGCGGCGCCATTCATCACGAACAGGAACATCAGCAGCACGATGATTGCCGCTGCCGTCTTGGACTTGAATGCTACTTCAGGCAGATCCGACCAGAGATAGATCTGGACCGGCAACACGGTGGCAGCATCTGTAAAGCCATGAGGAATATCAACGATGAAGGCGATCATGCCAATCATCAGGAGGGGCGCCGTCTCGCCGAGGGCGTGCGCCATGCCGATGATCGTACCTGTCATGATGCCGGGCATCGCTAGTGGAAGTACATGATGGAAGATCGCCTGTTGATGCGAGGCGCCGACGCCCAACGCAGCCTCTTTGATCGATGGCGGCACTGCTTTGAGCGCAGCGCGCGAGGCGATGATGATCGTCGGAAGGACGAGAAGCCCAAGCGTGATGCCGCCGACCAACGGGGCGGATCGCGGCATACCGAAGAAGTTGAGGAATACCGCCAAACCAAGCAGACCGAAAACGATCGAGGGAACGGCCGCAAGGTTATTGATGTTCACTTCAATGATGTCGGTAAGCCTGCCCTTGGGCGCAAATTCCTCAAGATAGATCGCCGCCATGACGCCGATCGGCAGGCAGAGGACGAGCGTAACGACAAGCGTTAGTGCCGTGCCGACGAGCGCACCTCGGATGCCGGCGAGTTCCGGCTCGCGGCTGTCGCCAGCCGTGAGGAAAGTCCAGTTGAAGGACCGTTCGACGTGGCCAAGCTGCTTGAAGCGTTCCAAGAAGGCGACATCCTGGTCCGTCACCTTGCGGTTGCTCTCAGGCGTCTCGTAGGTGACGAGCTGCCAGGTGCCAGGCTTCGCCTCATCCGTGGACTGCAGCGGAAGCAGCACGGTGCCGGTGGCCGACACGTCACTGAGCTTGGTGATCTTCATTAGGCCGCCATCGATGGCGATCAGCAGGCTCGGCATCTTGTTGTCGAGTTCTTCTTCGACTTTCGGCTGGTCCACACGCTGCTGCAGTTTCGCAGCCTCATCGCGGAGAGCTTTGACCTTCGCGGTTATCGAATCGCCAGCAAACAACTCAAGTCGATCTGCTTCTGCGCGCAGGCTTCTGGCCTGCTCGGCGAGCCGCTGCTTCAAGTGGACCAGTGCATCGGCGAAATCATTGGCCGAGGTTAGCACAGTGATCTCACCCGACGTCCCGCTCGGAGTCGCAATTCCGCGCATCTCGCGAGACTCGATCGGTGTACCTGCGCCCTTATAGTAGAGGTCAGAAGTGGCCGAAAGAATCAGACGTGTTTTGACCGTCGTGCCGACGAGACTTGGATTCGCGACCAGCTCGTCGCGCAGCGGCATCGCGGCGTCTGTGCTCACAAGGCGGACCAGCTGCTTCTGGGCCTTACGGCTCAATTCGCCAGGGAACATCGATTCCAGCGAGGCTTTTGTCAGCGGATAATAGTCAGCCGAGCGAATGCTGGCCTCGTCGACCTTGCCGCCAGACGAAACGGCGGCGGGATCGACGTGCACGTCAAGCACGAGCGAATACTGCCAGAAGGCAGGCAACCCGCGGCTGAGAACGTCACCAATGAGCACCACCACAAAGACGGCGGCGAGCGAAAGCGCAGCAAGACCATACAGCTTGAAGCGCGCCTCACGGCGGTAACGGGCTCGAATTCGGGCCTTTGCGGCCGACGAAGTCACATCGACCCGCCGCATGCGTGCGGCATCTGAGGCGGTGATATCAGTCATATTCCTCTCGATACCTACGAACGATTACCAAGGCGATGATGTTGAAAACCAGTGTGACGAAGAAGAGTACGAAGCCTAGAGCGAAGGCTGCCAGTGTCTTGGCGCTGTCGAATTCCTGATCGCCAACGAGAATGGTCTTGATCTGGACGGTGATGGTCGTCACCGCCTCAAGCGGGTTGAATGTGAGGTTCGCAGCCAAGCCCGCAGCCATGACTACGATCATGGTCTCACCGATGGCTCGACTGATCGCGAGCATGAAGGCCGAAACGATACCGGGCAGAGCGGCGGGAAGGACCACCTGCTTGATCGTTTCCGATTTCGTCGCCCCCATGGCGTAGGCACCATCGCGAAGAGACTGGGGCACAGCGTTGATCACGTCATCGGATAGAGACGAGATGAATGGGATGATCATCATCCCCATCACGAGGCCGGCCGCGAGGGCCGATTCCGAAGCAACGTCCAAGCCGAAATATGCGCCCCATCCGCGGATCAGGGGGGCGACGGTCAGAGCAGCGAAGAAGCCCAGGACCACAGTTGGGATGCCGGCCAAGATCTCTAGTATCGGCTTCGCCCAGGCACGGAACCGCGCGGTCGCGTACTCAGAAAGGTAGACTGCGGAGAACAGACCCAGAGGACCGGCAACGAGAATTGCGATGAGCGTGATCAGAAGTGTGCCAGTCAGGAGCGGAATGAAGCCATAGGCAGTCTTGATGTCACCCTGATCAGCGCGCATCGCGGCCTGCGGGTTCCACTCTGTGCCGAACAAGAATTCAGTGACGGTCGGGCGGCCCTTGAGACTCGGGTCGAAGAAGAAGCGGATCGTCTCGTAGAGCACCGAAAACACGATGCCGATCGTCGTCAGTACGGCGACGGCCGCGCACAACAGGAGAACCAGAACGACCAGACGCTCGAAGTAATTGCGCGCTCTGAACGCGACACTGACTCGTCCCAGACTGAGGCCGATGGCAACCAGAGCCACAAGGACTCCTCCGCCGAAGAGGAGCGCGTTACCCCACCAGAGCGTGGACTTCATGCTGCGCGCGGCTTCAACGAGTGAGTCCGATGGCGCGCCGGAGTACTGGCCGGCAACGAGGTTGTGGATGTCTCGGAGCGTTGCGCCTCGATGTAAAGCGTCGCTCGCGGTCTCCGCACCAAAGAACGACAGCGCCTGCGCCTGGGCAAATTTTTCCAGCAGCGGTACGCCGACGACATAGATGAGTAACATCGGCACGAACACCGCCGAAGCTGCAAAAAGTCCATGGTAGTTCGGCAATGAATGCAGTTGTCCAGCGCCGCCCTTAATCAATCTCCCCGCCTGGGAGCGGGAAACGAAGAAGGCGATCAGGACCAAAACCGCCATCGTGACAAAATAGTAGCCGGACATGTCAACTCGCTTCTTAGCCGTTAGGGCGCAGCGACGGACTTTCTAAGTGTAGCGTAGTGCGAGTGAAAGAAGGCCACCGCTGAATATTCTCCAGCGGTGACCTTCACTCAAGCTTAGTTCACGAGGTCAGCCGACAGCGTCTTCATGCCGAGCGCCGATTCGCGAACCTTGTCAGCTTCTTCCTTGGGAAGAGCAACGAGGCCCTTGCGAGCAAGGTAGCCGTCCTTCGACATCGCCTTCTCGGAGACGTACTCCGCGACGAACTTGTCCATACCAGGGACAACGCCGACGTGCTGCTTCTTCACGTAGATGAAGAGCGGACGGGCGCCCTTGTACTTGCCAGCCGAGATCGCGTCATACTCAGGCTCAACACCCTCGATCGACACGCCCTTGAGGTTGGCGCCATTCTCTTCCAGGAACGAATAACCGAAGATGCCGTATGCGTCCTTGTTGGCTTCGAGCTTCTGAACGATCACGTTGTCGTTTTCGCCAGCTTCGACATAGGCGCCGTCCTTACGGATCGACTTCCACACCTTGTCGAATGCCTTGGAGTCGGCCTTCTTGAGAGCCTTAAGAGCCGGGAAAGCCTCGGCGCCCTTTTCCATGAACAGCTCATGGAAGGAGTCGCGCGTGCCAGAGGTCGGGGGCGGGCCGAGAACCTCGATCTTCACGTCGGGGAGCGAGGGGTCAATGTCCGACCACTTCTTGTAGGGGTTCGGGATCAGCTTGCCGTCCTTATCCGGAACCTGCTCGGCAAGAGCCTGGAACACCTGCTGACGGGTGAGGTTGGTGTCAGCGCCGTTCTTCGACTGAGCAATGGTCAGACCGTCGATGCCAACCTTGATCTCGACGATGTCCTTGACGCCGTTCTTCTGGCAGTCCTCGAACTCGCCCTTCTTGATGGCGCGCGAGGCGTTCGTGATGTCGGGGTTAGCCTCGCCAACGCCAGCGCAGAACAGCTTCATGCCGCCGCCGGTGCCCGTCGACTCGACGACCGGGGTCTTGCCGGCGCCAGACTTGCCAAACTGCTCAGCAACCGCGGTGGTGAAGGGGTAAACCGTCGACGATCCGACAATGCGAATCTGGTCGCGGGCGACGGCAGCGCCGGCGAACGCGAACGAGCCAACGACGGCCGCCGCGGCCGTCATGGCGATAAGCTTGTTGCTCACACTGATCTCCTGATCCTGGAGGTGACTAACGGGGCGTGCGGCCTACCCGCACCTCGTAACCTCCCCCCGCCCGGCGCCCTTGCGCCGTGGGGCTTAGATAGACCAATGCAGCTATACTTTAGTGACAGGTTAATGCCTTGAACTTGTTTGTTTATTCTAGACTTGCGCGCATGTCGCAGGGGTTCGGAGCGGATTTGGCCCAGATCAGGAATTTCCACCCAGCTCGTCGAAAATTGCGGTGAAGGTCGAGCCGACGCCGAGGCGCGAGGCAATGCGCAACTCGGCACGATGGCGATTGAGGATGTGCTTGACGATGGCCAGGCCAAGCCCGGTGCCGCCCTTCTCGCGGCTGGAGGTGACATTCACCCGGTAAAAGCGCTCGGTGAGGCGCGGCAGATGCTCAGGGGCGATGCCGTGCCCCTCATCGGTGACGCTGACCCAGACTTTGGTGCTGCCTGAGCTACGCGGGGCGTCGCGTCCGACTCGGACCTCGATGGCGCCGCCTTCGCGGCCATACTTGATCGAGTTCTGGATAAGATTCTGAAGGACTTGGACGATTTCCTCGCGGTCGGCGCGGATGCGTGCAGGTGCGTCATCGCGAACAAGGTTCACCTTGGCCTTGGCCGCCTCGGCGACGGGCTCCAGCGACTGGCAGACGTAAGCGGCGGTCTCATTGAGGTCGACGATGCCGCGTGGCGGAAGGTGAACGCGCATCTCGACACGGCTGAGCGAAAGAAGATCGTCGATCAGACGGGTCATGCGCTCGGCCTGGCTGGCCATCAGTTGCAGGAAGCGCTTGCGGGCGTTGGCGTCATCCCGCGCCGGGCCCTGAAGGGTCTCGACAAAGGCGCGCAAGGAGGCGAGCGGGGTGCGCAGCTCGTGGCTGGCGTTGGCGACGAAGTCAGTGCGCATCTGGCCAAGGCGGTCTTGCTCGGTCAGGTCGCGGAAGGTGACGAGCACATGCGGTGCCGAGGGACGAGAAGAACCCGCAAGACGCGATACCGTGGCGGCTATGCGGCGCTCGACCGGCACCCGCTCGATCAACTCGACGTCGATACGATCCTCGTCGGCAAACAGCGCCTGATCGACGGCAACGAGCAGATCTGGGCTCCGCGATACCTGGCTTATTGGCATGCCGTCGCGGGTCTTCGGGAACATCTCGGCAGCGAGGCGATTGTGGTGCAGCAGCGTTCCAGCCGCATCGAGGGCCAGAGCGGCCGTCGGGATGGCATCGACGACTGCGCGCCAGCTGTTACGCTTTGCTTCCGTGACCCGTGCCCCAACATCCATAGTCGGCGTCCCTGCGAGTGCGTCGATGATGGTGCTCGCGTCAAGCGGCCATATCGCGGCTGCGAACATCAAGGAAAGTGTAGCGACGATGGCTGCGAGCGAGCCGAGTGCGCCGAATAGGACGAGAACTGCGAATATAGCCATCGCGGCGGCGACAGGCATCCAGCGCGCTGCCAAGCGGCGTTTGCCAGAGCGCCATTCCTCAACCGCCCAAGCTTCGAACTCGGCCCTGCGCTCGGTCCAGCGCATCCCGGCGAGCACCGTACTTAACGACATCTTCCATCCGGGCTTTCGATCATTCGATAACGCCATCGCAGCTAAATACCGGGGATCATAACGCCTTTCAAACATGACAGTCTGACGTCAAGCGATTCACCTTACGATGATCGTACACAGCCGGGCGGGCTAAAGACATGAATGCAAAGAGCTCCAAGAGCGACAATGCGAAGTCAGCACTTCCCTATGGGTTCGACATCGAAAACCCGGTGCTGGCGCCGGAGATCATCGAGAACGCGCTGACGTCGGGGGGATTTCCCTATGACCAGCAGCTAAAAAAGAAGGTCTATGAGGAACAGCTGGAGGCTCTGCAGCTCGAGCTGTTGAAGCTGCAGACGTTCGTGGAGGCGAAGGGCGAACGGTTCGTGGCGCTGTTCGAAGGGCGCGACGCCTCGGGCAAGGGGAGTTGCATCCGCCGTTTCCTCGAGCGCCTCAATCCACGCCATGCGCGATCGGTGGCGCTGACGAAGCCGACCGAGACGGAGCGCGGCGAGTGGTACTTCCAGCGCTACGTCTGCCACCTGCCGACGGCCGGCGACATGGTCCTGTTCGATCGCTCCTGGTACAACCGGGCGGGCGTCGAGCGCGTGATGAGCTTTAGCACGCTGGCGCAGGTGGAGGCCTTCCTGCAAGCGGCGCCGGTTTTTGAATCGCTGCTGGTGCGCGATGGCACCCACTTGTTCAAATTCTATCTCGTCATCGGGCGCGAAATGCAGCTCGAGCGCTTTCATGAGCGCCGGCACAATCCGTTCAAGCGCTGGAAGATCACCGAGATCGATCTCGCCGCCATCGACAAGTGGGACGACTACACGCGCGCGCAGCGCGAGATCTTCAAGCGCACCAGCACGACAGAGGCGCCCTGGATCGTGGTGAGGGCCAACGATCAGCGGCGCGCCCGCCTTGAAACGATCCGCTGGGTTCTTTTCAACTCGGAGTACGAGGGAAAGGACGCAAAGGTTGTCGGCGAGCCGGATCCGAAGATAATCGGCACAGGCGCGAAGTATTTCGATAGCGCGCCCTGAGATTCACAATGGCATCGGCGCGACACCGGGGATTACAGCATGAAGCCGTTCTTGAACCTCGATGACATCGTCGAATTTGATGACGTCGAAGAGAACGGCCTCTTCACGTCGAAACGTGCCTTGTTCAGCGCCGGTATTGGCGCACGGAAGCTCGGCTACAATCTGACAGTGCTGCCTCCGGGCAAGGTGCAGTGTCCTTTTCACTCGCATCGCGGAGAGGAGGAGATGTTCTTGATCCTCGAAGGAGAGGGTGAGCTGCGTTTCGGGGAGAAGCGTTATCCGATCCGCAAGCACGACATCATTGCTTGTCCGACGGGCGGCGCTGACGTGGCGCACCAGATCATCAACACGGGCGCGACCGATATGCGCTACCTCGCGCTGTCGAACCTATGTGACGTCGAAATCTGCGAGTACCCGGACTCGGGCAAGGTTTCGGTGGTGGCAGCGCGCGATGGCGAGCAACGCCTGGGCAAAATTTTCAGAGCGGAGCAGGCAGTCGATTACTACGACCGGGAGAAGAACTGAGCCGCTCTCCGTCGCTATCGGACGAGCAGCAGCGGGCATTCCAGGGCGGCCGTCAGAGGACGCAGGCTGGCACCAGTAGCGACGAGACGACCACCATATTGCGCCAGTGCGAAGCCGGGCTTGTAACGCTGCAACACGGCGGCAAGTGGCGCGGGATCATCGTTGGCCGCAAGGACACTTTCGAAGGCGATGACGTCGTCCTCGCTTCCCGTGGCGCAGAGGAGGCGTGCCTCGCCTTCCATCCAGCTCAGCTCGTCACGGCGATCGCCGACGAGCGTTAGCTTCACGTCTCCGCCGCAGGCGGGCGCAAGCCGCTGCGCGGCGCGCAACATGGGCCCGAGGCGCTGGAAGTCCTCAACGACCGCGACAACGGGGCCTTGCGAGCGGCGGCCGAGCGGACCGGTGATGACGGCACCCGTGGTATCGCGCACCCGCTCGAACAACTGTGCGAGGCGCGGGCCATCGCTCGGGGTCAACGGTTCGCCGAGGACGACCAGGTTCCACGGACCATTCTCGGCGCAGGCGCGCGAGACAGCGCGCAACGGCTCGTCACGCACGATGCGCGATCGGCAAGGAACGGAGGCATCCGAGCCCACCTCTGCCACCTGCCGATGGAAGGCCGCAGCGGCAAAGCGCATCTCGCGCTCGAGCGTCTCGTGTGGAAGCGCGCGCCATGAGCCGCCCGATGCGCCAATGACGCGCGCAAAGGGAAACGCGGCGAGATCGAAGAGCTGCGTATCCTCGACGTAAAGGCTTTCGACTTCCGCCTGGAAGGATTGCGCCAGCAGCATCGCGGCGTCGATAGCGATGCGGCTCACCGAAGCCGAGCCGCCATGCCAGAGCACCACGCGCCCTGAGCGCTCGTCGGCGGCTGCGACGTGGGCGATCATGATGCCTCCGCCAACTCGGCGGCGTTGATCGCACGCCGCTGCTTCAGGGCGCGTTCGACGTCAGCAGCGGAAATGGTCTTGCGCTTTTCCGTGTCGGCCCAGTGATCGGCTTCCCGGCAAACATCGATGACATCGCCGATGAGAAGCGACAGCTTGCGCGTGCTGCCGGCGCGGTGTGCGGCCTCGTCGATCAACAGGGCAACGCCCGCCGCATCAATGGGACGAAGGTTCTGCTTGTCGACGACGCCGGCGACGATGCGCGCGAAGGTGTCAACAGTGTCCTTTGTGCGGTCGACAGCGTGGTCGAATACGGCTTCGATTTTGAACAGGCGCCGCAGTCCCGGGAAACTCGCGGCGAGGCGGCGCTGCGTTCCAGCATTGGCGAAGACGACAAGGCGGACGTTGAGCGGAATGGGCTCGAGGTCAGGCACCTCGTCTCCCACGGCACCTACGGGCCCCGCGGGCGGGTCGAAGCGGATCTCGTCTGCCTCGAGAGCACGGCGCAGCGCATCGGCGGCGGCAGGGCTGTCGATCAGCGCTTCACCATCCACCAGCAGGAAGCCGCCGTTGGCACGATGAAGTGCGCCCTGCTTGATGCGGATCACCTGGGTGCTGCCGTCGGCTGCGGTGCCGAGCTCGATGCGGCCGAAGAGGTTGGCGTAGGTCGGGTTCTGCTCGTGGATAACGGGTGCACCTGCGCCTTCCGAACTCGTCGCGAGCACGTGCAGCAGATAGCGCGCGAAGCTTGGATGCGAGGCGGATACGCGCGCGGCCTGTGCGCCGGTTGATGCTGTGGCGCCAGAGACGAACATCGCCGCGTTGCGCACCAGATCGCGTGCGGCTGCCTTCAAGTAGCTCTCGACACCGGCAACCTCGGCGAACTCGGCCTTGATCTCGTCGAGCGCGGCGCGGACGTGGCGGCCGGCGACCTGCTCGTTGAGTGCAACGAGGCGCGCGCGGCGTTCTTTTTCAGCTTCCGGGCGCTCAGTCAGGATGGCTTCGATTTCCGCTTCGAGAGCGGCGATCTTAGTTTCGACCTCGCGGCGCAGCACCTCGGGGACGGAATTGAAGACGTCGGTCTTCACGACCTTGCCTTCGAGGACCGGGGCGACGGCGATGCCGGCCGGTGTGCGCAGTAGGGCAATGTTCTGGGCTTCGGCTTCGCGGCGGAGCGACTCCAGAGCATCCTCGCGGCTAAAGCGGAATTCTTCTTCGATGGTGCGGCGCTTCAAGTCGTAGTCGTCGGCGGTGAAGGCGGCCGGCAGGGCGTCGGCGAGTTGGTCGATGGCACGCGCCATCATCTCGGCGAAGCGCTTGGCGGTGCCGGACGGAAGCTTCAGCGCGCGGAAGCCGCCGGTCGGGTC